>NZ_JBHJPX010000017.1:0-207548 GCF_042262425.1 Streptomyces sp. NPDC056373
AAGCTAAGCCTTTCAGCGCCGATGGTACTGCAGGGGGGACCCTGTGGGAGAGTAGGACGCCGCCGAACAATTTTTGGGAAAACCCCCGCATCTTCGGATGCGGGGGTTTTCTGCGTTTCAGGACCTTTACGACGGCTGAACCAGCTTCGCGTCGTACGCCAGAATGACTGCCTGAATGCGGTCACGGGATCCGGTCTTCGCGAGAATGCGGCCCACGTGGGTCTTCACCGTCGACTCGGCGAGATGAAGCCGCGTGGCTATCTCCGTGTTCGTCCAGCCCTGGCCGACGACCGTGAGGATTTCGCGTTCCCGATCGGTGAGGGAGGCCAGGCGGGCGTCCTCCTGTGTGCCGGCCTCCGTGCCGGGGCCGGCCGGGAGGTGATGGACGTAGGCGTCCAGGAGGCGGCGGGTCAGGCTGGGAGCGACGACCGCGTCGCCGGTGGCCACCGCGCGGATACCGGCGAGGAGCTCCTCGGGCTGGGCATCCTTGACGAGGAAACCGGAGGCGCCCGAGCGGAGGCCGGCATAGGCGTACTCGTCCAGATCGAAGGTGGTGACGATCAGGATGCGGGTTCGGTCGCCGGCGGCGGTGATGCGGCGCGTCGCCTCGATGCCGTCCAGGCCGGGCATGCGGACGTCCATGAGGACGACGTCGGGGTGGAGCTCGGCGGCCATGCGCACGGCTTCGCTGCCGTTCGTCGCCTCGCCCACGACCGTCATGTCGTCCTGGCTCTCCAGCAGCATGCGGGAGCCGAAACGCTGAAGGGGCTGGTCGTCGGCGATCAGGACCGTGGTCACTGCGGGGATTCCTCCGGGAGGTGTAGACGGACGCGCCAGCCCCGCTCGGGGTGGGGGCGCGGGCCGGCCTCAAGTGTGCCGCCGTACAGGGCCGTTCGCTCGCGCATTCCGGGAAGTCCCCGGCCACCGCGGTCGCTTTCGGGCCCGTCGGCAGGGTGGCCGTGGCCCGTGTCCGTGATCGTGACGGTGACGGAGGCCCTCTCCTCGTAGGAGAGCTCTATCGAGGCGGTGGCGTCGGGGCCGCCGTGCTTGAGGGTGTTGGTGAGGGCTTCCTGGACGACGCGGTAGACGGTGAGCTGGCGGCCCGGAGGGAGAGTGGGGCTGCCGTCGACGGTGGTGCTGACGGGGAGGCCCGCGGAGCGCACTCCGTCGAGGAGCCCGTCGAGGTCGGTGAGGCCGGGCTGGGGGGACAGGTCGGGCTGGTCCGTCTCCTCCTCGCGCAGGACGTCGAGGAGGCGGCGGAGTTCGGTGAGGGCCTGACGGCTGGTGCCGGCGATGGCGTCGAGAGCCTGGGCGGCGCGTTCCGGTGACTTGGCGGCGGCATAGCGGCCGCCGTCGGCGAGGCCGGTGATGACGGACAGGTTGTGGCCGATGATGTCATGCATCTCGCGGGCGATGCGGGCACGTTCGGCGGCGGTGGCGAGCTGTGCCTGCTGGTCGCGTTCGGTCTCCAGGCGGCGGGCACGGTCCTCCAGCGCCTCCGTGTGGCCGCGGCGGGTGCGGACCGTGACACCGATGAGGACGGCCACCGTGACGGACATCAGGTGGGAGCCGATCTGCTGGTCCCAGGTGCCCTCCCCGTGGCGGGCTGCCGACACCAGGACCGGGGCGAGGACCAGGGCCGTCGCCCACCACAGGTCGCGCAGGGGGCGGCGCAGGGCGAGATGGTAGACGAGGACCAGCTGCAGCAGGGCCGCTTGGAGGGCCGCGCCCGTCCAGGCGTTGGCGACGGCGAAGGGGATCGTGACGGCCAGGGCGGCCCCGGGGTGGGTACGGCGCAGGACGAGAGGGGCCGAGAGGCCGAGGCTCATGGTCAGGAGCAGCCAGCCGGGCACGTCGAGACTGTGGGCGTTGTGGCGCCAGCCGCCGCCGGCGTAGTCGATCAGGGCGGCTGTCACCCAGAAGGCGGTGAAGTGCAGGTCCCACAGCAGCGGGTGGCGTCGGTCGAAGGCGCGCACCCTGCGGGTGAGGCGGTGGGCGTACTCGGTGAGGGGCTCCGGCGCCCGGTTGTCCGTCACGGCATCCATCGTGCGGGATCCGGTGCCGGGCGGCGTCGGACCGGTGGGGTAACCGGGGTGAGGGGGGTCGTACCCGGGTACTACCGTGGCCTGCATGAGCTATGTGATCCGGTCCGTTCGTGCCGATGAGTGGCCTGCGGCGAAGGAGCTGCGGCTCGTGGCGCTGCGGGACCCGGTGGCGCATCTGGCCTTCCTGGAGACGTACGAGGAGGCCGTGGCCCGGCCGGACTCCTTCTGGCAGGAGCGGACGGCGGGGGCCGCCGAGGGGATGGACAGGGCGCAGCAGATCATCGCCGAGGGGCCGGACGGGCAGTGGGTGGGGACGCTGACCGTGCTCGTGGAGGAACCGGGGACGTCCGACTGGGCCGGGTTTCCGGTGGAGCGGAAGCAGGGCCATGTGGTCGGCGTGTTCGTGCGGCCGGAGGAGCGCGGGAGCGGGCTGACGGAGGTGCTGTTCGACGCGGCGCTGGAGTGGTCGTGGGCTCAGGGGCTCGAGCGGGTGCGGCTCATCGTGCACGAGGAGAACGGGCGGGCGCAGCGGTTCTACCGGCGGGCTGGGTTCCTGCCGAGCGGAGTGATCGTGCCGCTCGGGGACGCGGGGGAGCGGGAGCTGGAGTTCGTGCTCGAGCGGGAGTGAGCCTGTTGGGGGGCTTTTTCGGGGTGGGCCTGTTTCGTGGTGCGCCTGTTCGGGTGGGCCGGTTCGTGGTGGGCCTGTTGAGGGTGGGGGCTCAGACCGGGAGTTCGTCGTGCGGCCAGCGGGCGCGGCCCTGTTCGCGGGACCGGAGCAGGGCCAGGGTCGGCATGCCCCGGTCCGCTCCGGTGGCCAGCAGCTCCGGCAGCTGGGGAAGCGGGGCCACGGCCGCGACGTCGTCCAGGACGAGCGTCATTGGTGGGTCGAGGCGACCGGCCGATGACCGTTCGGCCATGTGCCGGCCGCGCTCGACCACGCTCGAGACGAGGGCCGTCAGGAAGGGCATCGCGCCCGGGTTGGTCCTGGGGTCCTCGATGGATTCCCCCACCACATAAAGCGTGCCCCCTTCGTGGACGAAGGAATCCAAGGCGAGGGCATCATTTCGGTTGGGAGTGCAGGCTTCGCGGACGTTGACCGTGGAGAGGGCGGCGAGGGCACGGGTCGTCAGCTGCTGGGCCATGTCACGGCGTTCGGGGTGGGCCGTGAGGGCGCCTTCGAGTTCGCCCGCGGAGCCGGGGGCCGCCTTGGGGTTGGTGCGGAGGATGCGTACGGCGTCCTGGATCTGGGTGCCCTGGGACCAGCGGTGGACGTGGCGGAGGGTGCGGCCGTCGATCGCCGCGGCGTGCAGGTAGCTCCGCAGGAGGGTGGTGGCCGTGTCGCTGAGGGCCTGGTCGAGTTTGGCCGTGGGGCGGACGGGGGTGAGGAGGGCGGTGGCGCGTTGGGCTGCCGTCGCCTTGTCCTCGCAGCCGGTGGTGGGGGACCAGTGGAGCCGGGAGGGGGTGTCGCAGAGGTGGGTGGGGTCGTAGAGGTGGGTGGGGCCCAGTTTGGCTCTGGCGTCTTTGGTTTCCTGCCAGAGGGTGGGGTTCGAGGTGACGACCAGGGCGGGGCCCTCCGCGTCGCGTACGGCCTGGCCGGCGGTGGCTTGGCGGGTTTCCCTCGGGGCCACGAGGATTTTCGCCCACCCGCCCACCCGTTCCTGCCCGAACGGAGACGCCGGGGCCGCGGGGACGATCGCCGACCGGGGGGAGCCGGCCGGGCTGGGCGTGGAGTCCAGGAGGCTTGCCGTGGAGCCGACGGGGCTCGCCGTGGAGTCCTGAAGGCTCGCGGGGTCGTAGGGCGAGCGGCGAGGGGTCGGGACCTCGTGCTGAGCCGAGAGGGATCCGTGGTGCTGTCCCGGTGCCGGGGCCTCGTGTCGGGCCGACGTGAGGCCGTGGTGCTGTCCCTCGCCCGGGACCTCGTGCCGGGTCGGCGTGGGGCCGTGGTGCTGTGTAGGGGCCCGGAGCTCGTGCTGTGCGGGTTCGTGTGCCTCGTACGTGGTGACTCCCCGGGCCGGTGCACCGGACACTGTCGGCTTCTGAGCCGCTGTCGCCCTTCCCTCCCGGTTCCTCGCCCGCACCGCCCGCCAGCGGGCCAGGGTGCCCATCACGAACACCGTCACGACGACGAGGATCATCAGCTGGCCGATGAGCAGGCCCCAGAACAGGCCGTAGCCGGAGAGTTCGGCGGGGGGTGTGCCGGGCCAGGCGCCGGGGATGTCGTGGGGCCGGGCGACGAGGTCGCGCATGGCCAGGGGTGTGCGGGCGAAGGTGACGCCGGACGGCCAGGAGCCGTGGGCGAACCAGGCGGCGAGGCCGGTGGCCGTCCACACCAGCAGGGTCATGCCGAGGAGGAACGCGAGTATGCCGATCAGCAGGCCGTCGGGGATGCCTCCCTGGCCGGCCCGCCGGTCGTGACGGTCGTCCGGTCTCACGCGTCCTCCCCTGCCGTCTACGCCACCGTTGATTCGGAGTCGCCCAGATGGTGCTCCACGAAGGCCGCGGCCCGTTCCTCCGCCTCGAGTTCGGCGGCGTGCAGGGCGTCGTCCGTGAGGTCGTGGGAGGACTCGGTCATCGCGCGGTCGGTGAAGACCAGGGGGCGTTCGGTCTCGGTGATCAGGTGTTTGACGACCTGGACGTTGCCGTTGACGTCCCAGACGGCGATGCCGGGGGTGAGGGTCGGGATGATCTCGACCGCCCACCTGGGCAGCCCGAGCACCCGTCCCGTCGCCCTCGCCTCGTCCGCCTTCTGGGCGTAGATCGTCCTGGTGGAGGCCATCTTGAGGATCGCCGCCGCTTCCTTGGCGGCGGCTCCGTCCACGACGTCCGACAGGTGGTGGACGACCGCCACGAAGGACAGGCCCAGGCGTCGGCCGAACTTCAGCAGGCGCTGGAACAGCTGGGCGACGAAGGGGCTGTTGATGATGTGCCAGGCCTCCTCGACGAGGAAGATGCGCTTCTTCCGGTCGGGGCGGATCCAGGTGTGCTCCAGCCACACGCCGACGATCGCCATGAGGATGGGCATGGCGATGGAGTTGCGGTCGATGTGGGACAGGTCGAAGACGATGAGCGGGGCGTCGAGGTCGATGCCGACGGTGGTGGGGCCGTCGAACATGCCGCGCAGGTCACCGTCGACCAGGCGGTCCAGGACCAGGGCGACGTCGAGGCCCCAGGCCCGTACGTCGTCTATGGCGACGTTCATCGCCTCGGCCGACTCGGGTTCGGGGTGGCGCAGCTGCTCGACGATGTCGGTCAGGACCGGCTGGCGGTCGACGATGGTCTCGTTGACGTAGGCGTGGGCGACCTTGAGGGCGAAGCCGGAGCGTTCGTCCAGGCCGTGCCCCATGGCGACCTCGATGATCGTGCGGAGCAGCGCGAGCTGGCCCGTCGTGGTGATCGCGGGGTCGAGCGGGTTGAGGCGGATGCCCATGTCCAGGGCCGCCGTCGGGTCCAGACGGATGGGGGTTATGCCCAGCTCCTCGGCGATGAGGTTCCACTCGCCGACGCCGTCCTCGCCCTGGGCGTCCAGGACGACGACCTGGCGGTCGCGGAAGCGGAGCTGGCGCAGCACGTACGTCTTCTCCAGCGCCGACTTGCCGTTGCCGGACTCGCCGAGGACGAGCCAGTGGGGGGCCGGGAGCTGTTGGCCGTAGAGCTGGAAGGGGTCGTAGATGTAGCCCTTTCCGGAGTACACCTCGCGGCCGATGATGACGCCGGAGTCGCCGAGGCCGGGGGCGGCGGTCGGGAGGTAGACCGCCTGGGCCTGGCCCGTGGACGTGCGCACCGGGAGCCTGGTCGTCTCGACCTTCCCGAAGAGGAAGGAGGTGAAGGCGTCGGTGAGGACGGACAGCGGGTCCCGCATCAGGTCCTACCTCCGAATGCCGGTGGCGAAGGGAAGGGTGTTCACGAAGGCGCGGTGGTGCTCGCGGTCGCACCATTCCAGCTTGAGGTACGACTTTCCCGCCGAGGCCCTTATCGTCCGCTTGTCGCGGGCGAGGGCGTCGGGGGAGCGGGAGCTGACGGTGATGTAGCCGACGAGGTTGACGCCGGCGGCGCCGCTGGCGAGGTCCTCGCCGCGCTGGTCGAGCCGGGAGTGGGCGGCGACGTCGCGCGGGTCGACGGTGCGGTTCATCTTGGCGGCGCGGGACGCCTCGGCCTCGTCGTTGGTCTTCTCGGTGAGCATGCGCTCGATGGCGACCTCGGTGGGTTCGAGGTCCATGGTGACGGCGACCGTGCGGATGACGTCCGGGGTGTGGACGAGGAGCGGGGCGAGGAAGTTGACGCCGACGGGGGTCATCGGCCACTCCTTCACCCAGGCGGTGGCGTGGCACCAGGGGGCGCGGGTGGAGGACTCGCGGGTCTTGGCCTGGAGGTAGGTGGGCTCCATGGCGTCCAGTTCGGCCGGCCAGGCGTTGCGCTTGGTCATCGCCTGGATGTGGTCGATGGGGTGGTCCGGGTCGTACATGGAGTGGATCAGCGAGGACAGCCGTCCCTGGCCGAGGGGCTGGCGGACACGGATGTCGGCTTCCTGCAGGCGCGAGCAGATGTCGGTGAGCTCGCGGGCCATGACGACGGCGAGTCCGGCGTCCCGGTCGACCTTGCCGCCGTGGGCGCGGGCGGCCCGGGCCATCGCGTTGGCCTCGGCGGCGAGTTCGCGGGTGTAGTGCATGCAGGCGACGAGGTAGGCGCGGTGCTGCTCGCTGCTGGTGGACACCATCGACTGGAGCTGGTCGTAGGAGTCCTGGAGCCACGGCAGGGCCTTGTCGTCGCCGCGGACGGCGACGTCCTTGGCGTGGGCGTCCGGGTCGGCCGGGAGGGTTCGGGCCAGCATCTGGATGCGGGTGACGAAGCCGTCGCCGTTGGCCACGTGCTTGAGGAGGGTGCCGAAGCGGTCGACGAGTGCTTCCTGGTCCTCGCTGTCGCGCAGGCCGACGCCGGGGCCCTCGATCTCGATGGCGGCGGTGACGGTCTTGCGGTCGGCGTGCAGGAGCACGGCGATCTCGTCGGGGCCGAAGGGGGCGGCCAGCCAGGTGATGCGGCCGATGCCCGGGGGCGGGCCGACCTCGATCTCCTTGCCGTCCAGCCGGGTGCCGGCCTCGATCGCGGTGGAGCGGTAGGTGGTGCCCTGCTTGAGGGTCCGCTTGTAGCTGCGGTTGATCTCGAACCACTTGTAGAAGGTGCGGTGCTTGTACGGCACGTACACCGCGGCCAGCGCCAGCATCGGGAACCCGGCGAGCAGCACGATGCGCAGTGACAGGACCGGGACGAGGAGCCCGCACATCATGCCGAGGAACGCGCCCACGACGATCAGGGCGATCTCGCCGGTCTCGCGGTTGCGGCCGATGATCGCGTTCGGCCGGGCACGGCCGATCAGATACGTCCGGCGGGGCGTGACCGGATGGGACACGTGGGACTCGGTCGTCAACGCCCTTCACCTCCCGTGCGGTTGTTGCTGCTGTTGCGGGTGTTGCTGGCGTGGGGAGTGTTGACGGGGCTGCTCGAACGGGGGGCGGGTGCGGCGGAGGGGACAGATCCGCCGCCGCCGTTCGAGGTGCGCGCGCTGTGCGCGGCGACGCCGCCGGAGGCGGGGTTGCTGGGGCGGGGTGCGGAGGACTGGCTGCCTCCGCCGTTGTTGTCGGCGCGGGAGCTGTGGGTCTTGATGCCCTGCGCGACGAGGGACGCCGGGGAGCTGATGACGGCGGCGGCCTTGCCTTCGGCGCCCTGCATGAGGCGGTTGTTGCGGGAGCCGGCGATCTCGTCGCCGAAGCCGGGGACGAAGCGGTAGATCATCGCGCTGGCGAAGATGGCGAGCAGGATGATGGCGAGGCCGGAGACGACGGCGGAGAAGGCGTTCGGGCCGTCGTCGGCGGAGAGCGCGCCGGCGAGGCCGAGGACGATGACGATCACCGGTTTGATGAGGATGACCGCGATCATGATGCCGGCCCAGCGGCGGACGTGGCCCCACAGGTTCTTGTCGACGAGGCCGGCGTAGACGACGGTGCCGAGGAGGGCGCCGACGTAGAGGAGCGCGGCCCTGATGACGAGCTCCAGCCAGAGGACTCCGGCGGCGAGGATGCTGACCAGGGAGACGACGATCAGCATGATCGGGCCGCCTCCGATGTCCTCGCCCTTCTTGAGGGCTTCGGAGAAGGTGCCGAAGAACGCGTCGGTCTGGTCGCCGGTGGCTTTGGCGAGGACCTCGGTGACGCCGTCGGTGGCCGATACGACGGTGTAGAGGATCAGCGGGGTGAAGGCGGAGGCCAGCACCGTGAGCCACAGGAAGCCGATGGCTTCGGACAGGGCGGTGGTCAGGGGGACGCCGCGGACGGCTCGCTTGGCGACGGCCAGGAGCCAGAGCAGGAGCGTGAGGATCGTCGAGGCGGCGAAGACGACGGCGTACTGCTGGAGGAACTTGGGGTTGGTGAAGTCGACGTTGGCGGTCTCCTTCACGGCGTCGCTGAGCTTGTCGACGGTCCAGGAGGCGGCGTCGGCGCAGCCCTTGGCGAGGGAGGAGAGGGGGTCGAGGGTGGAGGTGGGGTTCAGCCGGGAGGTACCGCTGCCGCTTCCGTTGCCGGTGTCGCCTTCGCAGATTTCCAGGGCCCGGCCGGAGAGCAGGGAGCAGTTGTCGTTGCTGGGGCTGGGGGAGGGCGAGGGTGTGGGAGCGGCTGTGGCCCGGGTGGCGAACAGGACCAGGGCGGTCTGCACGGCGGTGAGGGTTGCGGCGACCTTGACTGAGCGGCGCGGGCTACCGGGCATAAGTGAACCCTCCGAACTCCTCGACGGCCTTCGAGATGGCCTCCGACGTCGACACCCTGTTGTCGCCGTTGACCGGCGCGGGGCCTTCCTTCTGGGAGAAGCTGTCGACCTTCCAGTCGCCGTCGGTCCAGCGCAGCTGGAGGGTCATGGTGAACCAGTCGTTGGTGACCGGGTCCTGTGAGCTCTCCCCCGTCATCCCGAACACACCGGTGCACCAGACCTCGATCGTGGCGGTGTTGCCCGAGTAGTCGGTGACCTTGGTGCCGACCGGCATCGTGCGGGAGACGTAGGTGCTGCCCTTGGGTGCCTCGCCGTTCGCGTCGAGGCCGACCTTCTCCAGGAACGCCTTGCTGTAGACCTGGTCGAGGTTTCTCTCCAGCTCGGAGGCCTTGTCGGCGTCGAACACCTGACGGACGATCTCGGGCCGCCGTGCCGGCTTGAGGATGTCGGCCGAGACCAGTGCGACGGCGTAGTTCGCCGCGGCGCTCTCCGCTCCCTCCTGGTCCTGGGCGAAGCCCGAGGGGATGCCGGCGGCCGACTTGGACTTGACGGGGCGCTGGCCGGAGGGGGCCGTCGCCGTCGAGTCCGGTTTGCCCGAGGAGCTGTCCGCCGAAGAGGACGAGTCGCCGTCCCCCCGGTTGGCGAAAGCGATCGCTGCGATCAGGAGGACCACCACGCCGACCACCGTGACCAGGCTGCGGGACGAGGAGCGGCGGCGGGGGTCGGCGAAGGCGTCGCCGGAGTCGGGCAGGCGCGTGCGGGTCTGGCCCGTGCCGGCGTAACCGCCGGAGGACTCGTGGTCGTCACCGAGACTCATGCCGCGTACGCCCCCTCGACGTCGTGCGGAAACACTTCGTACCGGTCGTACTTCTCATACTCCTCGTACGACGGTAGCCGTGCTGGTTCCCGCGCGGGCGCGGTGTGGTGACTCGACATCAGGGAAACGCAACCTCAGCCGGTGGGCACGACGGGCGGGTGGGATGGAGGAGAGGGGGAGCGAACCGGGCGTTCCGGCGGGCGTACGGGTGCGCCCGGGCTACACGGCCATGCCGTACACGATGGTGAAGAGGGTGCCGAGGGAGCCGATGATGAAGACTCCTGTGAGGCCGGCGATGATGAGGCCCTTGCCCTGTTCCGCGCTGAAGGTGTCGCGCAGGGCGGTGGCTCCGATGCGCTGCTTGGCGGCGCCCCAGATGGCGATGCCGAGGCAGAGCAGGATGGCCACCGCCATCACGACCTCGATCATCACCTTCGCCTCGTTGCCCAGGCTGCCGAAGGGGCCCCAGTCCGGAGCGATCCCGCCGATGATGGTGTTGATGTCTCCCTTGTCGGCCGCAAAGAGCATGTAAGTCACCGCCCCTGTTGGGTAGTTCCGCACCCTCTGCGGTCGTGCAGAGGTCAGGCCTCATTGTCGCCGACAATGACGTCGTCGGATGTCGACTTGGCGTCATTGATTGGCGGGTTTCGTACGAATACCTTGCCACCGTTCCGCTCCTGGCCCTAGGGGAGGAGGCGGGCGGTGCCCGAAGGGTCGTATGGTCACTCTGTGTATCACGGCAGGTCACGCCGGGCAATGAGGCCTGAGCGGAACCTGGTGTGTGGTTCCGTCGTTGTGCCCTCTTGCGGCCTTTCCCACCTTTGGGGGCCGTTTCTGACGGCTGGTCGGGTGAGTGGTCGCGCCGGTGTTCCCCGGGTGAAGGCTACCTGGCACGGCGAAGGGGCCGCGGCTGGGATGCCGCGGCCCCTTCGTTTCCCCGCCGTCCAGGGCCCCCACAGCGCCGGGCGGCGTCCCCCGGGGTGACGGTCCGTCACCGGGGGGGGGGAGGTGCGTCAGCCGGTGAAGGCGCCGAGTCCCTCCGGGGTGCCCAGACCGGTCGGGCCGTCGTAGCCCGTCCGGGCGGTGCAGAAGTAGCTGGTGGTGCAGCTGCCGTTGCTGCCGCTGGTGACGTCGTTCAGGGCGGTGGTCTTCGCGTAGGGGAACCTGGCCGGGTAGGAGCCGGTGGACGGGGTGCCCGCGAGGGCGTAGACGCTCGCGATGATCGGGGCGGAGGCGCTGGTGCCGCCGTAGGTGGCCCAGCCCTGGCCGTCGGCGCCGTAGGTGTCGTACACGGAGACGCCGGTCGCCGGGTCGGCGACGGCCGAGACGTCGGCGATCATGCGCTTGGTGCAGCCGGTGTCGGTCTGCCAGGCGGGCTTGGTGTCGTAGGCGGAGCAGCCGGAGCCGGTGCCTTCGGTGCTGCTGGTCCGCCAGACGCTCTCGGTCCAGCCGCGGGTGGTGGAGGACGTGGAGAGCCTGGTGCCGCCCACGGACGTCACGTACCTGGAGGCCGCCGGGTACTCGGCGCCGTAGCCCGCGTCGCCCGCGCTGACGGTGATGGCGACGCCCGGGTGGTTGAAGTAGGCGGAGTCGTAGGAGGCGTCGGAGGAGGACTCGCCGCCGCCGTAGCTGTTGGAGACGTACTTGGCGCCGAGGGCGACGGCCTCGTTGACGGCGGTGCCGAGGTTGGCCATGGATGCCGACTTCGCCTCGACCAGGGTGATGTGGCAGTTCGGGCAGACGGCGCTCGCCATGTCGAGGTCGAGGGATATCTCGCCGGCCCAGCCGCTGTCGGGGGTGGGGAGGGCGGTGGTGGAGCCGGTCTGGCTCACCTTCTTGAAGCAGCCGTTCGCGGTGGTGCAGGCGGGCAGGCCGTACTGGGAGCGGTAGGCGGCGAGGTCGGACTCGGCGTTGGGGTCGTCGTAGGCGTCGACGATGGCGATGGTCCGGCCGGAGCCGTTGCTCGCGGCGGCGGAGGTCAGTCCGTAGGCGCTGCGGAGGTCGGAGGGGCCGTAGCCGGAGGGGGAGGAGGCGTCGGCCGCTTTGGCGGACATGCCGTGCTGCTGCTGGAAGGCGGTGCGGCCGCCGGTGACGCGCAGGGCGTTGCAGGCCATTTCGCCCTGGTGGCGGGGCAGGGCGCAGGAGCGGGTCCAGGTGACCTTCGCGCTGCTCGGGTCCGTGGCCTGGGCGTGGGCGGCGGTGGTGAGGCCGGTGAGGAGGAGTGCGGCGGTGGCGGTGGCGGCGGAGACCACGCGGTGCCATCTGAGACGGGACGTGGGGGAGTTGAGGAGTGTCGTGCGCAAGGTACAGCCTCCTGGCAGTGGTGGGCAGAGGCCTGCGGGTGGGGGTACCGCCGGTGTGTTTCCCGGCGGGGGCGGCGACCCGCGACGACCATCGCTTGTTGAGTACGTGACAACAAGACGGTGATCGGAATCCTGACTTCCGCCTTACTGAAGAGGGTGCTGCGCTTACTTGTCGCTGACGGCTCGATGGCCCTGTGATGGGGGCGGCTTGACTGATGTTCCTCTCACCTTCGTCGGGCACAGTGGCCCGGGTGAAGCGCGTCCTGACCGTCGCCGTGGTCCTCGTCGCCCTCGTCACCGCGTCCACCGCGACCGCCGACGACGGGGCCGGGCCCTTCGGTGTGACCGTCACCGCCAGCGACGCACGGGTCGGGGTGCTCCTGCGGGCCCCGGGGGGAGGGCACTTCTGTACGGCGTCCGTGGTGGACGCGCCGCGCCGGGATCTGATCGTCACCGCGGCGCACTGCCTGGGCGGCGACGGAGGCCTGGTGTTCGTGCCGGGTTACCGGGACGGGCGTGCGCCCTACGGGGAGTGGAAGGTGCGGCGGCGGTTCCTGCCCCGCGGGTGGGTCGAGGGACGGCACGAGGACAGCGACGTGGGATTCGCCGTGCTCGCACCGTGGGGCGGCAGGGAGGTCCAGGACGTCGTCGGCGGGAACCGGTTCGCGACCGGTACGGCGACGGGGGCCACCGGAGTGACCGTCACCGGTTACCCCGACACCCGCGAGACGCCCGTCGGCTGCACCGACAAGCCGTCCGCGCTCGGCCGCACCCAGCAGCGCATCGCGTGCCCCGGCTTCAGCGGGGGCACCAGCGGCAGCCCCTGGGTGAACGGGGACGGAGAGGTCGTCGGGGTCCTCGGCGGGCACGACCAGGGCGGGACGACTCCCGGGGTCTCCTACAGCGCGGTGCTCGGCGCGGAGGCCCGGCGGCTGTACCGGCAAGCGGCGGGGCTCCCGTGACGCGCCGCGACCTCGTGCGCCGGCCGGAGCTGTCGTGCTCTCGCGGTGCTGTCCGTGACGCGCCGAGCCGCGACCCCGTGCGCCGGCCGGAGCCGTCGTGCTCTCGCGGTGCTGTCCGTGACGCGCCGAGCCGCGACCTCGTGCGCCGGCCGGAGCTGTCGTGCTCTCGCGGTGCTGTCCGTGACGCGCCGAGCCGCGACCTCGTGCGCCGGCCGGAGCCGTCGTGCTCTCGCCGTGCGGTCCGTGACGCGCCCGGTTCCCCTGTCCGCTCCGACTCTTCTCTCGTGATCATTCCCGGGCGTACCGGCCGCCTCTACACTGGCTCACGGACTCCTGGGCGGCGAGGGGCGGTTGACGGTGCGTAAGGCGTGGATCGTGGCGAGCGTTGCGATCAGCTCCGCCCTGGCCTTCGTGATGCTGCTCGTCGTGGGGGTCTATCTCGTCGCCGGGAACCTGGTCAACGGCGTGGGCGGCGGGGCGAAATCGCTGGCCAAGGGGTCGGTGCCCGCCGCGTACGCGGCCCTGGTGCAGAAGTGGGGCAACCTCTGCCCCGCCATCAGCCCGGCCCTGCTCGCCGCCCAGCTCTACCAGGAGAGCGGCTTCAACCCCAGAGCCCAGAGCCAGGCCGCCGCGCAGGGCATAGCGCAGTTCATCCCCGGCACCTGGGCCGGTCACGGCATCGACGGTGACGGTGACGGCGACCGTGACGTGTGGGATCCGAAGGACGCGATTCCCTCGGCCGCCTCCTACGACTGCGAACTCGCCTCGTACGTGAAGAAGGTTGGCGGGAATCCGACCGAGAACATGCTGGCCGCCTACAACGCGGGGGCGTATGCGGTGATCAAGTACGGGGGCGTGCCGCCGTACACGGAGACCCGTAACTACGTGAAGCGGATCACGACGCTCTCCGAGAGCTTCGCCGCGCCGGTCGGGCGGGTCGACCCCTCCGAGCAGGCCGCGGCCGCGATCGAGTACGCGCAGAAGAAGCTCGGCACGCCCTATCTGTGGGGCGGCACCGGCACCGCTGAGCAGGGCGGACGCTTCGACTGCTCGGGACTGACCCAGGCCGCCTACGAGACCGTGGGCATCAAGCTGCCGCGTGTGGCCAACGACCAGTACAACGCCGGCCCGCACCCCTCGCGGGACGAACTGCTCCCCGGCGACCTGGTGTTCTTCTCGGACGACCTCACCAATTCCCGCGCCATCCGGCATGTCGGCATTTATGTCGGAGGCGGGTACATGATCGACGCGCCCCGGACCGGTGCCGTCATCCGGTTCGACCCGATCGACACCCCTGACTACTTCGGCGCCACCCGTGTCACCGAAGATGGCGCGAAAGCACTGCCCACGACCGTGTGAACCGTGCGTGAACCCACCCCCTGAGCTGCGAAGACTTGTCTCTCTTCGATAACGTCTGCGTGATCATTCGGTGGAGTGTGGAACGTATCAACGGGGACCATGCGTTCCTGATGACGTAGCCGAGCAGACGTCCATTGGGCACGCGTCACGCACGCGTGCGGCGGAAGCGGATCTACAACCACGGGGGTGGCAGCAGCGGCGCACGCACGGGTGCGCCGGGACAGACGACGAAGGGGCCGCAGCACCATGGCTGGACTCGCCGATTCCGGGTCGAACCCTGACGTCGACCTGCTCTACGACATCAATGGCCTGGCCAAGGACGCGCCGCAGTGGTTCGACCGCGTCATGGAGTACGTCGGTGAGTACGGGCTGCTGCTCGCCATCGTCCTGCTCGTGGTGTGGTGCTGGTGGTCCGTGCGGCGGCGCGGCGACGAGGACGCGGCGTCCACCGTCGCGGCGCTGGTCTGGGCGCCGTTGGCCGCCGGCATCGCCGTCCTGGTCAACGTGCCCATCCGGGGGTTCGTGGAGCGGCCCAGGCCGTTCCTGGACCACCAGGGTCTTGAGGTGCTGGTCCAGGGCAAGACCGACTACTCGTTCGTCAGCGACCACGCGACGATCGTGATGGCCCTGGCGGTCGGCCTGTTCGTCGCCAACCGGAAGTTCGGGCTCGTCGGGCTCGTGCTGGCGCTTTTCGGCGGGTTCATCCGCGTCTACATGGGTGTGCACTACCCCACGGACGTCGTGGGCGGGTTCGCGCTGGGCACCGCCGTGGCGCTGCTGCTGTCGCCGCTCGCCATGGCCCTGCTGACGCCACTGGTGAAGGCCGTCGAGCGCTCGCCCCGGCTGGGATGGCTGGTGCGCGCCAGGGGGCATGCCGAGGGGGAGGACACGGTGATCCCCGAGGCCCGCAGCGAACGGGCCTCGGAGCGGGATCTCGCCGCGTAAGGGCCTTACAGCGCCTGGGGATACGTGAAGAAGCGGTCGGGGTCGTACTGCTTCTTCAGCTTCGCCAGGCGCGTTGCCGCATCCCCGTAGTACGCCTTGCGCCAGTCGGTCAGGGTGGGGTCCGTGTAGTTCTGGTAGGCCGCCCCCGACGCGTGCGGGCGCATGGCCTTGTGGGCCGAGGCCAGCCAGTCGCGGGCCGTCGCACCGCTCGTGCCGGCCCGCCAGGCGCCGATGTACTGGGCCAGCATGCGCGAACGGCGGTGCACGAACGCGGTGGCGGTGGGGGAGACACGGTTCACCGCGCCGCCCAGGGCCGTGAGGGCGATGCTGCCGGTGCCGCCGCGTACCGAGGCGATCTGTGCCAGCAGCGTGCGGATTCCGGCCGTGGACAGGGAGCGGTCGAAGAAGTCCGACGCCGCGGCGTACGTCTCGCGGCCGAGCGCGCCCTTCGGGGAACGGCCCGGGGTCGAGCCGGGCAGATGGCACTGCGCGTCCGTCGGGAACGAGGAGCAGCCCGCGTACACCTCCATCGACTCCTCGTACGAGCGGCGCTTCAGGGAGACACTGCGGGCCGGGGCGCCGACGCGGTCGGCCAGGCGGTCGACGGCGTTCTTCAGCTCGCCGTAGGTGCCCAGGGAGAACGCCGAGACCGAGACGGTCGGGGTGCCGCCCGCGGCGGCGGCCAGGTGCAGCGACGACCAGATCTCGTCGGGCTGCGACGGGCCCCACTCCTGCCAGGCCTTCACCACCGCGGCCGCCTTCGACCAGGGCCAGGACAGGTACGCCGAGACGCCCTGCGGTGCCGGGTGGGTCTTGAAGTGCAGCTCCGTGACGACGCCGAAGTTGCCGTTGCCGGCGCCGCGCAGGGCCCAGAAGAGGTCCTTGTTCTCGCGGGCGTCGGCGGTGAGCTGCTTGCCGTCGGCGGTGATCAGGGTGGCCCGGGTGAGGCTGTCGCAGGTCAGACCGTAGGCACGGGAGACCACGCCGTGGCCGCCGCCGAGGGTGAGGCCCGAGACGCCGACGGTCGGGCAGGACCCGGCCGGGATGGTGACGCCCTTCGCGGCGAGCGCCCGGTAGACGTCGATGAGTTTGGCGCCGGCGCCGACCACGGCGGTGGTGCCGGAGGCCCGGACGCGGTTGAGTTTCGAGACGTCGACGATCAGGCGGCCGTCACCGGAGGACCAGCCGGCGTAGGAGTGGCCGCCGTTGCGGATCGCCACGCGCAGGGTGTGGGCGCGGGCATAGGCCAGGGTGGTGCGGATGTCGTCCGCGTGGGACACGTACGCGACCGCGGCGGGCTTCAGGTTGTCGAAGCGGGTGTTGTAGAGCTGCCGGGCCGCGGCCCAGTCGGCGTCGCCCGGGCGTATCAGGGGGCCGTCGAGGTCGCGGGCCAGGGCGGACCAGTTCGCCGCGGTCGTTCTCGAGGTGGTGGAGGTGCGCACGGCATCGGTGGCCGTGGCCCCGGAGCGGTTGCCCGACTGGGTGCAGGCGGTGGTGAAGGGGGTCGCGGCCGCGGCGATCGCCGTCGTGCCGGCCGTGAGCAGCGTGCGCCGTTCCATGGGGCCTCCCGGTGGTTCCGTCCTGGGAGACGGGGTGACGGGGGTGAGGGTTCCATGGCCCGGCCCCGGCCGGGAAGTGTCCGCCACGGTCTCGGTCCGTGGCGCGGGTCACGCTCTCGGTTCGTGGCGCGGGTCACGGTCTCGGCCCGTGGCGCGGGTCACGGTCTCGGTCCGTAGGGCGGGTCACGGTCTCGGTCCGTGGCGCCCGTCACGGTCTCAGCCCGTCGCGTGCCGCTCCGCGTCCGTGCGCGCCTGGCTTCTCGCTCTTCGTGCCGGGCCACGCCAGCCACAGATGCAGTGGGCCATGCAGAAGCGGCCCTTCTCCATGGTCGTCGTGCGGTGTTCCGGGAGGTTGGGGGGAAGTTCCAGCCCGTCCTGCTGCGCCACGCCGACAACGTTACCCAGCTCAGGTGAACGGTTCGTACGGCGGTCGGCGCGGGCTCGCGTGACGGGGGCACAAACCCGTCGTTAACCGGAACGACGAGGGGGCCCGTGACGGACGTACCGGCTGGGGGTAGGCAGGCGATGACTGGGCGGCAGCGGGAAGGGCGGCACAGGCCGGCGGGTGCGGCGGTCGTCGCCGCCGTGGTCCTGGCCGGAGCGGGGCTGGGGTCCGCGGGATGCTCCGGGGGCGACGCGGCCGCCGGGGACTCCCGCGGCGGGGAAGCGGTCACCGTGCTGCGGCAGTCCGCCGACCGGCTCGTCGGCGCGGGGAGTTCCAAGGCCCGTACGTCGATGGAGATGGCCGCCGGCGGGACCCGGGTGACCATCCGGGGCGCCGGGGTGTACGACTACCGCGAGCGGATGGGGCGGTTGAAGGTGCTGCTGCCGCAGGACCCCGCGGGGGTGGCCGAGCGCCGGCCGATCACCGAACTGCTCGCGCCGGGTGCGCTGTTCATGAAGAACCGGGGCGCCGGGGTGCCCGCGGACAAGTGGGTGCGGGTGGACACCCGGACCCTGTCCGACGGGAACCTCGTCACCGGCGGGGCCACCGACCCGTTCACGGCGGCCGAGGTACTGCTCGGGACGCGGACGGCGACCTATGTGGGCAGGACGGAGGTCGCGGGAACCGCAGTGCGTCACTACCGGGGGACGGCGGACCTCGCCGACGCGGCCCGGCGGGCGTCGAAGGGGAACGAGGAGCCCCTGAGGGCGGCGGCCGAGGGGTTCGCCACCGCCGAAGTGCCCTTCGACGCCTACCTCGACGACGAGGGACGCATCCGCAAGGTCAGGCACCGTTTCAGTTTCCTCAACGGGCGGCAGAAGAGCCCTGTCGCCGTCGCCTCGACGACGCTGCTCTACGATTTCGGGGCCTCGGTGCGCGTACGGTTGCCCCGGACCGAGGACATCTACGCGGGCCGGATC
The DNA here is from genome assembly GCF_042262425.1 of Streptomyces sp. NPDC056373. Lineage (NCBI taxonomy): Bacteria > Bacillati > Actinomycetota > Actinomycetes > Kitasatosporales > Streptomycetaceae > Streptomyces > Streptomyces sp. NPDC056373. Next base: position 18,109 of record NZ_JBHJPX010000017.1, read on the forward strand.
GCCGAGGAGTGACCGGCGTGAACTAGCCCGTCCGTGCCATGCGCGGTGTGTAGGCCGCTCCCTACTCTAGGAAGTCGGCAACGGCAGAGATGAGGTGATGCACGTGGCTCCGGTCGGCGGTACGGCAGTTCAGGACCACGTGGCCCTCGCCGAGATCGAGCTGTGCGGAGAGCTGATCATCGCGGCCTCGGCCGCCCGCGAGCGGCTCAGCCTGGAGAGCATCGACGAGGTGCTGAAAGTGGCCGAGGAGCGGAACTCCTCCAGGGCCTGACCACAGGACGCGGGGCCCGGTTCACGTCCGCAGCATGCGGGCGATCGCCTGGGTCGCCTCCTTCACCTTCGCGTCGATCTCGTCGCCCCCCTTGAGGGCCGCGTCCGCCACGCAGTGCCGCAGGTGCTCCTCCAGCAGCTGCAGGGCGAAGGACTGCAGGGCCTTGGTGGAGGCGGAGACCTGCGTGAGTATGTCGATGCAGTAGACGTCCTCGTCGACCATGCGCTGCAGGCCGCGGATCTGGCCCTCGATGCGGCGCAGGCGTTTGAGGTGCTCGTCCTTCTGCTTGTGGTACCCGTGCACGCCGTGGTCGTGGTCGGTCGTCGCGTCCGCACCGGCGGTCTCGGCGGTGCCGGTGGTGACATGTGCGACATCTGTTGTGTCGGTCACGTCCGTCATCGCTTCCTCCTGGTGGGCAGTGGGCCGACATATACCCCTGGTGGGTATATGGTACCGAAGTTTGCGGGGTATACGGGCCTGGGAACCGCCCCCGTGCTCACCACTGTGCCCGATGGGCGACACTGGTGGGCGGCCCGATAGCCGTGGCCGGATGTTGCGCCTAGCATCAGCCTGACCGAAACCGAAGCACCCCGAGGACCCCACGTGCGCTTTCGTCTGACCCCCAGGGAGACGAGCTTCTACGACATGTTCGCCGCCTCCGCGGACAACATCGTCACGGGCTCGAAGCTCCTGATGGAACTGCTCGGGGCGGACTCATCCGCCCGGGCCGAGATCGCAGAGCGTATGCGGGCAGCGGAACACGCCGGTGACGACGCCACGCACGCGATCTTCCACCAGCTGAACTCCTCGTTCATCACGCCGTTCGACCGCGAGGACATCTACTCCCTCGCCTCGTCCCTCGACGACATCATGGACTTCATGGAGGAGGCCGTCGACCTGGTCGTCCTCTACAACGTCGAGGAACTGCCCAAGGGCGTCGAGCAGCAGATCGAGGTACTGGCGCGCGCTGCCGAACTGACGGCCGAGGCGATGCCGCATCTGCGCACGATGGACAACCTCACCGAGTACTGGATCGAGGTCAACCGGCTGGAGAACCAGGCCGACCAGATCCACCGCAAGCTGCTGGCGCACCTCTTCAACGGCAAGTACGACGCCATGGACGTGCTGAAGCTCAAGCAGATCGTGGATGTGCTGGAGGAAGCGGCGGACGCCTTCGAGCACGTGGCGAACACGGTGGAGACCATCGCCGTCAAGGAGTCCTGAGCCCTTCATGGACACCCTTGCTCTGGTCGTGACCATCGGGGTCGCGCTCTTCTTCACGTACACCAACGGCTTCCACGATTCCGCGAACGCGATCGCCACGTCCGTATCGACGCGGGCGCTGACGCCGAGGGCCGCGCTGGCCATGGCCGCGGTGATGAACCTCGCCGGTGCCTTCATGGGCTCCGGGGTCGCCAAGACCGTCAGTGAGGGCCTGATCCAGACACCGACCGGCTCGAAGGGGATGGGCATCCTCTTCGCCGCGCTGGTGGGCGCGATCGTCTGGAATCTCATCACCTGGTACTTCGGGCTGCCGTCCTCCTCGTCCCATGCGCTGTTCGGTGGCATGGTCGGGGCGGCGCTGGCCGGCGGGACGACCGTCTACTGGAGCGGGGTGCTGGAGAAGGTCGTCATCCCCATGTTCATCTCCCCGGTGGTCGGTCTGCTGGCCGGTTATCTGGTGATGACCGCGATCCTGTGGATATTCCGGAAGGCCAACCCGCACAAGGCCAAGAGGGGTTTCCGCATAGCCCAGACCGTCTCGGCGGCCGGTATGGCGCTGGGGCACGGTCTGCAGGACGCGCAGAAGACGATGGGCATCGTGGTGATGGCCCTCGTCATCGCCGATGTCGAGGACTACGGCGATCCGATCCCGGTGTGGGTCAAGATCGCCTGCGCGGTGATGCTGTCGCTGGGCACCTACGCCGGTGGCTGGCGGATCATGCGGACGCTGGGCCGGAAGATCATCGAGCTGGACCCGCCGCAGGGTTTCGCCGCGGAGACCACGGGTGCGTCGATCATGTTCACGACGGCGTTCCTGTTCAAGGCGCCGATCTCGACGACGCATGTCATCACCTCGGCGATCATGGGTGTGGGTGCGACGAAGCGCGTGAACGCCGTGCGCTGGGGTGTCGCCAAGAACATCATCCTGGGCTGGTTCATCACGATGCCGGCCGCGGCGGTCGTGGCTGCGGCGTCGTTCTGGATCGTGAACCTGGCGTTTCTGTAGGTCGTGAACCCGGCGTTCCTGTAGGTCGTGAACCCGGCGTTCCTGTAGGTCGTGAACCTGGCGTTCGTGTAGGTCGTGAACCCGGCGTTTCCGTAGCTCGGCGGGTCTGTGCCCGTGCAGCTGTGTGCGTGAAAAGGCCCGCCCCTGGGAGAGGGGCGGGCCCTTTTTCGGCCTCGCGGTGGCACCGCCATGCAGCACCGCGAGGAGACTCGGCAGACCGGATGAGGCGGGGGCGGCTCAGCCGAAGCGGCCGGAGATGTAGTCCTCCGTGGCCTGGACCGACGGGTTGGAGAAGATGCGCTCCGTGTCGTCGATCTCGATGAGCTTGCCGGGCTGGCCGACCGCCGCGAGGTTGAAGAACGCCGTGCGGTCGGAGACGCGGGCCGCCTGCTGCATGTTGTGCGTCACGATGACGATCGTGAAGCGCTCCTTGAGCTCCCCGATCAGGTCCTCGATCGCGAGCGTGGAGATCGGGTCGAGCGCCGAGCAGGGCTCGTCCATGAGCAGGACGTTCGGCTCGACCGCGATGGCCCGCGCGATGCACAGACGCTGCTGCTGGCCACCGGACAGGCCCGAGCCGGGCTTGTTCAGACGGTCCTTGACCTCGTTCCAGAGGTTCGCGCCCTTGAGGGAGCGCTCGACGATGTCGGAGAGCTCGCTCTTCTTGTAGTTGCCATTGAGGCGCAGCCCCGCCGCGACGTTGTCGAAGATCGACATCGTGGGGAACGGGTTCGGACGCTGGAACACCATGCCGACCTCGCGGCGGACCGACACCGGGTCGATGCCCGTGCCGTAGAGGTCCTCGTCGTCGAGGAGGACCTTGCCCTCGACGCGGCCGCCCGAGGTCACCTCGTGCATGCGGTTCAGCGTGCGCAGGAACGTCGACTTGCCGCAGCCGGAGGGGCCGATGAACGCCGTCACCGAGCGCGGCTCGACGGTCATCGAGATGTCCTCGATCGCCTTGTGGGAGCCGTAGTAGGCGGTCAGTCCGCTTACGTCGATTCGCTTGGCCATGACTACTTCACTTCCAAAAAGTCCGGGGGGTCGCTGTGGCCCCGCGCGGCGGTAGCCGCAGGTTGTCGCGTCAGCGACCGGTCTTCGGGGCCTTCCAGCGGGCGATCCCGCGGGCCACCAGGTTCAGGAGCATCACGAAGGCGATCAGGGTCAGCGACGCCGCCCAGGCGCGGTCGTACGCCGCACCGGAGCCCGCGCTGTTCGCGTACTGCTGGTAGATGTACAGCGGCAGCGAGGCCTGCGCCCCCTCGAAGGGGTTGGCGTTGATGAACGCGTTGCCCCACACCAGCAGCAGGACCGGGGCGGTCTCACCGGTGATACGGGCGATCGAGAGCATGATGCCCGTGGTGATGCCGCCGATGGAGGTCGGCAGGACCACCTTCAGGATGGTGCGCCACTTGGGGATGCCGAGCGCCAGGGAGGCCTCGCGCAGCTCGTTCGGGACGAGCTTGAGCATCTCCTCCGTGGAGCGCACGACGACCGGCATCATCAGGATGGCCAGGGCCAGCGAGCCGGCGAAGCCGAAGGGCTCCATGTCGAACATCAGCATGAGGCTGAGGATGAACAGACCCGCGACGATCGACGGGATGCCGGTCATGACGTCGACGAAGAACGTGATGGCCTTGGAGAGGTTGCCCCGGCCGTACTCGACGAGGTAGATCGCGGTCAGCACGCCGACCGGCGCGGCGATCACCGTGGCGAGTCCGACCTGCTCCAGGGTGCCGAGGATGGCGTGGTAGATGCCGCCGCCGGGCTCGGTGTCGGCGACGACGCCCATGGAGTGGGTCAGGAAGTAGATGTCGAGGACCTTCACGCCGCGCACGACGGTCGACCAGATCAGCGAGGCCAGCGGGACGACGGCGAGCAGGAAGGCGACCCACACGAAGGAGGTGGCGATGCGGTCCTTGGCCTGCCGCCTGCCCTCGACGCTCGCGGCGATGGCGTAGGTGCCGGCCACGTAGAGGATCGCGGCGATCAGGCCCCACTGGACGTGGCTGTGCAGGCCGCCGACGAGGCCGATGACGATCGCGAGGGCGATGGAGCCGGCGGCGATGGCGTACGGGGACCACTTGGGCAGGCGGGCGCCGCGCAGGGTGCTGGGGCCCTTCGGGGTGACGGTCGCGGTGCTCATGCGTTGGCCCCCGAGTACTCCTTGCGGCGGGCGATGATCGCCCGGGCCGCGCCGTTGACCAGCAGGGTGATGACGAACAGGACCAGACCGGAGGCGATCAGCGCGTCGCGGCCGAACTCGGTGGCCTCACCGAACTTGCTGGCGATGTTCTGGGCGAACGTGCCGCCGCCCGGGTCCAGCAGGCTGGCCTGGATGTCGAAGGTCGGGGAGAGCACCGTGGCGACGGCCATGGTCTCGCCGAGGGCGCGGCCGAGGCCGAGCATCGAGGCGGAGATGACGCCGGAGCGGCCGAAGGGGATGACCGCCATGCGGATCACCTCCCAGCGGGTGGCGCCGAGCGCCAGGGCCGCCTCCTCGTGCATCTGCGGGACCTGGCGGAAGACCTCGCGGCTCACGTTGGTGATGATCGGCAGGATCATGATCGCGAGCAGGATGCCGACGGTCAGCATCGAGCGGGGGGCGCCGCCCTCCCAGGAGAAGACGCCGGTCCAGCCGAAGTAGTCGTTCAGCCAGCCGAAGAGGCCGGTCATGTGCGGCACGAGGACGAGGGCGCCCCACAGGCCGTAGACGATGGACGGCACGGCGGCGAGCAGGTCGATCACGTACGCGATGGGGCCGCGCATCCGGCGCGGGGCGTAGTGCGTGAGGAACAGCGCGATGGCGACGGCGACCGGGACCGCGATGACCATGGCGACGATCGAGGAGACGACCGTGCCGAAGGCCAGGACGGCGATGCCGAAGTTCGGCGGGACGAGGTTGGTGTCCCACTGGAAGGTCGTGAGGAAGTTGCCGTGGTCCTTGCTGATCGCGAGGGAGGCGCGGTAGGTGAGGAAGACCGCGATCGCGGCCATGATCACCAGCAGCAGGATGCCCGAGCCGCGGGAGAGACCGAGGAAGACCCGGTCTCCGGGCCGGGTGGCCCCGCGCGCGGCGCGCTTGTCGACGGTGGGCTGCGGAGCGGGGGGAGGTGCGTCGGTTATCTGTGTGGGTGTGCCCATCGGGTTCTCCGGTCTGCGGAGCCGTACGCGGGGTACGGCCACTGGCGGCGGTGCACCGGACGGTGCGGCCCGGCCCCGGGGAGGGGACCGGGCCGCACTCGGGTCAGCTCAGGCCCTCGATGGTGGTACGGACCTGGGAGATGATGTCGGCGGGGATCGGCGCGTAGTCGTTGTCCGAGAGGATCTTCTGGCCGTCCTCGGAGGCGATGTAGCGCAGGAACGCCTTGGTGCCGGGCAGGGTGTCGGACTTGTTGCCCTTGTCGCAGACGATCTCGTACGTGACGAGGACCATCGGGTAGGCGCCCTCGGCCTTGGTGCCGTAGTTCAGCTGCAGGGAGAGGTCCTTGCCCGTGCCGACGACCTTGGCCTCGGAGATCGCCTTGGTGGCGTTCTCGACGGTGGCCTTGACCGGCTGGGCGGCGCCCGTGTCGAGGTCGACCGTCTTCAGGCCGTCCTTGGCGTACGACAGCTCGAAGTAGCCGATGGCGCCGTTGGTCTGCTTCACCTGCTGGGCGACACCGGAGGAGCCGGAGGCGGACTGGCCGCCCTTGGCCTGCCAGGTCTTGCCGCCGTCGTAGGGCCAGTCGCTCTTGGCGGTGGCGATCAGGTACTTGGTGAAGTTGTCCGTGGTGCCGGAGTCGTCCGAGCGGTGGAAGGCCTGGATCTTGAGGTCCGGGAGCTTCGCGTCGGGGTTCAGCTTCTTGATCGCCGCGTCGTTCCAGTTGGTGATCTTGCCGTTGAAGATCTTCGCCAGGGTCGGGGCGTCGAGGACGAGGTTGTCCACGCCGTCGACGTTGTAGCCGACCGCGATCGGGCCGCCGACCATCGGCAGGTCGATGCCCTGGCCGCCGGTGCAGACCTTCTTGGAGGCGGTGACCTCGTCGGGCTTCAGCGCGGAGTCGGAGCCGGCGAAGGCGACCTGGCCCTGGGTGAACGCGGTGACGCCGGCGCCGGAGCCGCCGCCCTTGTAGTTGATCTGCAGGCCCTGGCAGGCCGCGGTGAACTGCTTCACCCAGGCGTCGATGGCGTTCTTCTGCGCGGAGGAGCCGTCGGCGAGCAGCTGGCCCTTGGCGTCGTCGCACTTGACGTTGCTCGGCGCGGCGGCGTTGGAGGAACCGCCGCCGTTGGAGGCGCCACCGGTGTCGTCGGAGCCGCACGCCGTGAGGGCCAGGGCGCCGGAGACGGCGAGAGCACCGAGAGCGAGGGCCCGCCGGTTCATGCGCTGAAGCTTCACTTGAGTTCCTTCCAGGAGCCGCCGTCCTGAATCGGCGGCGTGCGAAGACGAGGTGTCGCGGACGCGGTCGCACTCAGCGGGACGGCTCGCGTCGGTAAGGCCGAAATTAGGCAGATCAGGTGAAGGCGCCGATGGCCGCAAATGAACGAGGGGTGAACCCCTGCCTAAGGCCTGGTGAGGTAACGGAATGCTCACGGGGAGAGCACGTCAGCATTCCGCTTTTACGGACGAAACGGGAGCATCCGGTCAGCCACCCGCCCGGGGCAGGTGCAGAACGGCGAGCAGCTCCTCGACCAGGGGCCGGTCATGGGGCTGCGTGAGACGGTCGCGGGCGGCGGCAGGCGTCAGCCACAGCACCCGGTCCACCTCGTCCGTCGGCGAGAACGCGCAGCTCACCGCCTCGGCGGCCCAGTAGCGGACCTGCTTGGGGCGGCCGCCCGCCAGGTAACGCAGGGCGGACAGCTCGGGGCCCGGCACGGCCCGGCAGCCCGTCTCCTCCGCCACCTCGCGCAGTGCTCCGGCCAGTGCGTCCTCGCCACGCTTCAGTTTCCCCTTCGGCCACGACCAGTCGTCGTATTTCGGCCGGTGGACGAGACAGAGTTCCGGCTCGCCGGTGAGCGGGGACCGGCGCCACAGGACGCAGCCCGCCGCCTGGACGGTGGTGTCCTTGGGGGTGTTCACCGTGTTTCACCGCCTCCTGGTGCCGGGCGCCCGGTCATGACGCGCCCACGGTCTCCTTCTGCCAGGCCTGCTGGAACGCGAAGCGCGCCGCCTCCACCTCGTGCCGCTGGTCGGCGTGCAGCACGCCGAGGGCGTATGCCGTGGCCGGGGCGATGCGCGGGGTACGGGCCGCCTGGGCCGCCGCTGCCGCCGCCTCCGAGGCGTCGCGGTGCCGGTTCAGGGCCTGGCCCGCGGAGAGCAGGCGCAGATCCACCACGGCGTTGCCCTTCGGGCCGCTGACGGCCTCGCGGGCGTAGCGGTGCAGGCGCAGCAGCAGCCGGACCTGGTGCCACGGGGCGTCCTGCGGGTGCGGGACGGTGTCCGGGGACAGACCGTGGACGAGGGCCGTGGCGTTGTACGGGTTCCCCGCGGTGAGCAGGGGGAGGGCGGTCACCGCGTCGGCGAGGCGGTCCTCGGCGGCACGGGCCAAGGGGCGCAGGTCGGTGGTGGCGGCGGTCTTGGTGAGGGGGACCTCGCTGGCCAGGACGGCGACCTTGTCCGCGACGGCGTGGAAGCGGCTGCTGCCCAGGGCCTCCAGTGCCGTGGAGTGGGCCCGGGTGCGGGCGAGGGTGAGCTGGCGGTCGAGCAGGGCGCCCGCCTTCGCCGCACCCACGGTCAGGTTGCCGCGTTCCGGTGCGGAGGCCGGGGCGGTGCGCGGTCCGGCGTCGCGGGGTGCCGCCCGCTGCGGGGCGGGTGCCGCCCCGGCGGGACGACCGCCCGCAGCGGGGGCGGCCGGCTGGGACGGGAGGGCCGTGGAGCCCGACAACCGGTGCAGGGCCGCCAACAGGCGTTCCAGGCGGGCCGTGTAGGCGTGCTCCATCGCCAGCGTCCCCGACACCCACGCCAGTTCGGGGCGCATCGTCTCGGACCACTCCGCGTCGAGGAGGGACTGGAACGAGTGCAGGCTGGCGCTGATGCGGCGGGCCGAGCGGCGCAGGGCGCGGGCCGCCTCGGCGGACCCCCCGGAGCCGTTCGGCCCCGACCCCGTCTCCCGGTGCAGGCGCAGCGCCCGGAGGAACTCCGTGGCCTGGGCCCGCAGATAGCCCGCGAGGGCGTCTCCGGTGGGGACGGGCCCGTCGTGCCTGGACCGGGGGTCCGTGGGGTCAAGGTGTTGCTGTGCCACGCCGGCGCCTCCGGGCGTCTATGAGCATCTCCTGGACGTTGCGCAGGGGCTGTCCGTCCGCGTCGGTCGCATGCCGGGTCCAGTCGCCGTCCGGGCCGAGGTGCCAGGAGGCGGTGGAGTCGGACATACCGGTCTCCAGCAGCCGGTTCAGGGCCGCCCGGTGGGCCGGGTCGGTGACCCGGACCAGGGCCTCTATCCGGCGGTCGAGGTTGCGGTGCATCATGTCGGCGCTGCCGATCCACACCTCGGGTTCGCCGCCGTTGCCGAAGCCGAACACCCGGGAGTGCTCCAGGAAGCGGCCGAGGATCGAGCGGACCCGGATGTTCTCCGACAGGCCGGCCACGCCCGGGCGCACCGCGCAGATGCCGCGCACCCAGATGTCCACCGGCACGCCCGCCTGGGACGCGCGGTAGCAGGCGTCGATGACGGCCTCGTCGACCATCGAGTTGACCTTGATGCGGACGTGCGCGGGGCGTCCCGCACGGTGGTGCTGGACCTCCTTGGCGATCCGCGAGACCAGGCCGTCGCGCAGCGACTTGGGGGCGACCAGGAGACGGCGGTAGGTCTCCCGGCGCGAGTAGCCGGAGAGGCGGTTGAAGAGGTCCGAGAGGTCCGCGCCGACCTGCGGGTCGGCCGTGAGCAGGCCGAGGTCCTCGTAGAGGCGGGCCGTCTTCGGGTGGTAGTTGCCGGTGCCGACGTGGCTGTAGCGGCGGAGCGTCTCGCCCTCCTGGCGGACCACCAGCGACAGCTTGCAGTGGGTCTTCAGGCCGACCAGGCCGTAGACCACATGGCAGCCGGCCTCCTCCAGCTTGCGCGCCCACTTGATGTTGGCGTGCTCGTCGAAGCGGGCCTTGATCTCGACCAGGACCAGGACCTGCTTTCCGGACTCGGCGGCCTCGATGAGGGCGTCGACTATGGGGGAGTCGCCCGAAGTCCGGTACAGGGTCTGCTTGATCGCGAGGACGTCCGGGTCGCCGGCGGCCTGCTCCAGGAAGGCCTGGACGGAGGTGGAGAACGAGTCGTACGGGTGGTGCAGCAGGACGTCCCGCTCGCGCAGCGCGGCGAAGATGTCCGGCGCGGAGGCCGACTCGACCTCGGCGAGGTCGCGGTGGGTGCCTGCGACGAACTTGCGGTACTTCAGCTCCGGCCGGTCCAGGGAGGCGATGCGGAAGAGGCCCGTGAGGTCCAGGGGACCCGGCAGCGGGTACACCTCTGCCTCGCTGATCTTCAGCTCGCGCACCAGCAGGTCCAGGACCTCACGGTCGATGGACTCCTCGACCTCCAGGCGCACCGGGGGCCCGAAGCGGCGCCGCATGAGCTCCTTCTCCAGGGCCTGGAGCAGGTTCTCCGCGTCGTCCTCCTCGACCTCCAGGTCCTCGTTCCTGGTCAGGCGGAAGGCGTGGTGCTCCAGGACCTCCATGCCCGGGAACAGCTCCTCCAGGTGCGCGGCGATGACGTCCTCGATGGGGACGTAGCGGCCCGGGGAGCTCTCCAGGAAGCGCGACAGCAGCGGCGGCACCTTCACCCGGGCGAAGTGCTTGTGGCCGGTGACCGGGTTGCGCACGACGACGGCCAGGTTCAGGGACAGGCCGGAGATGTACGGGAAGGGGTGCGCCGGGTCGACCGCCAGCGGGGTCAGCACGGGGAAGATCTGGTGCCGGAACAGGGTGAACAGGCGGGCCTGCTCCTTCTCCTGCAGTTCGTTCCAGCGGACCAGGTGGATGCCCTCCTCCGCGAGTGCGGGGGCGACGTCCTCGTGGTAGCAGGCGGCGTGCCGGGCCATGAGCTCGCGCGAGCGGGCCCAGATCATCTCCAGCACCTCGCGCGGCTGGAGGCCGGAGGCGGAGCGGGTGGCCACGCCGGTGGCGATACGGCGCTTCAGGCCTGCCACCCGGACCATGAAGAACTCGTCCAGGTTGCTGGCGAAGATCGCGAGGAAGTTGGCCCGCTCCAGCAGGGGGGTGTCGGGGTCCTCGGCGAGTTCGAGCACGCGCTCGTTGAAGGCGAGCCAGCTGCGCTCCCGGTCGAGGAAACGCCCCTGCGGCAGCTGGGGCCCGTCGTACGGCGACTCCTCGTAGGCGTCGAGGTCGGCGTCGATGTCCGGTTCCAGATCGGAGACGGCCGCGGCCACCGTGTGGGGGCGGTGGGCTGCTATGGAGCCCACGGAGGGCTGCGCGTGCTGGACCTGTGCCTGGGTGTTCGGCTGGCTCATGGACCCATTCTTCCGCGCCGCGAGCATCACGGGCGCGTCGGACAGCGCGGGCGGGAGCGAAGACGTCACGTGAGTGCTCCCGTTTCCCTCGGGGCCCTCGCGGGACGGGGGAGGCTCGGGCACGGCGGGATTCATTGGCCGAGCTTCGCAAGCCCGTCTGAATCGATGGTTACGGAGACATGACGTGCGGGACACCGGGGGGCGGCCCGCGGGCGTCCACAGGGCCGGGAGAGGCGGCCGGGCCGTCTGCCCACAGGCTGTGGACGGTTCTCGGAGCCGGCGCGGGCCGCGAGGTGTCGTGGTGCCGGCGTCGGTGTGCGTCGCGCGGTGTCACGGTGCCCGCGTCGGCCGTGCGGCATGGAGTGTCACGGAGGCCGGGCGGGCGGCACGGAGTGTCCCCGAAGGGCGGGCCGCGCGTCCATCCCCCCGTGGAAGGACGCGCGGACCGGGTTCAGGGGAGGCGGCGGGCCAGCAGCAGGAAGGCGGCGGCCGTCGCGGTGCCGGCCACGGCCAGCAGCAGGCCGCTCTCCACGTACTGGAGCGGCCAGAAGTGGGACTGCGGGTGGAACGTGGCGTGGCTGATCTGGACGCCGTGCGGGGCGGGGGTGTCCCAGGTGACCTGGAAGGCCGAGCGGGGCAGCTCGATGCTGCCGGGCGCGATGCGGCTGACGGTCGGCCAGAGGTCCTCCCGGTACCGTTCCAGGAGGCTGTGGAGGAGCAGGGAGGCGGCGAGGGCCACCCCCGTGGCGGGCAGGGCCCGGCGCCACACCAGTGCGGCGAGGGCGCCGAGGGCGAGTCCGGCCAGGGCGTAGGCCACGGCCACCGGGCCCGTCGACACGAACGCGTCCGGGTAGTACCAGTCGCCGACCAGGTCGGGGTTGCCGTCGCCGCGGGCCCAGACGTTCAGCGGCACGAGCGCGCCGGTGCCGGCGGTGAGCAGCGCGGCCGGGGCGGCCAGTTTCGCGGCCAGCCAGCGCAGGGGGCGCACGGACTGGGTCCAGGCGAGCTGGGCGGTGCCGCTTTCCAGCTCGCGGCCGATGAGGGCGCCGCCCGCCCAGGCGGCCACGGGGAACATCACCCAGGACAGGGCGGTGGCGATCACGGCGATGCCGTTCGCGTACACCTCGTCGACGGTGATCGCCTCGACCGCCGCGCAGGAGGGGAGCCCGTCAGTGGGGGGCGTGGCGCAGGCGCTCACGCCCGCCCGGGCCTCGTCCCCCAGGGAGTGCAGCCAGACCAGGGCGGCGGTCGCGGCGGCCAGGGCCAGCAGCGACAGGACCAGGGCCGTGCGGTGGGTCCGCAGCACCGCCCGCAGCAGGCCGCCCCGGTGGGGGGCGGGGCGGGCGGCGGGGGCGGTCGCCGCGGTGAGGGCGGTCATACGGCGGCTCCCTGACGGCGCGGTCGCAGGGCGAAGGCGGTCATACGGCGGCTCCCTGACGGCGGGGCCGCAGGGCGAAGGCGGTCATACGGCGGCTCCCGTGCGGCGGCGCAGCAGGACGAAGGCGGTCGCGGCCGCCAGGGCGGCGACGGCGAGGAGGAGGCCGGTCTCCATGAGCTGGAGGGGCCAGAAGTGGGAGGCCGGGTGGTAGTCGGTGTAGTAGTGGGTGATGCCGTTTCTGGCGTCACAGCCGGGCTCGCCCGAGCACGACGGGATCGGGACGCGGGCACCGGAGGCGGTGAGGGCGCCGGTCTCGACGATCATGCTGTCGAGGCTGGGGGTGCCGTCTTCCAGGGTGGTCGCGAGGGTCTGCACCGGCCACAGGTGCGGGCGCAGTGCGTCGGCGACGTAGACGAGTGACACGACGGCCAGGACCGCGACGCCGAGGGCGGGCAGCGCCCGGCGCAGCAGCACCCCCGCCAGGGCACCGAGGGCCAGGGCGGCGAGGGCCTGGGCGGCGGCGATGGTGCCGTTGATCTCGAAGATGCCGTCGTCGTGCCACGCGCGCCATTGCATGAAGCTGATCGGGGCACGGTCCGACAACCACAGCATGCGGTGCAGCAGCGTCAGTGTGAGCGCGCCCGTCACGAGCAGCAGGGCCGGGACCGCGAGCTTGGCGGCCAGCCAGCGGGCCGGGCCGGCCGACTGGGTCCAGGCGAGCTGGGCGGTGCCGTTCTCCAGTTCGCGGCCGATGAGGGCGCCGCCCGCCCAGGCCCCGGCGAGCAGCGGGAGGAGCCTGACGAGGCCGATGCCGACCGCCACGGCGGTCTCGTACCGGCTGTTCGCGGCGCCGGGGAAGTCGCAGCCCGGGTCCGGGCGGGCCGGGTCGCAGCCGATGTCCGTGTACTCGGTCCAGGCGGCGTCCGCGCCCGGGCCCATCGCCCACAGCAGTGCCCCGGCGGCCACCACCACCAGCCCCAGCCAGAACAGCAGCGCCGTGCGGTGCAGTCGGAGCATGGCCAGGACCAGGCCGCGCGACGGCGAGGTGCGCCGGGTGACGGCTGGTGTGGTCACGGCGTCGAGGGCGGTCATACGGCGGCCTCCCGCGCGTCGAGCAGGAGCGGCGGGGCGTCCGGGGAGCGCAGGTGGGCCAGGACCACTTCCTCCAGGGACGGGCGATCGCCCTGGAATCCGTCGCCGAGGGGGCCATCGGGGCGGACCAGGGCGGTCAGCTGGCGGCCGGTGGTGCGCGACTCGACCACCGTGTGCGGGTCGAGGTCCTGGCCCGCCCGGCCGGTGACCAGGGTGTGCGCGGCGAGCAGGTCGTCGAGCGGCCCGGCGAGCCGGACGCGGCCCGAGCCGAGCAGCAGCAGGTGGTCGCAGGAGCCCTCCAGCTCCGCGACGACGTGCGAGGACATGACAACCGTGGTGCCGTGTTCGGCGGCGTCGGCCATGAGCGTGGCCGTCAGCTGGTGCCGGGCGAGCGGGTCGAGGTCGGCCATCGGCTCGTCCAGGAGCAGCAGTTCGGGGCGTTTGCCGAGGGCGAGGGCGAGCGCGACGCGGGTGCGCTGGCCGCCGGAGAGTGTCCGGATCTTGGTGTCGGGGTCGAGGTCGCCCTCGGCGACGATCCGCTCGGCGACGCGGGCGTCCCAGCGCCGGGGGTTGAGGTCGCGGCCCAGCCGCAGGGTCCCGGCGATGGTGAGCTGGGGGTACAGCGGCTTGTTCTGCGCGACGTGGGCGAGGCGCTCGCGGGCCGCTGCCGGGGTCGTGCCGAGTACGGAGACGGTGCCCTCGGTGGGGCGGATCAGCCCGGCGGCCAGGGCGAGCAGGGTGGACTTGCCGGCGCCGTTCGGGCCGGTGAGGGCGCAGACGCGGCCCGCGGGGAGCCGGAAGCTGCAGCCGTCCAGGGCCGGGGCGCGGCGGCGCCCGAACCTCCTGCCCAGCCCGGCCGCCTCGATGGCGGTGTCGGTCATGCGTCCCCCTTGAAGTCTGCGAAATGCGCGTCGAGTACGGAAGTGAAGAGGGCGGCCACGTCCTCGCGCTCCAGGCCGGCCTCGCGGGCCCGGACCGCCCAGGCGTCCAGGTCGGCGCGCAGCGGGGAGTCGGCGGGGGCGGTGCTCAGGGCCTTGCGGACGAACGTGCCCAGTCCGCGGCGGGCCTCGACCAGGCCCTCGCGCTCCAGCTCCCGGTAGGCCTTGAGGACCGTGTTCGGGTTGATGGCGGTGGCCTCCACCACCTCACGGGCCGTCGGGAGCTTGTCGCCCGGCTCCAGCAGGCCCAGGCGCAGGGCCTGTTTGGTCTGCTGGACGATCTGGACGTAGGTGGCGACGCCGCTGCGCCGGTCGATGCGGTACTCGACCACTGCTGCACCACCCTTTCACTAATTGAGTAGTGAAAGGGTGGTGCAAGGGGGTGGGAAAAGTCAAGCGTGGTTTTGTGAACCGTTCGGGCCGGGCCGTCCGATGAGGAGACGTGAGCGATACGAGAAGCGACGGGGAGCTGCTGCGGGCCATAGCCGCGGACGCCGACCGGCGAGCCTTCGAGGAGCTGTACCGGCGCTACGCGCCATGGCTCCGGGCCCGGTTGCGGGGGCGGAGCGCCGATCCCGGGGTCGTCGACGACGTGGTGCAGGAGACGTTCCTCGCGGTGTGGAGGGGCACGGCCCGCCACCGGCAGGAGGGCCACTCCCCGGACGCGGCCGGGTGGCTGTGGCGCATCGCCTCGCGGCGGCTGGTGGACGCGCTGCGGGGCGACGGTGCGCGGGGGCGGATGCGGCAGGCCCTGGCCCGACTGCGGCACCGGGACGAGGCGTCGGCGGAGGAACGCGTGCTCGCGGGGGTGGAGCACGGGGACCTCGCCGGGGCGCTGGTCCGGCTGTCGCCGGAGCTGCGGGCGGTGCTGCAGGCGACCGTCATCGACGGGCTGACCACCCGGGAGGCGGCCGTACTGCTCGGAATACCGCCCGGGACGGTCAAGACACGGGCGATGCGGGCCCGGAAGCAGCTGCGGGAGGCGTTGGCATGAGCTGGCACGTGTCCGAAGAGGAACTGCGCGCCTATGCGCGAGGGGAGTTGCAGGCCCCCGCGCTCTGGTCCGCCGACACACATCTGACGTCCTGCGCGGAGTGCCGCGCGGTGCTCGCCGAGGTCAGCGATCCCGTCGCCCTGGACGCCGGATGGGACCGGCTCGACGCCGAACTCGACGCACCCCGCAAGGGGTTGCTGGAGCTGCTGCTCGTACGGGCCGGGGTGGCCGGGCACACCGCGCGGCTGCTGGCGGCGACGCCGGTGCTGCGGCGGTCCTGGCTGGGGGCGGTCGTCGCCGTGCTGCTGCTGAGCGTGGCGGCTTCCGGGCATGCCGTGGACGGCGGGGGGTTCCCCACCCTGTTCCTGGCCCTCGCGCCGCTGCTGCCGCTGGCCGGGGTGGCGCTGTCGTACGGGCCCGTGCTGGATCCGACGTACGAGATGGCGGTCGTCGCGCCGATGCACGGGTTCCGGCTGCTGATGATCCGGACCGTGGCCGTGCTGGCCGTCGTGCTCGGGCTGAACGGGCTCGCGACCCTCGCCCTGCCCGACTACGGGCTGCGGGCGCTGGCCTGGCTGCTGCCCGGGCTGGCGCTGACGGCGACCGGACTCGCGCTGATGCCCCGTCTCGGGCCGGTGCTCGCACCGTCGCTGGTGGGCGGGGCGTGGGCCGGACTGCTGCTGGCGGCCGACGTGCTGCGGGCCGGGGCGGACGTACCGCTCGCGCCGTTCACCGTGGCCGGGCAGGGCGTGGCGGCGGTCGTCGCCGCGCTCGCCGCCGGGCTGCTCTTCCTGCTCCGTGACCGATTCGACCTCTTTCAGGGACGTGCCGTATGACCACGACCGTGTCCGCCTCCGGGCTGAGCCTCCGCTACGGCGGTACCCGGGCCCTCGACGACGTGTCGCTGCGGCTGAGCGCGGGCGTCACCGGGCTGCTCGGCCCCAACGGCGCGGGCAAGACCACCCTGCTGAGGGTGCTCGCCACCGCCCTGCCCGCCGACCGGGGAGCCTTCACCGTGCTCGGGCACGACCCGGGCACGGCCCGCGGCCGCCAGGAGGTGCGGCGCCGGCTGGGCTACCTGCCCCAGACCCCGGGCTTCCACCCGGACTTCACCGCCTTCGAGTTCGTCGACTACGTGGCGATCCTGAAGGAGATGACCGACCGGGCCGCCCGGCACCGGGAGGTGCGGCGCGTGCTCGACGAGGTCGGTCTGGCGGACGTACGCGGCAAGCGGATCCGCAAGCTGTCCGGGGGCATGCGGCAGCGCGTCGCCCTGGGAGCGGCCCTCGTCGGAGATCCAGGATTCCTGGTGCTCGACGAGCCGACCGTCGGGCTGGACCCCGAACAACGCATGCGGTTCAGGGAGTTGATCGCGGAAGCCGGTGAGGGGCGGACGGTGCTGCTGTCCACCCACCAGACGGAGGACGTGGCGATGCTCTGCCACCGCGTGGTGGTCATGGCCGCAGGCCGGGTGCGGTTCGAGGGCACCCCGGCCGAGCTGATGGCACGGGCCGCGGGGCGCGTGTGGAGCAGCACCGAGCGGGCCCCCGGGGCGAGGGCGGGATGGCGCACCGGGACCGGCACCTTCCGCAACGTGGGGGACCCGCCGCCCGGCGCCGAGCTGCTCGAACCCACCCTGGAGGACGGCTACCTGCTCACGCTCGACGGCACCGGAGCGGAGGTGGCGGCATGACCGCGCTGATGGAGAAACCAGCCGTGTCCGGGACGCGGGAGGAGCGGGGCGGGCCCTGGAAGGCCGTGTTCGCCCTGGCCCTGTTCGAGTCGCGCCGGCTGCTGACCCGGATCCCGGTGCTGGTGGCCTTCGCGGTGTACATCGGCTGGACGGTGTGGCGCAGCGGGAGGGCGTGGGGCGACTACCCGGCCCTCCAGGACGCCGACCGGGCCACCCAGGGCGCGCCGATGCTCGTCGGCCTCGCGGTCCTGCTGTCCGTCAACCTCGCCGCGCTGCGCTCCCGGCGGCACGACACGGAACGGCACCTCGCGGTGCTGGTGCTGCCGCGGTGGCGCCGTACGGCCGCCCACGCACTGTCGGTCGTGGCCGTGGCCCTGCTCACCGCCGTGTGCGTGGCCGGGCAGTTCGGCCGGGAGGCACTGCGGCCCGGTGCGATCGGGCACGGATCGGTGGCCGAACTGCTCGTCGGCCCGCTGACCGTGCTGCTGTTCGGGCTGTTCGGGCTGCTCCTGGCAGGGCTGGTGCGGTCCGCTGTGGCCGCGCCGCTGCTGGTGGTGCTCTTCCTGTTCTTCTTCCTCTTCCTCTCCGGCATGGACCACGGGGTGAGGTGGCTGCTCCCGGCGATCGAGGAGGCGTCCCCCAACACCATGCCGTCGGACCTGATGGGCCGGCCGGCCGCCTGGCACGCCCTGTACCTGGCCGGGCTGGGCCTGTGCCTCGGACTGCTGGCGGTGCTCCTGGCCGGTGCCCGCAAGCCGGCCGTGTTCGCCGGTGTCGCCGGGGCGCTCGCCATGACGCTGACCGGCGGAGTGGCCCAGTCGGCGGGCGACTCCCCCGAGCTGGTCAAGGCACGCGAACGCGCCACCGTGCACCCCGAGCAGGTGCGGACCTGCGCCCGCCGGGACGGATCGACGTACTGTGCGTTCCCCGAGTGGGGGCCGCGGGTGGCGGACTGGGCCGGGACCGTGGACCGGGTCCGGTCCCTGGCCGGGGGCGGCGCCCACGAGCAGGACCTCGTCGTACGGCAGCGGATCGAAGCGCGCTACGGCCTCTCCAGTGACTCCGCTCTGGCCCCGCTGGAGCGGCCGCACGAGGTGACGGTGGGCACCGCGTGGGGCGGCAACCGCGTCCCCGAGTTCTCCGCGGCCGTGGCCGGTGTGCTGATCGCGGGTGACGAGAAGGCCGCGACCTCGATCTGCGACGGCCGCATGGTCCCTCTGATGTGGCTGGCCGTGGGCTGGGAGTCCGAGCCGCTCGACGCGCTGCGCCGCGTGCGCCTCGACGACAGTGTCACCGGCTCCGCCTACGTGCTCCAGCCCACCGATGGTCTGTACATGACCGAGGCCCAGACCGAGGTGCTGCGGGCGCTGCTCGACCTGCCCCGCGGTGAGGCCGGGGCGCGGGTCAAGGACCACTGGGACGAACTGACCGCGCCGAAGGTCACCACGGCCCGGGCCGCCCAACTGCTCGACCTGCCCGTGCCCGAGGGGAAGGACAAGTGCTCGTGATCCGGCAGCTGGTGTTCCCCGTCCACCGGACGGTGCCGTGGGCGGCGATCGGCGCGGCCGGGGCGGCGGGGCTGCTGCTCGCCGCGCTGACCCGGACCGGCGAGACGGCGGAAGGCCTCTCCCTGTACCTGCTGCGGGCCGCGATCCTCGCCTTCGCGGTGGGCCTGACCTTCCTCCTGGACGACCCGGCCCGGCACACCACGTCCACCGTGCCGACCCGGCGCCCGGTCCGCGTAGCCCTGCGGACGGCCCTCGTCGCACCGGCCGCGGCGGCCTGGTGGGCGGTGGCCCTGCTGCTCGTGCCGCCGGGGGTACGGCCCCCGGTCGGCGACCTCACGCTGGAGGCGGGGGCGGCCTTCGTCCTGGCGGTGGCCGGAGCCGCGGCAGCGGTGCGCTTCAGCGAGGTCACCCGGCCCGGACTGCCGGTCACGGGCGCGCTGTTGACCACAGCCGTCCTGACCATGCTGTTCTGGCCCGGCCGGTGGGCCCTGTTCGTGCCGGTGGAGGACGAACGGTGGGTGGCGGCGCACGAGCGGTGGGGCCTGGTGCTTGGTGGGGCGGTGCTGACGGGGGCAGTGTGTTTGATGGAGCCACTGCGGCGGCGGGGGTGGGGACGGGGCAGAGCTCGGAGGTGACGATCGCCACGCGAGGCCGCCGGACACGGAAGGGGCCTGAACCTCGCGCGGTCAGTGACCGGTCGTCGCACTCGGGCGGTGAGTGAAGGCGCCTCGGTAGGCAGCCGGGGTCATGCCGATCTGGCGGCTCAGGTGCTGGCGGAGCGATTCGCCGGAGCCGAGGCCGCTGCGGCGAGCCACCTGGTCGACGGTGAGATCGGTGGTCTCCAGCAGCTCGCGGGCCCGCAGCAGTCGCTGCTGGAGCAGCCACTGGAACGGGGTCACGCCCGTCTCGGTGGTGAAGCGGCGGGTCAGGGTCCGCACACTGACCTTGGCCTGACCGGCCAGGACCTGCAGGGAGATCGGCTGGTCGAGATGTTGCAGCGCCCAGACACGGGCCGCATCCAACGAAGAGTCGGTCCGGGCCGGCAGCGGGGTCTGCACGAACTGCGCCTGCCCGCCGTTGCGCACCGGGGTGACCACGGCGGCGCGGGCGGCCGCATTGGCCACGGCCGCGCCGTAGTCGGAGCTGATCAGATGCAGGCACAGGTCGATCCCGGCGGCTGAGCCCGCGCCGGTGACGATCTGTCCCTCCTGCGCGAACAGCCGGTCCGCGTCCACGCGCACCGCGGGGAAGGCGCGCTGCAGTTCCTCGGCCAGCGCCCAGTGGGTGGTGGCGGCACGGCCGTCGAGGAGCCCGGCCTGGGCGAGGACGAAAGCGCCGCTGCAGATCGAGGCGATGCGCCTGCCCGCGGCGGCCGCCTCACGCAGGGCCTCCAGCGTGGCCGGGTCGGCGTCGTGCCGACTGGCAGTGGAGGGGACGATCACCGTGTCCGCCGCCTCGACCACCCGAAGGTCGTGCCGGATCACCACCTCGATGCCGCCGGAGGCGGCGACCGTACCGGGCACGGCGGTGCACACCGTCACCTCGTAGCCGGGGCGTCCCTCCGGTGCGGCGGCGCCGAGCAGCGTCGACGGCATGGACAGGTCGAAGGGCTTGACTGCCGGGACGGCCAGAACGGCGACACGATGCATGGCTGGATCCTTGGACCTCGTGGCATTCAGGCCACTGACCCTATCGCGTGTCCGCACGGCAGAGTTGAGCTCGCGGTCGGCGCCCCGCGAACCACGCTTCCTTTCGGGAAGCTTCCGATTTTCGAGAGATGACGGAGACAAGGTCATGGCTGAATCAGCAGTCATCGGGGCAGGCGCGACAGGGACCGCGACCGCCAGGCAATTGGCCGACAGGGGCAAGCGGGTCCGCCTCATCACCCGCAGCGGCAGTGGCCCTGACCACCCCGGCATCGAACGGATCGCGCTGGACGCGAACCGCACCGACGAGCTGGCCGAGGCCTTGGTCGGCGCGACCACGGTCTTCAACGCCGCCATGACCGCCTACCAGACCTGGCCGGAGACCATGCCGCCGTTGTTCGCCTCGATCCTCGCCGCGACCGAGCGGGCCGGGGCCGACTACGTGATGCTCGGCAACCACTACGGCTATCAGCGCACTTCCGGGCCGGTCACCGAGCGCACCCCGATGGCACCGCACACCCGAAAGGGCCGGGTGCGGGCGGAGCTGTGGCGGCAGGCCAAGAACGCCCACGACGAAGGGCGGCTGCGTGTCACCGAGGTGCGCGCCGGCCAGTACCTGGGCCCAGGCGCTGTCTCGGCGTTCACGGTGCTGGTCGCGCCTCGGGTCCGGGAGGGTGAACTGGTTCTCCTCCACGGCAATCCCGACGCGCTGCATTCGTACGCGTACACCGAGGACGTCGCAGCGGCGCTGGTCGCCGTGAGCGGGGGTGAGCAGGCGTGGGGGCGGGCCTGGCACGCCCCGGTCATCACCACCACGCCGCGCCGGGCCGCGACCGTTCTCGCCGAGCTGCACGGAGCGCCCGAACCGAGGCTGGAGCCGTTCACCGAACGGGATCTGGCGCTGCTGTCCTTCACCGATCCTCTGTGGCGGGAGTTCGCCGAGATGAGCTACATGTCCGAGCGTCCGTTCGTCGTGGACGACGGCGATATCCAGGACACCTTCGGGCTCAAGCCGTCCACGCTCCGCGAAGCGCTGAAGGCTTGATGCCGTGGCGGGCGGGCGGGTGCTGCCGACCCGCCCGC
Source organism: Streptomyces sp. NPDC056373 (assembly GCF_042262425.1). Classification (NCBI taxonomy): domain Bacteria; kingdom Bacillati; phylum Actinomycetota; class Actinomycetes; order Kitasatosporales; family Streptomycetaceae; genus Streptomyces; species Streptomyces sp. NPDC056373. Next base: position 39,375 of record NZ_JBHJPX010000017.1, read on the forward strand.
GCCGGACATGAGTGCGCGCCCCGACTTCTGCACACCTTCGAGCATCTGCACTCCGTATGGTTGTGCAACGGGGTCAAGTAGTTCGACATCCGGCCCATAAGGACCGTGAGCACGACCGTCAATGAGCTGATTGAGAACAACTAGCCTCGTGAAACGCACAACCACATGTTGTGCAACTAGGCTGCCCGCGTGGATCTCAAAGCCGTACGTGCCTTCGTCGCGATCGCCGACTCCGGGCAGTTCCAGAAGGCCGCCGTGGACCTGGCCCTCACCCAGCAGGCCGTCTCCAAGCGGATCGCCGCGCTGGAGAAGGACCTCGGGGTGCGGCTGCTCGTCCGCACACCGCGCGGGGCGGAGCTCACCATCGACGGGCAGGCGCTCCTGCCACACGCCCGCGCCCTGCTCCAGGCCGAGGAGCGGGCGGTGGCCGCCGTGCGTCCCGGGGACCGTGCGCTACGCGTGGACGTCGTGGGGCGCCGGGTCGCCACGGCCGGACTGGTACGGGACTTCCACCGGGCGCATCCGGAGATCGCCCTGGACATCGTCACGCTGTTCGGCGCCGCCGATACGGCGGTGGCCGCCGTGCGGGACGGGGCCGTGGACGCCACGTTCCGTGCCGTCACCATGCCCGGGCACCGGCTCCCCGACGGTATCGAGGCCGTCCCGGTCCTGGACGAGCCGATGCGCCTGTGCGTCGGCCCGGGCCACGAGTTCGCCCGCGCCACGTCGGTGACACCCGCGCAACTGGCCGGGCACCGGATCTGGATGCCGGGCAACGCCCCCGGCACGGAGTGGGCCGCGTACTACGACGAACTCGCCGCGACCTTCGGCCCGACCATCGACACCATCGGCCCCAACTTCGGCATCGAAGCCCTCCTCGACACCATCGCGAGCTCTCCGTCGCTGGCGACCTTCCTCAGCGAACGAACTCCACTCGTCTGGCCGACCGACCACGACCTGCGCCTCATCCCGCTGCGTCACCCGACCCCGGTCTACCCGCACTCCCTCCTCTGGCGCACGGACAACCCGCATCCCGGCCTCGCCGCCCTCCGCGACCACCTCCTGGCAACCCGCCCGCGGTCGACCGAGGGGGAGACCTGGCGTCCGTCGTGGGCCGAGCCTGGCGGGTGAGCGGAGGTCAGCCCCGCCCCTGGGTGCGGGGCTGGGACGGACGCCGGGTGGCGTGGAGGGAGCCGAGGAGGCCCAGGGCCTGGGCGCTGGGGCTGCCGGGCTCGGCGTGGTAGATGACGAGCTGCTGGCCGGGCGCGTCCCGTACATCGAACGCCTGATAGATGAGGGTGAGGGCGCCGACGTCCGGGTGGAGGAGGTGCTTGGCGTCCCGGGTCTTGCCGCGCACGGTGTGGGCGTTCCACAGGCGGGTGAAATCCGTGCTGCGCTCGGTGAGGGTGCGGACCAGTGCCCGGAGCCGAGGGTCGTTCGGGTCGAAGCCCGCCGCGTGGCGCAGGTTGGCGACGGTGGTTTGGGCAGCCCGGTCCCAGTCCGTGTAGAAGTGCCGGCCCGCGGGGTCGAGGAACGTCATACGCGCCAGGTTGTCCGCCGGGTCGAACGGCGCGTAGAGGGCGTCGGCCAGGGCGTTGGTGGCGAGGATATCGAGGGCCCGGTCGAGGACGAGGGCCGGTGTGTGCGGGTAGCCGTCCATCAGCTGGCGCAGCGCGGGGCTGACCGAGTCGGCGGTGTGTACGGCGACCTGATCGCCCGGAGCGGCTCCGGCAAGCCGGTACAGGTGCGCGCGGGCATCCGCGTCGAGCCGCAGCGCGCTGCTGAGGGCGTCGAGCACCTGGGGTGAGGGGTTGCGTTCGCGACCCTGCTCCAGGCGCGTGTAGTAGTCGGCGTTCACTCCGGCCAGGACGGCGACCTCCTCACGGCGCAGCCCGGCGACCCTGCGGGTCCCGTAGCTCGCCATGCCGACGTCCTCCGGCCGCTGATCGGCACGGCGTGCGCGGAGGAAGTCGCCCAGGTGGTTGTCAGCCATGCGTCCAGGCTAGGCATGAGGTCCTGGCGCTGCCTGGGTGTGCCGCACCCAGGCAGCGTGCGGCCTGGGCGATGGCCCTTGACCCGCCCAGTCTCGGTGGAGAACGACAGACGCGAAGAACCGCGCTGATCGAAGGAGCCGAGGAGAGGAGCCCACCATGACCGGGACCGCCGACGGCGACCGGCAGACCGCCGAATTCGCCAGGAAGGTCGCTCTCGTCACCGGGAGCGCACGGGGCGTGGGCCGGGAGACGGTGGCGCTGCTGCACGAGCGCGGCGCCCAGGTCGTCGCCGTCGACGTGCGCCCCGAGACCGAAAGCCTGCCGGAAACGTTTCCCGGCGTCCTGGCGGTGACCGGCGACGTGACGCGTGAGGAGACCGCCGTCCAGGCCGTGCGGACCGCCGTGGACGCCTTCGGCGGGCTGGACATCCTCGTGAACAACGCCGGGATCACCCTGAACAAGCCCGTCACCGACACCACCGCCGAGGACTGGGACGCGGTGATGGCGGTCAACGCCCGCGGTTCCTTCTTCTTCGCCCGCGAGGCCTTCCGGGCCATGAAGGTCCAGGGCGGCGGAGCCATCGTCGGCACCGGCTCCTACACGTGCACGGTCGCCTTGCCCGAAGGCGCCGCCTACAGCGCGTCCAAGGGCGCGCTGGCCCAGCTGACCAAGGTGCTCGCCGTGGAGGGCGGACCGCTGGGCATCCGCGCCAACCTCGTCGCCGCGGGCGTCGTCGAGACCGACTTCCTGGATACGTTCCGCTCCGACAGCCGGGCGTACCTGGCGTCCTTCGCCGGTGCGCAGCCCTTGGGACGGGTGGCACAACCCGCGGAGATCGCCGAGGTCCTGTGCTTCCTCGCGTCACCGCGCTCGAGCTTCGTCACGGGGGCCGTGGTCGCCGCGGACGGCGGTTTCACCGCGCTCTGAACCAGCGGACGGCACACCCCAGTACACGCGACACACCGGCACACGAGACAGGGACGCGAGATGAGTGAGATGAGCACCGCCATGACCGGACGACTGGCAGGAAAGACGGCGCTGATCACCGGCGCGACAGGTGGCATCGGCCGGGCCACCGCGGAGTTGTTCGCGCGCGAAGGAGCGCGGTTGATGGTCACCGACGTTGCCGCCGAGGCCGCGGCGGACCTCGCGGCACGGCTGCGGAGCGGCGGCGCCGAGGCCGTGGGCATCGGTCTGGACGTGTCCTCGGCACAGCAGTGGGGCGAGGCCATCGCCCGGGTCGAGCAGCACTTCGGGCGGCTGGACGTGCTGGTGAACATCGCGGGCGTCGTGGACTGGCCCGGTGTCGAAGGCACCGATCGTCAGGCGTGGGACCGGGTGATCGCGGTCAACCAGACAGGGACCTGGCTGGGCATGAAGGCGGCCATGCCGTTGCTGCGCGCCAGCGGCAACGGCTCGGTGATCAATACCTCGTCCGTCCTGGGGCTGATCGGCAGCGGGGCCGCCGCCGCGTACCAGGCGTCCAAGGGCGCGGTACGCCTGCTCACCAAGACCGCCGCAGTGGAGTACGCGACTCGGGGTGTCCGCGTGAACTCCGTGCACCCGGGCGTCATCGCAACCCCGATGATCCAGGAGATCCTCGACGCGGAGGGGGATCAGCAGCCCGATATCGCCCGGACCCCGATGCGGCGGGCCGGCCGCCCCGAGGAGATCGCACCCACGATGCTGTTCCTGGCCGGCGACGAGTCCTCGTTCGTCACCGGGGCGGAGTTCGTCGTCGACGGCGGACTCACCGCGCACTGATCCGCCGGCTCACCAGTCCTGGCCTCGCCCGGAGCCGTCAGGTCTCCGTCCGGTACATCAGATCCACCTCGTGCGTGACGAACCCCAGCCGTTCGTACACCGACACCGCCGCCTTGTTGTCGGCGTCGACGTACAGCATCGCCGTGGGCAGCCCGCGTCCCGCGAGGTGCCGCAGCCCGATGGTGGTCAGGGACTTGCCGAGGCCGCCGCCCTGCGCGCCGGGGCCGACGCCGAGGACGTACACCTCGCCCAGGCCCTCCTCGGCGTGCACCTTGGTCCAGTGGAAGCCGAGGAGTTCGTCGCCGCGGAAGGCGAGGAAGAAGCCCTCGGCGTCGAACCATGGCTCGGCCTTGCGGTCGTCGAGGTCGCGCTGGGTGAGGGAGCCCTGCTCGGGGTGGTGCGCGAAGGCGGCGGCGTTCACCGCGAGCCAGGCCGCGTCGTCCTTGCCCGGGACGAAGGGGCGGACCGTGACGCCCTCGGGGAGCACCGGCTCGCGTGCATCGAAGTCGGTCAACGAGCGCCGCATCTGGCGCAGTTCACGGAAGAGCGTGAGGCCGAGGACCTGGGCGAGGTGCCGGGCGGCGGAGTGCCCGCCGTGCGCCCACACCCGCAGCCGCTTGCCGGAGGCCGCCAGCAACGCCGACCCGAGCGCCCGCCCGTGCCCGTGCCCGCGATGCCCGGGGTGCACCACCAGCTCGGCGGCCGGCGGCTCCACCGGGTCCGTGTCCTCCAGCTGGGCGTAACCGACCAGTTCCCCGCCGGCGGTGAGCAGCAGATGGGACACGCCCTCCCGCTCCCCACCGCGCAACTGCAACCGGCCCTGTTCGGACACCGCCTGCTGCCCGTCGGTCCGGGCCGCCTCGTCGAGCAGTCCGAGCACGGCCTCGGTCTGCTCCGCGGAGAGCGCGGCAAGGGTCTCGATCGAGCGGGGGTGGCCCGGCCTCACGGTGTCGTCGCTGGTCATGCGTACGAGGGTACGGGGCACCACCGGCAAATCGGCGGCAAAGAAGCAACCAGGCCGTAACCATGAAACACCTGTTGCGCTACGCGCGTTGACTCTAGGCTGCGCCGGACGACATCACTGTCCCAGCAGACCCAAAGGGGGGCGTATGCCAGCCACTTCACCGGCGGACCCGGACCGCCGCAGACGTCGTACGAACCGTTTCGCCGCTCTCGCCGCCGGTGTCGTCACCGTCGGCGCGCTGGCCGCTGCCGGGCTGCCGGGCTCGGCCTCCGCCGGGGAGGAGTACGGCAAGGGCGGGTACGGCCACGGGCACGGCCGCTACCAGGACATCCAGCTGCTGTCCTTCAACGACCTGCACGGCAACCTGGAGCCGCCCGCCGGTTCCTCCGGCCGGGTCACCGAGACGCAGCCCGACGGCACGACGAAGACGATCGACGCCGGTGGTGTCGAGTACCTCGCCACGCATCTGCGGCAGGCCCGCAAGGGCGAGAAGTACTCCATCACGGCCGCCGGCGGCGACATGGTGGGCGCCTCCCCGCTGCTGTCCGGGCTGTTCCACGACGAGCCGACCATCGAGGCGCTGAACAAGCTCGACCTCGACGTCACCTCCGTCGGCAACCACGAGTTCGACGAGGGCGCCAAGGAGCTCGGCCGTCTCCAGAACGGCGGCTGCCACCCGAAGGACGGCTGCTACTCGGACAAGAAGTTCAAGGGCGCCGACTTCCCCTACCTCGCGGCCAACGTCCTCGACGAGAAGACCAAGAAGCCGATCCTCAAGCCCTACTGGGTGTGGAAGAAGAACGGCGTCAAGGTCGGCTTCATCGGCGTGACCCTGGAGGGCACCCCGGACATCGTCTCCGCCGACGGCGTCAAGGGCCTGTCCTTCAAGGACGAGGTCGAGACGATCAACAAGTACGCCAAGGTGCTGCAGAAGCAGGGCGTGAAGTCGATCGTCGCGCTCATCCACGAGGGCGGCTTCCCGGCGTCGACGTCGTACAACTACGACTGTGACTCCCCGGGCGCGGGTGACGGCATCTCCGGCCCGATCGTCGACATCGCCAAGAACGTCACGCCGCAGGTGGACGCGCTGGTCACGGGCCACACCCACAACGCGTACGTGTGCAGCATCGCCGACCCGGCGGGCAAGCCCCGCATGGTCACCTCGGCCGCGTCCTTCGGCCGCCTCTACACCGACACGACGCTGACCTACGACCGCAGGACCGGCGACATCGCCCGTACGGCCGTGAAGTCCGCGAACCGCGTGGTCACCCGGGACGTCCCCAAGGCGCCCGACATGACCGAGCTGATCGCCAAGTGGAACACCCTGGCCGCGCCCATCGGCAACCGCGCGATCGGCTACATCTCCGGCGACATCAACAACACCGGCACCGAGTCCCCGCTCGGCGACCTCATCGCCGACGCCCAGCTCGCGCACGGCAAGCAGCTCGACCCGGAGACCGACCTGGCGCTGATGAACCCGGGCGGTATCCGCGCGCCGCTGACCTACACGGCCAAGGGCGCCGAGGGCGACGGTGTCGTCACCTACGCCGAGGGCTTCACGGTCCAGCCGTTCGCGAACACCGTGAACCTGCAGAACTTCACGGGCGCGCAGGTGATCCAGGCGCTCAAGGAGCAGGTGTCCGGCCCGAACGCGGCGGCCCCGAAGATCCTCCAGGTGTCGTCCGGCCTGACCTACACCCTGGACCTCACCAAGTCCGGCGCCGACCGGGTGGTCACGGACAGCATCAGGCTGAACGGCTCGGCCATCGACCCGGCGGCCACCTACCGCGTCGCGACGAACAGTTTCCTCGCGGGTGGCGGTGACGGCTTCCCGACCCTCGGCCAGGGCACGAACGACGTCGTCGGCAGCGACGACCTGACCGCGCTGGAGCAGTACCTGACGGCCAACTCCTCGGCGTCGAACCCGATCGCGCCGCCGAAGGCGGACCGGATCACGATCGTGAAGTAGGTCGCATACCGGGGGTTCGAGTTGCGGGTGGGGGCGGTGCGCATGGTCGGATGGATCGATGCGTACCCCCCACCACCTCGATGCGCATCCCCGTCCGAACCCGTACGAGGAGCTCGCCGCCCTCGACGACGGGCCTCTGGAGGAGACCCCTCTGGAGGAGTTCCTCCCGGAGGAACGCACTGCGGGCGCCGAGGACGCCTGGGCGCCGCCGGACCATCGCCGCGGCGGCAAGCGGCGTCGGAAGAATCGTTTCGCTGGCCTGCCGTTCGCGGTGAAGGCCGTCGTCGGCCTGGTCGTCCTCGCCTCGTTCGCCGCCCTCGGCGACCGCTGGGCGGTGCTGTACGCCGAGCACCGGGCCGCCGACACCCTCAAGGACCGCCTCGACCTGGCCGCCGCGCCCGAGGTGGAGATCGGCGGCTTCCCCTTCCTCACCCAACTCGCCGACAAGCGGCTGGAGTCGGTGAAGCTGACCGTTCCGGACGTCGCCGCCGACCGCGTCTCGCTCGCGAAGGTGTCGGCCACGGCCCATGACGTGACGCTCAACGCCGACGGGCTGACGTCCGTGCGCGGCGCGGACGTCCCCCGGTTCGACGGGGACGTCATGCTGTCCTTCGAGGACCTCAACCGCGAACTCGGCGCCTCCCAGGTGACCTTCACCGGCGAGGGCCGGGACCGGGTACGGGCGCGCGGCACCCTGCCCGTCGCCGGGCACAACCTGAAGCTGCGGGCCGAGGCCCGGATCCAGCGGCAGGGCGAGCGGGGCATCGCCACCGAGATCGGCGGCATGCGCCTGGACATCGGCGACCTGGCGACCTACCGCCCCGGCAAGCGCCCCTCGGAAGGGCTGCACCTGACGCCCAAGGCGAGCGCAGACCTGGCCCGGGAGACCCGGAAGGCCAGGGCGCTGCTGTCGGTCCCGGCCATCGTGCGGCGGATGGGCGTGCCCGAGGCGACCGTGAACCAGGCCCTGGCCGACGACGGCAAGCTCGCCGAGCTGACCGGCTCCCCGCGCTTCGCCCGCCAGGCCGAACGCCTGAACCTCATCGACCTCGCCCTGGACAACCCCGACGTGCTCAGGAGCCTGGGTCTCGACCCCGACCTCCTCGGGGAGTTGTCGCGCCTGACCCGCCCCGTCCTGGCCGACCGGCTCGCCCTGGCCTTCGAACTGCCGAAGCCGGAGCAGGGAGACGTGAAGCTGGAGGACGTACGGGTGGAGGAGGACGGCATCCGGGTGCGGCTGTCCGGCTCGGGGCTGACGGTGGGCGGCTGAGTCACAGCGGCACGGGAGCCACAGCGGTACGGGGCCCACGCGGTACGGGGCCCACGCGGTACGGGAGCCACAGCGGTACGGGGCCCACGTGGCACGGGAGCCGCAGCGGCACGGGGCCCTTCGCGCAGGGAGGTGTGCCCGGAAGTCTGGCCCGCGGGCGCTGTCCGTACCCCGTGAGCCCTCGGAGACTGGGCCGGGCGCACCGGACCGAGACGAGGATGATGCGGATGCACAGGCACGGCAGGGCCCCGGAATCGGAGGCGGACGCGCGGGCCGGACACCCGCACCGGCCCGCGCTCCGGCCGCACGAGGACGACCCCCGGGCGGCCCGGCTGGCGGCCGGCGGGCAGGTGACCCCGGACACGGCGCTGTCCCTCCAGCGCACCGCCGGAAACGCCGCCTTCGTGGCCGTGCAGCGTATGCCCCGGGGCGGCGACAACGGCGAGGGCCCGGCCGAGGAGAAGCCCATGGACGCGCTGAGCCGGTTGCGCAGGGCCAACGAGCGGGCCAGGAAACGCGGCCAGGAGGCGCCCACGTTCGGGCCCGGCCAGAGCCCCTTCGGCCCGTACACGGTGAACAAGGGCCGCGGGGCCGGGCCGTACATCACGTCGAACAAGAAGGACCAGTACCCGGGGAGCGAGGACCTCGGGACCACGTACAACGAGCTGGTCAAGGCGCTGGACGCCGAGCACGAGCCGATGGTCGCGGCCGCCGCACGCGGTGAGGCGCTGGACGAGGAACTCCTCGCCGGGATGAGCGTCACACAGAAGCGGGCCGCCGCCATGCTCTACGGGATCATGAGGGAGTCCGAGGAGCGCAGGTTCCCCGGGGCCGGCAAGGCCATGCGCAGCGCCCTGACCAAGCAGGGCGACCCCTACCACGAGGCGGATCAGTTCGAGGAGGACTTCCCGATGGCCAAGGACAAGGGCGCGCAGTACTACCGGAGAGTGCTGGCGGGGAACGAGCAGCTCTCGGACAAGGCGCGCAAGAACCTCGAGGACATGTCGTCGTCGTCCTCGGACGGGGAGAAGTCCAGCTGAGGTCGGGTTCCCACCTGAGTGAAACTTTATGTGCTGATGTGTTGACCTCTGTTCGAGAACCCTTCTAGTTTCGTGCTCTCATGAACGGTCCCTCCGGCGACCGCTCACCCTTGCACATGCTCAGAAGGGGATGTCGTGTCCGACAAGAACCAGCGTGGGACTGCCGCCGCGGGGGCGCTCCTGGCCTGCGTCACGGCATTCGGTGGAGCGTTCGCCTCCCCCGCGGCCGCCTCTCCCGCCCACCGTCCCACTCCGCCGCCCGTCAGCGACTTCAAGGGCGTCAACTGGGCCGACCCGCGCGACAACTACGCACACGACGCCGTCGTGCCCTCGGGTCTGTCCACCTCCGACAGCTACGCCACCACCTACGCCAAGTCCAAGGCGATCATCGGCGGATTCTCCAAGCTCGGCGCCAACACCGTCCGCCTCCCGGTCAACCCGACCTCGGTGAACGGGCCGTTCTGGAAGTCGTACCGGGGCGCGATCGACGCCGCCACCGCCAAGGGCTTCAAGGTCATCCTGGGCTACTGGGAGGCCGACAACGCCAAGGACGGCAAGATCGACGACCAGGCGTCCTGGGACCGGATGTGGGCGCGGATCACCTCCGCCTACGCCCGCAACTCCAAGGTGTACTTCGAGCCGATGAACGAGCCGTTCGGCTACACCGCGCAGGAGTGGACCGACATCGCCGCGACGTGGGTGCGGACCCACGGCAACGTGCCCCGCGACCGGATCCTCATCGGCGGCTACAAGTACAGCGAGGACGTCAAGCCGGTCTGTGCCGACCCGCGTCTCAAGGGCGTCCGCCTGGCCCTGCACAACTACGGTTTCTGGCACACCGACTGGACCAGCGTCGACCAGTGGAAGGCCGACTTCAAGAGCCGCATCGGCGACTGTGCCTCCCGCACGATCCTCGACGAGTTCGGCGCCTCGATGACCACCGGCCTGGACTACAACGGCCCGGCCGGCACCTCCAACGAGATCGCCTACATACAGGCCGCGACCGACACCATCCGGGAACTGGGCCTCGGCTCGGTCTACTGGCCCGGCCTGCGCAACGGTGACACCTACTCCCTCACCACGCTCCAGGGCACGGGCACGCGGCTCAGCCTGACGGTGAACAACCAGAGCGGCCTGGACCGGCTGCACTACGCCTGGAAGCAGTGAGCACTCTCGATGTGGTGGCCCTTCCGGGTCCGGCGCCGCTCGTCAGCCGGACCCGGAAGGGAGCCGTTCAGGACGCCGAAGGCGTCCAGCCCGCGAGCCAGTCCGCGACCTCCTGGTTCGCGGCCTGCGCGGCGGTCAGATGCGGCCGGTTCGTACTCGCCGGGCCCGCACCGGCGCCGTGGTTGCCGTACTCGGCGAACCGGTCGTCCTTCCAGGAGAACCCGCTCATGTCGGTCCACGGGGTCGACTTGATCGCGTTGCTCAGGCTGGTGTTGCGGACCGTGGCCTGCGGGTCGAGGGACGCGTCCCCGCCGGCGTGCCAGGGCCGTCCGAGGTAGAAGGTCCCGGCGGAGACATCGCCGTTCACCGTGGAGTCGGCGATCAGGAAGCCCCTGCGGTTCGCGGCGGTGCTCGGCGCGGCGATGTATCCGGCCGAGCTGCCGTCCCAGCGCTTCTTCAGCGTGATCACGGACTTGTCGACGACGGCCGTGGCCCGGCCGAAGATGAAGTCGACGTTGCCGATGACGTAGGAGTTGCCGACGTACACCCGGCCCAGCCGGTCCTTCGACGCGGTGTCCAGCAGCAGGGTGTCCTGGTCACCGCTGACGATGATCCCGTCCAGGAAAACCTTGTCGGCGGCGGTCCGCAGGGCGACGGCCTGCTGGTCCTTGATGTGCTGGTTGGCCTTCTCGTCGAAGTCGTTGGAGATGGTCAGGTTGCGCGCCTGGAAGTCGTCGGCCTCGACGGCGACGGTGGCGCTGCCGCCCGTGCCGTAGGTGCCGCCGCCGGGCTTGGGGGTTCCCGACGCGTTGTTGTAGACGATCGTGGTGTCCTTGCGGCTCCCGCCCGTGCCCTGGATGGTGACGTGCGGCTTGTTGGACGGCACCTTCACCAGTTCCCGGTATGTTCCCGGCTTCACGGCGATCACCACGCGCGCGGGGTTGTTCGCCGGTACGGCGTTCACGGCGGCCTGCACGGTCCTGTACTGACCGCTGCCGTCCTTGGCGACGGTGAGGGTGGTGGCGGCGGCCTTGGTGGAGGTGTCCGCGGCCTCGGTGGTTGTGGCGGAGGCCTGCAGTGCGGTGGAGCCCAGGACGCCGAGGTCGGTGCCGTGGGCGAAGGTGCCGGCGGCGGTCAGGGCGAGGGGGATCCCGACCGCCAGGTGGGCGCGGCTTCTGCGGTGACGGCGGGCCTTGCTGAGCGGCTCACTCATGAGGCGATCCGTTCCGTGTGGGGGAATGACCGCTGAGCAGTCGCCGCACCGCGCGGAAAGGTTGCCGTTTGTTCCTTGCCACGCGCGGGGGCCGGGTACTCCGACCGGTGGAACCGACGCCGACAGACCCCCTTGCGGCCGTGGTATCGCTATGGTGAAGCTATGGCAGAACACACGACGATTCAGGTGTCCCGGCAAACTCGCGATCATCTCGCTCAGGTCGCCAAAGAGCGGGGGGTGACCCTTGGCCAGCTCGTCGAGCAGCTTGCCTTGGAGCAGCCCACAGCCGAGCAGGTCGCCGAGCGGGTCGCTGCGGACCGCCGCGTCGTGCGGGAAAAGATCGGCGTGGACATCAGCGATGTCGAGTTCGACGAGGCGCCCGACATCCTCGGCAACATTTATCGCATCGCCGCAGAGAAGGTCCGTGCGGAGAAGACCCGAGCGGCACGGGGTGCCGCCGCGTGATCATTCTGGACACCGGCGCAACCCTGGCTCTCGCGCAGGGGCACAAGACGCTGAACCTCCTCGCCGGCAACATGGCGCGCACCCCGGGAGACCTCCTGCGGATCCCGGCGCTGTGCCTCATGCAGGCGGAGTCGCAGGACGAGGGAGCCGCACAGCGGGTGCTCGGATTCTCGTCGGTCGCCGTCGACAGCCTCAACACGGCCGCCTCCGTCGCGGTCGGCGTTATGATCCGGGACGGCTACGGCGGCCCGGACGACTGCCACGCTCTGTACTGCGCACTGCCGCGCGCTGATTTCACCGGGATGTCGATCCTGCTCACGGACCGCGAACGGCAGTATCCGCCCGGCGTGGTCACCGTGGACATCGACTCGCCGGGCATGCTCGGCTTCCACTGAGCCCGGGCAGGCTGGGCTCAGGCGACTACCGCCCCGCCCATAGCGCCGCCCACGTCGGCTCCGCGATCAGCCACGTCGTCCGAGGCACCCACCGACCCTCTCGTCAGGCCGGGGCAGGAGGGTCCTCCGGGGGCGGCATCGATGCCCCGGGGAGTCGTACCGTCACCGTCGTGCCGCCGCCCTCCGCCGGGGTGAGAAAGACCTCGCCGCCCGACTGCTGCACCGTGCGCGCCACGATCGAAAGGCCCAGGCCCGAGCCCGGCAGGGACCGGGCGCTCGGGGAGCGCCAGAAGCGGTCGAAGACGTGGGGGAGTTCGTCGGCGGGGATGCCCGGGCCGTGGTCGCGGACCGTGAGGGTGCCCGAGGTGAGGCGTACCTCGATCGTGCCGCCCTCCGGGCTGAACTTCACCGCGTTGTCCAGGATGTTGACCATCGCCCGTTCCAGGGCGGAGGGTTCCGCGCGGACGAACCAGGGCTCGAGGTCCGCCGTGATCGTCAGTTCCGGGCCCCGCAGCCGGGCCCGCCGCAGTGCCGACTCGACCGTGTCCTGCCAGGCGACGATCTGGGTCCGGCCCCCGTGCTGGCCCGTGTCGGGGCGGGACAGTTCCTGGAGGTCGCCGATGAGCGCGGCCAGCTCCGTCATCTGCGCCTTCACCGACGCGAGCAGGGCCTTGCGGTCCGCCTCGGGGATGGGCCGGCCCGTCTCCTCGCTGCGGGTGAGGAGTTCGATGTTGGTGCGCAGGGACGTGAGGGGGGTGCGCAGTTCGTGGCCCGCGTCGGCGATCAGCTGCTGTTGCAGTTCCTGGGAGCTGGCCAGTGCCGACGTCATCGAGTTGAAGGACCGGGACAGGCGGGCGATCTCGTCCTCGCTGTCGTCCTCCACAGGGATGCGGATGTTCAGGTCCTCCGTGCGGGCCACGTGCTCGACGGCCTCGGTCAGCTTGTCGACCGGACGCAGACCGGCCCGGGCGACGGCCAGACCGGCGGCTCCGGCACCGAGGACTCCGACGCCGGAGACCAGGAGGAGGATCAGGGCCAGCTCGTTGAGCGTGGACTGGGTGCCCTTGAGCGGCAGCGCGATGACGAGGGAGTAGTCGGTGGCGACGCCCGTGCCCAGGTCCTCGTCCTTGACGACGACCGCAGTCGTCAGGACGCGCAGCTTGTTGCCGTGTTCGTCCGTGCCGTCACGGATGCGGCCCTGGTTCGGGTCGGGGTTCTTGGCCACGGCCTTGTCGTCGCCGGTGACGCGCACCTGGGTCGTGGAGCTCGGGAAGAGACACAGCTTGCCGTCGACGCGGACCAGCTGCCCGTAGGTCTTGGGCCGCGACCCCATGCCCAGCGAGTCGGAGGGGCTCTGGAGGCACTCGTGGGTGAGCGCCTGGAACTCGCCCGGCCGCAGCGGCGCGACGGACGACTTCAGGTCGTTGTCGATCTCGTCGTACAGCTTCCCCTGCACGATGAACCAGCAGGTCACCGACACCGCCGCCACCGCGAACGCCACCGCCGCCGCCACCAGCAGCGCCAGCCGGGAGCGGATCGGCAGGGCGCGGAACCGCCGTACGACCGTGCGTGAACTCACTCGGCGCCGCCCTGCCGCAGTACGTAGCCCACGCCCCGCACCGTGTGCACGAGGCGCGGCTCACCGCCCGCCTCGGTCTTGCGGCGCAGGTACATCACGTACACGTCCAGGGAGTTCGACGACGGCTCGAAGTCGAAGCCCCAGACGGCCTTGAGGATCTGCTCCCGGGTGAGGACCTGGCGCGGGTGCGCCATGAACATCTCCAGGAGCGTGAACTCGGTGCGGGTCAGCTCCACTTGGCGCCCGCTCCGGGTGACCTCGCGCGTGGACAGGTCCATGCGCAGGTCGGCGAAGGTGAGCGCGTCCTCGTCGGCCGGGTCGGCCGCGCCGACGGCCGCGGCGTAGGAGCTGCGGCGCAGGAGGGCGCGGATACGGGCGAAGAGTTCGTCCAGCTCGAAGGGCTTGACCAGGTAGTCGTCGGCGCCCGCGTCGAGGCCGGTGACGCGGTCGCCGACGGTGTCACGGGCCGTGAGCATCAGGATCGGCGTGGTGTCGCCGGTGGCGCGGATACGGCGTGCCGCGGTCAGGCCGTCCATGCGCGGCATCTGGATGTCGAGGACCAGCAGGTCGGGCCGGTAGGCCGCCGCCTTGTCCAGGGCGTCCGCGCCGTCGACGGCGACCTCGGTCCCGTATCCCTCGAACGCGAGGCTGCGCTGGAGTGCTTCGCGTACGGCCGGCTCGTCGTCGACGATCAGGATGCGCTGCGGGTCACGGTCGCCGTCTGCGGGGCTCATGGCTCGGGGGTCCTCGGGGGTGAAGGGGGACGGGGGCGCTGCTGCTCTGACGCTCTCAGCGTCGCACGCCGACGCGCGGTGGCGGGCGGTGCAGGGAAAGCGGGTCAGCCCCGTGCCGCCCCGCGCCGGGCGCGCACCGACCTGCTCGTTCGGCGCGGCGTCGTGGGCGCCGCCACCTCCGCCGCCCGGCCCGTCGGCGCGTGCAGGGCGTACGCCACCGCCAGGGCCGGCCCGATCGCCGCCGGGTCCTCGCCGCCCGGTTCCGTGTGCACAACCTGCTGGATCATCGCCGTACTCCTCGCTGCCGGGTGCTCGGACTCAGTCGGTCGATCCCGCCCGCAGCTTCGCGAGGTCGGCCTTGACGGTGTTGATCGGGATGGCGAAGCCGAGGCCGACGCTGCCCGCGTCGGAGGACGAGGAGGCCTGGCCGGCCGGCGAGTACATCGCGGAGTTGATCCCGATGATGTTGCCGTTCATGTCGATCAGGGCGCCGCCTGAGTTGCCCGGGTTGAGGGACGCGTCGGTCTGGAGCGCCTTGTACGTCGTGGTGTCGTTGCCGGTGTCGCCGTTGAACTGGCGTCCGCCGAACTCGAACGGCCACTGGTCGCCCTGTCCCTGGCCCTGTCCCCACTGCTGCTGGCCCTGGTCCTGGCCCTCCTCGGTCGGGACGGTGACGTCACGGTCGAGCGCCGAGACGATGCCGCTGGTGACGGTGCCGGACAGCCCTTCGGGGGAGCCGATCGCCACGACCTGGTCGCCGACCTGGAGCCCGGCCGAGTCGCCGAGCGTGGCCGCCTTCAGGCCGGAGGCGTTCTCCAGCTTGATCAGCGCCAGGTCCTTCTTGCTGTCGGTGCCGACGACCTTCGCGGTGTACGACTTGCCGTCGCTGGTCGTCGCCTTGATCTGGGAGGCCCCGGCCACGACGTGGTTGTTGGTGACGATCTCGCCGCCGCTCGTGATGATCACGCCGGAGCCGGTGGAGGACCCGGCGTTGGAGTCGGCGCTGATCTCGACGATGCTCGGGCTGACCGCCTTCGCGACCCCGGCGACCGTGCCCCTCTGGCTGGAGGGGACCACCTCGGTGCTGGTGGAGCTGGAGGCGACGGTGTCGTTGCCGGTCAGTTCCTGGATGCCGTAGGCGGTGCCGCCGCCTATCGCCGCCGCGACGATCGCCACGGCGGCGATCAGGGCCAGGGGGCCGCGGTTGCGCTTCTTCGGATGCGGAGCGTGTGCCGGGGCGTACGCCGGCGGGGGCGGCCACTCGGGGTTCACCGGGGCCTGGTGCTGACCCTCGTAAGGGTTCTGGTGTTCGCCACTGCGGTGGAAGCTCTCGGTCATGGAACAGAGCTTGTCGCCCGACCATGAGAGCTTCCTGAGTGCTCCCTGAGAAGCCCGACAGAACCTCGTATGCCCGATATAAAGAGGCCCGCCGGCCCGGAGGCACCGGAGTCAGGGCCTACGGGCAGCCGCAGGACTGCCGGGTGACCAGGCGCGAGGGGAACACCTTCAGCCGCTCCCGCCGGGTACCGGCGACCCGCAGCCCGTCGTCGAGGACGAGGTCCAGCGCCGCCCGGGCCATGGCCGGACGGTCGGAGGCGACCGTCGTCAGGGGCGGGTCCGCGAGGGCCGCCTCCTTGATGTCGTCGAAGCCCGCCACCGCCAGCTCGCCGGGGACGTCGATGCGCAGCTCGCGGGCCGCGCGCAGCAGGCCGATCGCCTGGTCGTCGGTGGAGCAGAAGATGGCCGGCGGGCGCTCGGGTCCGGAGAGGATCTTCAGGGCGGCCTGGTAGGCGTCGTAGCGGTTGTAGAGGGCCTCGAAGAGCCGGCCCTCCGTGGAGATCCCGGCGTCGTCCATCGCGCGGCGCCAGCCCTCGACGTGGTCGGAGACCGGGTCGCCGACCGCCGGGGTCTCCGCTATGCCGCCCATGCAGGCGACGTACTCGTAGCCGTGCTCCAGCAGGTGGCGGACGGCGAGTTCGGCGCCGCCCAGGTCGTCCGTGGTGACGGCGACGTCGTCGATGGCCTCGGGGCGCTCGTGCAGCAGCACGACGCGGGCGTCCCAGGCCTCGATCTCGGCGGCGGCCAGGTCGTTGAGCGCGTGGCTGACGAGGATCAGGCCGGAGACCCGCATCCCGAGGAAGGCGCGCAGGTAGTGGACCTCGCGCTCGGCCACGTAGTCCGTGTTGCCGACGAGGACCATCTTTCCGCGCTCGGAGGCGGCCTGCTCGACCGCGTGCGCCATCTCCCCGAAGAAGGGCTGGCGGGCGTCCGGGATGATCAGGCCTATGAGGTCCGTGCGCCGGGAGGCCATCGCCTGGGCGACCCGGTCGGGCCGGTACCCCAGTTCCTTGATGGCGGCGAGGACACGCTCGCGCGTGGCCGGGGCGACCGGCCGGGGTCCGTTGTTGATGACATAGCTGACCACGGCAGTGGAAGTCCCTGCCAGCCGCGCCACATCATCCCGAGTCACCTTGGCCACGCGCGGAGTCTACGCGGATATACCGGCTCCGGGCAGGGCGTAAAGGAGGTTCCGTACGATATCCCGACCGGTGTCCGGGGCGCCCTGTGCGGGGAGCGATGCCCAGGTCGGCGCCGCATTACGCCTCTTTACGCCTCGGCGCGGGCGTCGGCGGCCTGAGGGGCTGCCGACTTGTCCGCGGTGTCCTGCTTTGACCTGGCCACCTTGGCCTTCGCCTCCTCGGCGGCGCGCTCCATCTTCTCCGGCTTCTCCGGCGTAACGAATCGATAACCGACGTTCCGGACGGTGCCGATCAGCGACTCGTGCTCCGGGCCGAGCTTGGCGCGCAGCCGCCGTACGTGCACGTCGACCGTGCGCGTACCGCCGAAGTAGTCGTAGCCCCAGACCTCCTGGAGCAGCTGGGCGCGGGTGAAGACCCGGCCGGGGTGCTGCGCCAGGTACTTCAGGAGCTCGAACTCCTTGAAGGTGAGGTCGAGGACGCGGCCCTTGAGCTTGGCCGAGTACGTCGCCTCGTCGACGGAGAGGTCGCCGTTGCGGATCTCCATGGGGGAGTCGTCGCTGACGATCTGCTGCCGTCCCATGGCCAGCCGCAGCCGGGCCTCGACCTCCGCCGGGCCGGCGGTGTCGAGCAGGACGTCGTCGATGCCCCAGTCGGCGGTGACGGCGGCGAGGCCGCCCTCGGTGACGACCAGGACGAGCGGGCAGCCCGGTCCGGTGGAGCGCAGCAGCTGACAGAGGCTGCGGACCTGGGGCAGATCACGCCGGCCGTCGACGAGGATGACGTCGGCGCCGGGGGTGTCGACGAGGGCGGGTCCCTCCGCGGGGGCCACACGCACGTTGTGCAGGAGCAGGCCGAGGGCGGGGAGCACCTCCGTCGACGGCTGGAGGGCATTGGTCAGGAGCAGCAGAGAACTCATACGTCTGGTTCCTCCTCGGTCCCTGCGAGGACGTTTGTTGGCACAGCACCGCTCTGCGATCCCGAAGGCCCCGTACACCTGCGGTTTCCCGCGTCGTATACAACGCTTCCGAAAGCACAAAAGGACCCGGGGGCTACGTTGCCCGAGTCCTCTGCCCAGCAGAATAGCCCACATGAGGTCCGGTCCGGCAGGTCATGTGGCGCGTTCCACCGTTCGTCCGCATGCCGAGACGAACGGGGGAAAGCCTGTGCGGATGTCGTCGCGGGTGTTTCTGCGGACGTCCGACGGTGTGGCGATCGACGCCGTGTACGAGCCGGGAGCGGCGGTGCACGACACCTCCCGGACGCCTTCCGATCGTCCGGTGTTCGTCGTCGCCCACGGGTTCACCGGCGCGGTGGACCGCCCGCACGTGCGTCGGATCGCGGAGGCGTTCGCCCGGTACGGGGGCGTGGTCACCTTCTCGTTCCGCGGGCACGGGATGTCCGGCGGGCACTCCACGGTCGGCGACCGGGAGGTGCTCGACCTGGCGGCGGCGGTGGCCTGGGCGCGCGGTCGCGGGCACGCGCGGGTGGTGACCGTGGGCTTCTCCATGGGCGGCTCGGTGGTGCTGCGGCACGCGGCGCTGCACCCGGGGCGGACCGACGCGGTGGTGTCGGTCAGCTCACCGGCCCGCTGGTACTACCGGGGCACCGCGCCCATGCGGCGGCTGCACTGGCTGGTGACCCGGCCCGAGGGGCGGGTGCTGGGCCGGTACGGGTTCCGTACCCGGATCCACCACCGGGACTGGAACCCGGTGCCCCTCTCCCCGGTGGAGGCGGTGCCGAGGATCGCGCCGACCCCGTTGCTGATCGTGCACGGCGACGCCGACGGCTACTTTCCCGTCGACCATCCGCGCATGCTGGCCGCGGCCGCCGGTGACCAGGGCGAACTGTGGCTGGAGGCCGGTATGGGGCATGCCGAGCACGCGGTGGGCGACGAGCTGCTGGCCCGCATCGGGGAATGGGGCCTCGCCCGGGCGGGCTAGCCTGACGGGGTTCACCGTCGAATTCATTGAGGAAGCAGATGCCAAAGGTCACGGTGCGCTACTGGGCCGCCGCCAAGGCCGCGGCCGGTGTGGCCGAGGAGCCGTACGAGGCGGTCACGCTCGCCGAGGCGCTCGACGGGGTGCGCGAGCGGCACCCCGGTGAACTCGAGCGCGTCCTGCGCCGGTGCTCGTTCCTCGTCGACGGCGACCCCGTGGGCACCCGCGGACATGAGACGGTACGGCTGGCCGACGGCGGCACGGTCGAGGTGCTCCCGCCGTTCGCAGGAGGATGACGATGACCGACCAGCCGAACCACCAGCCCCATCAGCCCCACCAGCCGTACGACGGCTACGACCCCTACGGGCAGCGGTCGCAGGTGTGGCCCGGGCAGGGCTACCAGGGGCACCAGGGGCACCAGGGGCATGAGGACCCGCACGCCGCCCAGCAGTACACGCAGCAGTGGCAGGGGCAGACCTGGGAGACGCAGAACCACCAGCCGGTGTCCCCGCAGGCGGCGGATCCGGAGACGGCGATCCTGACACCCCAGTCGCCCGGGCCGGCCCGGAGCCCCCGCACGCCGCAGGGACCCGCCGCCCCGTCCGCGGGGGAGGCCGCAGACCCCTCCGCCCCCGGCTACGGCCCCGCCACCGTCGGCGGGAACGCGCGCCTCACGGACGCCCAGCGGGCCCGGGCGGAGGGACGCTCCCCGATCATCGAGCCCGGGATGCAGCCGGCCGCGCTGACGGCGCTGCTCGGACTGCTGCTGGCCGGTGCCGCGGCGGTCGGGACGTACGCGCTGCTCGTGCCGCTGGTCGTCCTGCAGGCGGTGACGGCGGCGGGCTGGTTCCGGCTGAACGGGATGTGGCCCGCCCGGCAGGGCATCGCCCTGGGCTTCGCGGGCGCGCTGGCCGCCGACGCCGCGCTGCTGGTCTCGGACCGCTCGCCGTCGGCGATCCTCGGCACGATCGGGGTGTGGGTGCTGCTCGCGCTGGTCCTGCAACTGCGGTCGCACGCCGACCCGGACGAGCGGATGTACGGCCTGATGGCGACGGTCGCGGCCTCCGCGCTGGCGATCGTGGCCGGCGGGTACCTCGCGGCCGCGGCCGACGCGGTGACGGTGGGCGCGGTGGCCGTGGCGGTCGCGGTCCCGGCCCGCGCGCTGCCCCTGCCGACCCCGGCCTCGGTGGTGGTGTCCCTCCTCGCCGCCGCGGGCGCGGGCATCGTGGTCGGGCAGGTCACGGGCCTCGGCACCTCGGGGGCCCTCCTCGGTGCGGGAGCCTCCGCCTGCGCGCTGATCGGCCACCGGGTCGCGAGCTACGACTACCCGTCCCGGTTCGTCCACTTCACGGCGGGCGTGGCCCTGCCCCTGGCCGCGGCGGCCCCGGCGGTGTACGTCCTGGGCCGGGCTCTGGCGTAGCGCGGAGGCCCGGATGCCGGGCTTCCGGTCTGTCACAGATGATCAACAATTCGCCGATCCCCCTTCCGCTCGGCGTTACTCTCACGCCAGGGACGGCCACCGGGTCGTCGAAACACCGGACCGGTGGGGGATTCAACGCATGCGCGCACTGCGAATACTGCTGATCTTCGTCGTGATCCTGGGAGGCCTCTTCGTGATCGCCGACCGCGTCGCGGTCAACTTCGCCGAGGGCGAGGCCGCCGATCGGCTGAAGTCCACGGAGAACCTGTCGGCGACGCCCGACGTGTCGATCAAGGGCTTCCCGTTCCTCACCCAGGTCGTCGGCGGCTCCCTGGACGACATCGAGGTCGGCATCAAGGACTACGAGGCCGCCGCGGGCGACGGCGGCCGGAAGATCCGCATCGACGACCTGCAGGCCGACATGAAGGGCGTCGAGTTCTCCGGCGACTACAGTTCCGCCACCGCCACCAGCGCGACCGGCACCGCGACCATCGCCTACGACGAACTGCTGAAGACGGCGAAGTCCGAGCCCACGCAGGTCGCCCCGGGCGTCACCGCCAACGTCGTCGGCCTCTCCGACGGCGGCAACGGCAAGATCAAGGTCACCGTCGAGGCCACGGTGCTGGGCACCAAGCTCCCGGAGCCGGTCTCCGTGCTCAGCTCGGTGAAGGTGGACAACGGCACGGTCCGCGTGCACGCCGACGGCCTGCCCAAGTTCGGCGGCGTCGACATCGCCGAGAACCGCGTCCGAGCGATCACCGACTTCCAGCAGAAGATCGACGGCCTGCCCGGCGGCATCAAGGTGGACACCGTCCAGGCAGCCCCGGACGGCGTCGAGATCACGGTGAAGGGTTCCGGCGTCCGGCTGGCCGGGTAGGCAGGGTGCGAGGCGCGCCGGACCAGGGGTGTCCGGTGGGCGAGACGGCGGCGTCCGCAGCTCAGCCGTGACGGCGGACCCGTCGGGTCACGGCACGCTCCCTCGGGCCTCGCAGAGCCCTCGGGTCCCACATCGCGGATCATCCCGTCTCAGTATGCGACACACCGGTGACATGCCCGCCCGACCGTCCCTACGATCGACGGTATGAAGCGACAGGCGGACCTCACGAAGCGGCGGGCAGTAGACCTGTGCCGCGTCGCCGCCATGCTCTGTCGCACCTTCTGAGCGATCGCGCCGGCAGTCGCGCCGACGCGCGCATCCCCGCAGCCCCGCATCACGGGCACCCGTGCGCCGCCCTGCCTCAAGGGCGCGCCCTGCAGACCTCGCACGCCCCGCCGTAACTGCCCCGGAGGAGAAGAAGCATGAGCCGCAACGACGTCCTGGTTGACGCCGACTGGCTCCAGGAGCACCTGGACGACCCGACCATCGCCATCGTCGAGGTGGACGAGGACACGTCCGCCTACGAGAAGAACCACATCCGCAACGCGATCCGGATCGACTGGACGCAGGACCTGCAGGACCCGGTCCGCCGTGACTTCGTCGACCAGGAGGGCTTCGAGAAGCTCCTGTCCGACAAGGGCATCGGCAACGACCACACCGTGGTCCTCTACGGCGGCAACAACAACTGGTTCGCCTCGTACGCGTACTGGTACTTCAAGCTGTACGGCCACGACAGCGTCAAGCTGCTCGACGGCGGCCGCAAGAAGTGGGAGCTCGACGCCCGCGAGCTGGTCGCCGGCGACGAGGTGCCGGAGCGTCCGAAGACGGACTACAAGGCCAAGGCCCAGGACACGTCCATCCGCGCCTTCCGCGACGACGTCGTGGCCGCGATCGGCTCGCAGAACCTCGTCGACGTGCGCTCGCCCGACGAGTTCTCCGGCAAGCTGCTCGCCCCGGCCCACCTGCCGCAGGAGCAGTCCCAGCGCCCCGGCCACGTGCCGAGCGCCCGCAACATCCCGTGGTCCAAGAACGCCAACGACGACGGCACCTTCAAGTCGGACGAGGAGCTCAAGGAGCTCTACGCCGAGGAGAGCGTCGACCTGGCCAAGGACACCATCGCCTACTGCCGCATCGGTGAGCGCTCCGCGCTGACCTGGTTCGTGCTGCACGAGCTCCTCGGTGTGGAGAACGTCAAGAACTACGACGGCTCCTGGACCGAGTACGGCTCCCTCGTGGGCGTGCCGATCGAGCTCGGCGCCAACAAGTAACCAACCCCCACCGACCTTTCCAGACTTCAGGAGTACGACATGTGCGGTGCGAAGGCCGGCGGCCCCGACGCCTCGACGATCAAGCCCGGTGAGACCACCATCCAGGGTCAGGTGACCAAGGACGGCGAGCCCGTGGTGGGTTACGTCCGTCTGCTGGACTCGACCGGCGAGTTCACGGCCGAGGTGCCGACCTCGGCGACCGGACAGTTCCGCTTCTACGCGGCCGAGGGCACCTGGACCGTCCGTGCCCTCGTGCCCGGCGCCACCGCCGACCGCACGGTCGTCGCCCAGCAGGGCGGCCTGGCGGAGGTCGCGATCGCCGTCTGACGGCGACCGGATTTCGAAGGGCCGCACTCCTCGGGTTGGACGCCTGGGGTGCGGCCCTTCGGCCTGCCCGGACCTACGCTGGACGTATGTACGCACGGCGGCGTCACACGTACTTCGCGATGATGGGCCTCTGTATCGGCCTCTTCGTGCTGGCCTGGGGTGTCGTGCGGCTGTGGTCCGTTCCCGTCGCCGTCGGGATGTGTGTGGTCGCCATGGTCATCCCGCCCGTGGCGGCCATGGTCGCGAACCGGCGCGGTCCCGAGGACCGGTGGTGGGACGACCCCTCCGGGGATCCCCAGTCCGACGAGTGGTGGGACGAGCTGGACGGCAAGAAGCGCCGGCCCTGAACCGGTCGGGGGGACGACCTGGAGCGGGAGACCGAGCGGGCCGTCGCCGCGGGGGCCCGGCTCGCCGGGTTCCAGCCGCAGGACGACGTGCGGGTGCTGCTTGACCCCGCCGGGCATCCGTTCTGCCTGTACACGGACGCCACGGAGCCTCAGTAGACGAGCGCCTGCGTCCCGTCCGCCGTGGCCTCCTGGACGAACACCTGCGCGCCCGCGATGCGGACACCCTTGATGACGTCCTGCTCCGTGATGTCGCGGCGGGCCGCGCACTGCGTGCACAGGGTGACGCGGCCGCCCGCGAGGAGGGAGTCCAGCAGGTCGGGCAGGGGAGCCGCGTGCGGCAGCTCGAACTCGGCGGCCCGGCCGGGCAGGGCGAACCAGGCGGACTCGCCGGTCAGCCACAGGGAGACGTCGACGCCGCTGGCGACGGCCACCGCCGCCACCGTGAACGCCTGGGAGCACCGCTCGGGGGCGTCGGCCCCCGCCGTCACCTTGATCACCAGCTTCTTCGCCATAGCCGGAATCGTAGTGCCGAAACGGCCCGCGTAAGCTGGGCTCGGCCCTGTGCAACCGTTCGCACCCCCGCTCAAGGAGCACCCCGTGGAGATCTTCTTCGAAATCCTGTTGGTCCTGGTCGCCGTCGGCGTCCTCGCCTTCGCCGGACTGACCGTGAAGAAGCTGTACCAGGGCCAGCGCTGACCCACGTCTAGGAAGTTCCCATGATCGAGATCCCGTCCGACCTCCACAAGGACCTCGTCCCGCTCGCCTTCCTGCTCGGCAACTGGGCGGGCGCGGGCGTGCACGACTTCCCCGGTTCCGAGAAGTGCAACTTCGGGCAGGAGGTCACCTTCACCCACGACGGCCGGGACTTCCTGGAGTACCAGTCGCACAGCTGGGTGCTGGACAAGGACGGCAACAAGGTCCGTCCACTGGAGTCCGAGCACGGCTACTGGCGGATCGACGCCGGCCGCAAGGTCGAGGTGACGATGACCCGCGACGACGGCGTCATCGAGATCTGGTACGGCGAGCTGGCCGACAAGAAGCCGCAGATCGACCTCGTGACGGACGCGGTGGCCCGCACGGCCGCCTCGCAGCCCTACACCGGCGGCAAGCGGCTGTACGGCTACGTCAAGAGCGACCTGATGTGGGTCGGCGAGAAGCAGACCCCCGACGTCGAGCTGCGCCCCTACATGTCCGCCCACCTGAAGAAGGTCGTCACCCCGGAGGAGGTCGAGCGCTGGGCCAAGGCCCTGCCCGATGACATGCCGGACGACGGCATCGCCTTCTTCAAGTAGGCCCGGGCGCCTCAGGCTCCTCAGCGGCCCCGACCGGCACGGTCGGGGCCGCTGCGCGCGTTCCCCCTGAAACAGTTGGAAGGGGTTAACAGATTCCGGCAGCAGTGTACTGCGCTTGCGAGTCGGAAGGTCTTGTGGCTACGGTGGAGACCGCAGCGCCGAGTGGCGTGGTCCTCGCGCGGTGTGTGAAAACGCAGAACCCCCGGACGCACTAGGAGTGCGTCCGGGGGCTGGAAAGCCGTGCCCCGGGTGGCGTGCTGAGCAGAGGCGGGCCCGGGGCGTTCGTCTCCCACCGTAACACGGTGGGTTCTGTCCGTACCTGGACCGGGTCGGGCGAAGCCGTGCCCATAGGGGGGATCACCATGACTGATCAGCTGCCGGAGTGGATGCTGCGCGCGTTTTCCCGGTTGCGGCTGGCGCGCTACGTGGCCTCAGCGCGCGGCAATGCGGCGACGGCTGCGCGGCTCTACTGGTGGAACGTCGAGGCTTCCGCCGCGTTGTACGGCTCGCTCCACTGTCTGGAGCTCGCCCTGCGCAACGCTTTGCACCACCAGCTCTCCCTCGCCTACGGCAGAGACGACTGGTGGACCGTGGCACCGCTCAGTCCCAACGGACAGCGACTCGTGGCCAAGGCGCGCAGCAAATGCGAGCGCCGCGGGCTCGCTCCCGCGCCGGCGGACGACATCGTGGCCGAGCTGTCCTTCGGCTTCTGGGCCTCCCTGGTGAGCGGTGGATCGCGTTACGACCGCCTGTTCTGGGTGCCCACCGTGCACAAGGCCTTCGCGCACTACTCCGGTCGGCGTGACGCGCTCTACGACGGCCTGTGGTCGCTGGTCCTGCTGCGCAACCGGATCATGCACCACGAGCCGATCCACCATCGGGACCTCACGGCGGACCATGCCAAGATCTACCGCATGCTGGGCTACCTCGACCCGCGGATCGCCAAGGAGGCGCAGGCCATGGACCGGTTCCCGGCGGTTCTCGCGAGCCGCGGCGACGTGCTGAGCGGTTCCCGGCCGCCCCGCTTCTGACACTTCGGGCAGGCACTGTGAGTGACATCGACGACGTACTCGTCTCACGCTCCGACATCGCGCGGCTGGCGCTCGTGCAGCGACCCGCCGTGACGAACTGGGAGCGCAGGCATCAGGACTTTCCTGGTCCGGCCGTCGTGGACCGGGCCGACGGATCGGGTGAGATCGAGGTCTTCCGAGCCGCCGAGATCCTGGCGTGGCTGGAGCAACGCACGGTTCCGGCGAACGCCCGGCGGCCCGAGGAGCCGGCCGGGACGACGTACGGGGACCGCTTCCGCGCCGGCCTGGGACGGGCGCGGGCAGGCGCGCTGCTCCAGGCCGTGCAGCGCCTGAGCGGCCCGGAGGCGGAACGCTTCCGCGGAGAGCTCTCCGTCGCGGACTACCTCACCGTGCTGCTCGCCCTTGTCTACGTGCGGGGCTGTCTGCCCGACGAATGGGAGAAAGTATCGGCTGAAGCGGACAAGGATCAGTTCCCGCACTCGGGTGAGCTGCTCGTCCGCTTCCTCGCACAGGCCGTCGAAGAGGGCCTCGGACCCGGCCATGGGCAACTGCTCCTAGGCCTTGCCAAGAGGCTCGGCGACTTTCGGGTGGCCGACACCGTGCGGCTGCTCGACGGTACGGAGCCGACGGAGTGGGCGGAGTACGCGCAGGCCTTCGAATGGCTCCTGGCCCGGTACAGCGAACTCGCGGGCAGGACTGCCGGTGACTTCTTCACTCCGCGTGCCGCGGCCGACCTCGTGTCGAAGTTCGTGGCCGGCGACGCTCAAGGCGTGCGGAGCATCCACGATCCCTTCGTACGCGCCGGTGAGCTGCTGGCCGCCGCACTCGACGGTATGGCGGATGCGCGGGAGGGGGGGCGTCCACCCGAGGCCAGCGGGGCGGGCGTCGGGGAGCACCCACTTGCCCTGGCCGGTATGAACCTTGCGCTGCACGGCCTGCCCGACGCCGAGTTGCGGCCCGGGTACACCGCCCCCTCCGCCGGGCCCGGCCCCGGGCGCCGTGTGTTCGACCGTGTCGTCACGAACCCACCGTTCAACTCCAGGCTTCCGGAGTACCCCGTCGACCCCGCGCACTGGCGCTACGGCAAGCCGCCCCGGCACAACGCCAACTTCGACTGGCTTCAGTACATCGTGGCCTCGCTCGCTCCGGGTGGGCGCGCGGCCGTGCTGATGCCCGACATCGCGGCTTTCTCCTCGAACCCCTCCGAACGCCGGATCCGGTCCGCCATGGTGGAAGACGGCGTGGTGGAGGCCCTGATCGCCCTGCCCTCCCAGTTGTTCACCACGACCAGCATCTCGGTCACGATCTGGCTGTTGCGGTCCCCGGAGCCAAGCGGTGACGGGAGCGACGGCGAAGTCCTTTTCGTCGATGCGAGGCGGTTCGGTTCCATGGTCTCCCGGACGCAGAGAGCGCTTGCCCCGGAGGAGACACAGAGCATTTTCCGGGAGTACGAGTCCTGGCAGGCTGCCAGGGCGGCCGGGCGTCCCTACCCCGGCACCGCGGGAGTGAGCAGGGCTGTGCCCGTCACCGAGATCAGGGCGCGGGACCACACGCTCAGCCCTTCCGTCTACCTGTCGAACGACGTACCGACGGACGTGGGGGCCGCGGACCCGCGAGAACTGAACGTGCTGAGCGAGCGGTTGGCGGAGGCGCACAGTCGGGCCCGCGCCGCGGACGCCGCGGTCGACGAACTGCTGAGGAGGTACGGATCGTGAACGCGGACCGTGGCCAAGGCATCCCGGAGGGATGGCGGACAGTCCCCCTCGGCGACCTCTGCGACATCCAGGCGGGCGGCCCGGCCCTGCGCCGGAGCCAGGCAGTTCCCGACGGTGTTCCTCTCGTCCGTCCGGCCGACCTCCGGCACCGGCGGATCTCGCCGGAGCCGGGGATGCCGCGCGTGCCTCCTGAACGAGCGCGTGACCTCTCACGACACCGGCTTGTCGCCGGCGACATGCTGGTGAGCCGCACCGGGACGGTCGGCCGGGTGGCACTTGTCACCGCGGACGAGCAGGAGTGGCTCTACAACAGTCACCTGTTGCGGGTGCGACCGCACGATCCGGAGCAGACGCTGTACCTCGTCGCATATGTGGCCCGTCGGGCGACAGGCGAATGGCTGGAAAGCCGGGCCGTGGGAACCACCGGCATGAGGTCGATCACCGTACGCACTCTGTTGGACCTGCCGGTCCTGCTCCCTCCGGTGGAACAGCAGCGGGACATCGGTGCCGCCCTGGCCTCGGTCGACGAGAAGATCCGGGCCCATGAGGACATCGTCAGGACGACCGGTGCCCTGCGCGACACCCTCTCGGACCTTCTGATGTCGGGTCGGCTACCACCGCGCCCGTGATCGGGCCGACGCTTCTACACTGGGTGCTGTGGTGAGCACCGACTGGAAGAGTGATCTGCGGCAGCGCGGCTACCGGCTGACCCCGCAGCGGCAACTCGTGCTCGAAGCCGTGGACACCCTGGAGCATGCGACCCCCGACGACATCCTCGTGGAAGTGAGGAAGACGGCGTCGGGGGTCAACATTTCCACGGTGTACCGGACGCTGGAGCTCCTGGAGGAGCTCGGCCTGGTCAGTCACGCGCATCTGGGTCATGGGGCGCCGACGTACCACCTCGCGGACCGGCACCACCACATCCACCTGGTGTGCCGGGACTGCCAGAACGTGATCGAGGCGGACGTCTCGGTGGCGGCGGAGTTCACCGACAAGCTGCGGCAGACCTTCGGCTTCGACACCGACATGAAGCACTTCGCGATCTTCGGCCTGTGCAAGGACTGCGCACTCAAGGCTTCAACTACCGAGTCGTAGGCTTACGGATATGAAGAGCCCCCTGCTGACCCTGCCCGGCGCCGTCCCCGCCGAGGGCGTGGACGAAGGCGTCGCCGCCCACTACGGCGACCTGTTCCGTGAGCAGCGCGCCCTCGCCGACGGCACCGGATTCGTGGACCTCTCGCACCGGGGGGTCGTCGCCGTCACCGGCGAGGACCGGCTGGCGTGGCTGCACCTGCTGCTCACCCAGCACGTCAGCGACCTGCCGGTGGGCCGGGCGACCGAGGCGCTGATCCTCTCCGCGAACGGCCACATCGAGCACGCGCTGTACCTCGTCGACGACGGCGCGACGGTCTGGGCCCATGTGGAGCCGGGCACCCAGGAGGCGCTGATCGCCTACCTGGAGTCGATGAAGTTCTTCTACAAGGTCGAGGTCGCCGACCGCACGGACGGCATCGCCGTGGTGCACCTCCCGGCCGGCTCCATCGCCGAGGTCCCCGAGGACGCCGTCGTGCGGGAGACACCGCACGGCCGGGACCTGTTCCTGCCGCGCGCCGACCTGGAGGCCTACGCGGCGCAGGCCGGGCCGCCCGCCGGGATCCTCGCCTACGAGGCGCTGCGCGTGGAGCAGCACCGGCCCCGGCTCGGTTTCGAGACCGACCACCGCACCATCCCGCACGAGCTGGGCTGGATCGGCTCGGCGGTGCATCTGCAGAAGGGCTGCTACCGGGGGCAGGAGACGGTCGCCCGGGTGCAGAACCTGGGCAAGCCGCCGCGCCGCCTGGTCTTCCTGCACCTCGACGGCAGCGAGGTCCATCTGCCCGTGGCCGGGACGGAGCTCCGGCTCGCGGACGACGGTCCCGACGGCCGGAAGATCGGCTTCATCACGACCTCCGCGCGCCATCACGAGCTCGGGCCGGTCGCCCTCGCCCTGGTGAAGCGCAACGTGGCCGTGGACGCCCCGCTGGTGGCCGGGGACACCGCCGCCGCCCAGGAAGTCGTCGTCGAGCCGTAGGACTTGTAGATCTTTCGGGTCAGATTTCGATCTGCACGGTGAACGGGCCGTCGTTCGTCAGCGATACCCTCATCGCCGCTCCGAAACGGCCCGTGGCCACCGTCGCGCCCAGGGAGCGCAGCTGGGCGACGACCTCGTCGACCAGCGGTTCGGCCACGTCGCCGGGGGCGGCGGCGTTCCAGGTGGGGCGGCGGCCCTTGCGGGCGTCGCCGTAGAGGGTGAACTGGCTGATCACCAGCAGGGGTGCGTCGATGTCGCTGCACGACTTCTCGTCGTGCAGCATGCGGATCGACCAGAGCTTGCGGGCCAGCTGGGCCGCCTTCTCCTTGGTGTCCTCATGCGTGACGCCGACGAGGACGCACAGCCCCTCGCCCTCGATCGCACCCACGGTCTCGCCGTCCACGACGACGCTCGCGCCGTCCACCCTCTGCACCACTGCTCGCATACGTCCATCATGCAGGGCGGTGACATCCGCGCCTCGGCCGGACGGCCCATGGCCCGAAAGGGTGGTTTGCGCGGGCGCCAACAGCCCCTGCACGGACGTATTTTGCTGCTATACCGCCCATCTGGGGTCTATCGGGGGCACTCGTTCCCATAGCGGCCACTTGGGGTGGCACGATGCTTGCACACACCGGTCGAGGGGACGGTCGAGGCACATGAGCACATCAAGTACCGGACAGCAGCAGGCGGCTTTCCGGTCGTCGTACACGGGGATCGGCGCGTCGGAGTACCACCGGCCGCCCACACAGCGCACGGACAGCCCGCGGCTGCCCTCGGACACCTCCGATCCGGAACTGCCCGCGCTGAGCCTGCCCGCGCTGCGCACACTGCGCCGCGAGGCCCAGCGCGACGAGGCCGACCTCAGCTATCTGCGGCGGCTGCTCCAGGGACGCATCGACATCCTGCGCGCCGAGGTGACCCGGCGTGCCCCGGTGGGCGCCGCCTCCGTCGCCGTGGCCGAGGAGACCTCGGTGGTGGAGCGGCTGGCGGAGATCCTGCGGGACGCCCCGGCCCGGCACCGCTCCTCGGCCCGCCACGTCACCCTGGGCACCCCGCAGGGCGAGGAGTACCGGCGGCTGGCCGCGGAGATGCTCGCCGAGGTCGAGCTGTCCGACCTGGGTGCGCGCACGGACCTGGAGCTGAACACGGCGATGGGGCGGCTGGAGCGGCACGAGCAGCAGGTCTCCCGGCGCCGGCAGCGGCTCCAGCGCACGGCCGACGAGTGCAGCGCGGAGATCGCGCGCCGCTACCGCGAGGGGGAGGCGCAGGTCGAGGACCTGCTGGTGTGAGCCGTCCCGGGGCCGGGCCCGGGGGCTGAGCCGAGGGGCGGAGTTCCGGGGGCCGGGCTCGTGGACGGGGTTGCGGGGGCGAGATCCGGGGGCCGGGCGCGGGGGCTGAGCCCAGTTCCGGGGGGCCGGGCTCATGGGCGGAGCTGCGCGGGCGAGATCCGGGGCCGAGTTCCGGGACGGGGCTGCGGGGCCGGGCTGCGGGAGCCCGGGCTCCCGGGCCGCGGTGAGGGCCGGGCGGATATTTACGCGACACCGACCGGCCCTCCGCCTAGCGTGAGGTCATGACCCCCCTGACTCGTGCCGACGCCATCGACGTACGCCCGATCACCGATGGCGAGTTCGCCGAGTGGCTGCGTGCCGTGAACACCGGCTTCCTGCGAGCGGCCGCACTCACCGAGGAGGAGGTCGAGGGCCGGCGCGGGCGGTTCGTCGAGGGCCGTTACCTCGGGGCCTTCGACCAGGGGAGGTGTGTGGCGACCTTCCGCTCCTTCGACCAGGAGCTGACGGCCGTCGGCGGGGCCGCCGTCCCGGCCGACGCGATCTCGGGTGTCACCGTCACCGCCACCCACCGCCGGCGCGGACTGCTCAGCCGGATGATGGCGAAGGACCTGGCGGCCGCGAAGGACCGCGGGGACGTCGTCGCGACGCTGATCGCCGCCGAGTACCCGATCTACGGGCGCTACGGCTTCGGGCCGGCGGCCCGGACGGCGGAGTGGACGGTCGACGTGCCGCGCGCGGGTCTCGACGCCCGGTGGGCGGGCCCGGCGGGCGGCGGCCGGATCGATCTGGTGGAGGGCGAGGACGTCCGCAAGCTCGGCCCCGAACTGCACGAGCGGCTGCGGCGCGGCCTGTCCGGCGCGATCGACCGCGACGAGACGTGGTGGAAGATGAACACCGGCGCCCTGCGCTGGGACCCGGCGTGGAAGCAGCCCTTCCACGCCGTGTACCGCTCGGCGTCCGGCGAGGTCGAGGGCATGGCCGCCTACGAGGTGGACGACAACTGGGGTGACGCCAAGCAGCCGTTGAACACGGCGACCGTGCAGTGGCTGCTCGGCACGACACCGGCCGCGGAACGCGCGCTGTGGGAGTACGTCTGCTCCGTCGA
The DNA here is from genome assembly GCF_042262425.1 of Streptomyces sp. NPDC056373. Lineage (NCBI taxonomy): Bacteria > Bacillati > Actinomycetota > Actinomycetes > Kitasatosporales > Streptomycetaceae > Streptomyces > Streptomyces sp. NPDC056373. The sequence continues at coordinate 71,088 of NZ_JBHJPX010000017.1, forward strand.
CTGGGTCGTGACGGTGAAGAGCGGCCGGCGGGCGCCCGACGACCTGCTCCCGCACCTCCTGCCCGACCCGAGGGCGGCCCGGATCACCTCGCTCGCGGACTGGCTGTGGGTGCGGATCCTGGACGTCGGCCGGGCGCTGGAGGCGCGGACGTACGAGGGCCGGGGGGCCCTGGTGCTGGAGGTCGCCGGTGTCGACGGGCTGACCGGCGGGCGCTACCGGCTGGAGGCCTCGCCCGAGGGGGCGTCCTGCACGCCGACCACCGAGAGCGCGGAACTGGAGCTGGGACTCGGTGAGTTGGCGGAGCTGTGGCTCGGGGACTCGTCGGCGGTGCGGCTGGCGGCGCTGGGGCGGGTGCACGAAGGACGAGTGGGCGCCGCCCGGAAGGCCGACGCCCTGCTGCGTACGTCCAGGCTGCCTTGGTGCCCGGACATGTTCTGAGCCGCTCCCTCCTGCCGGGGTGCCGGCGGTGCCGCTGGTGTGCTGGGGCCCGCATCCGTAGCGAGCTGTTCAGTTGTGGTTGTCGTGCGGCCGTTCCGGCCGGGCGGGACTCCCGGCTCCCCTCCGGAGGGGAGTCCCTGGGCGGGTGGCCAACCCCTTGAAGGTCTGACCATGTTCCCCAAGTTGGCTACCAACTTCTCTGTACTTATCTCCGCCTGGAAGCGGCTCATAACCACCTTTCCCTGAACTGCCCAAAGATGGCGGGAAGTTGTACTGTTCGCTTGTGGACCCGGAACATGCCTCCGTCAACGGACGGAACAGGTCAGGACGGCCACAGAGAACACATCACCAGGTGGCCGACGAGCTGCGCGCCCGGATCAGGTCAGGGGCGCTGCGCCCCGGCGAGCGCATGCCCACCCAGGCTCAGCTGGCTCACGAGTTCGGCGTCGAGCGCGGTGCCGTGCGGCAGGCCCTGCGGATCCTGCAGTCCGAGCGGTTGCTCGTCAACGTGTCCAAGGGCAGCCCGGCGACCGTCGCGCCCGACCCGGTCGGTGCGCTGACCGGCCCGCAAGCGCCGCCGCGGCCCACGACGGTGGCTCTCGCCCCCCGGATCGCGGAGGCGTTCGCGGCGGAGCACGTCGAGATCGACGCCGTGTGCCTGACGTCCATCTCCCTCACGCTGGCCATCGGTGAACCGCTGCGGCAGATCCACGCCGGGCGGCTGAAACCGGCCAAGGTCGACGTCCGGGTGCTGCTGCCGAGCCGGGACATCGACCTGGCCTTCCCGGTGCCGGTCGAGGGCAGCGGGGACGACTGGGTGCACGAGCGGTGGCTGGCGATGCGCAACGCCCAGGGGCAGGTGCTCCAGCACAATCTGCTGGCCCTGCGCGCCACTCACGGCATCGACGTGCACGTCACGTTCCGGGCGCTGCCCTTCACCCCGCCGGTGAAGCTGTACCTGCTGAACGGCGCGGAGGCGCTGTTCGCGTACTACACGCTGACGCGCCGGGAGGCCGAGACCGATCACGAGCAGCCGGCGCTGTACGACGCCCAGGGCACCCAGTCCATGCTGTTCGCCTTCCGGCAGGGCGCCGGGCTGCGCGACACGACGTTCGTGGAGCAGTCGCACCTGTGGTTCAACGCACTGTGGGAGACGATCAGTTCTGAGCTGGTGCTCACGAGCTGACGTCCCCCACGGGTCGTTCCGGGGTGGTGCGGTGACTCATCGGGCGGGGCCCGTGATCAGCAGCGCGAGCACGACGGCTCCCGCGGAGCTGACGGCCGGGCTCTTGGCCTTGACGCCGACGGTGAGAAGGATCAGGCCGACGAGGCCGGCCGGACCGTACTTCCACTGGACGAGCTGTTCGATGGCGACGACGAAGGCGGCGGAGAGGAGAGCGAGGGCGGGCATCGGTGTTCCCCCTTCGGAAGTCCGGAAGCAAAACTTCCGCCAACTCCGAGAAGTTGGCAACCAACTCTGATTAAGTTGTCCCCACTTGGCCCCTAGTTATAAACAACTTTCAAGCAACTCCCGCCAGATGGATCAGAGTTGTAGCGTTTGGTCGTGACCCAGGAGAGCGTGGCGGAAGACGTGGCAGGGAACGGCAGCAGAAGGTCATCGCCCCAGGAGATCGCCGACAGCCTGCGGGAACGCATCCGGGCCGGCGAGCTCAGGCCGGGAGACCGCCTGCCCACCCAGGCCGAACTCGCGGAGCAGTTCGGTGTGGAGCGCGGCGCGGTCCGCCAGGCGCTGCGGGTCCTCCAGGAGGACGGTCTCCTCACCGGGGTCAGCAAGGGCAGCCCGCCGCGGATCGCCACCCCGGCGCCCGCCCGTGGCGAACCCCAGCCGACCATGGTGGGCCTGGCTCCGCGGCTGACCGAGGCGTTCTCGGCCCGGCGCGTCCGCGTCGACGTGGTCTGCCACACGGCGGAGACGCTGATGGTCGCCATCGGTGAGCCGCTGCGCCTGATCCACGAGGGCCGTATCCGCCCCGAGTCGATCGACGTCCGCATCCTGGTGCCGTCCCGGGACATCGAGCTGGCGTTCCCCGTGCCGGTCGAGGCCCACGGCGACGACAACCCGGTCCACCAGCGCTGGCTCGCCATGCGCAACGCCCAGGGACAGGTCCTCCAGCACAACCTGCGGGCGCTGCGCTCGACGCACGGCATCGACGTGCACGTGACGTTCCGGGCGCTGCCCTTCACGCCACCGGTGAAGCTGTACCTCCTCAACGAGGAGGAGGCCCTGATCGGCTACTACATGCTGACCAGGCGCGAGGAGGAATGGGGCAGCCAGACCCTGGACATGTACGACGTCCTCGGTTCCCAGTCCCTGCTCTTCTCCTTCGTGCAGCGGACGGGCAGGCGGGACGCGGCGTTCGTGAAGGAATCCCAGAAGTGGTTCAACGCCCTCTGGGAAACCATCACGACGGACCTGACACTCTCCTAGTGACTCCTGATGCGGCGCAGACTGATGCGGTGACAATCGAGACCGAGAACGATCCGTACGAACTTCGCGATCTGACCAGACGCGCGCGTGTCGTGCTCTGGGACTTCGACGGGCCCATCTGCCGCCTGTTCGCCGGGCACTCGGCGGAGCAGGTGGCGACCGACCTGGTCTCCTGGCTCGAGAGCCGGGGCCTGCACGGCCTGCTGACCGATGCCGAGCGTGAGTCCCTCGACCCCCAGGTGGTGCTGCGGGCGGTGGACCGCCGCCACCCGGGCAGCGACCTGGTCGCCGAGCTGGAGGAACGTCTCACCCAGGAGGAGCTGCGGGCCGCTTCCTCGGCATGGCCGACCGCGTACGCGGACCCGCTGATCCGCACCTGGACGGCGGTGGGCTCCCGCCTGGCGATCACCACGAACAACTCCCCGCGAGTGGTCCGCACGTACCTCGCGAGCCGCGGCCTCGTCGACTGCTTCGCACCGCACATCTACGGCCGGACCCGGGAGCTCCGTCACCTCAAGCCCGATCCGCACTGCCTGAACCGGGCGCTGAACGCGATGGGGGTGGCACCGGGCGACGCCCTGATGATCGGGGACACGCCCTCCGACCACGAGGCGGCCGGGCGGGCCGGGGTGCCCTTCCTGGGCTACGCGCGCAACGGATCGAAGGCCAAGCTCCTGAGGTCGGTCGGCGCCGACGTGGTCCTGGAGTCCCTGGAGCCACTGCTGGACCTGCTGCGCACCTAGGCGCCCACCCGCACCCTTGAGGGGCGAAAACGCACTGGTGAGGTAGGAGAGGGGCGAGGGGCGGCTGGGTGTAGCATTCCCGCACCGTGCAGCGATTGAGTCAAACGCTCGTCCTCGTTCGTATGTGAAAGGGCCAACCGGCCTGCCATCGAACAAGTTTGCGACACCTCATGCAGACGGGTGGCAAACCACCCGTATCGGCTCACTCCGCCGTGCGCGGCACCGGCCGCGAACTTACGGTTTGCCTTACCGTCCCCCCTTCTCGTACTTCCGGAGCGGCCAGTGGGCGCACCCCCTCTTCCCCGTCCTCTTCACGGGGAACGCGCCTCGCACGACGCCATCTGCCGGGCCTTCGTGAAACTGGCCGCCGAACGGGGGCAGGCGACCGGCGGCCACCACAACCGGAACTACGTCCTCCCGCTCACGGAGGACATGGCCCCCCTGGCCGGGCGTGAGGCGGGGACGCCGGTGACCGTCCGGATCCGGCGTCCGGACGTCCTGCCCGTCGTCATCCGGACCTGGCAGAACGAGTCGGAGATCCTCGACGCCGTCCGGGGAGTCCTGCCCCACGCGCCGGAGTGCCTGGTCACGGGGGACGGGTTCGCTGTCCACAGCTTTGTGGAAGGTGTTCCGCTCTCCAGCGTCTGCGGCAACGGCAAGCCCGTCGACACCCTGCTCGTCCAGGCCCTGGCGGGTCTGCTCGCCCGGACGACACACGTACGGCGTGCCGCGCTGCCTGCCCTGCCGTCCGTGTGGCCCCGCAACGACACGGACGGTCAGGGCTTCCTCCGGACGCTGGCCCAGCTGGCCGACCGGCAGGTCAAGCGGCCCAACTGGGCGGCCTTCGGCGGTCTGTTCGCCGCGCTCGGCATTTCCGAGGGCGCGCTGGCCGAGCTGGCCGGACGGGTTCCCGCGATGGCCCGGCGGCCCTTCAGCCTGCTCCACGCCGACCTGCACCGCGACAACGTGATCGTGTCGTACGCGGGCGAGCCGCCCCTCGTCTGTGTCGACTGGGAGCTCGCCACCTACGGCGACCCGCTGCACGACCTCGCGACGCACCTCGTCCGTATGCGGTACCCGGCCGACCAGTGGGCCGATGTGGTCGACGCGTGGGCCGGGGCCATGCAGGACGTCCGTCCGGCCGCCGTCAACGGCCTGGCCAGGGACCTCCGGCACTACCTGGCCTTCGAGCGGGCCCAGTCGGTCTTCCCGGACGTCATGCGGGCCGCCCGGTCCCTGGAGGAATCGTTCACCCAGACGAGCCTGGACGAGGCGACCGCGCGGGTGCGCCGGGCCCTCGAGGCGGCGGCGGAACCGTTGCGCCTCACGAAGGTGCCGCGCGGGGGCGAGATCAAGCGGGTCCTGTTCCGCTGGCTGGCGTCACGCATGAACGGGGACGCCGGCGGCCGGGCCTGGATCGCGAAGGCGTTCGCGTGGAGGCCCGACCGGCGCGTTCCGGAGCGCCCCGACTTCCCGCCCACCGCGGTGCGACAGGCCCTGCTGGCCGAGGGAGCCGCTCCCGCGGGCAGGGTGTTCAAGGGGACCGCCCACCTGAACACGGTGGTGACGGTGCCGGGCGTCGACTCACCCGTGGTCGTCCGGCGGAAACTGTCCGAGGTGTGCCGGCGGGAGCGTGGCTTCCTCAGCGAACACGCCGTCCTCAGGGCGATCGAGGAGTCGTCCGCCGACGTCGCGGCGCCGAGGGTGCTCGCACTGGGCGAGACGTCGCAGAGCGACACCATCGCCTTCCACACCTACGTCGGGCCGCGGGACGTCGACCGGCCTCCCAGCCACCCCGTCCACGGCCTGCTGCCGCACGAGGCCGACGGCCTGGTGGACCAGCTGTGCGCCCTGACGCGCGTGCGGTACAAACAGGTCGATCCGACGGCCGGTGACGGCCGGTTCCACCACTGGCTGCGGGAGCAGCTCGTCGCCCTGGTCCGGGATCTGCCGAAGGAGTCGCAGCACCTGGCGCGGCATCTCGGACTGCCCGACGCGGACCGCCTGAAGCTGATCCTGTCCCGGCACGAGGTGACCGAGCGCGAGCCCGCCCTGCTGCACGGGGACCTGAACCCCTGGAACCTCGTACGCCGTGACGACCACCTGGCGCTGACCATCATCGACTGGGAGATGGCCGTCGTCGGCGACCCCCTCTACGACCTCGTCCGGCACCTGCACCTCACGCCGGCCCGGCCGGAGATCAGGGAGCGGATGTTCCGCCGCTGGGAGCGCCGGCTGCCGGCCGAGTACACCCACGACTGGCGCAGGGACTGGCAGGTGTACCGCTGGCTGGAGATCGTGCGTTCCGCCTATGTCGACCTGGACCGCATCGTGACCGGAGCGAGCCGGGACGCCCCGAACGTCCGGCGGGCGGTGGACTCCTACGCGGTGACCCTCGCCGCCGCCACCGCCTCCCTCGGCCTCCCCACGCGCTCCACGGCGAACCCGTATCTCGCCGGAGCCTTCGCCTAGCGTGCCGGCCGCTGCCCGGTACTGCGTAGGCTCCCGGGCATGAGCACCCCTGGCCTGCGTGAGCGCAAGAAGCAGCGGATGTACGAGACCGTGTCGGACATCGCCGTGCGGCTCTTCCTGGAGAAGGGGTTCGACGCGGTGTCCGTCGCGGAGGTGGCGGCGGCGGCCGAGATCTCCAAGCCGACGCTGTTCCGGTACTTCCCGGCCAAGGAGGATCTGGTGCTGTACCGGATCGCCGACCACGAGGGGGAGGCCGCCCGGGTGGTCGCGGAGGGGGCCGGAACCGCGCCCGTGGAGGCGTTGCGGCGGCACTTCGTGGACGGGCTGGAGCGCGGGGATCCGGTGACCGGGCTCAACGACCATCCCGACGTGCTCGCCTTCCACGCCCTGCTGTACGGGACGCCCTCCCTGGTCGCCCGCGCGCACGCGCACCAGGAGCGGTCGGAGGCCGCGCTCGCCGAGGTGCTCGGGGGGGATCTGGACGCGCGGCTGGCGGCCGGGCAGATCATGGCCGTGCTGCGGGTGCTCGCCCTGGAGAACTGGCGGCGGATCGCGGCGGGGGAGCGGGTGGCGGACGTGCGGCCGGAGGCGGTGGCCGCGGCGGAGCGGGCGTTCGGCCGGCTCACGTCCGGGCTGCCTCCGCATCTTTCGCGTGAGGCTAGGTAATTTATTTAACTCGGTTGTGTTTTCGCGTACGCTCGGTGGATGACCTCGACCGAGCCCGCCCTCCAGCACGCCCTCGACACCGAACGCGCCCATCACGAGCGCTGCCGGACCGCCCTCGCCGCGATGGTCGAGGGCGCCGGTGAACAGGTCGTCATCGGGGAGGACGTGTCCGCGTCCGGGGCCGACGCCGAAGTCCTCGGGTACCGGCTGCGCAGCCGGGCCAAGGCGCTGCGGGAACTGCCCGATGGGCCCTTGTTCTTCGGAGCCCTGGAGAGCGGGGACGGGCCGTTGCACATCGGGCGGCTGCGGATCTCCGAGCACCCGGCCGAGCCGCCCCTCGTCGTCGACTGGCGTGCGCCCGTCTCGCGCGCCTTCTACCAGGCCTCGGCCCGCGACCCGCAGGGCGTCGCCGTGCGGCGGCGGTTCGGCTGGGCGCCCGGCAGCCGGGGCGACTCCGCCGACCTCACCGGCCTGGAGGACGAACACCTGGAGCGGGGGGAGACCCGCGACAGCGAGATCGTCACCCGGGAGATCGAACGGCCCCGGGTCGGGCCCATGCGGGACATCGCCGCGACGATCCAGCCCGAGCAGGACGACCTCGTACGGGCGGACCTGGCGGTGTCGGTGTGCGTGCAGGGCGCGCCGGGCACCGGCAAGACCGCCGTCGGGCTGCACCGGGCCGCGTATCTGCTCTACACGCACCCCCAGCGCATCCGGCGCGGCGGCCTGCTGATCCTCGGACCCAACCGCACCTTCCTGTCGTACATCGCGGAGGTGCTGCCCGCCCTCGGCGAGACCGGCGTGCGGCAGTCGACGCTGGCGGAGGAGATCGCCCGGTGCCCGGTCCGGGGCGTGGACGAGGAGCCGGCCGCGGTCGTGAAGCACGACGCCCGGATGGCCGAGGTGCTGCGGCGGGCGCTGTACGCGCGGGTGCGCGCCGACGGCGGCGGGGCGTCGCTCGACGTGCCGGACGGGTCGTACCGGTGGCGGGTCCCGGCGGGGGCGCTGGCGGAGATCGTGGACGGGGTGCGGCAGGAGGAGCCGCCCTACGGGGTCGGCCGGGAGCGGGTGCGGGCGCGGATCGTGCGGTGTCTGCGCGAGCAGGCCGAGCGACGGGCCGGGCCGCCCCCGAACGCCTGGGTGCGGCGGATCGAGCGGGCGCGGCCGGTGTCGGCGTACGTCGACGCCGTGTGGCCGCGGGTGCGGCCCGAGGAGGTCGTGGCCGGACTGCTCGGCGACGAGGAGGAGCTGGCGGCGGCGGCCGAGGGGCTTCTCGACGCCGGTGAGCAGCGGGCGCTGCTGTGGGAGCGGCCGCCCCGGTCCTGGAAGTCGGCCCGCTTCTCGGCCGCCGATCTGGTGCTGCTCGACGAGGTGGCCGGGCTGATCGGGCATCCCGAGGGGTACGGGCACGTCGTCGTCGACGAGGCGCAGGACCTGTCCCCGATGGAGTGCCGGGCCATCGCACGCCGGGCCCGCTTCGGTTCGCTGACGGTACTGGGCGATCTGGCGCAGGGGACGACGCCGTGGGCGGCGCGGTCGTGGCGTACGGTCCTTGCGCACCTGGGGAAACCGGACGCGGCCGTGGTCGCCCTGACCACCGGGTTCCGGGTGCCGAAGGCGGTCGTGGGGCTCGCCAACCGGCTGCTGGAGCGGCTGGACGTGGACGTGCCGCCCGCCCGTTCGCTGCGCGGGGACGGGGAGTTGCGGACGCGGGAGACGACCGTCGACGGCGTGCCCGGGGCGGTCGTGGCGGCCGTACGGGACGCACTCGGGCGGGAGGGCTCGGTCGGGGTCGTCGCGGCGGACGCCGACCTCCCCCGGGTGCGGGCGGCACTGGACGCGGCCGGCATCGATGCGGCGGGCCCGGACGAACTCGGCGCGCGGGTCGCGCTGGTGCCGGCGAGCGTGGTCAAGGGCCTGGAGTACGACCAGGTCGTGGCGGTCGAGCCGGCCGCGATCGCCGAGGCGGAGGAACAAGGGCTGCACCGGCTGTACGTGGTGCTGACCCGGGCGGTGTCACGGCTGGAGGTGGTGCGGGGGAGGCCACTGCCCTTCTAGGGGTGCGGGGGAGGCCACTGCCCTTGCGGGGAAAGGTGGTTAGGGTCCGTGTCATGACTGACGTCGACGCGTTCACGGACATACCCACGACGACCCTGGCCGATCTGCTCGGCCGCGGGCAGGTCATGGACATCGGGATCCGGCCGCTGTGGGAGCCGGTGCCGCGGGTGGCCGGACCGGCCTTCACCGTACGGTGCCCTCCCGGCGACAACCTGATGCTGCACGCCGCGATCCACCGGGCCGGGCCCGGTTCCGTCGTCGTCGTGGAGTCGGGCGACCTGGACTACGCCCTGGCCGGGGGCAACGTGTGCGCCGTCGCCCGGCGCCGGGGCATCACCGCGTTCGTCGCCGACGGGCTGATCCGCGACCTCGCCGAGGTCAGGGACCTGCGCTTCCCGGTGTTCGCCCGCGGCGTCATCCCCATCCCCGGTACCAAGTCGGCCGCACGGCCGCTGAACGAGCGGGTGCGCTGCGGCGGGGTCGAGGTCGAGGCGGGCGACACGGTCGTCGCCGACGAGGAGGGTGTCGTGGTCGTCCCCGGGGCCCGGCGCGAGGAGGTCCTGGCCGCGGCCCGGGCGAAGCTCGCCAAGGAGGCCGCGGAGTCCCTGGACGACTGGGAGTCGGCCCACCGCGCACGCATCGACAAGATCCTCGCGGACCAGGGCTTCGAGGCCTGACCCCTGCCGACCGGTCTGCCCCTGGGCCTGCCCTGCCCGGTCGGCCTGCCCGGCTCGGCCTGCCCTGGCCGGGCTGCCCGGTCGGCCTGCCCTGGCCGGGCTGCCCGGTCGGCCTGCGTCGCTCGGCCTGCCAGGCCGGTCGGTCGCTACGCCGCCTCGAAGGGGCCTCCGTCTCCGAAGGCCAGTGCGTGGAAGCGGTCGCCGATGTGGTGGTGGGTGGCCGCGTCCGGGTGGACGTGGTCGGGCAGGGGGTGGGCGGCGGCGTCCTTCGCGCCGTGGAGGTCGAGGCCGTCCAGGTAGTGGAGGTTCGGGTCCTCGGCGGCGCGCTGTCGGACGATGCGCGACAGCTCCTCGCGGATGACGGTGAGGGTCAGTTTGCCCATCGGCGTCTCCGCCGGGTCGCCCATGGCGGAGAAGACCAGGCGGCCCTTGCCGATCTCGTCGCGGTCCGGGGCGGTGGGGCCGGGCGTGTCCTCGTGGATGGCGCAGTGGAGGGGCGAGACCAGCAGCAGCGGGGTGTCCGGGTGCCCCTCACGGATCGTGTCGAGGAAGCCGTGCACGGCCGGGGAGAACGCGCGCAGCCGCATCGCGTCCGCGTTGACGATGTTGATGCCCATCTTGACGCTGATCAGGTCGGCCGGGGTGTCCCGCATGGCACGAGCGGTGAACGGGTCGAGCATCGCGCTGCCGCCGAAGCCGAGGTTGACCAGCTCCACGCCGCCCCGCAGCGCGGCGATCGCGGGCCAGACGGCCGTGGGGCTCGCGGCGTCGGAGCCGTGGCTGATCGAGCTGCCGTGGTGCAGCCACACCCGGTGTCCCCGGTCCGGCGCGGGCGTCACGGGGGCGTCCGTGCGCAGGGCGACCAGCTCGGTGGTCTCGTTGTGCGGCAGCCAGATCTCGACGTCCTTGTCCCGCGCGGGCAGGCCCGTGAAGCGGACCGTGCCGGCCGGGCCGGACGTGAGCTCGCCCTCCCAGGTGGCCAGGTCGACGGTCAGGACGTTGCCGCCGGTCCCGGCGGCCTGGCCGGCCGGGCGGCCGTCGACGAGCAGGTCGTACAGCCCGTCCGGGCGCGACGGGAAACCGGTGTAGTCGCGTTTGGTGCGCAGGGTGTCCAGCTCGACGGCGGTCGCGGCGGTACGGAACACCAGCCGTACGCCGGAGGGCTGGGCCTCGGCCATCGCCAGCTGCGCGTTGGTGTTCTGCGCGCGGGCCCGGGCGGGCAGGCGGTGGGGGAGCAGGCCGTGCTCGGTGCGCTCCACGTCGAGGGCGCCGCGCAGCAGGTCCGCCGTGAGGGGCGTAGTGATCCAGTCGTGATCGGTGTGCATGGGTGTCAGCCTCGGGGGTCGGTGGGGGCCGCGGGCCAGTTCCGCAGCAGCGTGTCGAGGGCGTCGAGGATCCGGGCCCAGGTCTCCTCGGTGTCCGGGGCGCTGTGGCTGAAACCGCCGCCGAGTTCCAGGCTGACGTAGCCGTGGAAGACGCTGCCGAGCAGCCGGACGGCGTGGGTCTGGTCCGGTTCCGTCAGGTCGTAGCCGCGCAGCAGTGCCCGGGTCATCTGCGCGTGCCGGACGCCGGCGCTCGCGGCCGCCGTCCGCGGGTCGAGTCGCAGCTGGGCGGCGGCGTAGCGGCCGGGGTGTTCCCGGGCGTAGTCGCGGTACACGTTCGCCAGGGCGGACAGGGCGTCCTTGCCTGCCCGTCCGGCCAGGGCGTCGGCGGCCCGGTCGGCGAGTTCGGTGAGGGCGAGCAGGGCGATCCTCGTCTTCAGGTCCTGCGAGTTGCGCACGTGCGAGTACAGGCTCGCGACCTTGACGTCGAACCGCCGGGCGAGTGCCGAGACGGTGACCTGGTCGAAGCCGACCTCGTCGGCGAGTTCCGCGCCTGCTTCGGTCAGCCGCTCCGGCGTCAGTCCCACGCGTGCCATGAGGACTCTCCCTTCTGCCTGAAGAGAGTGTGCCCTTGCCTAAAGCTTATAGGCAAATGGCTGCGCCCTTCTGTGTCCGCGGCGGGTCTTCCCCCAGGGCTTGAGGACGGAGATCACCGTCATGAACACATAGGCGGACAGCGACACGACCGGCCCGAACAGCACGTCACCGGCGTCCGGCAGCGGCCCGCCCGCGGCGACGGCGGTGACGGCGGAGTTCACGGCGGGGCGCAGGACGAACACCGTGGCGGTGGTGGTGGCGAGGGTGAGCCAGAACTTCGTGTACACCCACCGGTACCTGGCCAGGCCCCACACCGTGCCCAGCGACAGCACCAGGCCGCTGAGGAGCGTGAGCAGCGCGACGGGAATCAGGAGCAGGTCGGCGAAGAGCTTCATGGCGCGGACGGACGCCTCCACGGTCACCGCGGATCCGGTGGAGGCGGCGGTGGTCCCGAGCGCGAGCAGCCCGAGCGAGAGCCCGAGCCAGCTCGCGGAGATGACGACGTGCACGACCAGCACGGCCCGGCGGGCGCGACGGCTGAGTTTCCGGTTCGGCTTCACGATGTCACCGTGCCGGGGAAGGGGCGGTACGGGCGTCTGGCGGCGGGAGTAAGCCGGCGTACTGGTGTCGGAGTACGGGGCGTGTCAGTGCCGTTCTGCTACGCCCGAGTCATCCCGGAACCGGCCGAGTTGGACCCGGCCCCCTGCGCCATGGTGGGACCGGCCCGGTGGGGTGGGGTCCTCAGTCGTTCGGTTCACTCTCTTCTGGGGCGTCGCCGACCGGTTGTTCGACGACGAAGGAACCTTTACCTCGCACAGTGACGATCAGGCCGCGCTCGCGGAGTTCCTGTGCGGCCCGTCGCGCGGTGAGTCGCGCTACGCCGTACTCGTCGGCGAGGTGGTTCTCGGAAGGGATGGGCCTGTCCGGCGCCAGCTCGCCGGATGCGATCTTCCCGGCGATGACGTCGGCCAACTGCACGTAGAGCGGCCTCGCGCTCATCGGGTCCAGAGTGGGCTTCGACGCTTCGGTATCGCTCATACGTCCAACGTAGAGCGATGGCGATCTGCCCAATCGTGTGGATCCCTCTGTACTTGTATGTAGAGGGCTGTATTCAGGTGTAGCGTCGAAGATGGAAAGACCCCGGCGAGGTGGACTAGACCTCCCGGGGCACGGCCAACGCTTATCAGGAGCGTCGACATGCACGACTTTATCCCCCGGGCCCTTCAATGGCTGCGTCTCCTCTTTGCCCCCGGCACCGGGAAACGGCGTAGGGGGCGTCCCCGTCGGCACCTCTTCCCCCACGTGCACGTCACCCTCGTCAGCTGCCCCTCCGTGTCGCAGCCGCCGCAGCTGCCCCGCCACCGCTCCCCGTACGGCCTGCACGGTCCTCTCGACGGGGCCGCCTCCCCCCTTGTCCGCCCCTACCTCGCCGCCCACGAGCGGGAAACCGTCCTCCAGGAACGCCGCCGCCTGGCCCTCGTGCTCGCCGCCGACTTCGGGATCGATCTCGACCAGCACCTGATCGGCGCGCGGAAGGTGGCCGCCTGATGGAACGACCCACTGGTCGGGCGCCCCGGCTTCTTCCCTGGCTGTCTCCGGGCGGCAACCCCTGCTACCTCGTCACCGACGACGACGGCAGCTACCTCTCCCGCCTCGCCGACGACCTGGAAGCCGTGCAGCTCGCCACCGGCACCGACGTGCTCCGCCTCGCCCGCAAGGTGCTGGACGACCCGGCCTCGCCGCACACGGAGGTCCGTTTCGCCGGCATCCGTCTGGCCGAGTGCCTGACCGACGCGTTGCGGGTCGCCGAGTCCCGGGGGATGCGCCTGCCCGGGCCGGAACGCTGAGGACGCCTCGGAGGGTTACCCGCCGTGTGTCCACACGCGCAACGGCCCCACCGGCTCGAAGCCGTGGCGAAGTGCGGCTGCCAGATCGTCACCCTGCTCGTAGCCGACCACGGGCAGGGTGGGGAAGAGGCGGCCGAGTGCGTGCAGGACGAGCGGCCAGGCCGCGTCGGGCCCGCCGTCCCGGCGGAAGACGTTGGAGACGCCGACCACGTGCTCACTGCGGCTCGCGACCGCTCCGGCGACCACTGCGCCCTCGGCGTCGTCGGCGGACCGCCCGAGGATCACGAACGTCTCCGGTTCGGTGAGCAGTCCGGGCCGGAACAGGTCCGCGTTTCCCGCCCCGTCGTCCCAGGCCAGTGCCCAGGCACGCAGCGTGTCCGGGTCGCCCGCCACGTCCCAGTCGAGATCCGGTGCCGTCGTTGCCGACCCGGCGGGCCGGTGGATCCACTGCGCCTCGAAAAGCACCCGGAACCTGGCCTCCGCCAGGTCGAGGTCGGCGAAGCTGTCCTTGACCGAGGCGCCGGGCGAGGCCGTGTCGATCCGGGCGGTGAGCGCGTCAGGGTCGGCGTCCGGCCCCAGCGTCACCGCGTCGGGGTAGTAGAGCGGCGTCCGCACCGGGGCGGCCCAGGCGTCGGCCCCGAACTGGCCTGTCACCCCGTGCGCCCGGCACATCGCCGCACACCACTCGGCGTTGTTCCGGGCGGCGGCCAGGACCAGAGCTTGCCGCGAAGTCGTCATGACGTGGATCAAACCGATGGCCGGCCCGGTCCGTCCACCGATTTGATGGTGGCGCCCTTTGATGGTGCCGCCCCGACCGCTGCCGGAAGGACCCCACCCCGTGCCTGCTTCCCCTGCTGAGCCGACCCGCCCGGGCGAACCACCAGGAGGCGTCGGCCGGATGAGGCTGAGCGCGATCACCCTGGACTGCGCCGATCCGCTCGCCCTGGCGGCGTTCTACCAGCAGGCCACCGGACTTGAGCCGCATCCGAAGTCGGACGCCGACTTCGCGGCGCTGGAGGGCGAGAACGGCCTCTCCCTCGCCTTCCAGCGGATCGACGACCACCGGCCTCCCAGCTGGCCCGACCCCGCCGTACCCCAGCAACTGCACTGCTGTTTCCGGGTCGTGGATCTGGACGAGACGGAGACGCGACTGCTGAAGCTGGGTGCCGGCAAGCCGGAGCATCAGCCGAACGCGGCCAGATGGCGGGTGCTCACGGACCCGGCCGGGCATCCCTTCTGCATCGTCAGGGCTCGCCGGGCCTGAATGGCCTGAGCGGCGGGCCGGAGGTGTGCGGTTGCGGTCGGCCTGCTGATTCCTTGACCTCAAGTGAAGTCGAGGTCTTAGCGTGCCGTCACGTGATCACCGGCCGGCGACAGGAAGAGATGACGATGATCCTCGTGACCGGCGCGACCGGGAACATCGGAAGTGCGCTCCTGCGGGAGTTGCAGCTGGCCGGAGCCGCGCCTGTGCGAGGTCTGACTCGGGATGTGCGACGGGCTGCCTTCCCCGAAGGAATAGCAGCCGTCGAAGGAGATCTCGCGCAGGCGGAGTCTGTGAAGGCCGCGTTGGAGGGAGCGCGCTCGCTGTTCCTGCTGTCCGGCATGGGGGCGGAAGCGGAGATCCTGGCGGCTGCCCGGCAGGCAGGCGTGGAGCATGTGGTGCTCGTGTCGTCGATCACCGTGCAGACCCATCCGCATCTGCCCGGGGCCCGCGAGAACCAGATCGTCGAGGGCTTGCTCAAGGACAGCGGCATGGCCTGGACCATCCTGCGGCCGACGCAGTTCGCCTCGAACACCCTGTGGTGGGCACCGTCGATCCGCGATCAGGGCGTGGTCCGAGCGCCGTACGCGGACATCGGTCTGCCCGCCATCCATCCCGCGGACATCGCGGCGGTGGCCCGTGCGGCACTGACCGAGCCGGGCCACCGAGGGCGGACGTATGCGCTGACCGGGCCGGAGCGCGTCACGGTCCGACAGCAAGTCGCGGCCATCGCTGCGGCATTGGGGCGGGAGGTGGCCTGCATCGAGATCAGCCGGGAGGAAGCCCACCGGCAGATGGCTTCCTTCCTGGGGGAGGAAACCGCGGACGCGGTCCTCGACCTGATGGGCGGGGACGTCACTGACGACCTGCTGAAGGTGCACGACACCGTCCCCCGGGTCACCGGGGCCGCGGCCAGGTCGTTCCGGCAATGGGCGTCGGACCATGGCGACGCCTTCCGCTGACGCGACAGCTGTGCCGCGCCAGGAGGACAACCGCCGACGATCCGAGCCAGGCATGCATTCTGCGGATATATAATAGATGTTGTCCTTGAATAAAGGAGTCCAGTATGAGCGTGACGACGATCGACCTCGATGACGATGCGCTGGAGAAGGCCATGCGTGTCGCCGGCGGTGGGACCAAGAAAGACGTGGTCAATGCCGCCCTTCGTGAGTACGCCGAACGCCATGAGCGGGCCGCGCTCGTAGCCAAGCACTTCCACGCCGCCCAGCAGTGGGACTACGAGGGCTGGCAGCAGCGCCGCGTCGAGGACAAGCAAGGTGGCGAGTGATCCACTACCTGCTCGACTCCTCGGGGCTGTGGCGCCTCCTGCGTGAGGAGCAGTTGAGGGACGCATGGCTGGAGACCACCACCCTCCAGGCCATCGGGTCGTGCGTCGCCCAGCGGGCCGAGTTCCGGCGCTCGGCGCGCAACGCCGTGGAGTACGAGGCCATGGGGGACATGTTCACCGATCTGTACCCCGACGTACCTCTTCCGAAGAGGTTGTGGGACTGGGTCGACACAGCCCAGTACGCTCTCGCCGAGAAGGGCGCCCTCGGCGCGGCCGGGCCGCTCGACCTGATGATCTGCGCGACCGCCGTGCATCACGGACTGATCGTCCTGCACGACGACGCAGATTTCGTCACTGTGGCGCGTTTCCTGCCCGAGGTCAGCGAGCGGAATGTGCGCAACGTCCCGGGTTTCTAGCATCCCCGGCGGGAAACCGTACATGGACCGGGACCGGCCAACAGGGCGGACCGCGGTCCCAGTGGCCGGGCTGCATCGATTCCTGTCAGCGAGTGCATGGCCGCCGGGGGAATCCCAGTCGATCCGTACCGACGTCAAAGGCCCTTCAGGACACGATCAAGCGCGGACCGGCCTGCGGGCCCCCAGTTCGGCTTGCCTCCAGGCAGGCCGCGATCCCCGGCCCGGCCCATCGCCATCAGGAACAGGCTCCTCATCGCGGCCAGTCCGCGCGCCCGTCGCACCGCTGCCTCGTCCGCCTGCGCGTAGCTGTCGAAAAACCGTGAAGCGCCCCCCGCGGGGAGGAGCAGCCAGGCGGCCGCGAGGTCCCACGCCGGGTCGCCGGCTACCAGCGCGCCGAAGTCGACGACACCCGCCAGTGTCCCGTTCGCGACGACGACGTTCGCCGGATGCAGGTCGCCGTGCACCCACACCGGTGGGCCCTCCCACCCCGGGGCCGCCACCGCTTCACCCCACACTTCACGGATCTCGTCGGCGAGTTCGGCAGGGGCGACCTCCTGGAAGAAGTGCTCGAAGCCGTCCGTGCAGTCCTTGGGATGAGCGCCGAAGTCCGAAGCGGTCGGCGCGTCGGCGGGCGCCTCCACGTGCAGCGCCCTGAGGAAGCCCGACAGCGCCTCGGCCGCGTGATCGCCGCGAGTGATCGAGCCATGGTCCAGCGGCGTCCCCTCGACCCATGTCATGACGGTCCAGATCTTGGGGAAGCGCTCGGACGGCGCACCGTCCCGTAGGGGGACAGGAATCGGCAACGGCAGGCGCGAGGCCAGAGTCGGCAGCCACCGTCGCTCCTTGAGCTGGAGATCGGGGCTCGTGTCCATCCGCTGCATCCGGACGGCCAACTCGTCACCGAGGCGCCACATCTGGTTGCCCCAGCCGCCCGCGACTTCGCGGATGGGCAGCTCGGCCAGGTCCGGATGCTGCTCCCGAAGCAGGTCGCGGACCAGATCCTCGCTGATCTCGATCTCGGGCTCGATCATGCCGAGTCACCGTACTCGAGGCAGGCGGAGGCCACCGTGCACTTCTCCGAGACGCGGCATGGAACCTGCTCGCTCCGAGGGGCGGCGTGCAGAGCGTCGGCTGGACGTCCGGGGAGCCGGCGGCTGTCAGTGCCGTGGCGCACTTTTGCAAGCAGGTGCTTGCAATAGTTAGCGGAGTGCTGCACTGTGGAGGCATGGCATCGCTCAACGTCGGCAATCTCGGTGACTATCTGCGCGAGCAGCGGCGCACTGCGCAGCTGTCGTTGCGGCAGCTCGCCGACGCCGCCGGGGTGTCCAATCCGTATCTCAGTCAGATCGAGCGCGGGCTGCGCAAGCCGAGCGCGGAGGTGCTGCAGCAGGTCGCCAAGGCGCTGCGGATCTCCGCCGAGACGCTGTACGTCCGGGCCGGCATCCTCGACGCCGAGCGTGATCGGGACGATGTGGAGACGCGGGCCGTCATCCTCGCCGACCCGACGCTGCACGAGCGGCAGAAGCAGGTGCTGCTGCAGATCTACGAGTCCTTCCGCAAGGAGAACGGGTTCGGGACCGGCGACGGCTCGGACGGTGCGGGCGGCTCGGGTGGGGCGGGCGGTGCCGGTGTCGTCGGTGTCGTCACCGCCGACGGTGCGGTGAGCGTCGACGGGGACGCTCCCGGCACCGGGATATCCCCGGCCGGCCCGGCCGACGGCGGCTCCTCCGCCAAGCGCCGCGGCCGCAAGAGCGCCGCTCGGAGCGACAGTACGAACGACGGCGGTACGACCGCCACCCGCCGCACCCGCAAGAGCACCGGCGGCAGCGACACCGATCCGCAGCAGACGGCCGGCTGAGCCGGACCAGGGCATGGGCCGCCCGCCGCGGATCACACAACCCTCAGCCGAACCCTCAAGCGACACAGAATCCGGGAGGACCATCACCATGGCCATCACCGACGACCTGCGCAAGACCCTCAGCAACCCGACCCCGCTCTACTTCGCCGCAGGCACCGCCGACCTCGCCCTTCAGCAGGCCAAGAAGGTGCCGGCCCTGGTGGAGCAGCTGCGCTCCGAGGCTCCCGCGCGGATCGACGCCGTACGCAACACCGACACCAAGGCGGTCCAGGAGAAGGCGTCCGCCCGGGCCAAGGAGGCCTCCGCGCGCGTCAAGGAGACGCAGGAGACCCTGCAGACCAAGGTCACGGAGTTCATCGGCTCCATCGACGTCGACATCAAGAAGCTCGGCAGCACGATCGACTCGGACCTGAAGAAGTTCGGCGAGAGCGCCCAGGACTTCGCGCTGCGCGGCGTCGGCGTGGCCGCCGAGTACGCCGTCAAGGCCCGTGAGACCTACGAGAAGGTCGCCGAGCACGGCGAGCAGACCGTGCGGACCTGGCGCGGCGAGGCCGCCGACAGCATCGAGGACGTCGCCGAGGGCGTCGAGGAGCTGGCCGTGGCCGTCGAGCCGAAGCCGAAGCCGCAGCCGGTCGAGGTCAAGGAGGAGCCGGCGAAGCCGGCCGCCGCCGCCCAGGCGAAGAAGGCCCCCGCCGCCAAGAAGGCCCCGGCGCGCAAGGCCACCACCGCCAAGAAGACCACCCCGCCCGCGAAGTAGTACGGCGGAGCGGCCACAACGGGCCGGGCACCCCGGGGGTGCCCGGCCCGTTGTACGGGTACGGTGACCGCGTAGGACGAGCCGAGTCTGGTGGTGGACGTTGTGCTGTTGCAGGGCTTCGCAGGGTTGATGTGGCTTCTGAGCATGGCCCTGATCGTGTTCAGCGGCTTCGCGTTGTTCGACGCGGCGGTGCGCCGGGAGGACGCCTATCGTGCGGCCGACAAGAAGACCAAGCCCTTCTGGCTGATCATCCTCGGGATCGCCTTCGTGGTGAACCTGCTCTTCCCGATCCTGTCGTTCCTGCCGATCATCGGCCTCATCGCGACGATCGTGTACATGGTCGACGTACGGCCCGCGATCCGGGCCCTCCCGGGTGGCGGCCGCAGCCGGCGCGGCTCCAGCAGCGACGGCCCCTACGGCCCGTGGAACGGCGGCCGCTGAGGGCTCCCGGAGCAGCAGGGCCGGGGGCTACGGCACCCGGTCCAGCAGCAGGACCGCCACGTCGTCCGTCAGCTCGCCGCCGTTGAGGTGGCGTACCTCGTTCACCGCCGCCCGCAGCAGCTGCTCGCCCCGCAGGCCCTCGGCGAACTGGCGGCGGATCATCTCCGTCATGCCGTCCTGGCCGAGCCGCTCCCGGCCCCGGCCTGTGTGGCCCTCGATCAGGCCGTCGGTGTAGAGCATCAGGCTCCACTCGGCGCCCAGCTCCACCTGCATCCGCGGCCAGCGGGCACCGGGGAGCATGCCGAGGGCCGGTCCGTTGTTGTCGTACGGCAGCAGGCGGGCCGGCTTGCCCGGGCGTGCCAGCAGCGGCGACGGGTGACCCGCCAGGCACAGCCCGGCGCGCCGGCCGTCCGGCGCGATGTCCACCGTGCACAGGGTCGCGAAGATCTCGTCGTCGGCCCGCTCGTGCTCCAGGACCTGCTGGAGCGTGCCCAGCAGCTGGTCGCCGCACAGGCCCGCCAGCGTCAGCGCCCGCCACGCGATCCGCAGCTCCACGCCGAGCGCGGCCTCGTCCGGGCCGTGCCCGCAGACGTCGCCGATCATGGCGTGCACCGTGCCGTCCGGTGTGCGCACCACGTCGTAGAAGTCGCCGCCGAGCAGCGCGCGCGAGCGGCCCGGGCGGTAGCGGGCGGCGAACCGCAGCGAGGAGCCCTCCAGCAGCGGTGTCGGCAGCAGACCGCGCTCCAGGCGGCGGTTCTCCTGCGCGCGCAGCCGGCCCTCGGCGAGCCGCCGCTCCGCCGACTCGGAACGCTTGCGCTCCACCGCGTAGCGGATCGCCCGGCTCAGCAGCCTGCCGTCCAGCTCGTCGCGGAAGAGGTAGTCCTGGGCGCCCACCCGCACCGCCTCGATGCCGCGCTCGGCGTCACCGGACGCGGTCAGCGCCAGCACGGCGTGCCGGGGTGCGAGCTCCAGCACGTGCCTGAGCACGGCGAGCTCGTCCGCGGAGTCGCTGTGGCCCGGCGCGGGCAGCGCCAGGTCCAGCAGGATGCAGTGGACGTCGTCGGTCAGCAGCCGCCCGGCCTCCGTCAGGTTGCGGGCCGTGCGGACGCGGATCGGCTTGCCTGCCTGGTCGAGCATGTCCGGCACGATCGGCGAACCGGCCGGGTCGTCCTCGATCAGCAGCAGCGTCAGGTTGGTGTGGGCGGTGTTGTTCTCCACCTTGTCCGTGGTGTTCCCGGCGGTGTCCGGCGTGCGGGCGGCGGGCGAGGCGTCCTTCACGGACTCCTCGGCCGAGCCGCCGCGCGGGGACGCGGCCTGCGCCTGACCACTCTCCGCGGCCGGGATCGCTCTCTGCCGCGGTATGGGTACGGGCATCGTCTTGGGTTCCTTCCCTCCCCCCGAGGGCATGGTGGGGCGAGGGACCTCGACCCACCGAGCGGGACCATAGCGGGTGTCGGCGCCGCATTGGAATGGTGTGAGCCACGCCGTTGTGCCACCGGCCTGTGTCATATGCCGCGATATGCCCCGCAGTTGGACAGCTCGGAGATGCTGTGGGGATGACGAACGTCACGTCAGCGCACGGTTTGCCCGTGGCGGGGCGTGCGGTGGGTCACGTGGGCCAGGTCACCGCGGATGTCCGATATCCGGTGCATGGCGCCCGGCCGTTGGGTGTGCAGCCCTCCGCGGCCCTCCGCAGCCCCGCGCACGCCCCCCGGCCGCCGTCCGCGGTCATTCGGCGTGCGATCCGGCGTCCGCGTTCGGTCGGCGTGCGATCCGGCGTCCTCGGTCAGCCGGCGTCCGGCCGCACCACTCCGAGGATGGGCATGGTTCCGGCGCCCGCGATCGTCACGGTCCGCCCGGGGCGCGGCGCGTGCACGATCGCCCCGTCGCCGATGTACATGGCGACATGGCTGGCGTCGTCGAAGTAGATGATCAGGTCGCCGGGGCGCATGTCCTGGATGTCGATGTGCCGCAGCCGCTTCCACTGCTCCTGCGAGGTGCGCGGGATGCCCTGTCCGGCGGACAGCCACGCCTGTGACGTCAGCCCCGAGCAGTCGTAGGTCCTGGGGCCCTCGGCGCCCCACTGGTACGGCTTGCCGATCTGGGCAGTGGCGTACTTCACGGCCTTCTTGCCCTGCTCGGAGGCCTTGCCGTTGATCTCTTCCAGGATGCCGGAGCCGAGCCAGGCGGTCTGCGCCCTGTTCGCGGCCTCCTTCTCCAGCTCGGCGAGGCGCTCCTGCTCCTCCTTCTGCAACGCGGACTCGAGCTTCTCCGCCTGCGCGATCTGCTTCTCGATCTTCTTCTGCGCGGCGGCCTTGGCCTTGCGGCCCGCTTCGAGCTTCTTCAGCTGTGCGGAGGCGTCCTTGGCGTACTGCTCCAAGTCCTCCTGGGTGCGGGTCAGTTCGCCGAGGAGGCCCTTGGTCGCGTGGTGGCCCTCGCGGACCCGGCCCGCGCCGTCGAGGAAGTCCTGCGGGTCGTCGCTCAGCACCAGATGGGCCTCGGGCGGCAGTCCGCCGCCGCGGTACTGGGCGGCGGCCGCGGCGCCCGCGCGGTCCTTGAGCTTCCTGAGCTTCTCCTGGCCCTTGACGATCTTCTTGGCCAGCTCGACGACTTCGGCGGACTGCTTGTCCGCCTTCTCGTCGGCGGCGTTGTACTCGTCGGTGGCGCGGCCGGCGGCGCGGTAGAGCCCGTCGAGCTTCTTGCGGACGGCCTCGAGGTCCTTGGCGGGTGCGAGTGCCGCGCCCGCGCCGGGGGTGGGGGAGGGGGTGGGGTTCGCGAACGCCGTGCCCGGTGCCGCCAGCACCGTGACCGCGCAGACCACGGCCACCGTGGTCGCCATCAGGCCACGCTTGCCCGTGCCCATACCTCAGCCCCCAAACTGATTAACCATCAGTAACTTGCGGTTCGCCTGGGGATGCTGCCATGTCGGCTGGGAAAGCGACAGAGGTAGTCCTTCCCGCCACTCCAGTGCCGGTATGCACCGGCATGACGATCTCCCCGCCTGTGTGACGAACGACTCACAGAGATCGTTCCATCGGGGTCTGTGAAGGCGGGAGCGATCAGGCGCCCGGGGCCAAGGCCTCCCAGCGCACCGTCACTTCACCCTGCCGCCAGCGCGCCGGTCCGTCCGCCACCGGCCAGTCGGCGGTCAGGTCCCGTACCGCGCGGATCCAGCGCTGCCGGGCGCCGTAGGAGGCGTAGGGCGCGGCGGCCGCCCAGGCGCGGTCGAAGTCGCGCAGGAAGGCGTGCACCGGCTCGCCCGGGACGTTGCGGTGGATGAGCGCCTTCGGCAGGCGCTCCGCCAGGTCGGAGGGGCGCTCCAGGGAGCCCAGCCGGGTCGCGAAGGTGACCGTGCGCGGGCCCTCCGGGCCGAGGGCGACCCAGACGTGCCGGCGCCCGATCTCGTCGCAGGTCCCCTCGACCAGCAGCCCGCCGCGCGCCCCGGTCGCGGGGTCGGCCGGTGCGAGTCGCGCGCACAGCCGCCGCCACACGTCCGCGACCTCGCCCTCGTCGTACTGCCGCAGCACGTTCGCCGCGCGGACGAGCAGGGGCCGCTGCGGGATCGGGATCTCGAAGCCGCCGTGCCGGAAGGCGAGCCCCGCCCGCGCGTAGGGCAGCGCCGCCGCGACCCGCGCCGGGTCGATCTCGACGCCGACCACGCGCGCGCGTGGCGCGACCGTGCGCAGCCGTTGCAGCAGCTCGACGGCGGTCCAGGGGGCGGCGCCGTAGCCGAGGTCGACCGCCACCGGGTCGGCGGCGCGGCGCAGTTCGGCGCCGTGCGTGGCCGCGATCCAGCGGTCCATGCGGCGCAGCCGGTTGGGGTTGGTCGTCCCGCGCGTCACCGTGCCGAGGGGGCGGGTCGCTGCGCGGGACGTCATGCCTACGAGGTTAAGCGGCGTTCGGCACCGGTCAGGGGGTGAGGTGCCGCCGCCAGTACGTGGGACGCCAGTAGTACAGGACCGTGAGGTCGTCGGGCATCGGGTCGTGGGCCGGACCCCGCTCGAACGGGTCCCGGTCCGGGTCGGCCGGCCGGAAGCCCGGGTCCAGCGGCTCGTCGTCCCGTGGCGGCCGTACGCGGCGCCGCATCTCCTCGGTGACCGCGCCGATCCGCCGGTAGTTGGCCTGCGCCTCGATCAGGCTCAGTCCGTGGTTGGGGCCGAAGCCGGCCGTGGGGTGGCGGAGCTGGGAGGGGTCCTCCTCCCAGTAACAGACCGGGCAGATCTCATAGGCCCACAGCTCGCCGAGGGTCCGGTGGCCGCAGCACGGGCAGGGCAGGAGCTCCTCGAGCGGGGGCGGTTCCGGGGCATGCCGTGTGCCTGTCATGTCGGTGAGGGTAGTTCCCCCGGTGAGCCTGCCGCCTCGCCTTTCTCGTACCTCGGCGACTGCGCCCCGCCCTCGTACGTCCCGCAGCCCCGCCCTCGTACGTCCCGCAGCCCCGTGCCTGTGCGTCCCGCACCCCCGTGCCCCGCCGCGAAGAGCCCGGTGGCCCCTCCCCGGCTACGCGGTCTGTCAGTCCTGGCGGACGACGTTCCGGCCCGGGCCGCCGGAGAGCGTGTCCCGGCCGGGGCCGCAGTACAGCTCGTCGTCGCCGCTGTTGCCCCACATCAGGTCGCCGCCGCCGCCCGCGTACGCCGGCGCGCCCGCCGTGTGTCGTCGCCTGCCCGCCGTGGAGTTCACCTGCTGGTCACGCAACTGGAGCAGGGGGACCTACCGTCTCCGCGTATCGAACGGTTGAGCGACGAGCGGTAATGATTCGGTAAAACTCCCGAATCGGGAAATGGAGTGTCTCGCTCCGGTGTTGCACCCCGTCGGAGGGCACCGTGCGCCCTGCGAAGGCATGCCCGGAGCGAGGAGGAACGCCACGTGAGCCAGTACATCGGCAGGCTCGGCCGGCGCTCCGCGTCGTCGCCCGCCCGCCTGCGGCTGCACCGCAGGCCCCGCCGCGTCGCCATGCTCTCCGTGCACACCTCCCCGCTCCACCAGCCGGGCACCGGCGACGCCGGCGGCATGAACGTCTACATCGTGGAGCTCGCCCAGCGCCTCGCCGCGCACGGCGTGGAGGTCGAGATCTTCACGCGCGCGACCGCCGCCGCCCTCCCGCCGACGGTCGAACTGGCCCCCGGCGTCCTCGTCCGGCACGTCGACGCCGGCCCCTACGAGGGCCTCAACAAGGAGGACCTCCCCGCCCAGCTGTGCGCCTTCACCCACGGCGTGATGCAGGCCTGGGCGCACCACCGCCCCGGCCACTACGACCTGGTCCACTCCCACTACTGGCTCTCCGGCCACGTCGGCTGGCTCGCCGCCCAGCGCTGGGGTGTCCCCCTGGTGCACGCCATGCACACCATGGCCAAGGTCAAGAACGCCAATCTGGCCGACGGCGACAGCCCCGAACCGGCCGCCCGCGTCATCGGCGAGACGCAGATCGTCTCCGCCGCCGACCGCCTCATCGCCAACACCACCGAAGAGGCCGACGAACTCGTACGGCACTACGCGGCCGAGACCGACAAGGTCGCCGTGGTCCATCCCGGTGTGAACCTCAGCCGCTTCTCGCCCGCCGACGGCCGCGCCGCCGCCCGGGCCCGCCTCGGTCTGCCGAGGGACGCGCTGATCCCGCTCTTCGCGGGCCGCATCCAGCCCCTGAAGGCCCCCGACGTGCTGCTGCGCGCCGTCGCCGTCCTCCTCGACGAACGCCCCGAACTACGCTCACGCATCCTCGTGCCCGTCGTCGGCGGCCCCTCCGGCAGCGGCCTCGCCAAGCCCGAGGGCCTGCAGAAGCTGGCCGCGCGCCTGGGCATCGCGGACGTCGTACGGTTCCGCCCGCCGGTCGGCCAGGAGCAGCTGGCGGACTGGTTCCGCGCCGCCTCCGTGCTGGTCATGCCCTCCTACAGCGAGTCCTTCGGCCTGGTCGCCATAGAGGCGCAGGCGGCCGGCACCCCGGTGCTCGCGGCGTCGGTCGGCGGCCTGCCGATCGCCGTGCGCGACGGGCACACCGGTTTCCTCGTCCGCGGCCACGACCCGGCCGACTACGCGCGCGTGCTACGCGACTTCGCCGACGACCCGCAGCTGGCGCCCCGGCTGGGCGACCAGGCCGCCCGCCACGCCCAGTCCTTCGGCTGGGACACGGCGGCCGCCGCCACCGCGGACGTCTACACGGCCGCGATGCAGGCACACCGCCGTCGCGTACGCTCGCTGCATGGGTGAAACCGGTCAGGAACAGCGTGCGGCCCAGGTCATCGAGGCAGTGCTCAAGGACGCCGACCTGGAGTGGGAGAGCCCCCGGCCCGGTACTTACGTCGCGCAGCTCCCCGGCACCCGCAAGCTGAAGACGACGCTCTCCCTGCTCGTCGGCCGCCACTCCCTGTCGCTGAACGCCTTC
The DNA here is from genome assembly GCF_042262425.1 of Streptomyces sp. NPDC056373. Lineage (NCBI taxonomy): Bacteria > Bacillati > Actinomycetota > Actinomycetes > Kitasatosporales > Streptomycetaceae > Streptomyces > Streptomyces sp. NPDC056373. The sequence continues at coordinate 96,755 of NZ_JBHJPX010000017.1, forward strand.
GTCATCCGCCACCCCGACGAGAACGAACAGGGCGTCCACCGCTGGCTCCTGGAGCGCAACCTCAAGCTGTACGGGGTGAGTTACGCCGTCGACCAGCACGGCGACGTCTACGTCACCGGCCGCCTCTCCCTGTCCGCCGTCACCCCCGACGAACTCGACCGTCTGCTCGGCCAGGTCCTGGAGGCCTCCGACGGCGCCTTCAACACCCTGCTGGAGCTGGGCTTCGCCTCCGCGATCCGCAAGGAGTACGAGTGGCGGATCTCGCGCGGTGAGTCGACCCGCAACCTCGACGCGTTCGCCCACCTCACCCAGCGCCCCGAGCGCTAACCGGCCCGGTAACGCCCCGGCGGCACCCCCACCAGTTTCCGGAAGTGCCGGGTGAGGTGCGACTGGTCGTAGAAGCCGGACGCCACCGCCACCTCGCCCGGAGTGCGCCCCTCCAGGAGCAGCCGCCGGGCGCGGCCCACCCGCAGGGACGTCAGGTACTGGTGCGGGGCGATGCCGTAGGCCGTGCTGAACGCCCGCACGAGATGCGCGGGATGGGCGCCGAGCAGCCCCGCGGCCTCGCGCAGGACCACGCCCTCGACGATCCGCTCGTCGAGCAGCTCGCGCAGCCGCCGGGCGAGCACCGGATCGGGCGGCCGAGTGGCGGCGGACTCGTTCCGCAGATGCCCGCGCAACCGCTCCCCGACGAACAACAGCCTGCTCTCGGCCTCCAGTTCCTCACCGGGCCGCCCCAGCGCGCCGTGCACCTGGCCCACCCGCCGCCGCAGCAGCGGATCGCGCAGATCGGGCCGGTCGACGGCGGCCCCGATGAACTCGTCTCCGAGGTACGTCCCGTCGAGGTACAGCACCCGCTTGCGGAAGCCCTCGGCGGTGACGGGGGAGCCGTTGTGCGGCACGTGCGGCGGCAGCAGCGTCACGGTGTCGTGCGGGGTGCCGTGCTCGTGCCGGTCGAGGTCGTACCGCACGGCGCCGGTGTCGACGATCAGCAGCGTCCAGGAGTCGTGGACGTGCATCGGATACGCGTACTCGGTGAACCGCGCGTGGAAGACCTCGACGACACCTTCGACGGCGGGCCGCCAGGCGGAGACGATCCGGGAGGGCTCGGAGGCCATGCAAAGAACGTACAAGACCCCGGCCGGGACCGGCGGGCACGCTCGGAGCATGGACAACGAACCGATCCGCTTCGACACGAAGATCGCCGTACTGCTGCGTGCGGACCTGGAGCCCTGGCAGCGCCTCAATGTGACATCGTTCCTGGTCAGCGGCCTCGGAACGCAGGTCCCCGAGGTGATCGGCGACCCGTACGAGGACGCGGACGGCGTGCCCTACCTCCCCATGTTCCGCCAGCCGGTCATGGTCTTCGAGGCCACGAAGGAAACCCTGACCACCGCCCACACCCGTGCCCTCTCCCGCGCCCTGCCCCGCGCGATCTTCACCTCCGACCTCTTCGCCACGGGCAACGACCGCGACAACCGCGCCGCCGTGCGAGCCGTGCCGACCGCGCAACTGGACCTCGTCGGGCTCGCGGTCCACGGCCCGAAGAACGCGGTGGACAAGGTGGTGAAGGGGGCGCGGATGCATCCGTGAGCGGGGAGCGGGGAGCGGGGAGCGGGGAGCGGGGAGGGGAGAGCGGGGATGTGGGAGGTGGGAGGCGGGCCGGCGAAGCGTGGGGGCCGGGGACGACCAAAGTCGCGAGGGCGTAGACCATCGGCCGACGACAGGGCGGACGGCTGCTGAAGAGACTGGCCGCATGGAGGAAGCCAGGAACGTGCCCATGCGGAAGAGCCCGCGCCAGCCGGAGGGCAGGGCGACAGAGCTCGCCGAATCGGCCTGGGCCATCGTGCTCTTCTGCGTCGCCTGCGGTGCCGTGGCCGGCGCGCTGCTCCCGCTCCTCGCCCGCCTGCTGCTCGCCCTGCCCTGGGCGCCGCTCGAAGGCCCGGCCGAACTGCTGACCTCGGTTTCGGAACCGGCCCTCACCCTCGGCACGGTCGCGGTGGGTGTGCTCGGGGGCCTGCTGCTCGGCTTCACGGCGGTGCACGAGTCACTGTCCGTCCGTGTCACCGACACGCACGTGACCCTGACGATCCGGGACAGCGCCCGGGAGTTCACCCGCGAGGAGATCTCCGTGTTCTTCCGCGACGGCAAGCAGCTCGTCCTGCTCCGCCCGGACGGCCTCGAACTGGCGCGGGAGGACTGCGGCCTGAACTGGCGCCGCCTCGCCGACGCCCTCACCGCACACGGCTGGTCATGGGCGGAGGAGGACCCGCACCGCGCCGCGTTCCGCCGGTGGGTGCCCGGCGCTCCCGGCCTGCCCACGGGTGCGGACGCCATGCTGCGGGCCCGCGCGCAGGCCCGCACGGAGGAGGGCGGCGCCGAGGACGCCAGGGAGTTGCGCGGGGAACTGCTGCGCCTGGGGGTGGTCGTGCGGGACGAGGACCGGCGGCAGTACGTGCGGGTCGTGAGCGGTGAGGGCGGGGGGTGACGTCGTCACGGCCCTGGTGACTCGTGCGGTGGGTGTCAGGGCGGCGTGCGGACCGCGAGGCGGGGGGAGGTCACCCGTGCGGTGGGGGTCGGGGCGGCGTGCGGACCGCGAGGCGGGGGGAGGTCACCCGTGCGGTGGGTGTCAGGGCGTGCAGGCCGCGGCGATCGACACGCTGTTCTCGTACAGGTGGTGCCGGGTGATCCGCCCGTCCTCGACGGTGAGCCGCAGCGCGAAGGGCCCCGCGAAGGACTTGCCGGTCGCCCGTACCGTCCCGGAGAGATGCCCCATCAGCACGGCGTCCGTCCCGTCGACGAGGAACGTGTCGACGGACGCGCGCGCGTCCTCGGGGACGGTGTACCGGGCCAGCTCGTCGGCCTGCGCCGCGCATTCCGCGGCGGTGGACCGTGGCCGGATCCACGGCGCGGCGGGGTTCTCGGCGAGCATCCAGTCGACGGTGTCGGCGAAGAGCGCCGTCAGGCCCTCGGTGTCGCCGGCGAGCCGGAGTTCGAGGAACTTCTGGACGGTGGAGCGGGTGACTTCGGCGGTGGCGGCAGGTGTCATGGAACCCAGCCTGCCGGGGCGCGCGGGGCGCGTCGATTACCCCGGAGGTAACCTCTGCTCACTGCCGACGCCGGGGTGGGGCGCGGTACCCGACGGCCGTGGGGGGGACCGTGAAGACACACCTTGCCGCCATGCATCTGAGCGGAGCGGTGCTGCTCCTCACCTTCCTGGTGCCACCGGCCTGGGCCCTGGACGCCTACGGCGCGGCCCCGGCGCACGATCCGTCGGCGGACGTGCCGCCGTTCATGATCTTCCTGACGATCGCGCTGAGCTGTGTGGGTTACCACGTGGCGGTGCAGATCCCCGCGGGGCTGCTGGGCACCCGGCTCGGCCGGAACCGCGGGGCCGGTACCGCGTACGCGTGCGTCCTGGCCGTGACGGTCGCCCTCACGTCGGCGCTGACCTGGGCGGTTCTCAGGACGGACGACCCCGCCCTGCTGCTCCCCGTCTGGGCCGACTTCATGGCACGCGGCTCGTTGGCCATGGCCGCGTACGTCTGGCTGAGCCGCCGCGTGACGGCCTGAGGGAGGACGTGATGGGGTGCCGTCGCCGGACATGGGGTGGGGTGGGTGCCGAGGGAGAGCCCTGCTCCTAGAATCGAACGCATGAACGATCCAGAGTCGCGGCTCGCGCTGCTCCGCTTCCTGGAGCGCGTGCAGGAGCGCGACCTGGCACGCACTCGCCGATGGATCGCGGACGAGGAACGCCGCCGGGCCGAACACCGACGCGGTGTCCTGGCCCGGCCTCCCGTGCCGGACTGGCTGATCGAGCACGGCCTGTCCGGCCGGGAAGCGGTGTACGTCCATGTCGGCGGCTGCTGGAACGCGGGCCGGCGCAGCAAGGGCGTCGACCGTGACCATGCCCGGCGGGCCCTCGCCGAGGGGGTCAAGGCCTGCCCGCAGTGCAGGCCGGACACGGAGCTCGGGTTCGTGGACGGGTAGTGCGGCCGGTTCCGGAGGGTGTTGTGGACGGCCGTTCCGGCAGGGGCATCGGCCGGTGTGCCCGGTGTGCCGGTGTGACTGACCTGCCCGACCTGCCTGGCGTGGCCGGAGGCCGGGGTGCCGACGCCCGGGGCCGTTGTCAGTGCCCGGCGTTATGGTCATCGGTGCGCGGCCGGCTTCCGGGGGTTCCAGCTCCGTAGGGAATGGTTTGTATCCCCGGCCTGTCCGGGGGCGGCCCGGAGATGTCGTCCGGGACCCAACCGACGGTCGGGCTGTGTCGATCGCCAGGAGGAGACCTGCCAGCGCCGGCCGCGCACCCCTGGATCATCATGCCGGTATGCCTGCGAACCAGCCCGTTGACGCCAACCAGCCCGCGAACGCGAACCAGTCGGCGAACGAGCCCCCCGGGACACCGGCCGTCACCCGGCTCACCCGCTACACGAAGACCGAGCAGGACGAGATCCTCGGCAGCGGCGACGACCCCTTCGGTGTTGCCGCGGCCGGTCTGACCTGGCTCCCCAAGGAGGAGCACTTCGGCGTCCGGCTCGACGGCCGGCTCGTGGCCCACGCCGGTCTGCTGCGACTGCCGGTCTCTGTCGAGAGTGAGGAGACCGAGGTGATGGGCGTCGGCGGAGTGGCCGTGGCGCCCGGCGTACGGGGCCGTGGCCTGGCCCGGCTCGTGCTCACGGCGGCCCTCGACCACGCCCGCACACAGGGTCCCCGGCACGCGCTCCTGTTCTGCCGGCCTCCCCTCGTGCCGCTGTACCGGCGCCTCGGATGGCACCCGCTCGACACGGACGTACTCGTCGAACAACCCGGCTCCGGCGTGGTGACCATGCCGCTGCGCACGATGGTGACGCCCCTGCGCGACGACGCCCACTGGCCTCCCGGGCGGGTGCGGCTGCACTCCCTGCCGATGTGACGGGTCCCTGCGGGGGCCTCTGCCCATGTGACGGGCCGGAGGGTCACGGCGTGGCGCGCCTCACCGCCGCGGGGAGACGGCCGTCCCGGCCGGAAAGCCACGTCCTGCTGTGCACCGAGGGCAGGCAACGCCCCACGCCGCACCGACCGTGCAGCGAGGGCAGGTCCGGTTCACCCCGCACCGGCCGTGCACCGAGGGCAGGTCCGGTTCACCCCGCACCGACCGTGCAGCGAGGGCAGGTCCGGCTCACCCCGCACCGACCTCGGGCTGCGGCCGCACCCCCACCGACGGCTCCGTCACCTTCTCCTCGCCCGGCACGCGCCGCATCAGCACGGCGTACCCCACCCCGGCCACCGTCCCCACCACCGCGCAAAGACCCCACAGCCACGCCGCCCCGAACCGGTCGATGACGAACCCGGACAGCAGCGGGGCGACGAGGGCGGCCACCGACCAGGACATCGTGTACATGCCCTGGTAGCGCCCTCGGCCGTGCACCGGGGACAGCCGTACGACGAGACTGGTCTGCGTCGGCGCGTTGACGATCTCCGCCATGGTCCACACGCACACCGTGAGCGCGATGACGCCCAGGGACCCCGCGAAGGCGGTGAGTGCGAAGCCGTACCCCGCGAGGAGGGACGAGACGACCAGCAGCCGGCGCGGATCCCGGTGTTCGATGAAACGGGTGACCGGGATCTGGAGGACGACGATCATCACACCGTTCACGGCGATGGCCATGCCGTACTCGGCCGGGGAGAAGCCGGCCTCGCCCATGGCCACCGGCAGTCCCACGGCCCCCTGCTGGAAGACCAGCGCGACGAGGAAGGACAGTCCGACGACGCTCATGAACCGCCCGTCGCGCAGGACGGTGCGCAGGCTCACCGAGTCGTCCCGGACGCCCGCCGTCACCACCCGCTGCGCGGGCTTGGACTCCGGCAGCCGCAGGAAGACGAGGATCGCGCAGGCCAGCGTCATCCCGGCCTCGATCAGGAATCCGGCGCGGTAGCTGACCTCGGCGATGAACCCGGCGGCCATGGAGGAGACGGCGAAACCGAGGTTGATGGCCCAGTAGTTGAGGGAGAAGGCGCGGATACGGTCCTCGGGCCGGACGATGTCGGCCATCATCGCCTGCACGGCGGGCCGCGAGGCGTTGCTCGCCATGCCGACGAGGAAGGCGACACCGGCGATCGCGACCGGGTCGCGTACGAAGCCCAGCAGCGCGACGGACACGGCGGTCGAGGACTGCGCGATCAGCAGGGTGGGCCGCCGTCCCAGCCGGTCGGTCATCACCCCGCCGCCCAGTGAGGAGATCACCCCGCCGAGCCCGTGCAGCGCGGCGACCAGACCGGCGTACGTGGCGGAGTAGCCGCGGTCGAGGGTCAGGTACAGCGCCATGAACGTGGCGACGAAGCCACCGAGGCGGTTGACGAGCGTGCTGGTCCACAGCCACCAGAACGCGCGGGGGAGACCGGAGACCGTCTCCCGGACGGCGCGTCTGGCACGCAGGGCGTACGGCATGGGTCCCCCGGAGACAACAGGCACCGATGGTGCATGTAAGTAGTGCTGGCAGTGAGCGCACATTACAAACACGTGGTTGCCGGAGGCCACTCAATTAACAGATCCCGTCAAACGTCCGCCTGCCGGGCAGCCACGCGAACGGGCGAAAGCGTGGATTACGCTCTGAGGCATGGCCGACGCACCGTACAAGCTGATCCTCCTCCGCCACGGCGAGAGCGAGTGGAACGCGAAGAACCTGTTCACCGGCTGGGTGGACGTGAACCTCAACGAGAAGGGCGAGAAGGAGGCAGTCCGCGGTGGCGAGCTCCTGAAGGACGCCGACCTTCTCCCCGACGTGGTCCACACGTCCCTCCAGAAGCGCGCGATCCGCACGGCGCAGCTGGCCCTGGAGGCCGCGGACCGTCACTGGATCCCGGTGCACCGCTCGTGGCGCCTGAACGAGCGCCACTACGGCGCCCTGCAGGGCAAGGACAAGGCGCAGACGCTCGCCGAGTTCGGCGAGGAGCAGTTCATGCTGTGGCGCCGGTCCTACGACACCCCGCCCCCGGCGCTGGACGTCGACGCCGAGTACTCCCAGTTCTCCGACCCGCGCTACGCGACCCTCCCGCCGGAGCTGCGGCCGCGCACGGAGTGCCTGAAGGACGTCGTCGTCCGCATGCTGCCGTACTGGTTCGACGCGATCGTCCCCGACCTGCTGACCGGCCGCACGGTCCTGGTCGCGGCCCACGGCAACTCGCTCCGCGCGCTGGTCAAGCACCTCGACGGCATCTCCGACGCGGACATCGCGGGCCTCAACATCCCCACGGGCATCCCGCTCTCCTACGAGCTGGACGCCGACTTCAAGCCCCTGAACCCGGGCGGCACGTACCTCGACCCCGAGGCGGCGGCAGCGGCGATCGAGGCGGTCAAGAACCAGGGCAAGAAGAAGTAACTCGACGCGATCAAGCCCCCGGACCTGCGGTTCATGCGCGGGCCGGGGGTTTCTCGGTGCCGCAGCCCCGTGTACTCACAGGGCCGGCGTCCTCACGAGTAGAAGCCGGCCCAGTACTCGTCATGACCGCAGGTGAAGTCGTCCGGACGCTCCTCCCTGAGCACCTCGTACCTGGCGAAGAAGACCTTCAGGGCCTCATGGAGTGAGCAGCCCAGATGCTCGCGGAGGGTCTGTATGCCCCGGAGGATCTGGTTGCTGAGGATCTGCTCGTCGGCAATGTCGACTGCGGCGCCATCGGTCACGGTTGCGATCGAATCCGACAGTCGGCTCACCGGGCAACCAAGTTTGCTGCGCCGGGCCCTCAGGACCAGTGCGAGTCCGGCCCCTGCTGTTCCCTCGCCTCTGCGACGGCTCCCGCGGCACGCAGCGCCGAGGCGGCTGCCGTCGCGTCTTCCTCGGGTACGCGGGCGAGAACGACGGCGGGAGTCCGCGTCACCAGGACCTTGCTGTGCCAGAGGCTCAGTCCCGTCAGCCGGCGCACGACCTGGACGACATCCAGCACGCGCGCACCGGGGTCCGTGAGCAGCACGTCATGGGGCGTGTCGTCGCACACCAGCCAGACGTACTCGTCTCCCATCGCTCCCCCGTCGGCACGGTCTCCGGTGTGCAGCTTACGAGCCTTCAGTAGGCATGTCCCCTCGCTTGCAGGGGTGTTGAGGGCAGTCGCCACTGCTTGCGCGTCCGGCTTCGCGTCACCCCCCGTGCTCCGGCACGCACCCTCCGCTTGCACCGGCAAACAGTTACCCGACCGTAACTTGCGATAGTGTTACCAGCGGTAACTACCGGTGCTAGTTTTTCGCGCAATCACGCACCGCAGCAGCAGCACAAGGAGCGAGCTGTGAGCCGTTACCGAAGCCGTCCGCGTTCCACCTTCAACCGTCTGGCCGCCGCCGCGCTCGCCACCGTGGCCTGCGTCTGTGTCGGCGCGAGCACCGCCGACGCCACCGCGACCGACACCGGACCCGTCGTGTCCCGGGGGGTCGACATCCCGGCCTTCTACACCCCGCCCGCCCAACTGCCCGCGACCAACGGCGCCTTGATCCGGCAGGAACCCTTGCCCCTGGGGCTCTCGCTGCCCGGTCTCGACGGCCGGCCCCTGCCGGGCACCGCCACCCGGCTGATGTACAAGTCCACCGACTCCGACGGCCGGGCCGTCGCGGTGACCGGCGCCTACATCGAGCCGTCCGCGAAGTGGGAGGGCTCGGGGCCCCGCCCGCTGGTGGCGGTGGCCTCGGGAACCATGGGCCAGGGCGACCAGTGCGCGCCCTCGTACGCCCTGCAGCACCCGCTCACCGTCAACGGGCAAACGGTGTCCGTCGGTTACGACAACCTCGCGATCTACCGTCTCCTCGCCACCGGAGCCGCCGTCGTCGTCACCGACTACGTCGGCCTGGGCGCCACCGACCGCCTGCACACCTACGTCAACCGCGTGGACGAGGGGCACGCGGTGCTGGACGCCGTCCGTGCCGCGCGCGCTCTGCCCGGCACGTCCCTGGCCTCCGGCTCCCGCGTCGGCCTGTACGGCTACAGCGAGGGCGGCGGTGCCACCGCGTCGGCGGCCGAACTCCAGGCTGCCTACGCGCCCGACGTCCACCTGGCCGGCACCTACGCGGGCGCGCCGCCCGCCGACCTGACCGCCACCATGAAGGGCATCGACGGCAGCGTTCTGGCCGCCGCCCTCGGCTGGGCGATCAACGGCTTCGTCCAGGCGTACCCCGACATGCGGGACGCCGCCGAGGCGAACCTCAACGACGCCGGACGCAAGGCCCTCGCCGACACCTCGACCATGTGCATCGGCGAGGCGATCACCCGCTACGGCTTCGCCCGGAGCAGCGCGTGGACGAAGAGCGGCAAGTCCGTCGCCGAGATCATCGCTTCCGATCCGCGCGCCCAGGCCGTCCTCGACGAGCAGCGCATCGGGACGCTCAAGCCGGCCGGTCCGGTCCGGGTGGCCACCGGCGTCCAGGACGACATCGTTCCGCACGCCCAGGCCCGCCGACTGGCCGTGGACTGGTGCCGCAAGGGCGGCGACGTCACCTACAGGGCCGTCGACCTGCCCAACCTCGGTGACCGGATCCTCACCAACCACCTCGCTCCGCTCGTCACCGACCAGGGAGCGGCGATCTCCTGGCTCACCGACCGCCTGAAGGGCAAGCCGACCACGTCCAACTGCTCGACGATGCCCTTCCAGCGCTGACCGAGCCGCCCCGAGCGGCCCTGCCCGCCGCTACGGAGCCTGCCGGTCGCTGTTCAGGAGCCGGTGGAGTCCGACGGCGGGCGCGGGCCGCCGAAGCCGTGTTCCGAGAGGTCGAACCAGTTGCCCTCCGGGTCCATGGCGCGGTACTCGGCGAAGGGGCGGTCGGTGAAGCGTTCGGCCGGTTTCGGGGTGCCGGCCGCCACCAGGGCCCCGGTGGTGGCCGCCGTGTCCTCGATGTGGAAGCCGAAGTGGTTGAAACCGGCCGGGGTCTCCCCGTCGAGCCGGTGCTTGATCAGGGCGAGGGAGAAGTATCCGTCGGAGAGGAAGCAGCTTCCGTCCGGATCGCGGTGGAAGAGTTCCATCGCGAAGACCGAGGAGTAGAACTCGGCCAGCTTCTCCGGGTCCCGGGCCACGATGGCCAGGTGGCGGACTCTGGGCCGGGCGGCGGTGGGTTCGCCCACGGGGGTTTCCTTCCGGTCCGGGGCGGGGCCCGGCTGCGGCGGGCGGGGCGCGGGGACCATGTTGTGGAACGCGCTGATCGACCAGTGGCCCTGCGCCGTCCGTTCCACGACGGCCAGCGCGTGCGTGGTGATCAGCGGGTTCCCGTCCGGGGCGTTGATGGTCGACTCCGCCTCCACCGTGGCCAGGTCGGGGCGGAGGAAGCGGACGGCCACGACACGTGCGTCGAGGACGGTTCCGGCGTACGGGCCGTGGAAGAGGGCGTCGTGCCCCGCCGCGATGCCGGACCGGCCGAGTGGCTTGTCGCCTCGTACGGTCGTGAAGTCGCAGTCCTCCGCGAAGCTCGCGGCGAAGAGGGCGGCGTCACCCGCCGCCCAGCCGCGGGCCATGTCGGCCCACAGGGCACGGATGGCGCGGGTGTCGTCCTCGGTGCCGTCGTGGGCAGGGGCGTTCGTTTCATCGGGCTGCTGCATCGCTCTCACGCCTTCGTCAGGGAACTCGTACGGATACGCAGGTCGATCTCGGGGCAGTCGGCGCCCTCGGCGGAATGCCGGCACGGCGGGGCCCAGGCGCCCAGGGCGTGGTAGAACTCGCCTCCCCGGCGCTCCAGGTAGCAGATGAGGTTCAGGGGCCACCCGGTCCGGCCGAAGAGGTGACGGTCCATGGGGGTCGGGCGCTCGCTGAGTGTCCGGGTCCGTTCCGACGGCGGGCCCAGGCGGTGCCAGTCCGGGTGCATGTGGATGGAGCCGAGGAGATCAATCCCCAGGGCATCGGCCTCGCGGGACGCCCGCAGGAGGTCGTGGGAATCCACCCACCAGCCGCGGTGCTCGTTCTCGTAGGCCGACCCGAATTTCGGCACGATCTCCTCGCGGAACTCCTGGACGGCCGCCGGGTCCCGGGTGCGGGCGTTGCGGCCGAAGGCGATGCGCCGCACGTGGTACGTCGTCGCCTCCGCACTGCCGAGCAGGAGCGCGAAGCAGGGTAACGGGGCCTCGGGCGTGATGAGTTGGTACTCACTGGCAGCCACGTCGAGGAAGCCGGCGAGTGCCTGGTCGTCCATCAGGACGGTGGGTGGGGTGGGGGTCGTGCGGCCGGTCGGGGAGCAGCCGGGCGAGGTACATCGGGTGTCCGGCGAGCCGGAGTCGGGCGCGTTCGTCACAGCGGACATGGCGTGGGGTCTCCGGGGAAATGGGGGGGGGGTGGGGAGGCCATGAATCGGGGCGCCCGGCGAGATTACTTGAGAGTTCACGCTCACTGGTCGGCGTGCGTGAACTGTCGGGATTTCCCTACGGCTTGATAGCCACTTGCGCCGGCAGGGGCGTGCTGCCATGGCGCCGTCCGAACCGGCGACGCCGTCTCACGGAGTCGGACACCAGGTCGCGTCCATGCCCGGAAATGGCTGCTCATCCCAACAGCGGGGCGGCTACTGTCCCTTGGCATGCGACTGACCGTTCTAGGCGGCTGTGGAGCGTGGCCCACCGCGGTCCAGGCATGCAGCGGCTACCTCGTCGAGCACTCGGGCTTCCGTCTGCTCATCGACCCGGGGTACGCCACGCTGCCACGCCTGCTCGAGCACAGCACCGTCGACGCCGTCGACGCCGTGCTGATCAGCCACGGGCACCCCGACCACTGCGCCGACCTCAACCCTCTCCTGCGTGCCCGGGGCCTGAGTGACACGCCACCGGCGGCGCTGCCCGTGTATGCGCCCCACGGCGCCGCCGACGCCGTTCTCGCGCTCGACAAACCGAGCATGCTCGCAGGGGCGTACCACCTTCGCGAGTTCCGGCCGGGCGACCGGTTCGGCATCGGTCCGTTCAGAACCGACACCTGGCTCCTCCCGCACTTCGTGCCCAACGCAGGCATACGGCTGACCACACCGGAAGCCGTGCTCGCCTACACCGGGGACACGGGGTCGAGCCCCGACATCCTGCGCCTCGCTCAAGGCGCCGACCTGCTGCTGTCGGAAGCCACCTACATCCACGAGGTACCGACCGCCGACGCACCGTACCTGCTGACCGCGCGCCTGGCCGGCCAGTACGCCGACCGGGCGGGCGCTGCCGGACTCATGCTCACCCACCTGTGGCCGGGCACGGACCCGAAAGCCGCACAGGAGACAGCCGCGGAAGCCTTCCGGCACCCGATACGCGTCGCAACCCCCGGGCTCGTCACCGACCTCGCGTCGTCCTAGCGCGGCGTCGGCTCATACGAGGAGCCGGCGACGCGCCCGCACTTCGTCGACCACCACCGCTACTTCACGTTGTGCGCGAAGAAGCCATGGGGGCAGTTGCCGCATTTGCCGTCGTCGCCATGGGTCCATCCCTCGCACGCGCTGCAGGCCAGGCAGTTGAGTACGTCCGTGAACCCCGCGCCCTCCAGGCGGGCTACGGCCCTCGCGTGCACCTCGTCCAGCTGAGGTTCCAGCTTCACGATGTCGTCGGCGTTCTCTTTGAACGCCTGCTCCTGCGCGTCGGTCAAGTACATGTTGAGAGCCACTGTCTTCCCTCATTTCACAGTAGAGAAGCCGTGTATGCATCCATTGTCGTCCAAGCCGGACAAGGGGGCATCCGTACGCAGCCACCCTCACGACGCGAATTCCCGTGCCGCGCGCAGGATGTCGCCGGGAGCCGTCCCGCACTGGGCCCACGCGATGCCGACACCCGCGTGCATGCGCACCGTCTGGTCGCCCAGGGGGATCGGCAGATGGATCCGGGACTGCATCCAGGCCGCGGCGGTGTGCGCGTCGGCGGGGCCCAGGTCGTCGGCCAGGACGACGAACTCGTCACCGCCGTAACGGGCGACCGTGTCGCCGTCGCGTACGGCCTGATGGAGCCGTCGGGCGACCTCGACGAGGACGCCGTCCCCCGCGTCGTGCCCGAAACGGGTGTTGATCGCCTTGAAGTCGCGGAGGGCGAAGAACAACACGGCCAGGCCGTGTGTGTTGCCGTCGCCCACGGGGGCCCGGACATGGGTGTGGGGCATCGCGGTACCGGCGGCGTGGCCGGGGTACAGGTCGACGGCCTCGACGACCCCCTCCACGGCGTCGGGCCCCTGCTCCGGACGCGCGCAGAGCCGGGCCTCGATGCGGGCGTGCAGCTCGGAGGAGTTCGGCAGGCCGGTGAGATCGTCGTGCGAGGCGCGGTGGGTGAGAACGAACTCGCGGCGCTTGCGCTCCTCGATGTCCTCGACGTGGGTGAGGAGGAAGCGCGGGCCGTCGGCGGCTTCCGCGACCACGCTGTTGCGCAGCGAGACCCACAGGTACGTCCCGTCGCGGCGCCCGAGGCGCAGTTCCGCGCGTCCGCCCTCGGCGCCGGTGCGGAGCAGGGTGCCGATGTCCTCGGGGTGGACGAGGTCGGAGAACGAGTAGCGGCGCATGGCGGAGGCCGGGCGGCCCAGCATGCGGCACAGCGCGTCGTTCGTCCGGAGGATGCGGCCGTGACTGTCGCCGCCCATCTCGGCGATCGCCATGCCGCTGGGCGCGTACTCGAACGCCTGCCGGAACGACTCCTCGCTGGCCCGCAGTGTCTGCTGCTCCCTTTCCATCCTGACCAGTGCGCGTTGCATGTTCGTACGCAGACGCGCGTTGCTGATGGCGATGGCGGCCTGGAAGGCGTACTCCTCCAGGTCGCGTCGCTCGTCCGGCCCGGGACGGCGGCGGGTGAGGGGCCGGTCCACGGAGATCACACCGATCAGTTCACCCTGGGATGCGCCGGAAGCACTGCGGGCGTACATCGGCGCGAAGAGGCGGTCGGAGGGGTGCCACTCGTCCGGGAGGCGGGGGGCGGGGCCGTCGGTGTACCACTGCGGGACGTCGTCGTCGTCGAGGACCCAGCCCTCGGTGTGCGGGATGAACACCAGCTCGCCCCAGCGCTCGCCCATGCCGAGGCGGCGGTCCCAGGACTCGCGCGAGCCGACACGGCCGGCGATGAGGGCCTCGGCGGCGGGGTTTCCCGCGAGGGAGGCCACCAGGAGATCGCCGTCCGGGCGGACGAGGTTGACGCACGCCAACTCCCAGCCGAGACCGGTCACGATGCCGTCGGCGACGATCTGCAGGGTGTCCGCGAGGCTGCGGGCGATGTGCAGGTTCAGGACCGCGGCCTGCAGATTGTGGCTCTTGTCGATGGCGAGCGCGCTGCGGGTGGCGAACTCGGCGGCGACCGACAGATCGGCGTCCTGGAAGGCCTGCTCGGCGGGGTGGCGCAGGAGGACGGCGGTGCCGATGACGCGCCTGCGCCCGTGCAGGGGCACGAGGACGGTGTGGCCTCCGCCGGGTGTCTCGTGCCCCGCACCGAGCAGCTCCGGCAGCGCGGCCCCGCCGACGGGCGAGTCGCCACCGACCGGCAGTGCCCCGTTCAGTACGTCGAAGAGCGCGCTGCCGGGGCGTACCTCGCACCGCTCGGCACCCCCGCCGGCGTGGAGGGGGTGCACCTGTTGCAGCCGCAGCACCAGCGGGCCCACGTGTTCTTCGTCGCCCGTCGGGATCGGGTCCCGCAGATAGACCATGACGGCGTCGGCGACGGTGGGGACGACGGCCCGGCACAGCCGCTTCACGATGTCCTCGGGATCCCTGCCCCGGGTGATCCGGTGGGCCGCCTCGGAGATGTCGCCCTGGGGGTCGGCGGCCGGGGGCCGCGGGGATTCGAGCGCGGGGAAGGACGTCTCCTGGCTGGTCGGCGGGCTGGTCGGCGGGTTGTCCGGGGTTGTTCCGGACAACCCGGGGGGCGGTCCTCCCGGGGCCCGCCCGACCCGCCCGGGCACGGACACACCGGTTTCCGGCGGAGCAGCCGAGGCGATGGAGGGAACAGAGAGGCCAGAGGGATCAGAGAGACCAGAGGGGCCAGAGGGGCCAGGGAGACCGGAGAGACCAGAGGGGCCAGGGAGACCGGAGAGACCAGAGGGGCCAGGGAGACCGGAGGGACCAGAGGGGCCAGGGAGACCGGAGGGACCAGAGGGAACCGAGGGCGACGACCAGTAACCCACCTCGTCGGCCGCCTGCTGAACGGCCTCGTGCTCCTCGTCGAGAACGGCGCGTGCCTTGTCCAGCGCACGGTCCACGTCGTCGAGCGCGGCGTCGTCACGACTGAGCGTGTGCAGGTCGGGCTGGGACAGCGGCGGCGCCGCCTCCTGGGTCCCCAGGGGCCCGTCCTCCCCCATGCGGAGCCGCAACTCCGCCAGCTCGTCCTCCAGTTGCTGGATACGGCGTGCCGCGTGGTCGGCGACCTGCTGGGCGATGCCCCGCTCCCGCTCCGCGCGAACCAGCTGTTCGCGCAGGTCGGTCTCCTGCCGTTGGGCCCGGGAGAGAAGCTCCATCACCCCCTGTCCGTCGCCCGGTTCGACCGTCACCGACTCCAGCGCGTCGAGTCGGCGCCGCAGTTCGGCGACCTTCGCCTGGGCCTGTCCGAGCATGACGAACAGCAACGTGGCGATCGACAGGGCCTGTTGCCGCCCGTGTTCGCCTGCCTCGTAGGCCTGGCGGGCGCGCTGCATCTCCTGGAGGACCTCGATGGTGCGGTCCTTGGCCTCCAGTAACTCCCGGGCCGGCACCAGCTCCTGCGTCTCTGCGACCACCGTGGGACTCGTGCCCGCCCTGTCCCACAGCGCCCTCGCCTCCCCGAGGCGTCGCCGGGCGCGATCGGCCGGTTCGTGGGGGAAGCACACGTCGGCCACGGCCTCGACGAGATCCCACTCCAGCGACTCGCCGGCCAGCCGGTCACGCAACCGGCGTAACTCGGGCACGGCCCCGGCGACGAAGTGCTCGGGAGTGAGCCGCGCGTGCAACTCCCGGACGGACACAGCGGATTCGTCGAGCCAGGACCGCACCAGAGCGACCAGCTCGTTGATCTCGACGCACGAGCCGCGGGCCGGTCCCCACGGCCGCCCCGCCCGCTTCCTCTCGCCTGCCACTCGTTCTCCCCCGTGGTTTGTTCGCCGGACAACCCCCTGTTGTCACCGGAGAAACATCCAACCGTCCCACCTGCGGTTCCGCCCGGGGATCGTCGTAATTCCCCGACACCACACGACCCAGGCGGTGCCTCATGAACCACACCTTCCCGGCGTTCCTGCTCCTCGCGCTGGCGGTGGCCGTCCTCTTCTCCGTGGTCGCCGCGGCGATCGCCTTCGCCCTCGCCCGCTGGGAGGGAGCCGCGGTGCCGGCGGCCCTGTCCCGCTGCGGCATCGCCTTCGCCGCGAGCCTCACCCTGTGCCTGGCCGTCTTCGCGGCGTTCGACCGGACGTAGCGGAGGAGAAGGGAGGGGACGGGCGGACGAGAAGGGAGGGGCAGGCGGGCCGGAAGGGAGGGGGCGGGCGGACGACGGACGTGCACGACCCGGCCGGCCCGCTCCGCCTCAGGGGCGTTCGCCGAACTGGAGCAGGCCGCCCACGGCGAAGCACACGGCGCCGAGGAGGGTGCCCCAGTTGGCGACGCCGGCGCTGGCGAGGCCGGCGGTCGCGGGGCGGGTGTAGGCGGCGAGTGCGGAGACCATGAAGAGGACGGAGCCGAGCTGGTTCACGGCGACGATCGACCAGCCGAGACTGCGGAAACCCGGGCAGAGCCGCGGGCCGTGGCAGATCTCGACGAAGGCGAGGTGGCCGGAGATCAGGAACAGCATGCAGCCGATCACGTCCGGGACCCAGATCAGCCGGTTGGTCTGCTGGACGCTCAGCCCCTGGAGGAAGGAGTCCAGCAGGTCGACGCCGAACACCAGCGTCCCGACGAACAGGACGAACGTGCTCAGCCAGTCCACCCGCGTCGGCTCGTAACTCCACCAGCGCCAGCCGCGGGTGACCAGGCGGCCCTCGCCGCCGGGGATGTGGCGCGGCGCGTTGACGACCTGGAGCAGCGAGACGTAGCCGCCGGTGGTGAAGAACAGCCCGCCGGTGAAGTAGATCGAGGCGCAGGTGGTGGCGTCGCCGGAGCCGAACTGGGCGACACCGGCACCGGCCGCGAAGAGCAGGCCGCCGATGACGAAGGCGGCCGCGGCGATGGCGTTGAGCCGGCGAATGCGGCCGAGGGCGAGATCGTCGGCACTGGTGTGCCGGCCGGCCGCTGCGCCGGCCTGCCGGACCGCGAGGACGCCGCGCCGCCGGGCGAGCCGTGACTCCCATACGGCGGTGCCGCCGCCGGGGAGGTGCCAGGTGAGCCGGGTGGTGAACGGCCCCGCGCCCTCGGCGCGCTGCTCGGTGGATGTCACGCGGGCGGGACGGCGGTGCTGTGACCCGGGTCCGTGTGCCGTCCGGAGTCGCTCGGTGCGTCGCTCATGGCATTCCCCGGGTCGCTGGGCGGGCGGGGCACGCGCTTCGCGCCCCTGAACAGGCATCGACTCTGCCAGAGCGGATTGCGCATCACGGTCATTTCGGGAGCTTTTGCCGGAACGCCGTCGGTCCTGCCCGGCCCGGACCGGGTGCCTGAGGTCCTCAGCCCGAACCGGAGATCCCACCGCCGGACGCACAGGCCGGCTGACGTCTCGGAGTCCGGTGGGCCGGCCGGAACCTCGATATTCGGTGGCGGGCCCGCCCCACTGCGTCCACCATGCCCGCATGGTCTCAGGCGAGCACACCGGCGAAGCAGCGACGCCCGCGGCAGCGGACCCGACTCGGTGGACACGGGCGACCGTCTACCCCGACATGTGGGTCGACCCCGACGACGACCCGCGTGAGACCGACGAACAGCCGGTCGACGAACGCGGCATCCTCCTCGACCACCTGCGCAGCTACCGCCTCACCCTGGAGATGAAGTGCGCGGGCCTGGACGCCGAGCAGATGGCCCGGCGATCCGTCCCGCCGTCCACGATGTCCCTGCTCGGACTGGTGCGGCACGTGACCGAGGACGAGCGGCACCTCCGCCGGGTGATGGCCGGCGAGGACGTGCCGAAGCTGTACCGCACGGAGGACGACCGGGACGGTGACTTCAACGGTGCCGTCGCCGACCAGGCGGTCGTGGACGAGGCCTGGCGGCAGTGGCGTGCCGAGACCGAGCGCACCGACCGCTTCCTCGCCGGTGTCACCGACCTCGGCACGCGCAACACGGGCTTCTCCGACTACGGCCCCGAACCCGGCGGGCAGGTCCAGCTGCGCGACATCCTGGTCGCCCAGATCGCGGAGTACGCCCGGCACTGCGGCCACGCCGACCTCCTGCGCGAACGGATCGACGGCCGCGTCGGGCAGTGAGCATCCCCCGGCCGGACTCCTCGCAGAAGCTGCCGGAAAAAAACTTCGGAGGCGATGTCGAGAACCCGCGTCCGGCTCCGTCCCCGGGGTGCAAGCGGCCAGGATGGGCCGCACCGGCACCGAGGAGAACCACCATGGCGAAGTACCTGCTTCTCAAGCACTACCGAGGCGCCCCGTCCCCGGTCAACGACGTACCGATGGACCAGTGGACGCCCGAGGAGATCTCGGCCCACATCCAGTACATGAACGACTTCGCGGCGCGTCTGGAGAAGACCGGCGAATTCGTCGACGGCCAGGCGCTGGCCCCCGAGGGGGCCTGGGTCCGGTACGACGGTGAGGGGCGTCCGCCGGTCACCGACGGGCCGTTCGCCGAGACCAAGGACCTCATCGCCGGCTGGATGATCATCGACGTCGACGGCTACGACCGTGCCGTCGAGCTGGCCGGGGAACTCTCGGCGGCCCCCGGGGCGGGAGGGAAGCCGATCCACGAGTGGCTGGAGGTGCGCCCGTTCCTGACCGCCCCGCCCACCATTCCGGAGTGCTCCGTCCATGGATGAGGCACTGCTGCGCAGCCTCACCCCCGGCGTGCTCACCATCCTCGTCCGCCGCGGAGCCGACTTCGCGGCGGCCGAGGACGCCGTGCAGGACGCGCTGATCGAGGCGCTCCGCGTCTGGCCGGCCGAGCGGCCGCGGGACGCGAAGGGCTGGCTGGTCACCGTGGCCTGGCGCAAGTTCCTCGACCAGGCGCGGGCGGACAGCGCCCGCCGCCGGCGTGAGGACCTCGTCGAGGAGGAACCGGCGCCCGGGCCCACGTCCGACGTGGACGACACGCTCCAGCTGTACTTCCTGTGCGCCCACCCCTCGCTGACACCGTCGTCCGCGGTCGCGCTCACCCTGCGCGCCGTGGGCGGGCTCACCACCCGGCAGATCGCCCAGGCCTACCTGGTGCCGGAGGCGACCATGGCGCAGCGCATCAGCCGCGCCAAGCGCACCGTCTCCGGCATACGGTTCGACCAGCCCGGCGACGTCGCGACCGTGCTGCGCGTCCTCTACCTCGTCTTCAACGAGGGCTACTCCGGCGACCTCGACCTGGCCGCCGAGGCCATCCGGCTCACCCGGCAGCTCGCGGTCGTGATCGACCACCCCGAGGTGTCGGGGCTGCTCGCGCTCATGCTGCTCCACCACGCCCGGCGCGCCGGGCGTACCGCGCCCGACGGCGGCCTGGTGCCGCTCGCCGAGCAGGACCGCGGCCGGTGGGACACGCGCCTGATCGCCGAGGGCGTCCGGATCCTCCAGGCGGCCCTCGCCCGCGACCGGCTGGGCGAGTTCCAGGCCCAGGCCGCCATCGCGGCACTGCACGCCGACGCGCCCACCGCCGGGGAGACCGACTGGGTGCAGATCGTGGAGTGGTACGACGAACTCGCGCGCCTCACCGACAGCCCGGTCGTCCGGCTCAACCGGGCGGTGGCCGTGGGCGAGGCCGACGGACCGCGCGCCGGTCTCGCGGCGCTCGCCGCGCTGGACGATTCGCTGCCCCGCTACGAAGCGGTGGCGGCCTATCTCCACGAACGAGACGGCGATCCGGAAAAGGCGGCGCGGCTGTACGCCGAGGCGGCACACAGGGCCACCGACCTCGCCGAACGCGACTATCTGACCCGCCAGGCGGCCCGCCTCAACACCGGCCGGCGCCGCTGACGAGCCCCTTCCCGCGGCACCCGGCGGGCGGGGACGCGACGCCGGGAACCGCGGGCCGGGCAGGTCACCGCACCGTCAACGGCACGGGGTGCACCTCGTCGGCCTTGTGACCGGCGCGCTCGTGAATGCGCTGGACCGCTTCGGCCGAGGGGGCCTCGGAGAGGCAGTAGACGTGGCCGGACTCCGGATCCGCCCAGGCCATCTCGAAGTGGACCTGCTCATCCTTCTCTATCGCGAGGTCCGCGTTGTGGGCTTCACGCAGCTGCTCCTCCGTGATGCCCTCCATGCCGCGATGGACATCCATGAACTTGGGCATGCCTCGCGCCTCCTTCCTTGCCTACCTCTCATGCTCCGCCCGTACGGCCGGCCGGGCGACCTCACGACGAGGGGCCCCGGCGACACGGCCGGGGCCCCACAGGTCGTACGGAGAACGAAGTGCCGGCGTCAGCCGCACTGGCAGGGGCTGCCCGACTGACACCCGCAGCCGCAGCCCGAGCCGCAGCCGCACGCGGCGATCAGGGGCAGGCTCCTGATCTCGGCGGGCTGCTCGGTCTCACGCTGCCGGGCGGGGTCGGGCGTGGTGCTGGGGGATTCGGCCATGGGTCCCTCCTCGAGGCTGGTGCCTGTGCCCATTGGATGCCCGCCCGGCCGGGCGCATCAACGGCGCACTGAGGCGCCTTCGCGCCCCGGCCGGCCCCGACCCCGCTTCCAGAGGCCACACCCATGCACCGGGGCCCGCGGCCGCCGTCCCTGGCCGAGCACCGGGGCCCGCGGCCGCCGTCCCTGGCCGAGCACCGGGGCCCGCGGCCGCCGTCCCTGGCCGAGCACCGGGGCCCGCGCCCGCCGGCCTCAGCCGAACCCGGGACCCGGGCCGGACCCCCGGCCCGTACCCGTCAGGCGCTCTCCGCCCCCGGGGCCGCCTGGATCTCCGGCTGCACATCCGCCTGGAGCTCGTCGGCGTGCTCGCCCGTCACCAGGTACACCACGCGCTTGGCGACCGACACCGCGTGGTCGGCGAACCGCTCGTAGTAGCGGCCGAGCAGCGTGACGTCCACGGCCGTCTCGATGCCGTGCTTCCAGCGGTCGTCCATCAGGTGCTGGAAGAGCGTGCGGTGCAGCAGGTCCATCTCGTCGTCGTCCTGCTCCAGCTGCAGCGCCAGGTCGACGTCCTTGGTGATGATGACCTCGGCGGCCTTCGCCATCAGACGCTGCGCGAGCTGGCCCATCTCCAGGATGGTGGCGTGCAGGTCGCTCGGGACCGCGCGGTCCGGGTAGCGCAGGCGCGCGAGCTTCGCCACGTGCTGGGCGAGGTCGCCCGAGCGCTCCAGGTCGGCCGACATCCGCAGCGACGTGACGACGATGCGCAGGTCCGTCGCCACCGGCTGCTGCCGCGCCAGCAGGGCTATGGCCCGGGCCTCCAGCTCGTGCTGGAGCTCGTCGACCCGCTGGTCGGCCTCGATGACGTTCTCGGCCAGCTTCAGGTCGGAGTCGAGCATGGCGGTCGTGGCGCGCCCGATCGCCGACCCGACCAGCCGGGCCATCTCCACCAGGCTGTCGCCGATCGAGTCCAGTTCCTCGTGGTACGCGTCCCGCATCAGGCTTTCCCTCTCGTGCGTCTCAGTCGGGGGTCCAAGGGCCGGGGCCCACCGGACGACCGGCGGTACGACCGTCGTATTACCGGCGGTCCGAACCCCACGCTCCCACGTTCCGCCCCGTACGCGTCCGTTTCCGGCATCCCAAATGAACCAATACTGGCTCCAAGGTGAACTCTGGGCGACGAGTGTTCGAGCTCGCACCCCGACGGCTGTGGAGGGTGCCCGAGCCATGCCTAACCTGGGTGCATGGACGTGAACGCGGCGGTCGCCGCAGCGGCAGCGATCGCCGGGGTGCTCACCGGTGTCATCGCCATGCTGGCGTTCCGCTTCAGCGAGCGCGAGCAGAAGCGCCCCACCCGTAGCTCCCTGCACACCGACGCGGTGCTCCCGCCGGGCGTGGACACGGTCCTGTCGGTCCTCAGGTCGTCCGCCGTCGTCCTCGACGAGGCGGACGCCGTGGTCAAGGCCAGCTCGGCGGCGTACGCCCTCGGCCTGGTCCGCGGCGGCAAGCTCGCCGTAGAGCCGATGCTGCAGATGGCCAGGGACACCCGGCGGGACGGCGAGATACGGCAGGTCGAGCTGGACCTGCCACGGCGCGGCACCGGACGCGGAGAGGCCCTGGCCGTCTCCGCGCGGGTCGCGCCGCTCGGTTCCCGGCTGGTGCTGCTGCTCGTGGAGGACCTGACCGAGGCCCGCCGCATCGAAGCGGTCCGCCGCGACTTCGTCGCCAACGTGAGCCACGAGCTGAAGACGCCGGTCGGAGCCCTCTCGCTGCTCTCCGAGGCCGTGATGGACGCCTCCGACGAGCCCGAGGCCGTCCAGCGGTTCGCCGGGCGCATGCAGATCGAGGCCACCCGGCTCACCAGCCTGGTGCAGGAGCTCATCGACCTCTCGCGCGTGCAGAACGACGACCCGCTGGAGGACGCCGAGCCGGTCCGCGTCGACGAACTGGTCGCCGAGGCCATCGACCGCTGCCGGCACCAGGCCGGCGCCAAACAGATCACCATGGCCGCGGGAGGCACCGCCGACCTGCGCGTCTGGGGAAACCGCGGCCAGCTCGCCGCCGCACTCGGCAACCTCGTCGAGAACGCCGTCAACTACTCACCCGCCCGCACCCGCGTCGGCATCGCGGCCCGCGGTGTGAACGCCCCCGGCGGGGACCACATCGAGATCGCCGTCACCGACCAGGGCATCGGCATCTCCGACAAGGACAAGGAGCGCATCTTCGAGCGCTTCTACCGCGTCGACCCGGCCCGCTCCCGTGCCACCGGCGGCACCGGACTCGGGCTGGCCATCGTGAAACACGTGGCCGCCTCGCACGGCGGGGAGGTCACGGTGTGGAGCGCCGAAGGCCAGGGCTCCACCTTCACCCTGCGGCTGCCCGAGGCCGGCGCGGCCCGCGGCGCACATCAGCCCGCCCGAGAGACACGCGCAGGAGGCGCGGGCCTCGACGAGGAGGCCGGGCGGTCCACCCCTGAATCCCCCGAATCGAACGCGTACGAAACGCTTCCCGCCCCGGAGGTCCTTCCGTGACCCGAGTGCTCGTCGTCGAGGACGAGGAGTCCTTCTCCGACGCCCTGTCGTACATGCTCCGCAAGGAGGGCTTCGAGGTCGCGGTCGCGACCACGGGCCCCGACGGACTCGACGAGTTCGAGCGCAACGGCGCCGACCTCGTCCTCCTCGACCTGATGCTGCCCGGCCTGCCGGGCACCGAGGTGTGCCGCCAGCTGCGCGGCCGCTCCAACGTCCCCGTCATCATGGTGACCGCCAAGGACAGTGAGATCGACAAGGTCGTCGGGCTGGAGATAGGAGCCGACGACTACGTCACCAAGCCGTTCTCCTCGCGCGAGCTGGTCGCGCGGATCCGTGCGGTGCTGCGCCGCCGCGGCGAGCCCGAGGAGGTCACCCCGGCGGCCCTGGAGGCCGGTCCGGTCCGCATGGACGTCGACCGGCACGTGGTCACCGTCGGCGGCACCAAGATCGACCTGCCGCTCAAGGAGTTCGACCTGCTGGAGATGCTGCTGCGCAACGCCGGCCGCGTCCTGACCCGCATGCAGCTCATCGACCGCGTCTGGGGCGCCGACTACGTCGGTGACACCAAGACCCTCGACGTCCACGTCAAGCGCCTGCGCGCCAAGATCGAGCCGGACCCGGGCGCCCCGCGCTACCTGGTGACGGTCCGCGGCCTCGGCTACAAGTTCGAGCCGTAAGCCGGCCGCGTACGACGGCGACACGAACGACACGAAGGGCGGGGCCTCTCCCGGGAGAGGCCCCGCCCTTCGTGTCGCGTCTGCTCAGTGCCCGGCTTCGGCGCTCGCGGAGGCCGCGTCGGTCGGCGTGCCGGACGCCTTGTGGCCACCCGGCGTCTCACCGCCCGCGGGGGCGCCCGACTCACCCTCGGCGGGGGAACCGGACGGCGAGCCCGACGGCGAACCGGACGGGGACGACGAGGCGCCCGGCGCGGCCGGCACCTCGGTCGGGCCCCACTCCTTGAAGTAGTGCTCGGCGGGCACGACGAACGCCTGCAGGCTCACGCCACCCGTCTTGCTGAAGGTGAAGGTGACCTTCTGGGCGTTGCCGTCCTGCACGGCCTCACGGCTGCTCGGCAGCATCGCCGTGGCGTTGTCCTTGCCGCCCAGCACCAGCGAACCGCCGGGCGGGATGCTGAGGCTGCCGCCCTTGGCGGGCTTGAGCTCGGCGGTCTTGCCGGTGCCCGGGAGGGTGATGGACTCCAGCGTCTCGGCGGTCCTGCCGGAGTTGAAGAGGGTCGCGGAGATCGCGGCGGGGCCGGTCGACTCGAGGTCGGGCTGCGTGATGACGATCGCGTTCTGGACCTTGATGTCACCGACGCTCGTCGCCGCGTTGTCCGGCTTGATCTCCAGCGTCTGGGCGTCGTTGCCGGCGCCGCACGCGGCGAGCGAGGCGATCGAGAACGCGATGGCGGCCGCGGCGAGAGTGCCGCGTCGAAGGCTGCTGCTCACGGCGGCGGCAACTCCTTGACTCGAGCGGAGCGGCCGATAAAGCCGCTCTAAGTGTCTGTCAGCGGGCCTTAGGTTACCGAGCCGTCCTCGTCCGGCCGCACCCGACCCCCCGGCACCGTTGATCCCACCTGGGTCACACATGGCTCCCGCGCCACATTGGTGTGGTGTCCGTCCGGCATTCACATAAGAGACCCGGACGGCACCGCAAATGTTCCGTGAAGGAATGCGCGCACCGACCCGGAATTGATCACCGGCGGCCGGTCGTGGCACCTCGTGATCAATTTCTGATTCGACCGGAACCCGGCTCGGGCCGCCGAACGGAGTAGCGGAAGTCGATCATACGGAACCGGACATTTCGGGACGTTCGGCTCTCCGGAGGATGCTCCGGATGTGTGTAACGTACGCGTTTCGCTCGCCCCGAAGAGCCGCTCCCACCTGCGAATACCTTCTTCCGATCCCTGTCCGAAGCACGTCCCTGTCGGAGTTGTCAAGCCCCGAGATATGCCCTGACCTGCGAAAACGCCATTCAGAACCCGCAGTTTCCGTGTTACCCTGGATAGCCACGGAAGGGGTACCTGTCACATGACGTTCAAGGTTGGCGACACCGTGGTCTATCCCCATCACGGGGCCGCGCTGATCGAGGCCATCGAAACTCGCCAGATCAAAGGCGTGGACAAGACCTACTTGGTGCTGAAGGTCGCCCAGGGCGACCTGACGGTACGTGTGCCAGCGGACAATGCGGAGTTCGTCGGCGTGCGTGATGTGGTCGGTCAGGACGGGCTGGACCGGGTCTTCGAGGTGCTGCGCGCACCGTACGCCGAGGAGCCCACGAACTGGTCCCGTCGATACAAGGCAAACCTGGAGAAGCTCGCCTCGGGCGATGTCATCAAGGTCGCGGAAGTCGTGCGTGACCTGTGGCGTCGTGAGCGCGAGCGCGGACTCTCCGCAGGTGAGAAGCGCATGCTCGCCAAGGCCCGCCAGATTCTGGTGAGCGAGCTCGCCCTCGCGGAGAACACCAACGAGGACAAGGCCGAGGCTCTGCTCGACGAGGTTCTCGCCTCCTGAGGCGAAGCCCGTCGCTCAGCGCACTGCGCCGATCGAAGCTGCTGATCAAGGCTGCTGGTCGAAGCTGATCAAGCGCGTGCCTGCACATCGAAATGCCGCGGTGCCCGATGACGAAATTCCTGTCGCCGGGCGCTGCGGCATGTTCGTACCCCGGCGCCGATGCGCCGCCACTCCGAGATGTGTTATCACTCACGCCCCGGTGTTCAGGGGTGCCGGGCCCGGGCAGCCGGCTCGACCGGCGTCACGGAAGGGTCCGGTCGAGCGCGTCGCGCCCGGCACTCCTCCAGGCCATACCCACGCCGGGCCGACACACAAACCTGACAGGAACCGATGTCTGACGATTCGCGCCCCTCGCCGTCCGCCGGCCCCTCCGTGGCCCGAACGGCGGCCGTGATCCCGGCCGCCGGACGTGGTGTCCGGCTGGGCCCCGGCGCCCCCAAGGCGCTCCGCGCGCTCGGCGGTACCCCCATGCTGATCCACGCGGTCCGCGCGATGGCCGCATCCCGTGCCGTCGGCCTGGTCGTCGTGGTGGCCCCGCCCGACGGCGCCGCCGAGGTCAGGTCGCTGCTCGACGCCCATGCCCTGCCCGAGCGGACGGACTTCCTCGTCGTCCCTGGCGGACAGACGCGCCAGGAGTCCGTGCGGCTCGGCCTGGACGCGCTGCCGCCCGGCCACGACATCGTGCTGGTCCACGACGCGGCCCGGCCGCTGGTGCCGGTGGACACGGTCGACGCCGTGATCGAGGCCGTACGGGACGGCGCCCCGGCCGTGGTCCCGGCACTGCCGCTCGCCGACACCGTCAAGCAGGTCGAGCCCGCCGGCACCCCCGGCGAGCCGGAGCCGGTCGTCGCCACGCCGGAGCGCGCCCTGCTGCGCGCGGTGCAGACCCCGCAGGGCTTCGAGCGGGCCACGCTGGTCCGGGCGCACGAGACGGTGACCGGCGAGGTCACCGACGACGCAGGCATGGTCGAGCAGCTCGGCCTCACGGTCGTGGCCGTCCCCGGCCACGAAGAGGCCTTCAAGGTCACCCGTCCCCTGGACCTGGTCCTCGCGGAGGCGGTCCTGGCCCGCAGGAGGCTCAACGATGGCTTCTGACCAGCCTGTTCTGCCCCAGGTGGGCATCGGCACCGACATCCACGCCTTCGAGGAGGGCCGTGAGCTGTGGTGCGCCGGCCTGAAGTGGGAGGACGCGGGCCCGGGCCTGGCCGGCCACTCCGACGCGGACGTCGTCGCCCACGCCGCCTGCAACGCCCTCTTCTCCGCCGCCGGCCTCGGCGACCTCGGGCAGCACTTCGGTACCGGCCGCCCCGAGTGGTCGGGCGCCTCCGGGGTCACCCTCCTGACGGAGGCCGCGCGCATCGTGCGCGAGGCCGGTTTCCGGATCGGCAACATCGCCGTGCAGGTCGTGGGTCCCCGCCCGAAGATCGGCAAGCGCCGGGACGAGGCGCAGAAGCTCCTGTCGGAAGCGGCCGGGGCCCCGGTGTCGGTCTCGGGCGCGACGACGGACGGGCTGGGCTTCCCCGGCCGCGAGGAAGGGCTGATGGCGGTGGCCACGGCCCTGGTCGTACGCGGGGGCTGAGAGCGGGTGCTCGGGGCGTTCCCCGTTGTCAATGTCACGAATCCGGACGCCCCGAGGTGAAGTACCCGGGGCACACCCCGGGGCCCACTACCCTGGAGGGGTGACTATTCGCCTGTACGACACCAGCGCCCGGCAGATCCGTGACTTCTCCCCGCTCCAGCCGGGTTGCGTCTCGATCTACCTGTGTGGTGCCACCGTGCAGGCCGCCCCGCACATCGGGCACATCCGCTCCGGGCTGAACTTCGACATCATGCGCCGCTGGTTCGCCTACCGCGGCTACGACGTCACGTTCGTGCGGAACGTGACGGACATCGACGACAAGATCATCACCAAGTCGGCCGACCAGAACCGCCCCTGGTGGGCCATCGGCTACGAGAACGAGCGAGCCTTCAACGACGGCTACACCGTGCTCGGTTGCCTGCCGCCCACCTACGAGCCGCGTGCCACCGGCCACATCACCGAGATGGTCGAGATGATGCGCGGCCTGATCGAGCGCGGGCACGCCTACGAGGCCGACGGCAGCGTCTACTTCGACGTCCGCTCCTGGCCCTCGTACCTGGAGCTGTCCCGGCAGGACCTCGACGAGATGCGGCAGCCCGCCGAGGAGGGCATCACCGGCAAGCGCGACCCGCGCGACTTCGCCATGTGGAAGGCCACCAAGCCCGGCGAGCCCGACTGGGAGACGCCGTGGGGACGCGGCCGGCCCGGCTGGCACCTGGAGTGCTCGGCGATGGCGCACAAGTACCTCGGGGCCGCCTTCGACATCCACGGCGGCGGCCTGGACCTGGTCTTCCCGCACCACGAGAACGAGATCGCCCAGGCCAAGGCCTACGGCGACGAGTTCGCCCGGTACTGGGTGCACAACGCCTGGGTCACCATGAGCGGCGAGAAGATGTCCAAGTCGCTCGGCAACTCGGTCCTGGTCAGCGAGATGGTCAAGCGCTGGCGGCCCATCGTGCTGCGCTACTACCTCGGCACCCCGCACTACCGGTCGATGATCGAGTACAGCGAGGAGGCGCTGCGCGAGGCCGAGTCGGCGTTCGCGCGGATCGAGGGCTTCGTGCAGCGCGTGGTCGAGAAGGCCGGTGTCGTCGAGCCCGCCGCCGAGGTGCCGCTCGCCTTCGCCGAGGCCATGGACGACGACCTGGGCGTGCCGCAGGCCCTCGCCGTGGTGCACACCACCGTCCGGCAGGGCAACAGCGCGCTGGCCGCCGACGACAAGGAAGCGGCCGTGGCCCGGCTCGCCGAGGTCCGCGCGATGCTCGGCGTGCTCGGCCTCGACCCGCTGGACCCCCAGTGGGCCGGGGAGGGCGACCGTGGCGAGGACCTGCACGGCGTGGTCGACACGCTGGTGCGCATGGTCCTCGACCAGCGCGAGGCGGCCCGGGCCCGCAAGGACTGGCCCACCGCGGACGCCATCCGCGACCAGCTCGGCCAGTCCGGCCTGGTCATCGAGGACAGCCCGCAGGGCCCGCGCTGGAGCCTCGGCCCGCGCTAGCCCGGCCGCGGCCGGAAGATCGATTGTGCCGCCCGGGCCTCCGGGCGGCACACTTCACAGACGTACGCACTTCACCGCCTCACGGCGACAGCAGAGACAGGTAGGTCATGGCAGCCAACAACCGCCGCATGTCCGGCAAGAAGGGCGCGCAGGTCGGCAGTGGCGGCCAGCGGCGCCGGGGCCTGGAAGGCAAGGGCCCCACGCCGCCCGCCGAGATGCGCAAGGGACACAAGAAGAACCGCGTCGCCAACGCCAAGGCGAAGCAGGCCGTCCGCCGGCCCACCGTGCGCGGCCGCGGCGGCAAGGGCACGTCCGAGCTGGTCGTCGGACGCAACCCGGTGCTGGAGGCGCTGCGCGAGGGCGTCCCGGCCTCGACCCTCTACGTCCAGCAGTTCATCGACAACGACGAGCGGGTGCGCGAGGCCCTCCAGGTCGCCGCCGAGCGCGGTGGCATCAACCTCATGGAGGCCCCGCGTCCCGAGCTGGACCGGATGACCAACGGCCTCAACCACCAGGGCATGGTCCTGCAGGTCCCGCCGTACGAGTACGCCCACCCCGAGGACCTGGTGGCCGCCGCCCACGACGACGGCGAGGACCCGCTGATCGTCGCCCTGGACGGCGTCACCGACCCGCGCAACCTCGGCGCGGTCGTCCGCTCCGTCTCCGCCTTCGGCGGTCACGGCGTCGTCGTCCCCGAGCGCCGCGCGGCCGGTATGACGGCCGGTGCCTGGAAGACGTCCGCCGGTACGGCGGCCCGCACCCCGGTCGCCCGCGCCACCAACCTGACCCGGGCCCTGGAGGCGTACAAGAAGGCCGGCATCGCGGTCGTCGGCCTGGCCGCCGACGGCGAGTCGGAGCTCGGTGACCTCGCGGCGCTGGACGGACCCGTCGTCATCGTCGTCGGCAGCGAGGGCAAGGGGCTGTCCCGGCTCGTCGGGGAGACCTGCGACTTCCGGGTGCGGATCCCGATGCCGGGTGGCGCCGAGTCGCTCAACGCCGGTGTGGCGGCCGGGATCGTGCTGTACGAGGCGGCTCGCCGACGCCGCTGAACAAGCGTCCGGAACTTCACCCGTACGGGGTAATTCTGGTGTCATCGGGGCGATGAGGACAAGCTTGACGGGGTCCGGACAGATCCGGCGGGTCAAAGCAGTGTCCTAACGCGACATCACTCGGTTAGATGAGTGTGGACACCAGAACACCCCGCACACCCACGGGGGACCGCTCGTCGGGACTCGACGACGCTCCCGCGCTGAGCATGGTGAAGGTGCCGAGCGACCCGGCGCAGGTCATCGTCAATCACGCGAGTTTCCGCGTGCAGTTGGGCGTCTCGACGCGTCGCGTCCAGTCCCCCCGGGTCGCACGGCATCTGACCGCCACCGAGGACACCGCCCGCATCCCCCAGGTGAGGAGCGGGGCGGACGGGGCCGCCGCCCGCCGCCGGCCCGTCGTCTGGAGCGGCAGATCCGCCCCCGACGACACCGGCGCGCACCGGCTCCTGCAGGCCGTCCGGCACGAGAGCGTCCGCCACGCCGACGAGGCCGCCTCCGACACCGGAGCCACCCGCGTCATCTCCCGCGCGGGCCCGGACCACGACGCCCCCGGACACCAGGGCGCGGGCTACGCGGGCGACGGCTACGAGGGCGACCTCGCCCAGACCGTCGAGACCCCGGTCGTCGGCCCGCAGCGCACGCACCGGCCCGCCGACGGCGCCCGGCTGCTGCCGCCCATGCGCACGGTCGGCAGCGCCTACGACGAACCCGACTACACAGACGGCGAGTTCGAGGAGTCCGACCCGGAAGCGGACGGCCTCGGGCGCCGGGGCAAGCGGCAGGGCGACGACCCGGCCCGGCACGCCTACTACCCCGGGCGCCGGATGAACCTCGGCGTCGTCCTGCTCCCGCTGCGCGTCTTCCTCGGCTTCATCTCCATCTACGCCGGCATGGGCAAACTGTGCGACCCCGTCTACTTCGAAGGCGGCAAGCGCGGCTCCATGGTCAAGTGGCTCAACACCCTGCACCCGTGGGAAGTCGCCGAGCCGCTGCGCCAGTTCGCCCTCGAGCACCCCGTCGGCGCCGGCCTGGTCATCGCCTTCGCGCAGGTCGTCGTCGGCGTTCTGACGGTGCTGGGCTGCTGGCAGCGGGTCGCCGCCTGCCTGGGCGCCCTGCTGTCGGCCGCGCTGCTGGTCACGGTCAGCTGGAAGAGCGTCCCCGCCTACGAGACCCCCGACATCATCTACCTCGCCGCCTGGTCCCCGCTGATCATCGCCGGCGCCCCCGTCTACTCCGTCGACGGCCGCCTGGCCGGCAGTGCCTGGCGCCGTCTCGGCCCCCGCGCCGACATCTGGGACCTGCGCCGCTACGTGCTGCGGCGCGGCGCGCTCGTCACCGCCATCGCCACCGGCGTCACCCTGCTCGTCGGGTCGCTGCTCGGCGGCGCCGTCCGGGACGCCGACCGGGTGGTCGTCCCGGGCCCCGGCGAGGCCCCGCGCAACGAGCTGCCGGGCTCCCCGCTCCCGGGTGAGCCCGGCAAGCGCAAGGAGAAGCGGACCCCGGCGGCCTCTTCCTCGCCCACGCAGGGCGCCACGGCCGGCTCGGCGAGCCCCAGCGCGGGCACCACGACCCGGCCCGGGGCCACCCGCGACACGGGCACCGTCACCGGCGGTTCCCCCAGCCAGACCCAGGGCACCGCGGGCCAGGCACCGCCCCAGCAGTCCACCCCGGAGGACCAGGCGCCGAGCACCACGACCGGCCCCACCTCCGGCGGTACGACGACGGGAGGCTCGGGCTCGACCGGCGGCTCCGGCACCGGAGGCTCTTCCTCCACGGGCCGCCCGGGCCTGGTGGGCGGCCTGCTGGGCTGACCCCCGACCAGCACGCCGAAAGGCCCCGCATCACACAGATGCGGGGCCTTCTCACGCTAGGCGGGCGACGTGGGGGTTCCGGCGGCCTCGGCAGGCGCGGCGGCGATGATGGAGTCGAGGATCGCGTGGGACGCCTGCAGGTCCTCGATGGCGCGCGTGATGCGCTCGCCCTCCCGGCGTAGCCGGGCGAGCAGGTCCGGACAGGTGGGCATGAGGCGCTCGTCGTCCGCCCGGATGCACGGCAGAACCTGGGAGATCAGTGCGGTCGGAAGGCCGGCCGCCAGCAGGCAGCGGATGCGGCGCACCGTCTCGACGTCCGACTCGCCGTAGACGCGGTAGCCGCTGGGCAGTCTGCCGGGCGTGAGGAGTCCCTGCTGTTCGTAGTAGCGCAGCAGCCGCTCATGGACGCCGGTGCGCCGCACCATCTCCTTCATGCGCATGCCCGTCGCCTCATTCCCGCTCTCCTCTTCCCGCGCCGTGATTTGACTCTGACACTGATGTCGGAGTTTAGCGTCGGCGCCATGAGCACTGATCACACGCTTCCCACCTCTCCCCTCGACGTTCTCGTGCGGGGGCGCGGTCCCGCGCTGCTGCTGGCGCACGGTGCGGGCGGCAGCATCGAAGGGAACTTCGGCCTCGTCCTCGACGATCTCGCCCAGGACCACACTCTCGTCGGTCCGCACTACCCCGGGGCCGGTGGCTCCGCCGTGGCCGTCGCGCCCCTGAGCCTGGACGACCTCGCCGACCGCCTGGTCGCGGCCGCCGTCGCGGCCGGACAGGAGACGTTCGCCGTCCTCGGGGAGTCCCTCGGCAGCGCCGTCGCCGTCCGGATCGCCACCCGGCACCCCGACCGTGTCCGGGCCCTCGTCCTCACCGCCGGCTTCGCCGCCGCCGACCCCGTACTGGCGCTCGCCGCCCGGCTGATCAAGTCCCTGGCAGCGGCGGGGCAGTGGGAGGACGTGGCACGGCTCGCCCTCCTGTCCTGCATGTCCCCGGCGGACCTGGCGGACCTCGAACCGGCGGCCCTCGACGAGCCGGTCGCCCGGACTCTGGCCGCGATGCCGCCGGGCATGTCGGACCACTTCGACCTGGTGTCCCGTGTGGACGTCCGGGCCGATCTGGCGAAGGTGTCCGCCCCCACCCTGGTGGCGGCGCCGACCGGCGACCGGCTGGTGCTGCCCGAGAGCTCCTACCGTCTGGCGGCCGGCATCCCGGGCGCCCGGCTGATCGAACTGCCCGGCGCCGCGCACATCCTGAACCCGGCGGACCGGGCGACCTGGCTCCGCCACGTACGCGAGTTCCTCGCCACGCTCCCCGACACGTCGGCGTGAGCGCACCACAGCTCACGGACCAGGCCGGTCCGCCCTCGACGTCGCCGCACCGGCGTCGGGCCGGCCTGCTCGTTCTCGCCACCACGACCTTCGTCGTCGTCACCACGGAGTTGCTGCCGGTCGGGTTGCTGACTCCGATCAGCGATGATCTGGGAGTCGCGCGATCACGGGTGGGGCTGCTCGTCACCGTGTACGCCTTCACCGTCGGCCTGACGGCGGCTCCCCTCACTCACCGGGCCGGCGGCTGGCCGCGTAAGCGCCTCTTCATGACCGTGAGCGCGGTCTTCTCGCTCGGCACCGTGCTCTCCGCGGCCGCGGCGAGCTACCCGGTACTGGCGATCGGCCGGTTCCTGTGCGGAACGGCGCACGGCGTGTTCTGGTCGATCGTCGCCGGATACGCGGTCGCGCTGGCCCCGCCCGGCCGCACGGGCCGCACCACGGCTGCCGTCTTCGCCGGGAACTCGGCGGCCCTTGTTCTGGGTGTTCCCCTGGGCACGGTCCTCGGCGGCGTCGTCGGATGGCGCGGTGCCTTCTGCGCCGCGGCGGCGCTCGGTCTCGGGGCGCTCGCCGCCGCCCAGTGGCTCTTGCCCGGCATTCCCCACCGCCCCGCCCCGCCGCGGTCGACAGGACTCGGCGGCGCGCTGCGGCTGCCCGGCCTGCGACGCATGGTGACAGCGACCGCGCTGCTCGTCCTCGGGCACTTCACCGTGTACACCTACGTGACTCCCCTCCTGCACGAGGCCGCCGCCTTCAGCGAGAGCGCCACCGGCATGCTCCTGGCGGTGTACGGGCTGGCGGGCTTCCTGGGGACGTGGCTCGGCGGAGTCCTGGTGGACCGTCGCCCGCACACCGTCCTGCTCGGCACCATCGCCCTGATGGCCGGCTCGTTGGTGCTGCTCGGCGCGAGCATCCGCGTGCAGCCGCTCGCCGTGGCGGCCGTGGCCCTGTGGGGGGTCGCCTTCGCCGCGCTGCCGGTGACGTTGCAGTCGGGCGTTCTGCGCCTGGGAGCCACCGCACCCGACGCCGCGTCCTCCTGGTACGTCTCGGCGTTCAACCTGGGCATCGGGGGAGGAGCCCTGGCCGGGGGGCTGCTGAGCACCTTCCCGGTGGAGGTGCTCCCGTGGACGGCGCTGATCTCCGTCGTACCGGCCTTCGTCGTCGCCTGGAGCACACGGGCAGCCTTCCCGCATCCACCGTCGCGGTAGCCCGGATGCGCTACGGCAGTGCCGGGAGGACGAAGCGGGCAAGGGACGCGGGGAACTGCGCGACGGGCTCGGGAGAGCGAAGCCAAGGGACGCAGGGAAACTGCGCGACGAGCCACGCCGGGCGGTCAGCCGCCGACGGGGTGCAACGGGGTCGGGGGCGTCGGCCCCAAGGGGCGCGGGGAACTGCGCGACGAGCCGCGACGGGCGGTCGGCCGCCGACGGGAAGCAACGGCCCGAGCTCTCGGCGCCGGCCGACTCGGGGGCGCGGGGAACTGCGCGACGAGCCGCGACGGGCCTGCAGCCGGCGTACGCCGCACGGCGCGGCTAACGCCCGGTCGCCGCCAGTTCCTTCGCCGCCTCCGTCAGGTCCTTCGCCGTGTCGATGGCCCGCCAGTACGACCCCTGGGGGATCGTGAACCCGGCCAGCCGGCGCTCACGGGCCAGGTGGGGGAACGTCGTCCGCTCGTGGTCCCCCCGGTGCGGCAGCAGCCCGGCGAACTCGGGGGAGAAGACGTACACGCCGGCGTTGATCTCGAAGGTCGAGGGCGGTGCCTCGATGAAGTCGGTGATGCGTCCGAAGCCGTCGGTCTGCACCGCGCCCCACGGCAGCCGGGGCCGCGCCAGCGCAAGGGTCGCGACGGCGTCCCGCTCGGTGTGGAAATCGGCCATGTCCCGCAGCGAGAACCGCGTCCAGATGTCGCCGTTCGTCGCGTACCAGGGCTGGTCGGGGTGGGGAAGGTGTGCCGCGGCGTACTTGAGGCCGCCGCCGCGTCCGAGTGGCTCCCGCTCGACGACCGTCGTGACGGAGAGGGGCAACTCGGCGGTCTCCAGCCACTTCTGCAGCACCTCGGCGAGGTGGCCGCAGGAGATCACGACGTCCGTCACGCCCTCGTCGGCGAGCCAGGACAGCTGATGGCCGATGATCGGCGTCCCCGTCCCGGGGATCTCGACCATCGGCTTGGGCCGGTCGTCGGTGTACGGACGCAGCCGGGAGCCCTGGCCACCGGCCAGAACGACGGCTTGAACGGGGCGGGACGCGGCGCTCGGATCGCTCATGGACACGAACTGTACGTGGCGTCCCGCCCGGGGTCTGCGGCCGACGATCGTTCCGGCGCCGGCCGTTGTGGACTTCCTACCCGGTGGCAGGGCGGTGGGCTCAGCGGTGCGCGGCGGCGACGCCGGTGGCGAAGGCGGTGTCGCAGACCGGTCGCGCGTACGACTGGGCGCGGGTCGGGCCGTAGACGGCGACGGCGGCCTGGCCGAGGGCGCGGGCGATGGACGCGCAGTGCTTCGCCAGCGTCGGGCGGCCGTTGACGGCCTGCTGGAGGTGGCCGAGGGCGACGCCCGGGTCCTCTTCTTGCAGTTCGGTCAGCAGCTTGTCGCGCAGGACCTCCTGGGGTGCGCGCTTGGCCGCCCGCGGGGTGCCCACGGAGGTGTCCGCGGCGGTGAGCACCGGATCGTTCGAGTTCCCCGACCAGTTGACTCGGGTGACCGCGAGGGTCCCGGAGAGCACCAGGACGACGGGCAGGACGAAAGCGAGGGTGCGGCCGATCCGGCGGGCGTGGCCCCGGCCGCGTCGCGTCTGTTGGTTCATGGAGTGCTTCACGCGTGTGAGGGTAGCGCCCGGTAATGGTTTGTAGACATTTAGTCACCGGTTCGGGGGATGAGAAAGGACCACTTTCCGGGTAGGGCGTTGACGCACAACGCTCGAAACGTCCGGTCTGCCGGGGTATTTGTCGACAACGAGAAGGGCCCCGCGGCATGCCGCGGGGCCCTTCTCGTCAACCTGGGTGATTCACCCGGGGTTGGGCGTTTGCGAGTTGATCAGTCGGACAGGCGCGCACCGGTCGACGTCGAGAAGACGTGGGTCTCGCCGGAGCGGGGCACGACGTGCAGCTGGCTGCCCTTGTCCGGGACGTCACGGCCGCTGACGCGGACGACGAGGTCCTTGCTGTCGTCGCCGACCTTGGCGGTGCCGTAGACGTACGCGTCGGCGCCGAGCTCCTCGACGACGTTGACGGTGACCGCGAGGCCCAGCTCGGCGTCAGCGCCGGCCACCTCGAAGTGCTCGGGGCGGACGCCGACGGTGACGGTCTTGTCGGTGGCGGCCGCGATCGCGTCACGCTGCACCGGCACGACCGACTTGCCGAACTTCACGCCGCCGTCGGTGATCGGCACCTCGACGAGGTTCATCGCCGGGGAGCCGATGAAGCCGGCCACGAAGAGGTTGGCGGGCTTGTCGTACATGTTGCGCGGGGTGTCGATCTGCTGGAGCAGACCGTCCTTGAGGACCGCCACACGGTCGCCCATCGTCATGGCCTCGACCTGGTCGTGGGTGACGTAGACGGTGGTGATGCCCAGACGGCGCTGGAGCGAGGCGATCTGCGTACGCGTCGACACACGGAGCTTGGCGTCCAGGTTGGACAGCGGCTCGTCCATGAGGAAGACCTGGGGCTCACGCACGATGGCGCGGCCCATGGCGACACGCTGGCGCTGACCACCGGAGAGGGCCTTCGGCTTGCGGTCCAGGTACTCGGTGAGGTCGAGGATCTTCGCGGCCTCTTCGACCTTCTGCCGGATCTCCGCCTTGTTGACGCCGGCGATCTTGAGCGCGAAGCCCATGTTGTCGGCGACCGTCATGTGCGGGTAGAGCGCGTAGTTCTGGAACACCATGGCGATGTCCCGGTCCTTGGGCGGCAGGTGCGTGACGTCGCGGTCACCGATGCGGATGGCGCCGGCGTTGACGTCCTCGAGACCCGCGAGCATGCGGAGCGAGGTGGACTTGCCGCAGCCGGAGGGGCCGACGAGGACGAGGAACTCGCCGTCCTCGATGTCGATCTCCAGCGCGTCGACGGCGGGCTTGGTGGAACCCGGGTAGACCCGGGTCGCCTTGTCGAACTGCACAGTGGCCATGGTGAATGAACCCCTTCTACCGGCAGGAACGTGCCGGACGATCCGAGTAGGAAGGCGGTGCCACGACGGTGATTGCCGTTGTGGTGTAGTCCACGCGTGTGAACTGGCTCAGGACGGTACCCGGCGTTCACACGTCTGTCAGTAGTTCCGGACCTGTGAACTTCGCGGAAATTTTCGAAGCGGTACGTTACGGCTGTCCGGACGTGTTGGTTTCCGGTTCCCCGTAACGGTCCGCGAGCACCGCGACCGCCCGGGTCACCGCCTGCCGGAGCCCGGGAGGGCCGAGCACCTCCGCCTCCGTGCCGAGCCGGAGCAGGTCGCCCACGGCCACCGCCTCCGACTCGACGGTCAGCTCCACCTCCACCCAGCCGTCCCCGTCGGGCGGGCCCGCGCCCTCCAGAGCGTGTACACCCGCCGCGCCGAACTGCATCGGCAGCAGCCGCCGCGCGCGGGGCGAGATCCGCAGCCGGGCGGTCTCCTGGCGCAGGGCGGCCTCCAGACGCCGGGAGGACTCGGCCCAGCAGGCGGCCAGGTCGAACCCGGCGGGACGCTCGAACACCTCGCCCGTCTCCTCCACGGCCAGCACGCGCGACACCCGGTAGGTCCGTGCGGCCTCCTCCACCAGGGCGACCAGGTACCAGATGCCGCCCTTCAGGACGAGCCCCAGCGGCCGCACCTCCCGGTGCACCTCACCACGCCAGCGGCGGTAGTGCAGCCGCAGCACCCGCCGCTCCCACACGGCCGCCGCCACGGCCTCCAGACACGGCACCGGGTCGGCCTCCCGGAACCAGGCCGGCGCGTCCAGGTGGAACCGTTCCTGCACCCGCCGCGCCTGCCCGGCCAGCTCCGCGGGCAGCGCCGCCTGCACCTTCAGCTGGGCGCTGGCCAGCACCGCGCCCAGTCCGAGATCCCGCGCGGGCCCGGGCATCCCGGCGAGGAACAGCGAACCGGCCTCGGCGTCGGTCAGTCCGGTCAGCCGCGTCCGGTACCCGTCGACCAGCCGGTAGCCGCCCTCGGGCCCCCGGTCGGCGCACACCGGCACACCGGCCGCGCCCAGCGCCTCGACGTCCCGGTAGACCGTCCGCACCGACACCTCCAGCTCGGCGGCGAGCTCGGGCGCGGTCATCCGCCCGCGGCTCTGGAGCAGCAGGAGCAGGGAGAGGAGCCGGTCGGCGCGCATGGGGCCATTGTCGCGGGGTTCGCCGCCGTACCTGACAGGAGATGTCAGGTACGGCGTCCAGGCTGGTCGTCGAGGACATCCGGAGCCGACCGAGAGGACCACTCATGCCCGGCACCCGCACCACCACCGGCCACTTCACCTTCGCCGACTGGCAGGAACGCGTGATCGCCCCCGGCGAGGACGCGAACCCCCGTCTCGCCCACGCCTCGGTCCGCAACACCTTCACCGGCGGCATCGAGGCGGCCGGGACGACCTGCGAGTACGCGATCGTCTACGTCACCGCGAAGACCGGCTCCTTCAGCGGCATGGAGCTCCTCACCGGCCGCGTCGACGGCCGTGAGGGGAGCTTCGCGGTGGAGGAGCGGGGGTGGTTCGGCGAGGACGGAACCGTGCACTGCACCTTCGAGGTGGTGCCGGGGTCGGGCAGCGGGGAGCTGACCGGCCTCACGGGGGAGGGCGGTTTCACCGCACGGCACGGCGAGACGGCGGTGGCGTATCGGTTCGCCTACGAGGTGGGGCAGGGGGCCGGCCGAACGGAACTTCGTGGCTCGGCGTAACGGGCTCTGTGTACAGTGGTGCCGCCCTCACGCGCGGCAACGCGGTGCACGGCACCCGCCTCCTTAGCTCAGCTGGCCAGAGCAACGCACTTGTAATGCGTAGGTCGTCGGTTCGAATCCGACAGGGGGCTCTGGTGAACCCCAGGTCGGATGGACTCCGACCTGGGGTTTTGTCGTCCCTTCCCCTCGTCTCAACCCTCTGGGTCCCTCTTCGGTGCGAGCGCCTGCGCGCGGTGACCTGCCAGCAGGGCGGCTCCGCCCACGGCAGCAGCCGCCACGAGGGTCACGACGACCCCGCCCGTGACCGAGCCCGCCTCGTGCCAGTCCGCGTGGTCCAGGTTCGCCCGTACGACGCAGGCCTGTCCGCCGAGGAGCGCCACGCCCCCGAACCCCAGCGTCGCACCGGCCCATCCCCGTGTTCCGCCGTTCGACGTGGCGCGGACCCGCCGCCGCGTCAGCAGCACGATCGTCGCCGTCACTGCCCAGATCAGCGCCGGGAAGAGCGATGCCGCCCACAGCGGCATGGAACCGTCGGGCTCCCCGGTGCCGGCGTCCCAATGCGTCGCCAGCCGGTCCGGCAGCCGGCCGGCGGCGACGAGGGGCAGTGCCACCAGCAGCGCCAGGACGCCTGCGCTCCAGCAGACGACGCCCCGCACGGCGGTGGCCTTGCGTCCTGCCTGGTCGTCCGTCATGGAGTTCCTCCTGAACTTCTCTCTTCGGCCAGGTCGCTGTGCGGGGTCCGAGGCGTGCCGTGGTCCCGGCCCCGCCGCGACAGTGTCAGCGCACGGGCCCCCGGAGCCGGCGGGCGATCTCCAGTTGGTCGTCGTCGGTGGGGCGGCCGTCCTCGATGTCCCACAGGGTGTTCTGGAGGAGGCGGGCGAGGGTCCAGGCGCGGGCGCGGGCGCGGTCCAGGGTGAGGATGTCGGTCATGGCTTCGAAGCGCCAGAGGATGTCGTCGGGGTCGTAGCGGTTGTCGAGGGCGGGCCACAGTTCGAAGCCGGGGTCGCCGGCGAGGGGCTTTGGGTCTATCGCGAGCCAGGGGGCGCGGTCGGAGGCCAGGACATTGTCGAAGTGCAGGTCCCAGTGGAGGAGCTGGTCGCCGGGTTCGTCCACGACCTCGCGGACGGCGGCGGCCAGGTCGGCGACGATGCGGCGGGTCTCCGGGTCGGGGATGCGGCCGAGCGCCCAGGGGGTCCGGTCGAGCATCGCCCGGGCGATGTCGCCGAGGCTGCGCATGCCGGGCGGGGCCGGGAAGCTCGTGAGGTGGGCGAGGAGCTCGGCGATGGTGACCACGGCCTGGTGGGTGTCCGGCACGTGGGACAGCATGCGGTTCTCGTCGAGGCGTTCCAGCAGCATGGTGCCGGTGGGCTCGTCGTGGTCGAGGAGACGGACGGCTCCGTCGCCGCCCCAGGCGCGCAGCGCGACCGGTTCGCCCTCGCTCTCCTCGTCGAGGATCTGGAGCTTGAGGACCGCGGGGATTCCGTCGGTGGTCCGGACGACCGGCACGACCAGGGCGGAGACGCCGTGCATCGGGGGGCCGTCGGGCTTCAGGTCCCAGTGGCCGAGGAAGCGTGCCGTCTGCTCCGGCAGTCCGGCGATGAAGGCGCGGCCCGCCTCGCCGTTGAACTTCTCCTGTGATGCCGCCAGTTCACGGGGAATGTCGATCACTCCCGGCACGGTAGTGGGGCGCGCCGGGCCGGGCATGCGAATTTCGCCTGACCTCCTCGCACCGGGCCGTAGCGGCCCCCCCCGGGTCCCCGGCCCTCCGGTCCCCGGCCGCCCCGGCCCTCTGGCCCCCCGGCCCCTCAGACCACCGGTTCCGGCACGGGTGCGTCGGTCGGTGCGCCGTGTTTCGGGGCCTTCGTCGTCACCATCAGGCCCGCGATGAGCCCGGCCAGCAGCATGATGCCGGCGGCCCACCAGATGGCGACGGTGTAGCCGTGGACGACACCCTCGCGGACGACCCGGGTGCGGTCCGAGGGGTTGGTGAGGTGGGCCGTCACGAAGGTGGCGGTGCTGGTCGTCGCGATGGTGTTGAGCAGAGCCGTGCCGATGGAGCCGCCGACCTGCTGCGAGGTGTTGACCGTCGCGGACGTCACGCCCGAGTCGTGCGGGGCGACGCCCGCCGTGGCGGTGGCGAAGACCGGCATGAACGTCAGGCCCATGCCGAGGCCGAGCAGCAGCAGCGCGGGCAGGATCTCGGAGGCGTAGGAGGAGTGCGTCGTGATCTGGGTGAGGAGCACCATTCCGGTCGCGGCCAGGAGCATGCCGGGGACCATCAGCATGCGCGGCGGCACGCGCTGGAGCAGCCGGGCGGAGATCTGCGTGGAGCCGATGATGATCGCGGCCGTCAGGGGCAGGAAGGCCAGGCCCGTCTTGACGGGGGAGTACACCAGCACGGCCTGGAGGTAGTACGTCATGAACAGGAACAGGCCGAACATGCCGATCACGGCCAGTGCCATGGTCAGGAAGCAGCCGGCGCGGTTGCGGTCGCGGATGATGTGCAGCGGCAGCAGCGGCATGGGCGCCCGGGACTGCCACCACACGAACACCGCGAGCAGCACGATGCCGGCGGCGAACAGTGACAGCACCATCGGGTCGGTCCAGCCGCGGGACTCGGCCTCGCTGAAGCCGTAGACGATCGCGACGAGGCCGCCGCAGCCGAGCAGGACGCCGGGGACGTCGAGGCGGGCGCCGGCGTGGCCGGGGCGGTCGTGCAGCAGGGCGAGGGCGCCGAGCACGGCGGCGATCGCGATGGGCACGTTGACGTAGAGGCACCAGCGCCAGCCCAGGTACTCGGTGAGCAGACCGCCGACGATGAAGCCGAGTGCCGCGCCGCTGCCGGCGAGGGCGCCGTAGATGCCGAAGGCCTTGCCCCGCTCCCTGGGGTCGGTGAAGGTCGTGGTCAGCAGCGACAGCGCGGAGGGGGCCAGCAGGGCGGCGAAGACGCCCTGGAGGGCGCGGGCGCCGAAGAGCATGGCCGCTCCGGTGGCGGCGCCGCCGAGTGCGGAGGCGGCGGCGAAGCCGACCAGCCCGATGACGAAGGTCCGCTTGCGTCCCACCAGGTCGGCGACCCGGCCGCCCAGCAGGAGCAGTCCGCCGAAGGCGAGGGTGTAGGCGGTGATGACCCACTGCCGGTTGCCGTCGG
The DNA here is from genome assembly GCF_042262425.1 of Streptomyces sp. NPDC056373. Taxonomy (NCBI): domain Bacteria; kingdom Bacillati; phylum Actinomycetota; class Actinomycetes; order Kitasatosporales; family Streptomycetaceae; genus Streptomyces; species Streptomyces sp. NPDC056373. Next base: position 138,599 of record NZ_JBHJPX010000017.1, read on the forward strand.
ACATGCCGAGGTCGCGCTGTGCGGAGGGGAGGGCGATGTTCACGATGGTCGCGTCGAGCACGACCATCAGCTGGGCCAGGGCGATGACGACCAGGCCCCACCAGCGGCGCGGGTCGGTGTCCACGGGTGGGACGTCCTCCCCTGTCCGGGTGACACTCATCTGGTCAGAAGACCACGGATCGGGGCGGCCTGCATCCGCGGATCCGTCGCCGCTGGTGGGGCGTCGGGTCATGGCTCCAGAACCACCTTCCCGGTCGTGCCGCGGTTCTCCAGCGCGCGGTGCGCGGCCGCGGCCTCGGCGAGCGGGAAGCGCTGCACGGCCGGGGTGAGGCGGCCGGCGGCGGCTTCGGTGAGGGCGCGCAGTTCGAGGGTGCGCAGCGGATCGGGTCCGCCGGCCTTCCCCAGCATGACCGGGCCGAGGACCTGTTCGGAGACGCCGTCGACGAGGTAGGGGCCGCCGTCCCGGATGCCCTCGCCGGACCAGCCGAAGACGATGTGCCTGCCGCCCGGGCCGAGGAGGGCGACGGCCTCGCGGGCGATGTCCCCGCCGACGCCGTCGAAGACGACGGTCGCGGTCCGGCCGCCGAGATGGGCGCGGACCTTCGCCGGCCAGGCGGGGTCCTTGTAGTCGACGGCGAGATCCGCACCCGCCGCCGCCACCCGGGCGGTCTTCTCCGGCCCGCCCGCGAGGCCCACGACGGTCGCGCCGGCGTTCCTGGCGTACTGCACGAGGAGGGTGCCGATGCCTCCGGCGGCGGCCGGTACGACGACCACGGAGTCGGGGCCGAGGTCGGTGAACTGCAGGATCCCCATCGCCGTACGGCCCGTGCCGATCATGGCCACGGCCTCGGCGAAGTCGAGGTTCCCGGGGATCTCGTGCAGGCGCTCGGCCTCGGTGACGGCCAGTTCCGCGTAGCCGCCCGGGACGAAGCCGAGGTGGGCGACGACCCGCTTGCCGAGCCACAGCCCGGCGACGCCCTCGCCCAGGGACTCGACGACCCCGGCGACCTCGCGGCCGGGGACGGTGGGCAGGGCCGCCGGTTCCTTGGCCGGGCCGCCCGGCATGCCCTCGCGCAGGGCGGCGTCCAGGAGGTGGACGCCCGCCGCACGTACGGCGACACGCACCTGGCCGGGCCCCGGCCGGGGGTCTTCGACCTGCTCGTAGGTGAGGTTCTCGGCGGGGCCGAAGGCGTGCAGGCGGATGGCGTGCATGACAGCTCCTCTGGGGGCGTTCGCTTCCTCTGACGGGGCGTTCGATGCGACCAGCTTTCGACCTCAAGCTTGCTTGAGGTCAAGCTCGCGTCGGCCGAGGGCCAGGGAGACCGCCGTCAGGGCGCTGTTGAACGACACCTCCGACAGCACCCCGGGGGCCGCGACCTGGTCGCCGGCGAGGTAGACCCCGTCGCCCCGGTCCACGGCCGGCCGGTCGCGCCAGCTGGTGCCGGGCAGGTCGACCGCGCCCGTACGGCCGTCGGCCACCGACTCGCGCCGCCAGGTGAGCCGCTCGCGCCAGCCCGGGAAACCGAGGTCGAGCAGCTGCTCGGCGCGGGCGGTGCCGTCGGCCTTGGACTCGTCCGGGGCGAGGGGGATCTGTCCCTGGATCAGTTGCTCCCCGGCCGGGGCGAGGCTGCGGTCCTGGGCGGTGAACCGCTCCAGCCAGCCCGGTGCGTCCAGGTCGGAGACCGCGAAGGCGTCCCCACGCCGGGTGCGCACGGCCAGGTCGACCAGGGCGGTTCGGCCGCTCGGCCAGCTGAGGGAGTCGTCGCCGAGCAGGCGGCGGGCGGCGTCGAGGGAGGTGGCGACGACGACGGGTGTGTCGGTGGGGAGCGAGTCGACGCGGGAGAGGGTCTCCATCCGGACGCCCAGGTTCCAGGCGCGGGCGGCCATCCGGTCGATGAGGCTCGCCCAGCCGCCGCGCGGGTAGTGCGCCTCGGGAGGCAGTTTGGTGGCCCGGCGCAGCCGCTCCTGCACGAACGCGGCCGACAGCGATCCGGGATCGTGGTGGAACAGGGCGACCGCCGAGTAGTGGGCGGCGGCCCGGGCCCCCTCCTCGCCCGCGATGTCCGTCGCCCAGGTCAGGAAGTCGGCGTCCACGGGCGCCTGCCGGCCCGTCCGGCGCAGCAGCTTCAGCATCGCGAAGGGCGGGGTGCGGCGCAGCACGCCCTGGTGCCGCAACCGGAGCCGGGCCGCCTCCAGGGGCGGCAGCGGGGCGAGCGGGCCGATGAGGTCGCGCTGCTTCAGCCAGACCCAGTGCGGGCCGCCGCTGTAGAGGGCGTGCGGGCCCTCGTTGGTGCGGTACGGGCCGTCGGCGGTGCGTGCCCGGCCGCCGAGGGTGTGGTGGGCCTCGTGGAGGGTGACCTTGGCGCCGGCCTCGGCAGCGGTGATGGCCGCGGTCAGTCCGGCGAAGCCGCCGCCGATGACGGTGATGCGGTGCATGGGTGGATCTCCCTCGGAGTGGGGTCGCCTTGGGGTGTTCGTCCGGTGGTGTCGGTCCGGTGGTGTTCGTTCGGTGGTGTTCGTCCGGTGGTGTCGGTCCGGTGGTGTTCGTTCGGTGTGTTCGGCTGGTGGTGTCCGCCTCGTGGTGTGCCTTCCGTAGTACGACCGATCAGGGCGCCGGAATGTGACATCACCGGTGTCCGCGCAGGTCAGGGCCGTTTGTCAGTGGTGGGGTGCAGCATGGGGGCATGGCGAGGAGAGCGGCGGGCGGTACGGGTGTGAAGGGCGCGCGGCGACCGGAGGTGCGGCTGCCGGTGCTGGAGCCGTACGGGGGCGGGGAGCTGGAGCCGGACGGGGACTACGACGGGCTGGAGTTCCGGGAGGCCGACCTCTGCGGGCAGGACGGATCGGGCGCCCGATTCATGGACTGCGCCCTGACGGGCTGCGCGCTGGACGAGACCCGGCTGCGGCACGCCCGTCTCCTGGACTCGGCCCTCACCGGCGTCCGGGGCGTCGGCACCGACCTCGCCGACGCGACCCTGCGCGACGTGGAGCTGACCGACGCCCGGCTCGGCGGGCCGCAGTTGCACGGGGCGGTGCTGGAGCGGGTGCTGATCCGCGGCGGCAAGTTCGACTATCTGAACCTGCGCACGGCCCGGCTCAGAGACGTCGTCTTCGAGGGCTGCGTCCTGGTCGAGCCGGATTTCGGCGGGGCCCGCCTGGAGCGCGTGGAGTTCGTGGACTGCGCGTTGAAGGGCGCCGACCTGCACGCGGCGACCCTCACGGACGTCGACCTGCGCGGCGCCGCGTCCCTGGAGATCAGCGGGGGCCTGGACCGGCTGTCGGGGGCGGTGATCAGCACGGCGCAGCTGCTGGATCTCGCGCCGGTGCTCGCGGCGCAGTGGGGGATCCGGGTCGAGGGCTGAGGAATCCCCGGCCGCGCCGCGGTTACGGCAGGCGCGGGAAGCGGGCCTGGAGGGTCCAGATCGCCGGGTTGTCGGCCAGGTCGTCGTGCAGGTCGGTGAGGTCGGCGATCAGGTCGTGCAGGAAGTCCCGGGCCTCACGGCGCAGCGCGCTGTGGGAGACGGTGAGCGCGGGCTCCTCCGCGGGCATCCAGTCGGCCTCGATGTCCACCCAGCCGAAGCGGCGCTCGAACAGCATCCGGTCCGTCGACTCGGTGAAGTCCAGCTCCGCCCGCTGCGGCCGGGACGCCCTGGAGCCCGCCGGATCCCGGTCGATCCGCTCCACGATGTCGCACAGCGCCCACGCGAAGTCGAGCACCGGCACCCATCCCCAGGCTGTGGACACCTCGTGGTCCGTCTTGGTGTTCGCCAGATAGACGTCCCCGCAGAACAGGTCGTGCCGCAGCGCGCGGACGTCCGCGCGGCGGTAGTCGGTCTGCGGCGGGTCGGGGAAGCGGTTGGAGAGGGCGTAGCCGATGTCGAGCACGCAGGTGATGGTGTCACGCGCCCGTAGGATCGCGAACGTGGCCCGATCTGTGCGTCTTGTCCCCACGCTGCCCGCAGCCACCCTGCTCGTCTGCGCCCTCACCGCCTGCGGCGGCGGGGTGCACGGCACCCCGGGCGGCTCCGGCGTCCGCGACCCCTACTTCCCGAAGGCCGGCAACGGCGGCTACGACGTAACCCACTACGGCCTGCGCCTCGCCTACGACCCCGGCGCCCACCACCTCACCGGCACGGCCACCCTCACCGCCCGCGCGACGAAGGACCTCTCCGCCTTCGACCTCGACCTGCTCGGCATGGAGGTCGAGCAGATCACCGTCGGCCGCGAGGCCGCCCGCTGGAACCGCGCCGGGCAGGAGCTCACGGTCCGGCCGCGCGGTGACATCGGCCGGGACGACACGTTCCGCGTGACCGTCCGCTACTCCGGAGCGCCCGAGACCGTCACCGACCCGGACGGCTCCGAGGAGGGCTGGCTGCGCACCCCGGACGGGGCGCTCGCGCTGGGCGAGCCGACCGGGTCGATGGCCTGGTTCCCCGGCAACCACCACCCCTCCGACAAGGCGGCGTACGACCTGACGGTGACCGTGCCGAAGGGGCTGCGGGCCGTGTCCAACGGGGAGTTGCGCGGCGAGACGACCGCGCGCGGGCGTACGACGTTCGTGTGGCACACCGGTGAGCCGATGGCGAGCTACCTCGCCACCCTCGCGATCGGCCGCTTCGACATCAGCCGTTCCCGGGCCGGGGACCTGCCCGTGTACACGGCCGTCGACCCGGCCGAGGCGGCGGCGAGCCGGCCCGTGCTGGGGAGGCTTCCCGAGGTGCTGCGGTGGTCGGAGCGGCGGTTCGGGCCGTACCCCTTCTCCACCACCGGCGCGATCGTCGACAGCGCGGGCTTCGTCGGCTACGCCCTGGAGACCCAGAGCCGGCCGGTGTTCCCGGGCGCCCCCGACATCAGGTTCCTCGTCCATGAGTTCGCCCACCAGTGGTACGGCGACTCCGTCACGCCCGAGAGCTGGCGGGACATGTGGCTCAACGAGGGATTCGCGACGTACGCGGAGTGGCTGTGGGAGGAGGACCACGGCGGGCGGAGCGCGCGGGAGACGTTCGACGCGGTGTACTCCGGTGACTACTTCGACACGCAGGAGGCGGGGGAGGAGATCTGGGAGTTTCCGCCGGCGGACCCGCCGAGCGCCGCGCGGATCTCCGACCCGCCGGTGTACTGGCGGGGGGCGATGGTGCTGCAGAAGGTGCGGCAGGCCGTCGGGGACGAGCGGTTCTTCCCGATCCTCGAGGGGTGGGCGGCGAAGCACCGGTACGGGAACGCCGGCACCGCCGACTTCACGGCCTATGTCGGCCAGCAGGCGCCCGGAGCGGACCTGGAGGGCGTCTGGGAGGACTGGCTGTACGGGGAGGGCAAGCCGGAGCGGCCCTGAGGCCCGAGAAGACAACCGCCGCGTGGGGAGGGTTTCAAGTCGCCGTAGGGGCTCGGGTGCTCTGTCCGTGCGGGTTGATCGTGGCTTGTCTCGCCCCCCGGCGGAGCCGCGATCGGCACAGAACCGCGCCCCTGAGGGGGAGTTTCCCCCGGGCCGGTTGTGCGGCCCGGGGGAAACTCCGCTCACGACGCTCGGGCGTCCGTCAGACGTTCACGCCGAAGTCCTGGGCGATGCCGACCAGGCCCGAGGCGTAGCCCTGGCCGACCGCGCGGAACTTCCACTCGGCGCCGTTGCGGTAGAGCTCGCCGAAGACCATGGCCGTCTCCGTCGCCGCGTCCTCCGACAGGTCGTAGCGGGCGATCTCGGCGCCGCCGGCCTGGTTGACGATGCGGATGTAGGCGTTGCGGACCTGGCCGAAGTTCTGGCTGCGGTTCTCGGCGTCGTAGATCGACACCGGGAATACGATCTTGTCGATGTCGGCCGGGAGGGCGGCGAGGTTGACGTTGATCGCCTCGTCGTCGCCGGCGCCCTCGCCCGTGCGGTTGTCGCCGGTGTGCACGATGGAGTTGTCCGGCGTCTGCTTGTTGTTGAAGAAGACGAAGTGGGCGTCCGAGTAGACCTTGCCCTGCGTGTTGACCGCGATCGCCGAGGCGTCGAGGTCGAAGTCCGTGCCGGTGGTGGTGCGGACGTCCCAGCCGAGGCCCACGGTGACGGCGGTCAGGCCCGGAGCCTCCTTGGTGAGCGAGACGTTGCCACCCTTGGACAGGCTTACAGCCATTGTTGGGAGTCCCTTCCCTCGTTTACATGCGGCGAAGAAGCTGCGGCACCGAAGCTACAGCTACCCCCATGAACGTGGAGAGGGGTACGCGAGGTTCCAGGTCCTTTACTTTCTTTACCCGCCGTTATTGGGATGACGTGGACGGGACAGAAGCGGGAACATGGACGGCATGTCCGGTCACCACGTCATCCGCGGCTCCGTCTCCCTGCCCGAGGCCGAGCTCATGTGGCGTTTCTCGCGGTCGTCGGGGCCGGGCGGGCAGCACGTCAACACCAGCGACTCGAAGGTCGAGCTGAGCTTCGACCTGGCGAAGACCGAGGCGCTGCCCGCGGTGTGGAAGCAGCGCGCCCTGGAGCGGCTGGCCGGACGCCTGGTCGACGGGGTCGTCACCGTGCGGTCCTCCGAGCACCGCTCCCAGTGGCGCAACCGCGAGGCCGCCGCCGTACGCCTCACCGCGCTCCTGGCCGAGGCGACGGCGCCCCCGCCCAAGCCCCGCAAGCCGACCCGGATCCCCCGGGGCATCAACGAGCGCAGGCTGCGGGAGAAGAAGCAGCGCTCGGAGACCAAGCAGGGGCGCTCCGCACGGAACTGGGGCTAGGGCAGTTCCAGGACGCCTACCGTCTGGCCTCCGCTGACCTCCCCGTTCGGACGGAAGCCGAGTCCCAGGTAGAAGTCCCCCGGGCCGTCGGGGCCCGGGTGCCAGGTGACGTAGAGCTGTGCGCTGCCGCGCCGGCGCAGTTCGGCCGCCACCGACTCGACGGCGAACCGGCCGTACCCCTTGCCCTGCTCCCCGGCCGCGATGTTCAGCCGCCACAGGCCCGAGCGGTGGACGCTGCCGTCCTCGTGCCAGTCGATGTCGAGGAAGGCCATGAGGAAGCCGACGGGGCGGTCGCCGTCGAGGATCAGGCGGGGCCAGGCCGTGCCGGGATGGACGTAGGCCTCCGCGAGGGATTTCACGACGGGGGCGACCGCGTGTTCCTGGTCGGGGCGGACGTGGATGCCCAGGGCGGCATCGAGGTTCGCGGGGGTGATCTCTTCGAGACGCGGGCCGGGTGTCGACATGCGCGCACCCTAGGAGGGCGGCCCGGCCCCCGGCCAATGGTTTCTGCAGCGCACTCCGCCGGGGGCCGCTCAGCCCAACTGCCGGTACCTGCCCCGGAAGTACGCCAGCGGCCCGCCGTCCGCACTCGGCACCCGGGCGGTCAGGACGCGGCCGATCACCAGCGTGTGGTCACCGGCGGGCACGCGCTGCTCGGTGCGGCACTCCAGGACGGCGAGGGCGCCGCCGACCAGCGGGGCGTCGGTGTACTCGCCGCGGGTGCAGGGGAGGTCGGCGAACAGCAGCCGGTCGCTGACGCGGCCCTTCATCGCGAAGCGGCCCGCGATGTGCCGCTGGCTCTCGGAGAGGACCGAGACCGCCCACAGGTCCCGCTCCTCCAGCAGCTCGTCCATGCGGGAGCCCTCCCGCAGGCTCACCAGCACCAGGGGCGGGTCCAGGGACACCGACATGAAGGCCGTGGCGGTCATGCCCACGTCCTCACCGCCCGGGGCCGTGGGGTCGTCCGGGTCGAGCGGCGGCTCCTGCGCGGTCACCAGGACCACACCCGAGGCCAGCCGGGACATGGCGGCGCGGAACTCGTCGTTGCTCACCCCCTCAGCATGCCCGGAGGCGGGCGACGGAATGATCGCGGACGTGGCGGCGGGAGTGTTCGGCACACCCGGAACGCTAATCTCCGCCCCGCGGGCCCCGCATCGGACTCCCGCCCGATCACGGTCCTAGGACCGCCGACGGACATCCGCGGTCTCGGGACGGTTCCGGGGAAATACATGTGCGCAACCTGACAAAGTTTGCGTTCGGTAGACGCATGTGAAAACGCAGAAACTCCACTCAATTGTTCAGGTTTGCATGTGACTTGAGTCACAAGGGGCAGGAATTGTTGACCCTGTGTACCGAGTGAGCAGCGCGCTGTGATTCAGTGGCGGGGAAGCTGCCAGGGCGGTACGCCGACGAGAACCCTTGAACGCTGCGAGTAATCGGGGGGAGGGCGAGCATGGAGACCGAGTCGGAGCCCTACGTCCGTCTTGCGTCCCTGCGACAACTGCACCAGGTCATGGCCGACATGAACACGGCACGCAGCCTGGCGGACACACTGCAGACCGTCGCGGAGGGCGTCGTCACCGCCCTCGGGTACGAGCTGGCGTGTGTGAACCTCGTCCGCCCGGACGGCGACCTCGTCGTCGCCGCCTTCGCCGGGAACCCCGCCGCCGAGGCCCTCATCACCGGCCGGGTCGGCTCGCGCGAGTCCTGGGAACGCCGCCTCGGCATGGGCGAGCACTGGGGTGACCTGGTGTTCATACCGCACACCGAAGGCTGGGTCCTCGACGACGACGACGTCCCGCAGTGGTACACCGACGGCCCCGCCCCCCGCTTCGAGGACGAGTGGCACCCCGCCGACCGCCTCTTCGCCCCGATGTACGCGCCCGCCCCGAAGGGCAGCGGGACGTGCGGCGAACTGATCGGCGTGCTCTCCGTGGACCGGCCGCGCAACGGCCGCCGGCCCGGAGCCTGGGGCCGCGAGGCGCTCCAGATGTACGCGTTCCAGGCCGCCATCGCCATCAGCAACGCCCGGCTGCGCGCCAACATGCAGCGCGCGCTGGTTCGCCTGGAGCGCGAGCAGCAGGCCCTGCGGGCGAGCGAGGAAAGCTTCCGGCAGGCCTTCGAGTACGCACCGTCCGGCATGGCCATCGCCGAGATGGGCGGCGACCAGCACGGCCGGATCCTGCGCACCAACGACGCGCTGTGCCGGCTGCTGGGCCGCCCCGCCTCCGCGATGCGCCGCTATTCCTTCTCCGACCTGGTCCACCCCGAGGACATAGGCACCCTGCTGCGCACCTCGGCGGAGGGCGGACGCGCGGAGCTGCGCCTCGGCCGCCGGGACGGCACATACGTCTGGGTCAGCCTGCGCAACAGCGTGGTCGCCGACGCCGCCGACGGCCCGCGCTTCCTCCTCACCCACGTCGAGGACATCGAGGAGCGCAAGCGACGCGAGCTCCAGCTTGCCCACCGCGCCTCGCACGACTCGCTGACCGGCCTGCCGAACTCCGCGGAGCTGCGCTCGCGGCTGTCGTCCCGGCTCTGTCAACGCGCGTCGTCCCCGCACACCGTCGTGGAGTCCGTCGACGCGGCCTACGGCCATCCCGACTTCGACCTGGTCGGTCCCGGCTTCGACTTCCGGCAGGGCGCAGAGCCCTACGACGCCTACGACCACCATGTGCACACCATCGCCCCGGACGGGAGCCACGACGACGGCACCAAGGGCCTCGCCGTGCTCTTCTGCGACCTCGACGGCTTCAAGTCGATCAACGACCGGTTCGGGCACAACGCGGGTGACGCGGTTCTCATCGAGGTCGCCCGGCGGCTGAGCAACGGCGTCCGCGACGGTGACACGGTCGCCCGGCTCGGGGGTGACGAATTCGTCATCCTGGCCGACGGGCTCGGCCGCGCCGATGCGCAGGACCTCGCGGTCCGCCTCCGCAACGAGATCATCCAGCCCATCCGCGCCGAGGGACGGGCCGTCCGGGTCGGTGCCAGCTTCGGCATCGGATGGGCACACTGTGGAATGACGGCGGACGAAGTGTTGAAATCCGCTGACGAGCGGATGTACGTCGAGAAACGATCTCGTCCCAAACAACACAGACGCGCCGGGTGAAGCCCTGGTCAGCGAGTTGATGCGGTCTGAGTCACCCGTTTGGGTCTCTGGGAGCGGGTAGGCTCGCTAACTCACCCGTGTACCGCATGCACCGCACCTGACTGAGGAGACCAAGGGATGACGCCCGGCAACAACGGCGCGAGCACGCCCGAGGACGACGACCCGTTCGGCTATCTCTACGCCGACGGGCAGGCCAACGGAGCCCAGCCGCCGTCCGGGGGCTACGGCTACCCGAACTCGGTCAACCGGGTCAGAGCGGTCGGCACTCGCCCCTATGGCCAGCAGCAGTCGCAGAACGCGACGGCGCCGTACGGCCAGGTCCCGCAGCAGCAGGGCGCCTACAGCCAGCCGAACGCGCACTACGCGGCGCCGGAGACACTGCCGGGCGGTGCGCAGACCGCGCAGCAGCAGCTGCCGACAGGTGGCGGCGGCCGGGGTGGCCGCGGCCCGAACCACAAGGGCCTGCTGATCGGCGCGATCGCGGTGGTCGCGGCGGTCGTCGTCGGCATCGGCGTGGCCATGCTGGGCGGCGACAAGGACAAGGACGGCGCGTCCGACGAGGTGGGCACGAGTCCCACCCAGTCCGAGGAGTCGAAGCCGAGCCCTTCGGCGAGCAAGGGTGGTGCGGCCGCACAGGAGGAACTCCCGAAGTCCGACGCAAAGGCGCTGCGTCTCGGTGGCAGCGCGGCCCTCGCCCAGGACGTCGAGGGTGCCCAGTCCGAGGGCGGCATCTACGTCGGGAACCTCAACCAGGTCGGCTCGTCGGTCACCTGGACCGTCAACGGTGTCCCCAAGGACGGCGCGTACACCGTCTTCGCCCGCTACAGCACGGCGGACGAGGACCAGGAGATGACCCTCACCGTCAACGGCAAGCCCTTCGGCAACAAGCTCAACCTGGGCAACTTCGCCCACGCCAAGGACGGCGACTTCACCAAGGGCTGGACGAAGACCTACGCCTGGCCGACCCTCAACAAGGGCACCAACACCATCTCGCTGTCCTGCCAGGACGGCGACAAGTGCAACGTCCTCCTGGACCAGCTGTGGCTGAAGGCGGGCCAGGTCAAGGACTGACCCGCGGCCTATGCCGCGCTGATCTCTCCCGAAACCGTCACCCTCCCCAGCAGCTCCTCGTACACCCCCCGGTCGAACTCCCCCGCCACCGGTGCCTGCACCGTCGCTGCCGCCAGGGCCGTCGCCCGGGTGAGGCGGGTCGGCCAGGGGAGGTGTTCCACCAGGCCCGAGAGCAGGCCTGCCACCGTCGCGTCGCCCGCGCCTGTCGGGTTTCCTCGTAGTGAGGCCGGGGGGAGGGCTCGCCAGCGGCCTTCCCGGGTGACTGCAAGCAGGCCCTCCGGGCCGAGGGAGGCGACCACCGCGGCCGCGCCTCGGCGGCGGGCGTCCTGGGTCGCGCGGAGTGGGTCGTGGGAACCCGTCAGTTCCGCCAGTTCGTCCGCGTTCGGCTTGATGATGTCCGGGCGGGCCGCGACGCCCCGGCGCAGGGGCTCGCCGCTGGTGTCCAGGAGGACCGGGACCGAGAAGGAGCGGGCCGTGCGGACCAGGCCCGCGTACGCGCCCACCGGGACGCCCGGCGGCAGACTGCCGCACAGGGCCACCGCGGAGGCGGAGGGCAGCAGGTCCTCGTAGGCCTCCTGGAAGGACGACCATTCGGACGGCGTGATCGTCGGGCCCGGTTCGTTCAGCTGCGTCGTGTCGCCGGTGCGCTCGTCGACCACGGCGACCGTGCGGCGGGTCGCGCCCGACGCCGGCACCAGCGCGTCCACCACCCCCGGCACCGCCGCGAGTCCCTCCCGCACGACCCGGCCCGTCGCGCCGCCCGTGAATCCCGTCACCGTCACCTCGTGCCCGAGGGCCGCCAGCACCCGGGCCACGTTGACGCCCTTGCCGCCGGGGCGTTCCGTCACCTCGGAGACCCGGTGGGAGGTGTGCGGCCGGAGGGTCCGGACGCGGTAGGTGATGTCGAGAGCGGTGTTCAGCGTGACCGTGAGGATCACCTGGGCCGACCTCCCCCGATGTGCGTGCCGACGTGAACGTGCAGGTAGCCCGATCATGCCAAAGAGACGGCGGTCGGCCCAGTCCTGGAGTCGGCCACCGTCTCCCGACTGCGGGATAGATCAACCCAGTTGGGGAGGGACCACCCATTCGCCCCGCCGCATCACGCCCTTCAACTCGTAGGTGGAGTCCAGGATCAGCAGGTCGGCGAGTTTTCCGGGCTCCAGTGAGCCGATCGTGTCCGCCAGGCCGAGCAGCCGGGCCGGGTTGGCGGACAGGGCCGTCACCGCGTCCTCGACGGAGAGGCCGTCGACCGTGACCGCCCGCTTGAACGCGCGGTCCTGGGTGAGGGTCGAGCCGGCGATCGTGCCGTCCTCCACCAGCCGGGCCACGCCGTCCGCGACCTCCACCTCCAGCGGGCCCAGCCAGTAGCGTCCGTCGCCGAACCCGGCCGCGTCCATCGCGTCCGTGATGAACGCCACCCGGTCCGCCCCCGCGTGGTGGAACGCCAGCCGCAGTGCGGCGGGGTGCAGGTGCGTGCCGTCGTTGATCAGCTCGACCGTGATCCGCTCGTCCTCCAGAAGCGCGGTGATCGGGCCGGGGGAGCGGTGGCCGAGCGGCGGCATCGCGTTGAAGAGGTGGGTGGCGACGGTGGCGCCCGCGTCGATGGCCTCCACCGTCTGCTCGTACGTGGCGTCCGTGTGGCCGATCGCGGCGATCACGCCGTGATCGGTGAGCAGGCGTACGGAGTCCAGGCCGCCGGGGAGTTCGGTGGCCAGCGTGAGCATCCTGGCCCGGCCCCGGGCCGCGTCGATCAGCTTGCGGACGTCCGCGGGGTGCGGGTCACGCAGGAGTGCCTCGGAGTGGGCGCCCTTGCGGCAGGGGGAGATGAAGGGGCCCTCGAAGTGGACACCGGCGATCTCGCCCTGCTCGGCGAGTTCGCTCAGCAGGCCCGCGCGGTGGGCGAGGGAGTCCATGTCGCCGGTGACGGTGGAGGCGACCAGGGTGGTCGTGCCGTGCAGGCGGTGGGTGTGGATGCCCTTGAGGACGTCGTCGGCCGAGCCGGAGGTGAAGGAGGCTCCGCCGCCGCCGTGGTTGTGCAGGTCGACGAAGCCGGGGATGACGTAGTGGCCGGTCGCGTCGATGACGTGGGCGTTTTCGGGGGCGGTGGCGGTGATGCGGGTGCCGTCGATCACCAGACGGCCGTCTTCGACTGTCCCTGTGGGGAGTACGACGGTTGCGCCGGTGAGGACCGTGGGGTGTCCGGCCGTGGCGGGGTGCGGGTGCGTGGGGGCTTGTCGCGCAGTTCCCCGCGCCCCTGGGGCATCGGTCATCAGGGGGTTACCTCCATGCGGTCGGTCGATGCCAGAAGATCCCAGGCCAGCAGGCCCGCGCCGAGACAACCTGCGCTGTCACCCAGCGCCGCCGGGACGAGTGTCGGCTGTTTCTGGAAGGTGGTGCGAGCGCGGATCGCTTCCCGCAGGGGCGCGAAGAGGGTTTCCCCCGCCTCGGCCAGCCCGCCGCCGATGATCAAAATGCGGGGGTCGAGCAACGTCAGGGCCGTGACCAGGCCGTCGGCCAGGGCGTCCACCGCCTGCTGCCAGACCGCCTCGGCCCGCGGGTCGCCGGAGTCCACCGCCTTCGCGCAGTCCGCGGCGTCGGCGCCCGGGTCGCCCGAGGCCGCGGCCCAGGCCTCGCTCACGGCCGCCGCCGAGGCGAAGCGCTCCAGGCAGCCGCGCTGTCCGCACGGGCAGGGCGCTCCACCGGGGCGTACGACGATGTGGCCGATCTCGCCCGCGAAGCCGTGCGCGCCCGCCTCGACCCGGCCGTCGACGCCGATGGCGCCCGCGATGCCGGTGCCCAGTGCCACGAACAGGAACCGGTCCGCGCCCAGGCCCGCGCCGACCCGGCCCTCGGCGAGGCCGCCGGTGCGCACGTCGTGGCCGAGGGCTACGGGGACGCCGAGCCGCTGCGCCAGCAGGTCGCGCAGCGGGACGTCGCGCCAGCCGAGGTTGGCCGCGTAGACGGCGATGCCGTCCGCCTCGTCGACGATGCCCGGGACGGCCACGCCGGCGGCGGACGCGGGCGTGCCGAAGTGCTCGGTGCCGTAGGCGTGGAGCTCGGTGGCGAAGTCGAGGATGCCCGCGACGACGGCGTCCGGCCCCTGGGCGCGTCCGGTGGCCCGGCGGGCCCGGTGCAGCACCTCGCCCCCCGGCCCGGCCAGAGCGGCCTTCATTCCGGTGCCGCCCACGTCGAGGGCGATGACATGTCTCACGGGAACAGTGTGACCCGGGGACCCGCAAGAGGTCTAGTCCACTCACGTGGTGTAGACCTTGTTCCGGATATCGAAATGTTTCGGCGGCGGTGACGCCGGGGTTGGGGAAGAACAGCGGTGCAGCGGCGGATGGCAGGAACGATCGCGGTGGTGTCCGCACTGGGCATGACGGCGGTCCTCGGCGGCTGCGGCCTCACGGGCGGCTCGGCCGACGTGACCCTGAAACTGGTCGCCGCCGACTACGGCGACAACGCGGCCAACAGCTCGAAGAAGTACTGGGCCAAGCTCGCCGACGAGTACGAGGCCGACCACCCCGACGTCGAGGTCGACGTCAGCGTCTACTCCTGGAACGACGTCGACCGCAAGGTCCGGGAGATGGTCGCCGCCGGTGACCCGCCGGACATGGCGCAGATCGGCGCGTACGCCGACTACGCGGCCGAGAACCAGCTCTACAAGGCCGACGACCTGCTCTCCATACCCGTGCAGGCCGACTTCGTCGGGCAGCTGGCCTCCGCGGGCCAGGTGAAGGGCGTGCAGTACGGGATGCCGTTCGCCGCCTCCACGCGCGTGCTCTTCTACAACAAGACCCTGTTCGCCAAGGCCGGCATCAACCCGCCCAAGTCCTGGAACGACCTGGCCGAGGACGCCGGGGCGCTCAAGGCGGAGGGTGTGAAGTACCCGTACGCGCTGCCCCTCGGCCCGGAGGAGGCGCAGGCCGAGACCATGCAGTGGATGCTCAGCGGCGCGGGCGGCTACACCGACAGCGTCGACAGCTACGCCATCGACTCCCCGCAGAACGTCGACACCTTCTCCTGGCTGAAGGAGGACCTGGTCGGCAAGGGCCTGACCGGTCCGGTCGCGCCGGGCGAACTCAACCGGGCCGCGGCGTTCGCCGCCTTCGCCAAGGGTGAGGTCGGCATGCTCGACGGCCACCCGTCGCTGATGAAGATCGCCGCCAAGGGCGGCGTCAAGTACGGGATGGTGCCCACGCCGGGCCACGAGGGCCCGAGCAGGTCCACGCTCGGCGTCTCCGACTGGATGACGGCGTTCCGCAAGAACGGCCACCGCGACCAGGTGGGCGACTTCCTCGACTTCGTCTACAGCGAGAAGAACGTGCTGGCCTTCTCCCGCGAGTACGACCTGCTGCCGGTCACCTCCTCCGCGTCCGGCACCATGGCCGCCTCCGAGGAGGACCGGCACCTCAAGCCGTTCCTGGAAGAGCTGCTGTCCTCCGAGCTCTACCCGGTCGGCAAGACGTCCTGGGCCGACGTGGCCTCCCAGGTCAAGGGCCGGATCGGCAAGGCCGTCGCGCCCGGAGGCAGCCCCTCGGTCGTCCTCGGCAATCTCCAGGCGGCGGCGAGCCGCGCGGAGAGCGCGGAGTAGCTCCGCTGCGCTGTCGGTGGCGGGCGTTACGGTGCCGGGTATGGACGAGGGCACGGGTGAGCAGGGGCTGGGGCGCAGGGAGCGGGACATCCTCGCGCTCGAACGCCGGGGCTTCTCCGGGCCCGGTGCGAAGGAACGGGCCGTACGGGAGGAGCTGGGGCTCGCGCCGGTGCGGTATTACCAGTTGCTCAATGCGCTGCTGGATGATGCGCGGGCGTTGGAGCATGATCCGGTGACGGTGAATCGGCTTCGGCGTGTCCGGGAGCGGCGTCGGTCCGAGCGGTGAGGGTCGTGGGGCTTCCGGCCGTCGTGCGGGTGCGGGTGCGTTGTGGTCGTTCGCGCAGTTCCCCGCGCCCCTATAGGCACGTGCCCCTTCAGCCGATTTGGTGAGCCAGGGCCCTCAGCAGCCCCACCACGCCCTGCGGGCCGTCCACCACCACGTCCGCCCGGTCCCTGAGCTCGGTCACCTCGTCGCTGCCGCTGCACACCAGCAGGCCCGGGGTGCCGGTCGTGCGGAGGGTGTCCACGGCGGTGTAGGCGGGCAGGTCGCCCAGGTCGTCGCCGGCGTAGAGGACGGAGCCGGCGCCGATCTCCCGGGCGAAGCCGGTGAGGGCGACGCCCTTGTCCATGCCGGGAGGACGCAGTTCGAGGACCAGGCGGCCGGGCTCGACGATCAGGCCGTGCCTGCTCGCCAGGTCGGTGAGCGGCTCGCGCAGGGCCTCGAAGGCGGCCTGCGGATCGGCGGCCCGGCGGGTGTGCACGGCCACCGCCCGGCCCTTGTCCTCCACCCAGGTCCCGCTCCCGTCGAGCAGCCCGGGCAGCTCCGCGAGGACCGCGTCGACGCCGGGGTGCGGGTCGGGTGCGGTGACCTCGCCGCTGCGGGCGTCCCACCGCTCGGCGCCGTAGTGCCCGAGGACGACGAGGTGCTCGAGGCCCGGGACGTCCGCGAAGCCGCCGTTGCGCACGGCCACCTCGGCGGGCCGGCCGGTGATCACGGCGATGGCGGCGACCTTCGGGGCGAGCGCCACCAGCGCGCCCAGCGCCTCCGGATGGGCCCGGGCCAGCTCCGGATCGGCCACGATCGGCGCGAGCGTCCCGTCGAAGTCCAGGGCGATCAGCGCCTTGCCGGGCTGCGCGAGGAGAGCGGTGAGCCCGTCCTGTCCGGCAGGCGTGACGGGGGTGAGGCGGGTGTCCGCGTCGGGGCCGTCCGGTGCGGCCGCCGCGTCGGGCCCGGGCAGGCCGCCCTGCCCGCGCCGCGCGGCCGACGAGTCGTTCGCCGGGCCGCTGCCCGAAACGCCCCTCTGACTGCTCATCCCGTCCTCAGCCCCTCAGCGCGTCGAGCTGGTCCAGGAACCACCGGGCCGGTGGCAGGGCCGTCGCCGCGGCGGACAGGCGCTTGGTGCGTTCGGCGCGTTCCTCCGGGCGCATCGACAACGCCTCGTGCAGAGCCGTCGCCGTGCCCGTGATGTCGTAGGGGTTCACCGTGATCGCGTCCTCGCCCAGCTCCTCGTGTGCCCCGGCCTCCCGCGACAGCACCAGCGCGCAGCCCGCGTCGGAGACGACGGGGACCTCCTTGGCGACCAGGTTCATGCCGTCGCGGATGGGGTTGACGAGGGCCACGTCGGCCAGCCGGTAGGCGGCCAGCGAGCGGGCGAAGTCGTCCTTGACGTGCAGCACGACCGGCTTCCAGCCCGGCGTGCCGTACTCGGCGTTGATCTCGTCCGCCAGCCGCTGCACCTCGGCCGTGTAGTCCCGGTACACCGCGAGGTCCTGCCGGGAGGGGTAGGCGAAGGCGACGTGCACCACCTGCTCGCGCCATTCGGCGTGTGCCTCCAGCAGCCGCCGGTAGGCCAGCAGGCCGCGCACGATGTTCTTGGACAGCTCGGTGCGGTCCACCCGGACGATGGTGCGGCGGGCACCGCCGTCCGGAGCCGGGCCGATCTCCTGCCGCAGCGCGGCCATCCGCTCCTCGACGTCCGGCTCGTGGGCCCGCTCGCGCAGGAAGTCCGCGTCGGCGCCGAGGCCGTGCACCCCGACCCGGGTGCCGCCGAGCCCGCCCGCGAACCGCTCGGCGCACGCGGTGAACGCCTCCGCCCACCGCTCGGTGAGGAAGCCGAGGCGGTCCGCGCCGAGCATGCCGCGCAGCACCTGCCCGGCCACGTCGTCCGGCAGCATCCGGAAGTACTCCGGCGGCGCCCACGGCGTGTGCGAGAAGTGCCCGATGCGCAGGTCGGGCCGCAGCTCGCGGAGCATGCCCGGCACCAGCGTCAGGTGGTAGTCCTGCACCACGACCGCCGCGCCCTGCCCGGCCTCCTCGGCCAGCGCCTCCGCGAACGCCCGGTTGTACGCCTCGTAGGACGCCCACTGGCGCCGGAACTCCGCGTCGAAGACCGGCTCCAGCGGTGTCTGGTAGAGCATGTGGTGCACGAACCACAGGACCGAGTTGGCGATGCCGTTGTACGCGTCGGCGTGCACGTCGGCCGGGATGTCCAGCATCCGCACGCCGCCCTCGCCGACGCCGCGCCGCACCGCCTCCCGGTCGCCGTCGGACAGCGCCGAGCAGACCCACAGCGCGTCCGCGCCGGAGCCGATCGCCGAGAGCCCGGAGACCAGCCCGCCGCCGCCCCGTTTGGCCTCCAGCGAACCGTCCTCGCCCACCGTGTACGAGACGGGACCCCGGTTGGAGGCCACCAGCACCTGCGCAGCACCGTTCGTCGAAGCCATAAGCCTCAACCTAGCCCGGCCCCCGAACGCTCAAACGTGCGGATCTGCCGCGCCCGGCCGAAAACGGCCCCGGTCAGGCCGCTCTCCGCTCCTGGTACTCGGCGATCTCCACCATCGGCGGACGCTCCTCGGTGTCCACGGAGTACGTCCGCGGCTCGAAGCCGTCCGTGCCCCGCTCGAACTGCGTCAGGGACGGCCGGATCAGATGCCCGCGCGCCAGCCGCAGCTGGGCCGTGCGGTAGATCGCGGCGGCCATCCGGCCCAGCGCCTGCCCGTCCTGGTGCCGGTGCTTGCGCACCCCCACGTCCACCTGGGCGAGGGCGTCCAGGCCCACCAGGTGCAGGGCGTCCACCAGCATGCCCAGCTCCACGCCGTACCCGACCGGGAACGGCAGCTGCTCCAGCAGCGAGCGGCGGGCCGCGTACTCGCCGCCGAGCGGCTGCACGAAGCCCGCCAGCTGCGGCCAGTGCATGTTGAGCAGCGGGCGCGCCATCAGCTCGGTGACCCGGCCGCCCTGCCCGGCCGCGCCGGCCAGCGGCCGGTCGTACATGGCCTTCACCAGGTCCACGTCCGGGTCCGTGAGCAGCGGGCCCACGATCCCCGTGACGAAGTCGGACGAGAAGTCCTTCAGGTCCGCGTCGACGAAGCAGACGATGTCCCCGCGGGTGACGAGCAGCGAACGCCACAGCACCTCGCCCTTGCCGGGCACGGCGGGCAGGCGCGGGAGTATCCGGTCCCGGTGCACCACCCGCGCGCCCGCGGCGGCGGCCACCTCGGACGTACGGTCGGTCGACCCCGAGTCGACGACGACGAGCTCGTCGACGAGAGGGACCTGCCGCATCAGGTCGTGACGGATGACGGCGGCGATGTCCCCGACCGTCTCCTCCTCGTTGAGCGCGGGCAGCACGACACTGACCGTCCGGCCCGTGCGCTGCTTCGCGGCGAGAATCTGATGGAGCGGGCGGTCGTTCGCGGACCAGGAACGGGCGCTCAGCCAGCGCTCGACTTCTTCCAGCACCGTGGCGGCTCCTTTGCGTGTTCTCTGCGGGACGGACTGCCCGCCGCGGTAGCGGCTGACGGGTACAGTCATCTCGCGGTTCGGACGACTGTCTCAACTGTCCTGGTCGTCGGTTACAGTCTTGAACAAGGCGGATGACCATCGCATGTCCGGGGTCACCCGCCGCCTACAACCACATACAGCTCATCCAGAGGGGCAGAGGGAAACGGCCCGATGAAGCCCCGGCAACCCTCCAGTCGGTACTCGTAGGTCACTGGCGACCACATGCGCGAGGCTCCCGGCTCGGGAAGGTGCCAAATCCGTCTCACGGCGAGATGCGTCGTGAGGAAGATGAGGAGAAAGGGCCTCGCCTCACATGGCTGCGCAGACTGTTGCAAGCACCACAGAATCCACCGTAGACCTCGGCCCCGCCGCCGCGCTCAGCTGCCGCGAGTGCGGCCACCGTGTGCCTCTCGGCCCGGTCTTCGCGTGCGAGGAGTGTTTCGGTCCGCTGGAGATCGCCTACGACTTCTCCGCCTACGACACCGAAGAGCTCCGCAAGCGCATCGAAGCGGGCCCCGCGAACATCTGGCGCTACGCCCCGCTGCTGCCCGTCCCGGCCGACGTGGCGGACAAGCCGAACATCAACCCGGGGTGGACCGCGCTGGTCAAGGCCGACAACCTCGCGCGCGAGCTGGGTGTCGACGCCGGCAAGCTGTTCGTGAAGGACGACTCCGGCAACCCGACGCACTCCTTCAAGGACCGCGTCGTCGCCCAGGCCCTGGAGGCCGCCCGCGCCTTCGGCTTCACCACGCTCTCCTGCTCCTCCACCGGCAACCTCGCCGGTGCGGTGGGTGCCGCGGCGGCCCGCGCCGGCTTCCGCTCGTGCGTGTTCATCCCGCACGACCTGGAGCAGGGCAAGGTCGTCATGGCCGCGATCTACGGCGGCGAGCTCGTCGGCATCGAGGGCAACTACGACGACGTGAACCGTTTCTGCTCCGAGCTGATCGGCGACCCGGCCGGTGAGGGCTGGGGCTTCGTCAACGTCAACCTGCGGCCGTACTACGCCGAGGGTTCCAAGACCCTGGCGTACGAGATCTGCGAGCAGCTCGGCTGGCAGCTCCCGGACCAGCTGGTCGTCCCGATCGCCTCCGGCTCGCAGCTCACGAAGATCGACAAGGGGCTCCAGGAGCTGATCAAGCTCGGGCTCGTCGAGGACAAGCCGTACAAGATCTTCGGTGCGCAGGCGCTCGGGTGCTCGCCGGTGTCGACGGCGTTCAAGGCCGGGCACGACGTGGTGCGGCCGCAGAAGCCGGACACCATCGCCAAGTCCCTCGCGATCGGCAACCCGGCGGACGGGCCGTACGTGCTGGACATCGCGCGGCGGACGGGTGGTGCGGTGGAGGACGTGACGGACGAGCAGGTCGTCGAGGCGATCAAGTTGCTCGCGCGGACCGAGGGTGTGTTCGCGGAGACCGCGGGTGGGGTGACGGTGGGTGTGACGAAGAAGCTGATCGAGAGCGGGGCCCTCGACCCCACCAAGACCACCGTCGTGCTCAACACCGGAGACGGCCTCAAGACGCTGGACGCGGTGGCCGGGACGGGGCTGACCGCGACCATCCGGCCCAACCTGGACTCGTTCCGTGAGGCCGGGCTGGTCTGATCGTTGTTCGCTGCGGGCCGGTGGGGGCTGGTCGCGCAGTTCCCCGCGCCCCTGAGGGCGCGCCCCAGCCGTAGCTCAAGAAGAACCGGAGGACATGTCCGATGAGCGTCACCGTTCGAATCCCCACCATCCTGCGTACCTACACCGGCGGGCAGGCCGAGGTCGCCGCCGAGGGCGGGAACCTCGGTGAGGTCATCGCCGATCTGGAGAAGAACCACACCGGGATCGCCGCCCGTGTGCTGGACGACCAGGGCAAGCTGCGGCGGTTCGTCAACGTCTACGTCAACGACGACGACGTGCGGTTCGAGCAGGGGCTGGAGACGGCGACGCCGGACGGTGCCGGTGTGTCGATCATTCCCGCCGTCGCCGGCGGCTGAACCGGTCGACCGGCTTGATTGTTACCTTCGGTAACGACGGTCACTGAGAGTTTATCGAATTGCCCCCTCCGTGAGAGAAGCGGAGGGGGGCAATTCTGCGTGGTTGAGCGGGGTACAGTTGGGGAACGCGGTCCCGATTCCCTGATCGGAACCCTGAATTCCCGCTACGAGCCCGACAAGATGTAGCCAAAGTGTGTACGTCTTTTGCGGCTTTTGTTCCTTTTGTGTGGCCCGACTTGCCCTGAATTCGGGCGAATTCTCCCCACATTCCGGACCCTGCGCGTCCAGAATTCTCGTCCGATTGACCTGTTGCAGACGGCAGTTGGACAGATACATTCAGCCGCGGTCGACGCGTTCCGGCGCACGCCCCCAACCGTGGGGGGTGAGGTCTGACCCGGGTCCGCGAAGTGTGGATCTGTGCAAGGGCCAGTAATAGGGGAGTTAGGCATGGCTCAGGGCACCGTCAAGTGGTTCAACGCGGAGAAGGGGTACGGCTTCATCGCGGTCGACGGTGGTGCGGATGTTTTCGTCCACTACAGCGCGATCCAGATGGACGGCTACCGCACCCTTGAAGAGGGTCAGCGGGTCGAGTTCGAGATCTCGCAGGGTCAGAAGGGACCGCAGGCCGACATGGTTCGCGTCGCTGCCTGAACGCGCACCACGACCAACGCATCAAGCGACCGGTCTTCTCTGAAGGGCCCGTACCCCCCGGGGTGCGGGCCCTTCGGCCTGCTCGGGCACCTGCCGGGCGGTGTTCGCGGGCGGCTGACGCCCCCGCCCGATCCCCGGGAGGCGCTTGCGCCCGCCCGTCACCCGACCGCCACCCCCCAATGAGCTCCCGCTTCGCGAGAGCGCCTTGCACTCAGCATGCCCGAGTGCTAATCATTGCGTTAGCACTCTGAAGGTGAGAGTGACAACGTAAGGACCGGGTCGGTGAGGCCCGCAGGCCGGGTGGGGAAGGAACCCACGAGGCAAGCGAGCCGTCCGTCGCGGGCGCGGGCGCGGTCCGAAGTAATCACCCCCAGTCCTGGAGGGACCACTTCACATGGCCAAGATCATCGCGTTCGACGAGGAGGCGCGGCGCGGCCTCGAGCGCGGCATGAACCAGCTCGCGGACGCCGTCAAGGTGACGCTCGGCCCCAAGGGCCGCAACGTCGTCCTCGAGAAGAAGTGGGGCGCGCCCACGATCACCAACGACGGTGTCTCCATCGCCAAGGAGATCGAGCTCGAGGACCCGTACGAGAAGATCGGCGCCGAGCTGGTCAAGGAAGTCGCCAAGAAGACGGACGACGTCGCCGGTGACGGTACGACCACCGCGACCGTTCTCGCCCAGGCCCTGGTCAAGGAGGGTCTGCGCAACGTAGCCGCCGGCGCCAACCCGATGGCCCTCAAGCGCGGTATCGAGCGCGCCGTCGAGGCCGTCTCCGCCGCCCTGCTGGAGCAGGCGAAGGACGTCGAGACCAAGGAGCAGATCGCTTCCACGGCCTCCATCTCCGCCGCCGACACCCAGATCGGCGAGCTCATCGCCGAGGCCATGGACAAGGTCGGCAAGGAAGGCGTCATCACCGTCGAGGAGTCCCAGACCTTCGGTCTGGAGCTGGAGCTCACCGAGGGTATGCGCTTCGACAAGGGCTACATCTCGGCGTACTTCGCCACCGACATGGAGCGTATGGAGGCCGTCCTCGACGACCCGTACATCCTGATCGCCAACTCGAAGATCAGCAACGTCAAGGACCTGCTGCCGCTCCTCGAGAAGGTCATGCAGTCGGGCAAGCCGCTGCTGATCATCGCCGAGGACGTCGAGGGCGAGGCCCTGTCGACCCTGGTCGTCAACAAGATCCGCGGCACCTTCAAGTCCGTCGCCGTCAAGGCTCCGGGCTTCGGCGACCGCCGCAAGGCGATGCTGCAGGACATCGGCATCCTCACCGGCGGCGAGGTGATCTCCGAGGAGGTCGGCCTCAAGCTGGAGAACGCCACCGTCGACCTGCTGGGCAAGGCCCGCAAGGTCGTCATCACCAAGGACGAGACCACCATCGTCGACGGTGCCGGCTCGACCGACCAGGTCAACGGCCGCGTCAACCAGATCCGCGCCGAGATCGAGAACAGCGACTCGGACTACGACCGCGAGAAGCTGCAGGAGCGCCTGGCGAAGCTCGCCGGCGGCGTCGCGGTCATCAAGGCCGGTGCCGCCACCGAGGTGGAGCTCAAGGAGCGCAAGCACCGCATCGAGGACGCCGTGCGCAACGCCAAGGCGGCCGTCGAGGAGGGCATCGTCGCCGGTGGTGGCGTGGCCCTGCTGCAGGCCTCCCAGGTCTTCGAGAAGCTGGAGCTCGAGGGTGACGAGGCGACCGGCGCCAACGCCGTGAAGCTCGCGCTGGAGGCCCCGCTGAAGCAGATCGCCGTCAACGGTGGTCTCGAGGGCGGCGTCGTCGTGGAGAAGGTCCGCAACCTCACCGTCGGCCACGGCCTGAACGCCGCGACCGGTGAGTACGTCGACATGATCGCCGAGGGCATCATCGACCCGGCGAAGGTGACCCGCTCTGCCCTGCAGAACGCCGCCTCCATCGCCGCGCTGTTCCTCACCACCGAGGCCGTCATCGCCGACAAGCCGGAGAAGGCCGCCGCGCCCGCCGGCGGCGGCATGCCGGGCGGTGACATGGACTTCTGATCGACCCCCTGGGGATTTCCCGGGTCGATCGGCGTCCTTACCGAGGGCGGCACCCCCTGTTACGGCAGGGGGTGCCGCCCTCGGGCGTGCGCGGGATCACAGTGGGGGCGGGATGGCGGGGCGGGACCGGGTGGTTGAAAACTAGGTCCTATGCGTGTGCACATACTGACCGGTATGCGTGCACTGTCCGGTATCCGAAGGAGCCCCACGTGACCGTCGCCGCCTCCGCCTCCCGCGCCGCCGAAATCCTGTCCCGGCCCGTAACGCTGGGCGGCCTGACCGTTCCGAACCGGATCGCGATGGCGCCGATGACCCGCATGTTCTCCCCGGGCGGTGTACCCGGCGAGGACGTCGTCTCGTACTACGCGCGCCGCGCCGCCGCCGGAGTCGGCCTGATCGTCACCGAGGGCACCTACGTCGGCCACGAGTCGGCCGGGCAGAGCGACAGCGTGCCGCGCTTCCACGGCGACGAGCAGCTCGCGGGCTGGGCGAAGGTCGCCGAGGCGGTGCACGCCGCCGGCGGCACGATCGTGCCGCAGCTGTGGCACATCGGCATGGTCCGCAACCAGGGTGAGCCCCCCTTCGCCGACGCCCCCGCCGTCGGCCCCTCCGGTCTGCGCATCGGCGCCGACGAGCCCACCGGCAAGGCCATGACGCAGGCCGACATCGACGCCGTGATCGGCGCGTTCGCCGAGGCCGCTGCCGCCGCCGAGCGCATCGGCTTCGACGGTGTCGAACTGCACGGCGCCCACGGCTACCTGCTCGACCAGTTCCTCTGGGAGGGCACCAACCGCCGCACCGACGCCTACGGCGGCGACCGGGTCGCCCGCGCCAAGCTCTCCGAGGAGATCGTCGCGGCCGTCCGCGAGACCGTCTCCGCCGACTTCCCCGTCATCTTCCGCTTCTCCCAGTGGAAGCAGGAGGCCTACCGCGCCCGTCTCGCCGAGACGCCGGAGGAGCTGGAGTCCATCCTGGCGCCCCTGGCCGCCGCCGGTGTCGACGCCTTCCACGCCTCCACCCGCCGCTACTGGGTCCCCGAGTTCGACGACTCGGACCTGAACCTGGCCGGCTGGACCAAGAAGCTCACCGGCAAGCCGACCATCACCGTCGGCTCGGTCGGCCTGGACGGCACCGACTTCCTCAAGTCCTTCCAGGGCGAGAGCGCCGAGGTCGGCGACCTCGACAACCTCCTCGACCGCTTCGAGCGAGACGAGTTCGACATGGTCGCCGTCGGCCGTGCCCTGCTCCAGGACCCCGAGTGGGCCCGCAAGGTGCTCGACGGTCGCTTCGAGGAGCTGGCCCCGTACAGCCCGGCGGCGCTGAAGACCCTCAGCTGACCCGCCTCCGCACGGGGTGCCTGGATTCGCTCGCGCCGGTCAAGTCACACTGACCGGACGCTTGTTCACCGGCACCCCGTGAGGAGAACCCAGTGACGACGACCGACTCCCGCCCCTCGGCGGGCGGCGCCTCAGACCGGCCCGGCCCGGTGGTGCGCACCACCGCCGGCTCGGTACGCGGACGGACGGAAGACGGCCTCGCCGTCTTCCGCGGCATCCCCTTCGCCGCGCCCCCGGTCGGCGAGGCCCGTTTCCAGGCCCCCCGCCCCGCCCCCGCGTGGGACGGCATACGCGAGGCGTACGCCTTCGGCCCGCCGCCCCCGCAGGACCTCGGCAGCATGGCCGGCCCGGGCCTGATCGACGTACCCCAGGGCGACGAGTGGCTCACGGTCAACGTCTGGACCCCCGAGCCCGACCCGGCGGCCCGGCGTCCGGTCATGGTGTGGATCTACGGCGGCGCCTACAAGCTCGGCCACGCCGGCAGCCCCGGCTACGACGCCCGCCGCATCGCGGCCGACGGCGACCTCGTCGTCGTGTCCCTCAACTACCGCGTCGGCATGGAGGGCTTCGCCCACATCGAGGGAGCCCCCGCCAACCGCGGACTGCTCGACCAGGTGGCCGCGCTGGAGTGGGTGCGGGACAACATCGAGTCCTTCGGCGGCGACCCCGGCCAGGTCACGGTCTTCGGCGAGTCGGCGGGCGCGGGTTCGGTGGCCTCGCTGCTGGCCATGCCGCGTGCGGCCGGGCTGGTCGGGCGGGCGATCGCGCAGAGCGTGCCGGGGACGTTCTTCTCCGACGCCCTGGCCCGCGACATCGGCACGGCCCTCGCCGCGGAGCTGGGCCTGCGCCCCACGGTCGCCGACCTGTCGACGATCGCCCCGCGCGAGCTGACCTCGGCGGGTGAGACGCTCGGACCGAAGATGCCCCAGCACATCGACCGCTGGGGCCGGGCGGCGCCGACCGTCACGCCGTTCTCGCCGGTGGTCGACGGTGACGTGCTGCCGACGAGCCCCTGGCAGGCGCTGAGGTCGGGCTCCGCGAAGGACGTCGAACTGCTCGTCGGCCACAACCGCGACGAGTACCGCCTGTTCATCGCCATGGCGGGGCAGCTCGGCCAGGTAGCCGACGAGAGGGCGGCCTCGGCCCTGCGCCTCTTCGCGCCGGGCGGTGAACAGGCGTACCGGGACGCCTTCCCCGACGCCTCCCTGTCCGAACTCTACGAACGTGTGCAGACGGACTGGCTGTTCGGCATGCCCTCCCTGCACCTGGCCGAGGCGCAGCGCGCGGGCGGCGGACGCGCGCACGTCTACGAACTGACCTGGCCGGCCCCGGGCAACGGCGGTGCACTGGGCGCCTGCCACGCCCTGGACATCCCGCTGCTGTTCGGCACGTACGCGGCGGACCTGGGGCTGCTCCTGTTCGCGGGCACGGAGCCGTCCGCCGAGGCGCTCGCCCTGTCGTCCCGCTTCCGCGCGTCCTGGACGTCCTTCGCGCGCTCGGGCGACCCGGGCTGGCCGGCGTACGACGACGAGCGGCGGCTGGTGCAGGTACTGGACACGGAGCCGGAGGTGCGGGCGTACCCGGAGGAGGCGTCACGGCGGCTGTGGGAGGGGTACGAGTTCCTGCCGCTTCCGCTGCTGTGAGGAGCGGTAGTTGAGTGCGATCGCGTCGATCACCTGCCGGTGATCACGCCACCGCCCACCCCGCTTCGGAGTCTGATCCGGCAGCGACGGCTCGATCAGGGAAGCAGGCTCCTCGGGCGCCGTCGGCCACCTGCAGGGGGCGCCTGAGGAGCACTACCAAAGAGACGTCGATCGCATCGATCGAAGGATGCCGTCGCGCCGCCCGTGATCCAGAGTGCCGGTCATGATGCGAACAGACACGGCCGCCTCAGGCGGTAGTTGGAAGACGCTTCCTCCGATACGTCACCATGCATGGTTCCCCGGCCGGATCATAGGGGGAGCGGCTCTCGTCCTCGGCCCTGTGGTGTGGTCAGCCGGGCTGCTTCTGCGGTACCTCACCCACGACTCGGTTGTCCTCGCCCCTGGCCGAGCGGGACAGTTCGGCAAGGAGTTCGCCGCTCCGTCGCAGTTGGCTGCCTATGTGCACAACCCCGGGCTGGTCACGGCCGGCTACGCGTGCTTTGCCGCGGGAGCTCTGCTGTTATGGCCCGCCTTCGCCACACTCGCGAGGATCATCGCGGCGCGGTGCCCGGGGCTCGCCGCGTGGGGCGGCACTCTCGTCATCTTCGGTCTGTTCGCGCGCCTGTACTTCGCCGGTGTCGACCAGGCAGCTTTCCAGCTGGCCGAGACACGCGGCCTCGACGAGGCGATCAAGATCGTGGCAGCCACGTATGAGGACATCTCCTACGGGCCATGGCGGATCCCCGTGAGCGCGTCCGCCTGCCAGTACGCCGGGATGGTGCTGCTGACGATCGGAGCATTCCGGTCCGGGACGTTCGGTACGGGGCGCTGCCTGTTGTTCCTCTGGTCGGGGACGCTCTGGGGAGGCGTACTCAAAGAAAGCAGGCTGTTCGACGGCGTCGTCTCGAACGGGGTCTTGTGCCTGGTACTCGTGCCGCTCGGCGTCCAGGTGCTACGGGACAAAGTCCCTGAGCTGCGTGTCGATAGTCGCTCCGCCCGGCACAGCAGGCCCTTGCGATGGCTGAGTTGGTGACATGTCCCGGATGCTGTCTACGGTGATCCGGTGAGTGCACAGCCACTGCGTGACCGTCTGGTGTCCTTCGCGCTTCCCCTCACCGCCTTCTGCGGCGCCTTCGTACCGGCGGCCCTGCCCGGTGTGACACCGCACTCCTCGTTCGGGCCGGCCCCGGTGCCCGCATCCATCCAGGCCGCGGTGGTCGGGCTGCTGGCGGCCGCGGGCGTGTGGATGGCGCCGAGACGATGCTGGCCCCTGTTCGTGATCGCAGCCGTGGACTCGGTGGCACGGTCACCAGGGCTTGTGCTTTCCGTCGCGACCTATGTGGCGGCGACCACGATCCGGCGCCCCCTCCCCCTGACCGTCTTCTCAGCGGCCGCGAGCCTCCTGGCGGTCGTGCCACGATCCGGCGTCGACATCGTCTCCTCGCTCGGTGGAGCACCCCTTTTCGTCTGGCTTCCGCTGGTGACAGGGATGTGGATCAGCGCGCGCAGGAAGGTGGTGGCCGGGCTGCGCGAGCGTGCCGATCGACTGGAGCGGGAGCAGGCCGTGCTCGCTGAGCGGGCGCGCGTGGAGGAGCGCGCCCGCATTGCGAGGGACATGCACGATGTGGTGGCCCACCAGGTGTCGCTCATGGTCCTGCGCGCGGGGGCACTGGAGATCAGTGCTCCGGACGAGAAGACAGCAGCGGAGGCTGAGCTCATCCGCACCACGGGCAAGGAGGCACTCACCCAGCTCAGAGCCGTTCTCGGGATCCTTCGTCATGCAGGCAGAGAGCCAGAGACCTTCCAGCCACAGCCGACCCTGGCCGACATCGACGCACTGCTCGATCAGTCGAGATCGATCGGCGTTCCCATAGAAAGGCGTGACGAGGGAACTGCGAGTGAGCTGCATGCCGTGGTGGAGCACACTGCCTACCGCGTCGTCCAGGAGGCCCTCACCAATATCCACAAGCACGCGGGCCTAGTCCCCACGCAGGTGGTGTTACGACGCCTGCCATCCGCACTGGAGGTTACGGTCAGCAACGTCGTACCGCACGATCGCGTGTCGGAGATGTCCGGTAGCGGCCTCGGCCTGATCTCTCTGCGTGAACGTGTCGAGTTGCTGGGCGGCGAGTTCACTGCTCGGCCGGACGAACACGGCGGATTCACCGTGTCTGCGAGGCTTCCCGCATGATCAAGGTACTCATCGTCGACGACGAGGCGTTGGTACGGACCGGGCTTCGCATGATCTTGGAGGTCCCGGACGACATCGAGGTGGTCGCCGAGGCGGAGAACGGGGCGGAGGCCCTCACCGCCGTGGCCCGCCACCGACCGCACATCGTGCTGATGGACGTGCAGATGCCGGGTATGGACGGAGTGTCCGCGCTGAGGGAGATCCACCGGTCGCCGAATCCGCCGAAGGTTCTCATGCTCACCACCTTCGACCGCGATGAGTACGTCTACAGCGCCCTGCGTTCCAGGGCTGTCGGGTTCCTGTTGAAGGACACCGCGCCGCGCGATCTGATCGCCGCAGTCCGTACGGCGGCTGACGGTAGCGCCGTGCTGTCGCCCACGGTCACCAAGAGGGTGATCGAGGCCTTCGCCGACCGGCAGTCCCCAGATGCCCGAGCCGCGCAGGAAAGGCTGGCTCTCCTCACCGCGCGCGAACAGGATGTCGTCCGCGCGGTGGCCCGCGGGCTGGCCAACGCTGATATCGCCCGAGAGCTCCGCATGAGCGAGACCACGGTGAAGGCCCATGTCAGCCGCTCGCTCGCCAAACTGGGGTTGACCAATCGGGTGCAGATCGCACTCCTCGTCCGTGACGCAGGTGGTGAGGCGGCTTCCTCAGCGGAATGATCCGCAGGGAACGGCACAGCACCCGCGGCGCCCGGCACGCACCCTAGAGGTTCCCCATGGGTTCGATGTCCACCCGCACCGGCGTCCCCCACACCCGCAGCACCTCGTAGTCGGTGAACTCGTGCACCAGCCGGTACGCCATGGCGGCCCGGGGGGCCTTGCGCTGGGCGTTGATGAACAGCTCCGCCTCGCGTCGGTCCCGGCGCGGGGTGCCGCACAGCTGCCAGGCCTGACCGTTCCACAGCTCCGCCAGCCAGCGCTGCTGGGGCTGGGGACGGTCGCCGCGCACGCCGTAGCGGGACGGCGAGGGTTCGGCGGGCTGCTGCTGGGGGGCGGGCCCGTTGAACTCCGCCCTGCGGGCCGCCCTGCGCCGCGTCTCGCACAGCAGGCACAGGTCGGGGGCGGCCTCGTCGACGGGGCCGTTCGGGTGCTCGGGGCAGCGGGTAGTGGGCGCGGCCGTGGTGACACTGTCCTCCAGCAGGTCCAGCGCGCGCTTCAGGTCGGCCCTGACCTCGTGCAGTTTGCCGTCCGGGGTGTCGGAGGTGAGGGCGTCCCCGTGCTCGCCGAGGAGGCGTAGGGCGCGGCCTAGGGCGGTGAGCTGGGCGTGGTTCATGAGTCCATTGTCGTCAGTCGGCGTAGTCCTTGAGCTTCTCGGTGTCCAGGGTGATGTTCACGGGGGCGGGGAGCTCGACGGTGGCGCCCCAGGGGTGTCGGGAGATCTGCTGGTAGCGGCCGTCTTTCGGCTCGCTGTGGACGGTGAGTGTGTTGTTGTCGCGGTCGATGAGGAGGTAGACGGGGATGTCGGCCGCCGCGTAGCCGAGGGGCTTGTCGATGCGGTCGCGCTGGTCGGTGTCGCGGTCGTGGGAGGTGATCTCCACAGCCATCAGGGAGCCGTCGGGGTCGGACCACTCGCCGTCGCCCTTGAACCGATCCACCGCAGCCAGGGTGCCGTCCGTCCGTGCTCGGCCTTTGCGATAGGCCTCCGCCTTGACGCCGGACTCGGGTACGAGATTCAGACCGGGGCGCTGCAGCAAGCACTGGCGCAGCAGCCACATGAAGATCTCGCGGTGGTTGCCGTCCGGCATCGCCTTGACCTCTAGTTTTCCGTTGATGTACTCCAGCCGCACGGTCTCCGGGGCGCGGCGCTCCAGCTCCTCGAAGTCCTCGACGCTGAGCGGGTCCTTCGTGCGGACGCGTCCGTCGACGTATTCGAGCCGGACGTGGTCCGGTGCCACGTCGAGCAGATCCTCGAAGTCCTCGAAGGGCATCAGCGGGCGGTCAGCGGTACCAGGGGTCATGGTGGTGCCTCCTCCCTTCCATCGTGCCCTCAGGGAGTGACGCCGCACCGTAGGAGCCGTCATGTGTGTGCCCTCTCTTGTCGTCTTCGGGACATAGCAGCGCGGATCTGGGCCGCGTGGTCGTGAACCGTGGGGGCGGGCAGGGGTGCGGGGGGTTGCGCGGGGACGCGTTCGCCCCGGCAGGCGCTGCAACGGCCTCCCGGCAGGGATTCCGGGCGGCCCGGGGCGCCGCAGTTCGCGCACTCCAGGACTCGGAGTGGCGGACGTGGGGCGGGTTGGGGTGGCAGTTTGCTGGTCAGGCGGTTGCGAACCAGGGCTGCGGCGTGGTGGACGGGTGTCGGCAAGCCGGCGGTGAGGGCCCGCAGGACGTCCTCCTCCGGAGCGCCCCGCTCGAACCAGTCCGTCACCAGTGGGGCGAGCGACGCGCAGTCCGCCTCGGAGAGGGACAGGACGGGTGCGGTGCGGCCGAGGGCGGCCAGGAGGATGTGGGCGCGGGAGCGGGTGGGGCGTGCCGTCTGTGGCCGTGGTGCGTCGCCTCGGGTGAACGCCGCCCACCAGTCGTCATCCCGGGCCGTGCGGGTGAACCACGTTCGGGTGATCCAGCGGGAGCTGCCGTCGTCGGCCGTCACACACTCCCGGCCGCGGCGCAGGTGGCCTGCCTGCTGGATGCGGTTGAGGGCCGTGCCCAGGGCGCACTGTCCGTAGGGCAGTTGCTTGGCCAGCGTCTTTACGGAGATGTCCGCGCCGTCGGGGAGTCGGTCCAGGTAGGCGGCGATGGCGGCTTCGCGGGGTGGGAGGTGGGCGAAGTCCTGGTTTGTGCGCGGGGGTTGGCCGGGGGTCGTGCGTTTGCCGTAGCCGGGGTTGGCCATGGGGTGCGCGGACGGAGCGGCGGCACTAAAGTTGGCGTCAGCCATGGGATCGCTTGTTCCGATCTCGATGGTTAAGCCCCCGCAGGTGTTGGTAGCACCGGGCGGGGGCTGTTGCTTTTCCAGGAACGTTAGAGGCAGGTGACTGTCCGTGGCAAACCGGATGCGTCGCGTCAACTCGCCGGGTGGGTGGGTGGGTTGAGGCCCTCCACCCATTCCTTGTTAAGAGGGCTCGAAGCCCGGATCCCGAAGCTCAGGCCGTCTCGTCCTTGAGGTTCTCGACGAAAGCGGACCAGGCGGCGGCCCGGAACACGAGCTTCGGGCCTTCGGCGTTCTTGGAGTCGCGAACGGGGATGACGTCAGGGATTGCCCGGGTGACTTCCAGGCAGTCGCCGCCGCTGCCGCCGCTGTAGCTGGACTTGTACCACTCAGGCGTGTTCCTCATGGCCGCAATCCTGCGCGATGTCTTCGATCAGAGCCAGGGATCCGTCTGGGGAGAGGGCGCAGGCGGTGAGGAGCTGGAAGGTGCGCCGCTGGTGGTGGACGGTTGCCGGGTCGTCCTCCAGTCGTCCCGTGCCGACTCCCTCGAAGTAGAGCAACGGCGGGGCGTCCTCGAAATCCATCAGCTTCATGGAGCCCTCCATCGACGCGTGGGCTCCCGCTCCGAATGGCAGCACCTGCACGATGATCCGGTTTCTGCGGATGAGGGCCGTGACATGGCGTAGCGCCCCTGCCATGACCTCTCGCCCACCGGTCTCCCTGCGCAGTGCCGCTTCGTCAACCACGATCCACAACAGAGGGCTTGTTGGATCGTCGAGGATGCGGGCCCTGTCCATTCGGGCGGCCACCAAGTCCTCGATCACCTCCTCCGGCGCCGTGGGCCGATACGCGCGGAACACAGCCCGTGCGTAGGCGGGGGTTTGCAGCAGCCCGGGGATGAGGAGCGGCGCGAACTGCCGGATTTCCGTAGCCGCTGCCTCCGCCTCCGCCGCCTCCGCGAAGTGCTCCGGATACTTCGACTTCGCCGCCGCCCCGCAGTTCCGCTGGAAGAAATCCCCCGTCCCCAACTCCTCGTCCAGCAGGCGGGCATACTCCGCCTGAAGCCTCCGCGTCCCCGCCTCCAGCTGCCCGATGAACGACCCGCTCACGAACAGCCGTTGGCCCAGTTCCTCCTGGCTCAGGCCGGCCTTCTCGCGGGCGTGGCGGAGTTCCGCGCCCAGGAGGGCTCGGGGGGAGGAGGACGGGTCGAGGTCCCTGGAACCGGGCATGGGCAACTCCCTGTCGAACAGATCGGGTTGTTGGACCGCCGTATATGGCCAGGTTAGGGATGCATCGGACACGCTGTGTGGTGATTCGCAAACTCAGCGTGGAGGTAGGGAAAGTGCGCTCGACCGAGAAGATCGTGGAGTCGTTGCGGGACGCGCTCGCCGGAGTCGGGGTCGTGCTGCCGTCGCTGGGCGTCGACCCCGTGACCGGCGCGAGTGACGAGCCGTTCGCTCTGGTCGATCTGGGGCGGTGCAACGTACGGACCGCCGAGCACCTGACCGAGGTGCTGCGTTCGCTGCCCGTGCGGGAGACGCTGCGGGCCCGTGTGCGGCAGGTCAACCGGGAGCCGAAATCGCGGTGACGTAATGGTGACAGTCAGGTGTACAACCATTCGACGGCCAATGCTGTCGAACAGGCGTATCGCGCATACACACCGGCGTACGCCCCACCGCACGCCACTCCGGAAAAACACGTCCTTTCCCAGAGAAAGCACTACCCATGACGTTCCGTTGGCTGTGTGGTGTCCTGCGTGTGCGCGGGAAGACCGACCTTCTGCTCGTGTTCCTGTTCGCCGCCGGATTCGCCGCACTGCCCGTCTTCGCGCTGCTCCCGTCACTGTGGGGCTTCGCCGTAGCCTCGGCCGTGACGTACGCCGCCGACGAGGTGCTGCACACCCGCTCGCCCGCCTTCGTGCGGCGGCTGGCCGCGCTCCAGCTGACCCGTACGCTGCGGTTCGCCGTGCGGACGGTGATGCTGCTGGCCCTGGCCGAGCGCATGGACGCCCCGGACGCGGTGCTGGTGGCCGCGCTGGCCGTGCTCAGCGCCCACTTCACGCTGGTGGTGCTGTACACGGCGGTGCATCACGCCATCCGGCGGCGGCGCACGCTGCCGGTCGTGGTGCGCAACCTCGACATGAGCGGGGCGGGCATCCCGCAGTCGCCGCCCGCGATCCTCTACCGGCGGTTCCTGCGCAAGCTGCTGCACCTGGACCTGCCCGCCCACGCGGGGCTGATCGTGGCCCTCGCGATGGGGGCCTGGCAGCCCGCGGGCACCGGTTTCGCGCTCACCGCAGGCCTCGCGGCCGTGGCCGTGGTGGCGCTGCTGGGGCAGCTGCGCCGGGCCCGCCGCATGCCGTCGGGCGACGAGGTGATCGCCGAGGTCAACCGCCAACTCGCCGGATACCGGCCGGAGGTGGCGCTGTACTTCAGTTTCGCGTCCGTGTCCCGGGACTTCATGTACCAGGTCAACATGTGGATCGAGACGCTGGAGCAGCTCGACCGCCGGCCGCTCATCATCCTGCGGGAGCGGGCCTCGTTCCGCTACCTCGGCCGTACGTCGATCCCGGTCGTGTGCGTGCCGAAGGCCGACGACGTGGCGCAGCTGGAGCTGCCCGAGGTGCGGGTGGTGCTCTACCCGGGCAACGCGGGCAAGAACGTGCACATGCTGCGCGTCGCCGAGGCCAAGCACGTGTTCATCGGGCACGGCGACAGCGACAAGCTCGCCAGCAGCAACCGGGTCAGCAAGGTGTACGACGAGATCTGGGTGGCCGGGCGGGCCGGGCGCGACCGCTACCAGCGGGTGCGGCACGCGATCAGCGACTCGGCGATCGTCGAGGTGGGCCGCCCGCAGCTGTCGTCGATCCGGCTGCACGCCGACCATGTGCCGGGGCCGCTGCCGACCGTGCTGTACGCGCCGACCTGGGAGGGCTGGAGCGACGACGACTGCCACACCTCGCTGATCCCGATGGGCGTGCCGCTGGTCGAGAAGCTGCTCGCCGAGAACGTACGGGTCCTGTACAAGCCGCACCCCCTCACCGGGAAGCGTTCGCGTGCGGCGGCCGAGGCGGACCGGGCCGTCCGTGCGCTGCTGCGCGCCGACAACGAGCGGCGCGACGCCCGGGACACCGAGGCCGCGACGGCCGCTGCCCGGCCGCGGCTCGCCGAGATCCAGACCCGGCTCGCCGAACTGTCCGGGCGGCTCACCGGCGACGACGCGCAGCAGACGCGCGAGGCCCGGGTGACCGGCCTGGCGGGGGAGGCGGAGTGGCACGAGCTGCGTGCCGCGTGGCACCGGATCTTCTGGGAGAGCCGGGGCCCCGTCGGGCACCAGGTGATCACGCGGCAACTGCCCACGCTCTACGAGTGCTTCGACCAGGCCGACATCCTCATCAGTGATGTGTCGTCCGTGGTCGCGGACTTCGTGGCGAGCCTCAAGCCGTACGTGCTGACCAACGCGAACGACCTGCCCGACGAGGACTTCCGGGCGGCGTACACCACGGCCGGGGGCGCCTATCTCCTCGACCGGGACTGCGCCCGGCTGCCGCAGATCCTCGACTCGGTGCGCGAGCCGCGACACGACCCGATGGCACCCGAGCGCCGGATCCTCAAGGAGTACGTCCTCGGCCCGGACCGTCCCACGTCGATGGAGCGCTTCAACGCCGCCGTCAACGCGCTGGCCGAGAAGGCCGCCGCGGAGCAGGGCGAGCACTGCGAGGGGAGGCAGCCGCTGGTCGCCGGGCTTCCGGGCTGACCGGGGCCGGCCCGGTTCCGGTCGGCTGCGGCGCGGACCGCTCGGATATCGTCGCAGGCGCCAACGAACGGTCGAGCGACAGGGGATCGAAAGCATGAGCGCGTCCGGTACGGCGGTGGTGGCCGACGGCACCGGAGGGGCGGGGTCACCGGGGCCCGCCCCTTCCGGCGGGCGCAAGGTCGTGGGTTCCGTGCTGTGGGCCCTGCTGGTGCCCGCCCTGCTGCTCCTCGGCGCCGTGCTCGGGCAGTGGATGACCTGGGCCGGAGTCGTCGTCGCCCTGGCGGTCATCGCGGTCGCCGCCTGTGTCGTCGGCGGCTCCTGGCACCGGGCCGGGGCGGCGACGCTGGTCTCCTTCGGCGGCTTCGCGCTGATGCTGTTCGCCGGGCCCGCCGCGTACGAGGCGTACATGCAGTCCGCCGGAGAGCCCGTCGACGCCGTGGTGACCCAGGTCGCCGACCGGGACCAGCGGCGCGGGCCGGACATGTCCTGCACGGTCCGGGAGCTCGGCGGGAAGCGGACGACGTACGAGGTGTCCCAGCAGGAGAACTGCTTCGGCCAGGCCCGGCCCGGTGACCGCGTCGAGATCCGCAAGGACCCCCTCGGGCTGCTCGGCCCCCGGCTGCCCGACAGCCCCGACCAGCGGAACACCACGGAGATCACCCTCGCGGTCACCGCCGCGCTGACGCTGCTCGTCGCCGGGGGCACCCTCTACGGCGGCCTGCGCCGACGGGGCTGACGCACCGACG
Organism: Streptomyces sp. NPDC056373; assembly: GCF_042262425.1. NCBI lineage: Bacteria > Bacillati > Actinomycetota > Actinomycetes > Kitasatosporales > Streptomycetaceae > Streptomyces > Streptomyces sp. NPDC056373. Next base: position 175,051 of record NZ_JBHJPX010000017.1, read on the forward strand.
GGGCTGACGCACGGACGAGCTTGACCCTTACGCCGCGTGAGGCCGGAGCATGCCGGTAGCGCGGCCGAGTCGTCAGCCGGACGCCGCCAGGGCCGCTCGCAGGTGCCCGCCGGACTCCTCCAGGAGGCGGGCCGCCGTCGGGCCGTCCACGTCGGCCAGGATGCTGAGGATGGCGTTCTTCACCTCGCCGTCGGTGGCGGCCAGCGCGCGGTCGATCTCGTCGTCCGCGGCACCGGTGGCGAGGGCGACGATGCGGTGGGAGCGGGCGCGGAGCTTGTCGTTGGAGGCGCGGACGTCGACCATCAGGTTCCCGTAGGTCTTGCCCAGCCGGATCATCGTGATCGTCGAGATCATGTTGAGGACGAGCTTCTGCGCCGTGCCGGACTTCAGGCGGGTGGAGCCGGTGAGCAGTTCGGGCCCCACCACCACCTCGATGCCGTGGTCGGCCGCCGCAGCGAGCGGGCTGCCGGGATTGCAGGCGAGGCCGACGGTGAGGCAGCCGCGGGCGCGGGCGTGCTCGACCGCGCCGATGGCGTACGGGGTGCGGCCCGAGGCGGAGATGCCGACCACCGTGTCGTCGGGGGTCAGGGCCAGGGCGTCCAGGTCCGCCCGGGCCAGTTCCCGGGAGTCCTCGGCGCCTTCCACCGAGGTGACCACGGCGTCCGGGCCGCCCGCGATCAGGCCGACGACCCTGGCGGGGTCGGTGTTGAACGTGGGTGGGCACTCGGAGGCGTCCAGGACGCCCAGCCGGCCCGCCGTGCCCGCGCCCGCGTAGACCAGACGCCCGCCCCGGGCCATCCGCCGCGCGACGGCGTCGATCGCGGCGGCGATCTGCGGCAGCCGCTCCCCGACCGCCCCGGCCACCGTGGCGTCCTCGCCGTTCATCAGCCGGGCGAGGTCGAGCGTGGGCAGCCGGTCGATGTCCGCGAGCTCCGGCCGGAAGGCCTCGGTGGTCAGGGACTCCAACTCGGTCCTGAGATCACGGGGATGGGAGGTGGAGGTCATGGACGGCTCTTTCCGTGTCTTTCCGGTGCTGGGCGGGGCGGCTGCCTCAGGAACGATGCCGGTGGGCCAGCGCCTCGTACGACGCCGACAGCGCCGGCGCCGCCTTCTCGTACGTCCGCTGCGCCACCCCCACGAACAGGCAGTCCACCACGAGGAGCTGACCGGTCCGGGACGACATGGCCGCCGGGCGCAGCTCGCTCTCCCGTGCGGTGGACGTGGTGAGGACGTGGTCGGCGTACTGCGTGACCGGACCGTCGGGGCGGCCGGTGACCGCCACCGTCGTCGCCCCGCGCTCGAAGGCCGCCCGCAGCGGCTCTATGACGTCCCCCGTCGACCCGGAGTGCGTGATGGCGATCGCGACGTCGCCCGCGCGCAGCTGCACGGCGTTGGTGACGGCCAGGTGCGGGTCGCTGTGCGCGTGCGCCATCAGCCCTATGCGCAGCAGCTTCTGCGTGAGGTCCTGCGCGACCAGGCCGGACGCGCCGACCCCGTAGACGTCGGTACGGCGGGCGGTGGTCAGCGCGGTGACGGCCGCGGCCAGTTGGACCGTGTCGAGCCCGGCGGCCGTGTCGGCGAGGGTCTGCTGCTCGTCGTAGGCGAGCTTGGCGACCACGTCGGCGATCGGGTCGTCCACCGCGATGTCCGTCGTGATGGCCGGGGCGCGGCCCGACTGCTGCTGGGCCGCGAGGCCCGCGAGGGCCAGGCGCAGGTCCCGGTAACCCGGATAGCCCAGCAGGCGGGCCGTGCGTACGACGGTGGCCTCGCTGGTGCCGGTCAGTTCGGCGAGGCCGGTGACCGTGAGGGCCGCGCAGCCGGCCGGGTCGCTCGCGACGGCCTCGGCGACGCGCTGCATGGACCGCGTCATCGACGGGCCCAGCGTGCGGACCTTGGCCGCGAGGGCGGCCGGGGCGGGCGGGGCGCCGCTCGCGCCGGAGGAGCCGCCGCGCTCACGGGCGAAAATTTCCTTCACGTCACGGGTCACGCTTGAAAGATATTTTCGGCGCGGCGGCCCGGTCAAGAGTGCGCACAATGGGTGCATGGAACCCATCAGCCCCCTGGAGCAGGCGCTGCACGCCGCGCGCGCCCTCGTGCTGGCCGACCTCGTCGCGGGACGCGTCGCCGACGCGGATGTCGTCTCGCTGGTCGAGGAGTCCGTCAAGCAGCGCCGATGGTGGGTCGAGCAGTGGCCCGAGGGTGCCCGGTACGTGGCCGGCCTGGTCGCGCAGGACGTCCAGGACGCGCTGCTGGAGCGGTACGGCCGCTGGCCGCTGTGCCCGGTGTGCGGCACCGGCGACCCGCATGCCCTCGACGTGGAACCGGAGTTGGGGCCCGACCCGCACTGGGTGTGCAGCGAGGCGGGCGTGAAGGTCGCCGCGGTGGGGTCGCTGGGCGAGGCCATCGGCGGGCCGGCGTCCTCGTGAGACGTGGTGGTCACGCCGACGCCGGCGTCCTGGTGCAGCTCCCGGTGAGGCCTGGTGGCGATGCTCGTGAGGCCCTGGTGAGGTCCTGGTGACGATCTACATCGACCCGCCGACCTGGCCGGGCCACGGCCGCCTGTGGTCCCACCTCGTCAGCGACGTGTCCTACGACGAACTGCACACCTTCGCCGCCCGCCTCGGCGTCCCGCCCCGGGCCTTCGAACGGGATCACTACGACATCCCCGAGCAGCGGTACGCCGACGCGGTGCGGGCCGGGGCCGTGGAGGTCAGCAGCCGCGAGGTGGTGCGGCTGCTGCACGCGGCGGGGCTGCGGCGGCCCAAGGGGCGCTATCCCTCGCGGGGCTCGCGCAGCTCGTAGGTCAGCTGCTCGGGGTCCTCGGCGACCTGGGCGAACCCGGCGCGCGAGAGCACGTTCTGGGAGGCCGCGTTGTCCCGCTCGACGTTCGCGACGACGGTCCGCGCCTCCGGCCGGCCCAGCGCCCACTGCGACAGCGCGCGCAGCGCCTCGGTGGCGTAGCCGTGGCCGCGGGCACCCTCGACCAGGTCGTAGCCGACCTCCACCCGCCCCTCCTCGTCCGGGACGGTGTGGAAACCCATGGCGCCGATCGCGCGGCCGTCCTCGCGCCGGACCAGCACGTACGTGCCCCACTCCGGCCGGTGGACGCCGTCCTCGTACTGCTTGTACACCAGCCCGGTGCCGACCCGGGTGCCCTCCATCGGGCCGCCCTCGATCCACTCGAAGCCGCCGTCGCCGACCGTGGACAGGTCGGCCGCGGCCGCCGGGGTGACGCCCTCGAGGGTGAGCCGCTCGGTGCCGATCACCAGGTTGTTGTTCCAGCGCCACCGCGTGACCGGGGCGCGGCCGGCCAGTTCCCCGCGGCCGGTGGCCCACAGCAGGGTCGTCCACGGGGTGGGCCCCGGCTGGACGTGCGGGAAGATCCGGGTGAGCACGAAGTCGCACAGCTCGGGCGCCGGTTCGTACGACACGCCCAGCCCGTCGGCGATGTCGTGCGTGTGCAGCAGCACCTCGGCCACGCCCATCGCGGCGAACCCCTCACGGTTCGCGCTGCGGAACGGGTACGGGTGGAAGGCCCGCACGTCACGCGGGGTGGTGCGGACCGCCGCGGCGAGCAGGGCGCCGGTGGTGCGGATCACCTGTACCGCGCCCGCGTTGCCGGTCCCCTCGTCCAGCGAGATCTCGAAGGGCGTGTACCCGTCGGGCTCCCGGCCGGCCAACTGTCCCGCGTACGCGATGAGATCGCTCGCGATGTGCACGGCCGTCCCCCGGCAGTCCCACTCCAGCCGCCCGGCCCGCACCCCTTCCCAGCCCCGGTCGGTGACCGTCCCCAACAGTCCCACGCACTCGGCGACGGCCTGCTCCACCTGTTCCGCACCCGTTGTCCACATGGGGGGCAGGCTACGAGGGGTCGTGGGGCGGCGGCGACAGCATTTCCAGCTCGGCGGTGAGGTTGTAGCGGGCGGTGGCCTCCCACTCGGCGGTGCCGTGGGGCGTTCGGAACAGGCGTGGAAGGTCGAGCAGTTGGCGCAGGATCGCCGCGCGGCCCTCGCGGAATGCGTCGCTGGGGACGAAGTGGTACTCCTCGCGGACGGCGGCGGTGTAGGCGGCGTACGCCGACGGGGGCGAGGCGAGGATCGCGAGGTCGGCGTCGCACAGGACCTGGCCGTCGGGGTCGTCGTCGGCGGGGTCGTGGGTGACGGTGAGCCGGACCAGGCGGGCCACCTCGGCGCTCTTCGCGTCGGGAACGCCGGCCTCCGCGAGGGCGCGTTCGGCGAGGCGGGCCGAGCGTTCCTCGTTCTCGGAGCGGTCGGGCAGGTAGACCGCGTCGTGGAACCAGGCGGCCAGCCGGACCACGTCCGGGTCGTGCGCGTACCGCTGGAGTTCGTCGACGCGGTCGAGGACCGCCGTGAGGTGCTCGACCGTGTGGTAGCGGCGCTGGGGCTCCTGCCAGCGGGCCAGCAGGTTGTCGGCGTACGGCGCGGGGTCCGGGCCGGCGGCCGGGCCCCGGGCCGCTTCCAGGGCGCGGGCGAAGCGGGTGCGCAGGGAGTCGAGATCGGCCATGGGGGCATTCTCCCGCCGAGCGGGGTCGGGCACCTAGCGTGGGGGTATGACGACTCCTGCTGATGTGCATGACGTACGGGACCCCGAGCAGCCCGGCAGGCTGCTGACGATCGAGCGTGACGCGCTGATCCCGCTGTTGCGGGGCCGGGCCGGGGAGGATTTCGCGCGGCCGGTCGCCGCGTGTCCGGGCTGGACGGTGCGGGACGTGCTGGCGCACTGCTCGGCCGCGCTGACCCGGGCGGCGGAGGGCAGGCTCGAGGAGGGCGTGTTCTCACCCGAGTCCAACGACCGGGACATCGCGGAGCGGGCCGGCTGGAGCGACGCGCAGGTCGTCGACGAGCTGGAGCGGGGGATGGGCGAGGCCGGGCCCGTGATCGCCGGGGCGGGCGGGAAGCTGGACGGTCTGGCCCTGGGGGAGTGGGTGCACGCCGGTGACGTGCGCGAGGCCCTGGGCGAGCCGGGGGCGTACGGCGGGGCCGGGCTGCCGGACGCGCTCGCACTGCTCGCGCGGATCACCCGCGAGCGGGGGCACGTACCGGTCCACGCCGACCTCGACGACCTGGACGAGCCGCTGCGGCTCGGCGAGAGCGGCGGGGAGCGGCCCCCGGGCCGTTTCATCGGCGACGGGCCGACCCTCGTACGGCTGTACACGGGGAGGCCGGTCGACGGGGCGCCGGGGTTCGAGCTGGCCGGGGTGGAGGCGAAGGAGCTGAACATCTTCGGCTGAACCCGTTCCTCGGGGCATCGGATGCGGCGCGGACGGGCAGCGTAGTCTTGATTGGACTAGACCTGTCATCAGGCCTGTCATCGAACGCCGACGCATGCCGACGAAGGGGCCCCATGAGCAAGCGTGCAGTCCTGGAGGTGATCGCCCTCGGCGTCGAGGACGCGGTCGCCGCCCAGGCGGGAGGCGCGGACCGCCTCGAGCTGGTCACCGACATGGCGGCCGACGGGCTCACCCCGTCGGCCGCCACCGTCGCCGCCGTCCGGCGCGCGGTCGACATCTCCCTGCGGGTGATGATCCGTCCGGCGGACGGGTTCGCGGCCGGGGACGTCGAACGGCTGGTGCGGGTGGCCGGTGAGCTGCGGGAGGCCGGGGCGTCGGAGTTCGTGCTGGGCTTCCTCGACGGCGGGGGTGCGGTGGATCTCGGTGCCGTGGAGCGGGTGGTGGAAGCTCTGGACGGATGCCCCTGGACGTTCCACCGGGCCATCGACCGGGCCGCCGACCGGGACGCCCTGCGCAAGCAGCTGGACGGGATGCCGGGGCTGGACACGTATCTGACGGCCGGGTCCGCCGACGGGGTCGACGACGGGCTGCCCGTCCTGCTCGCGGAGGCCGGGCGGTCGGGGGAGCCGGGGTACGAGCAGCGGTTGCTGGTGGGGGGCGGGCTGCGGCTGGACCATGTGCCGGTGCTGTCGAAGGCCGGGGTCGACGGGTTCCACATCGGCGGGGCGGCTCGGCCACGGGGGTGGAACGAGCCGGTGTCGGTGGCGGCGGTGACCCGGTGGCGGGCGGCGCTGGACGCCCGTTGACGACGTATTCCGCGGGCTGGTGGCGACCGGGCCTCCGGCCCGTGGATCACGATGGGGCGCCCGGCCCCGCAGCGGCGTCCCCGGCGATGTGGCCAGGGCCGGAGTGAGCGTCCTGCTCGGAATCGTCGGCCCGAGCGAGTCCGGGCAGGTGTCGTGGATACCGCCGCTGTCCGGGCACATGCTGACCGGCGGGAATCGCGTGGACTTCCCGGCCGGCCCGCCGAGGTTCCGTGGCCTGAGCGCGGCGCGTACGTCCGGAAGACCCGGTCAGGTCAACTGCGGGGGCAGCGGCACCGTGTGGGTCACCGTCAGCCCCGACACCGCTCGCGTGAGTGCCACGTACAGGCGGCGCAGGCCCGTTCGTTCGTCCGGTTCGCCGTCCACCACCGCACGGGGTTCGTCCAGGACCACGTAGTCGTACTCCAGGCCCTTCGCGAGGGATGCCGGGACCAGGGTCAGGCGGGTGTCCTGGGTGGTCTCCTCGCCCGGGCCGAGATACGGGATGCCGGACTCGGCGAGGGCCTCGGCCAGTTCGGGCACGCGGGCGTCCGCCGCGATGAGGCCCGTAGAGCCCTCGTGGCGCAGCAACTCGCGGCACGCCTCGACCACGTCCTTCGTGCCGGAGACCTGCCGGACCTCGAAGTGGCCCGGGTTCTCGCGGATCGAGGCCACCGGGGTCAGGCCCGGGGCGATGTGCGGGAGCAGGCGGGAGGCGTAGGTGATGACGTCCGTCGGGACGCGGAAGCCCGCCGTCAGCTCCTCCACCAGGGCGTCCTGCTTGCCGAGATGCGTCAGCGCCTCCTGCCAGCTCCGGGTCGCCCAGGGCGTCGTCCCCTGCGCCAGGTCCCCGAGCACGGTCGCGCTTCCGGTGGTGCAGCGGCGGCCCACCGCCCGGTACTGCATGGGGGACAGGTCCTGCGCCTCGTCGAGGACGACGTGCCCGAGGGAGTGCGTGCGCTGGATCAGATCGGTGGCCTCGTCGATCAGAACGGCATCCGCGGCGGACCACTTCGCCGACTTCACACTGCGCGCCGGCTTCTCCCGGAGGATCGCCTTCTGTTCGTCCTCGTCGAGGATCCCCTCGGCGTGCACGGCGAGGAACTCCGCGTCCGACAGCAGCCGCAGCACCAGCTTCGCCGGGTCGACGGCCGGCCAGACCGCCTTCACCGCCGCCTTGACCGCGCTGTTGCGGGCCACCGCGTCCTGCACCCGGTCGTCGGGCGCCTCACCCGAACGTTCCATCTGCACCAGCACGGCATGCGCGATGCGCTGCGGCAGGGCATCGCGCGCGGCACCGTAGCGGATGTCTCGGTCCAGCAACTCGCGGACGATGTCCTCCAGTTCGTACGCCGGGACCCGCCAGCGGCGGGAGCCGCGCACGACCACCACCGGCTCGGTGGGCAGCGTGACGTGCGCGTAGAGGGCCCGGCGCAGCACCCGCGCGAGCCGGGCGTCGCCCTTGACGACCGCGGCCGTCGCCTCGTCCGTGCCCTTGATCTCGACATGGCCGACCAGGTCGTCCACGGTCGCCTGCTGGACGGTCAACTCGCCCAGCGCGGGCAGCACTTGCTCGATGTAGTGCAGGAAGGACCGGTTCGGCCCGATGACCAGCGTGCCGGTGCGGGCGAGCCGCTCGCGGTGGGCGTAGAGGAGGTAGGCGACCCGGTGCAGGCCGACGGCGGTCTTCCCGGTGCCCGGGCCTCCCTGCACGCACACCGTTCCGGAGAGACCGGAGCGGACGATCTCGTCCTGCTCCGGCTGGATCGTCGCGACGATGTCCCGCATCGGGCCGACACGCGGCCGCTCGATCTCCTGCTGGAGCAGCTTGCTGGTCCGGGAGGCCTCGGCCGGGTCCGACAGGTGCTCGTCCTCGTACGCCGTGATGTCGCCGCGGGTGTAGCCGAAGCGGCGGCGCAGCGCGACGTCCATCGGGTCGTTCTTGGAGGCCCGGTAGAACGGCTGCGAGACCGGCGCGCGCCAGTCGATGACCATGGGGTCGCCGTCGTGGTCGTGCACATGGCGGCGGCCGATGTAGAAGCGCTCGCCTTCCGCGCCCTCCGCCGCTTCGGCGCCGGGGGCGTGCAGGTAGTCGAGCCGGCCGAAGAACAACGGGGTGTCGCTGAGGTCGGCCAGGGCCTTGATGCGCTCCTCGATCTGGCGGGCCAGCACCTCCGCGTTGACCCAGTTCGCGGTGACGTCGCTGATGTCGAGGGCCTCGACGTCCTCGCGCATGGCACGCAGGGCGGATCGGGACGAGGAGAGGTGGGAGCGCTCACGCGCGAGCGGGTCGTCGACGGGCGTGGACAAGGGGGTGCCTCCGAGGGGTACCTGCTGAGGTGACGGCGGTGGGTGCCGGCCGGTTTCCGTCCGGTCGGCGGCACTCCGTGAGGGAGGCGGGCAAGAGCGGAGATCTTAGAGGAGCGGGGGCGGCTGCCGCGAGCGGGTTTTCGCACCGCTGCCCGCTTGTCCCACGAAGGAGGACGTGTGCGATCAAGCACCGATGCGACGGTACTGGCCTACAAAGGACTCGACGGTGTCCCGCTCTGGCTGTTGTCAGGGATCGCCGTCCTGGCTTTCGTCATCCTCGGCGCGACCTGGATCCGCAAGCGCAAGTAGGAGCAGAAAGCCACGGGCGCGAGGCCTCCCCCTAGGGGGAGGCCTCGCCCCCCGGGCGTACGAGGGCCGTCGGAAAGTTCGGTCCGGAGACCGACGCGGGCTTTACGGTCGAAAACGCACCATGGAGACATGAGCGCAGCAACCATCCACCCCGCCCCGGCACCGGGCCGTCCGCCCGGCGCCACCGCCGTGGCAGGCAGCCACCGTCACCGCCTCGGCGATGCCCTGCGCGCCGTCAAGGTCTTCGCGGGCGCCGCCTTCGACGTGGTCGTCCTCGGCCAGTACGGAGAGGAAGTGGGCGTGGTCCGCCGCAAGTGAGCGGACCGGCACCCACCGTCAGCTCTCCGCCAGCAGCTCGTCCGCGTCCACGATCCGGTACGCGTACCCCTGCTCCGCCAGGAAGCGCTGGCGATGCGCGGCGAAGTCCTGGTCGATGGTGTCCCGGGCGACCACCGAGTAGAAGTGCGCCTGGTGGCCGTCCGACTTGGGACGCAGCACCCGGCCGAGGCGCTGCGCCTCCTCCTGCCGGGAGCCGAAGGTGCCCGAGACCTGGATGGCGACCGTCGCCTCCGGCAGGTCGATCGAGAAGTTCGCGACCTTGGACACGACGAGCACGCTGATCTCGCCCTCCCGGAAGGCGTCGAAGAGCTTCTCCCGCTGCGCGTTCGACGTCTCGCCCTTGATCACGGGCGCCCCGAGGTGCTCACCCAGCTCGTCCAGCTGGTCGATGTACTGCCCGATGACGAGGATCTGCTGCCCGGCGAACTTCCGGACCAGCGCCTCCGTGACCTTCCGCTTGGTCGCGGTCGTCGCACAGAAGCGGTACTTCTCCTCCGTCTCGGCCGTGGCGTACGCGAGTCGCTCGGAGTCGGTCAGATTGACCCGGACCTCCACGCAGTCGGCGGGCGCGATGTAGCCTTGCGCCTCGATCTCCTTCCACGGCGCGTCGAACCGCTTGGGCCCGATCAGCGAGAACACGTCCGACTCCCGGCCGTCCTCGCGGACGAGGGTGGCGGTCAGGCCGAGCCGCCGCCGCGCCTGGAGGTCGGCGGTGAACTTGAAGACCGGCGCGGGCAGCAGGTGCACCTCGTCGTAGACGATGAGCCCCCAGTCCCGGGAGTCGAACAGCTCCAGGTGCGGGTAGACGCCCTTCCGCCGGGTGGTCAGCACCTGGTAGGTGGCGATGGTGACGGGCCGGATCTCCTTGCGGGTGCCGCTGTACTCGCCGATCTCGTCCTCGGTCAGCGAGGTCCGCTTCACCAGCTCGTGCTTCCACTGCCGCGCCGAGACGGTGTTCGTGACGAGGATGAGGGTGGTCGACTTCGCCTGGGCCATCGACCCGGCCCCGACCAGCGTCTTCCCGGCACCGCAGGGCAGGACGACGACGCCCGAACCGCCGTGCCAGAAGTTCTCCACGGCCTGCTTCTGGTACGGCCGCAGCGCCCAGCCGTCCTCGGCCAGTTCGATCGCGTGCGCCTCGCCGTCGACGTACCCGGCGAGGTCCTCGGCCGGCCAGCCCAGCTTCAGCAGCGTCTGCTTGATCTGCCCGCGCTCGGAGGGGTGCACGGCGACCGTGTCCGGGTCGATGCGGGCGCCGACCAGGGGCGTGATCCGCTTGGACCGGAGGATCTCCTCCAGCACCGGGCGGTCGGTGGTGGTCAGGACCAGTCCGTGCGCCGGGTGCTTGGACAGGGTGAGACGCCCGTAGCGGTCCATCGTCTCGGCGATGTCGACGAGCAGCGCGTGCGGCACCGGGTAGCGGCTGTACTGCACGAGCGCGTCCACGACCTGCTCGGCGTCATGGCCCGCCGCACGGGCGTTCCACAGGCCGAGCGGGGTCACGCGGTAGGTGTGGATGTGCTCCGGTGCCCGCTCCAGTTCCGCGAACGGGGCGATGGCCCGGCGGCAGCCGTCGGCCTGCTCGTGGTCGACTTCCAGGAGCAGGGTCTTGTCGGACTGGACGATCAGCGGACCATTCACGCGCGGCACCCTTTCTGTGGCCGGAGGGCTTGGACGGCTCGACAGCGCGACGCCTCGGCCAAACGTCCAGTGTGCCTGATCGACCGCGTCAGGTGGTGTGATCTGCGCGTCCGGTCGTACTGAATGCCTATTCATCCCAACGTGTGGTGTGAATTCAGTTTTTCCAGCGCGGCCCCGAAGAATGGCGCACGTGCGCAACCCGACGACCACCACGCTCGGATACGCCCTGTTCGCCACCCGCTGGCTCCAGGCCCCGCTGTACTTCGGGCTGGTCGCCGCCCAGGGCGTCTACGTCTACAAGTTCTTCAAGGAGCTCTGGACCTTAATCCTGATGTGCGTGAGCGGGCACGCCACCGAGACGTACGTGATGCTCGCGGTGCTCAAGCTGGTCGACGTCGTCATGATCGCCAACCTGCTGATCATGGTGATCGTCGGCGGCTACGAGACGTTCGTCTCGCGCATCGGCCTGCAGGGCCACCGTGACCAGCCGGAATGGCTCTCGCACGTCAACTCCAACGTGCTGAAGGTCAAGCTCGCCACGGCGATCGTGGGCATCTCGTCGGTGCATCTGCTGCAGATGTTCGTGGACGTCCACCACACCTCCCACCACGCGCTGCTGTGGGGGACGGTGATCCACATGGCGTTCATCGCCTCGGCGGCGATCCTCGCCTACATGTCGGGGCCGATGGTCGCGCAGGCGGACCGCGGCCACACCGACCGTGCGCAGGCCGGGCACGCGCAGGCCGGGCACGCGCAGGCGGGGCACGCGCAGGCGGGGCAGGCTCAGGCAGGGCACGCGCAGGCGGGGCACGCGCAGGCGGGGCACGCGCAGGCGGGGCAGGCTCAGGCAGGGCAGGCTCAGGCAGGGCAAGGGCAAGGGCAGGAGCACGCACAGCACGGACCCGCCGGGCACGGACCCGCCGGGCACGGACCCGCCGGGCACGGACCCGCCGGGCACGCGCAGGCGGGGCAGGCTCAGGCAGGGCAAGGGCAAGGGCAAGGGCAGGAGCACGCACAGCACGGACCCGCCGGGCACGGACCCGCCGGGCACGGACCCGCCGGGCACGGACCCGCCGGGCACGGGCAGGCCGGGTACGGGCAGTGCGGGCACGGGCAGTGCCGTGACGCGCAGGCCGAGGGCCAGGACGAGGGCGACCGCGGAGACCGGCCCCCGGCCCGGCCGGAGCGCGCGGCCCCGGTGGCCGCACCGGCCGTTCCCCGGCAACCCCGCCCGGACGCCGAAGGCGACGCCGGCGGCGAGGCCCGGATCCGTGCCGCCGGCTTCCCCGCCCGCAAGCTGCTGGAGGACTTCGACCAGCACCACCCCCGGGACTTCGACCGGGAGACCATGGCCCGGCTGGGCAAGGCGGAGTTCGTCGCGGCCCGGCGCAACGTGGTTCTCATCGGGCCGCCCGGCACCGGCAAGACTCATCTCGCCGTCGCCCTGGGCGTCCGATCCTGCCAGGCCGGGCACCGGGTGCTGTTCGGGACGGCCGCCGAGTGGGCGGCCCGGCTCTCGGACGCCCGGGCCGCCGGCCGGCTCGACGCGGAGCTGACCGCTCTCGACGATCACCCCCTCCTGATCGTCGACGAGATCGGCTACACGCCTTTCGACGCGGCGGCCGCGGGTCTGTTCTTCCGGCTCGTCGCCCACCGCTACGAGCGGGCCTCGCTGATCGTGACCAGCGACCGCCCGCTCGGCCGCTGGGACGAGGTCTTCGGCACGTCCGCCCCGGCGATGACGGACCGCCTGGCCCATCACGCCGACGTCGTGCGGCTCGACGGGGACAGCTACCGCTCGCGCCGCGCTACTTCAGCGTGGGCAGACTGATGTTGTTGACCAGCGGGCCCTCGATACCGACCCCCTCGGTGACCAGTGGTTCCACGGCGGCGACCGGCAGGGGCAGCGGCGCCGCGGGGGCCGCTGCGGCCGAGGGCGCGAGCACCCCCACGAGCGCGACGGCACAGAGGGCTACGGCGGCACGGCGAGCGGCGGAGGCACGGAGAGCGGCGGAGGGCGGGTTCTCACGCATGGGGACGGCAGGGCCTTTCGGAGACTGACATCGAGGGACGGACGGCGACAGCGCGCCGCCGCGGGCCGGCCCGAGGACGCCCGGACCGGCCCGCGGAGCGCGCGGGAGCACATCAGACAGTGCGGAACAGACGGGGTGCAGCCGGGAGCGGATCAGACCGCTGCGGATCAGACGGCCACGGATCAGACGGGTGCGCTCAGACCTGCGGTGTCTCCAGGACGAGGCCGGCGACGTCGATGCTCACCGCGGACGCCGGGGTGGCGAGCCCACCGAACGTCATCAGGGCGGCGGTGACGAGGACGGCGGCGACTCGACGGACAGCGCGCATGGGGATTCTTCCTTCCGGACGGCTCACAGGACACCCGGTGGCTGCCCCCGCGCACACGGCGTGATGCGGCACGCCCGGGAAGGTCGCCCGAGCGTGGGAAATCCCCGGCGTGGCGCGCATGAATGCCCGCCCGCACCCGAACGGGTGACGCGGCCCCCTCGACGCCCTCAGCCCGCGTCGTCGGCGAGCTCGGCCACCCCGGTGATCCGGTGCAGCGGATACGTACGGACCTCGTCCGCGGTGTGGTCGTACGCCGTGACGAAGCCGCCCTCGACGCGGATCGGGGCGATGACCCGCTGACTGGCGGCGCCCTCGGCGTTGACGTAGCCGATCCACAGGGCCTCGCCGGTCAGCACGGCGGCCTGCATGGTGGCGAGGGTCTCGGCGGCGCCGGTGCGGGGCAGCTCGCCGTCGCCCGCCGGAGCGGTGCCCGGCTTGCGCGGGGTGGTGGAGGCCAGGTCACCGGCCCGGACGGCCCGCAGCGCGGCCGACAGGAGGGTGTCGTCGGGGACGGGCGGGCCGTCCGGGACCGGCTCGGGCGGGGTGCGGGGCGGGGTGCGGTGGGCCAGGGCGCGGGTGATCAGCACATCGCCCTCCGCGGACTCGGCGGCCGGAGCGAACCCCATCGCCCGCAGGCCCTCCAGGAGCCCTGCCGGGTCGGCCTGGGCGGCCAGCACGGTCGGGGCGAGCCGGCGCAGCCCGAGCCCGGCGGCCCGCTTGTCGGCGAGGATCTCCGCGAGCACCGCGTCGTCGTCGCAGCGCACGTACGCCGAGGCCGCGCCGACCCGCAGATGGCCGTGCCGGCGGGCCACGTCGTCGATCAGGTAGGCGAGCGGCTGCGGCACCGGCGTACGGGAGTGCGCGGCGAGGAAGGCGTGCAGGTCGGAGGCGGCCTGACCGGCGTCCAGCGCCCGCCGCACCGAGCCGGGTGTGAACCGGTACACGGTCGCCCCGCCCTTGGACTCGACGTCCGCCAGCACGCCCAGCATGTCCGCGAGCGGCCGCCGCAACGGCCCGGGCGCCACCGCCGTCAGGTCGGCCTGGAGCAGCACGTGGTCCAGCGGTTCGGGCAGCAGCGGCGAAAGAAGCCGGGCCGCGGCGGCGGAGGCGACGGCCTGGTCGGCGGGGGTGAGGGGAGCGGGCGGGGCGGAGCGGTGGTGGTGGACGGGCAGCTTGTCGCCCGGCCCGGCGGGTTCCGCTTCCGGATCCGGCGCGGGAGCCGCCGCAGCCGCGGGCCCGCCCAGCAGTGCCCGGCCCTGGGCCGACAGCGCGCCCCGGCCCGTGACACCCAGCAGCTCCGCCTCCGACAGCGCCCACTCGGCGAGCCGGCCGCGCGGGTCGTCCTCGCGCCGGTCGCCGCGCAGGGGCCGCTCCCAGCGCAACCGGGCGAGCACCGACTCCGTGGCGGGCGCGGCGCCTTCCGGCAGTCCGGCGAGCAGCGCCAGCACCCGGTGCCGTACCTCGGGCGCGGCCGAGCGGTCCAGGCCCGGGCCGAGCGCCGACAACGTCCGGTCCTTGGCGTCCCGCCCGCCCACGAGACCGGCCGTCCGGGTCGCCGCGAGCCACGCCGTGACCAGCTGCGACCAGCGCTCCGCGGGGGGCTGCTCGACCCACTCGTCGTAGGCGGGGGTCGCCGCGTACCGTTCGTCGGCCTCGCCGTCCGAGGCGATCAGACCGGCCGCGTACGCCAGTTCCACCCAGAACGCGGCCGTCGGCTCGGGCACGTCCAGGGCGACGGCGGTCCGCTTCAGGTCCCGCACGCTCAGCCCGCCGGCCCGCAGTACCGCCGGACCGCCCTCGTCCCAGTCCTTCAGCAGCTCCTCGACGGTCGCCAGCGCGGTGTACGCCTGCCCGGCCGCGGTGCTGTCCACAACCTGTGGACGATGTGCGGCGGCCGCCTCGACCACCGGCGGCACCGGCTCGGCAGCCCGGTGCGCCAGGCCCCGCCGCAGGTGCAGGGCGACCTCGCGCGGCAGGACGACGGTCCCGGGCGCCGTCGGCAGCAGCAGCCCGCGGTCCAGCAGCCAGCGCAGCCGGGGCGCGGGATCGGCGGTGACCTGCCCGTACGGCGGCCCCCACACCAGGCGTTCCAGTACGTCGAGGGAGTCGGCCGGGGCGTCGGCGAGCAGCGCGGCCATCCGGGCCCGGTCCGTGAACAGCCCGGCCAGGGCGGTCACCGCGGAGACCGAGTCGTGTGTCGAGGCCAGTCCGGCGGCCGTGACGATCTCCTGGATCCGGCCCGGGGACATCCCGGCGGTGGCCTCCTGGACCGTCGGGCCGAGCCCGGTCGGCGAGGGGTGCTGCGGCGAGGGGGCCAGCAGCTCACGCGCCGTGCGGACCAGCCGCAGCCGGTCGTCGTCGCCCCACACCAGGGCCTGCTCGCGCAGCAGGCCGACGGCGTGCGGCAGGGCAGCCGTGACGGCCGGGTCGGCGTCGTCCCCGGCCATGAGCCCGAGGAGTTCGCCGTACGGCGCCGGGTCCGCGGCCACGGCCAGCGCCTCCGCCGTCTGCAGCGCGAACCGGTCCAGCCGCTCCAGGGCCCGCGCCACCGAGGCGCGGGTGCCGGCGCGGGTCGCGAGCTGGGTGAGGTCGGTGGGGACGGGCGTGATGAGATCCGGGCGGCTGCGCAGGAGTGCGCCCAGCGAAGCATCGCCCCGCGCGCGGAGCGCTTCCGCGAGGGAGCGGGGGGCCGGGGGCCTGTCCTCGGTGCTCATCCGGTCCACGGTAGCGGGTCGCCCCCGGCGGCCGGGCCGATCGCGGACCGCCCCGCCCCCCGTACGCGGGACGGGCTTTTGGCCGCTGGGAGGGCACTCGCGGTACCGTCGTGCGACGGCGTCACGCAACGCACCCGCCCCGGAGGGGACTTCGTGGGGATTGAGAGCGACCAGGTCGTTTACGAGTATCTGAGCCGCGTCGGCGACGTGGCCCAGCAGCGGCAGTTGTCGTCGGCTACCCGCATGCGTCTGGTCGCCGACCTGCGCAACGAGATCGACAAGCGCCGCTCGAAGGCCACGGTCGACTCGCCCGCCGCAGTCCGCCGCATCCTGTCCCGCCTGGGCAGCCCCGACGACGTCGTGACCGCGGCGGCGGGCGGCACCACCGGTGAGCCGTACGCGGCCGCCCCCGCCTCCGTCCCGGTGCAGCGCGAGACCGAGCCGCAGGAGCGGGGCGAGCGGGCGAAGGGCGTCATGCGGCGCGTCGTACCGCGCCCCCGTCCGGCGCGGCCCGCCGAGGACCCGCACCCCGCGCCCTTCGACGGTGCGGCGCCACCGCATCTGGCCGCCGCGCACGAGCTCGGGGACAGCGCGCTCCAGCCGGACTGGTGGCGGGTGGAGAGCGGCCCCTTCGGCGTGGGCGACGAGGTGCCGGGCTTCGTGGGCGGTGTGGAACTGCCCGACCTGCTGAAGCCACCGGCGCAGCGGAAGGCGGAGCAGGAGAGGCCGGACGCCGAGGGGGCGGCCCCGGCCGTGGAGGCGACCGAGGTGGCCGACACGGCGGACGCGACCGGGAAGGGGCGCCGCCGCCGTCTCGTCCGGCTCCCCGCCGGGAACTGGAGCAACCCGCTCCTGCTGATCGCCGCCGGGCTGCTCGTCGCCGGTGCCGTGCTCGGCAACTGGTTCGTCCTGCTGCTCGGCTGGCTCATCGCCTACGCCTCCCGTCGCCTCACCCAGGCCGAGACCAAGTGGGCGGTCGTGATCCTGCCCGGCCTCTCCCTGACGGGGGGCGTGGTCTGGCTGTGGGGCCGGATGAACGGCCGCTGGGGCGCCCCGATCGCCGAGGGCCACATGAACGCGGCGGTGTCGGAGACCTGGCCGTGGGTGGTCAGGGGCGCGGCGGTGGCCTCGGCCCTGTTCCTGGTGTGGCGCTCACAGCGCTCGCGTTAGCGGCACCACCTGAGCGCGTCCGTCGGGCCGGACGGCTGTCGTGGGTACGTCCGCCGATCACAGCCGGGCGTCTGCCGTTCACACCGGCTGGGCACAATGGCCCATATGGCACTCACCGTCGGCTTCGACCTCGACATGACCCTCATCGACTCCCGGCCCGGCATCCGCGCCTGCTACCAGGCGCTGTCCGAGCGCACGGGCACGTACATCGACGCCGACCTGACGGTCACGCGGCTCGGGCCGCCGCTGGCCGAGGAGCTGATCAACTGGTTCCCGGCCGAGGAGATCCCGGCCATGGCGGACCTGTACCGGGAGATGTACCCGGCGATCGCCATCACCGCGACCCCGGCGCTGACCGGCGCCCGGGAGGCCATCGCCGCCGTACGGGAGGCCGGCGGACGCGCGATAGTCGTCACCGCCAAGTACGAGCCCAACGCCAAACTGCACCTCGCCCACCTGGGCATCGAGCCCGACGCCGTCATCGGCGACCTGTGGGCCGAGCAGAAGGCGGAGGCCCTGCGCGAGCACGAGGCGGGCGTCTACGTCGGCGACCACGTCGGGGACGTCCGCGGTGCCCGGGCCGCCGGGGCCCTCTCGGTCGCGGTGGCCACCGGCCCCTGCCCGCCGGAGGAACTGCGCGCGGCGGGCGCGGACGTCGTCCTCACCGATCTGACCGAATTCCCGCGGTGGCTTTCGGACTACCGTCCCGCACGCGCCTGACGCCGTCCGGCCGCCACGGAACGCAGCACTCCCGCACCGGCCATCAGGAATCCGACGGCCATGAGCATGCTCAATCCGAACATGTACGTCGGAAAGGGAGTCGTCCCGAGCAACAGCGGGGCGACCGTGACCAGTGTGGCCAGGGCGCCGATGAAGAACACGACGGCTCCGGCCCGGACCAGGCGGTCACCGGGAACGGCGGAATTCGTTTGGGTTTTGTCACGCACCCGACCAGGGTAGTTCCCAGCGCGAAGGAACAACCGGGTGACGTCTTGTCACCGGCTGCCTGAGCATTAGCCTTGGTACCGGCGGGTCCGTACGACCCGCCCGAGTGCTATCAAGAGCCGTTTCCAGAAGCAGTTTTCCGACGAGTACGAGGACGAGGACAGACGTGCCCACCGGCAAGGTCAAGTGGTTCAACAGTGAGAAGGGCTTCGGCTTTCTCTCCCGTGACGACGGCGGCGACGTCTTCGTCCATTCCTCGGTCCTCCCCGCCGGAGTCGAGACGCTCAAGCCGGGCCAGCGAGTGGAGTTCGGCGTCGTCGCCGGACAGCGCGGCGACCAGGCGCTGTCCCTGGCGATCCTGGACCCCACCCCGTCCGTCGCCGCCGCTACCCGCAAGAAGCCGGACGAGCTGGCCTCCATCGTCCAGGACCTGACGACGCTGCTGGAGAACATCACGCCCATGCTGGAGCGGGGCCGCTACCCCGAGAAGACCGCCGGCAAGAAGATCGCCGGCCTGCTGCGCGCGGTCGCCGACCAGCTGGACGTGTGACGCCGGTCGGGACGCGTGAGGCCGATCGGGACGGGTGACGCCGGTCGGGACGGGTGACGCCGGTCAGGGAAAGCGCAGCGCGTCCGGGCCGAGGGGCGGTACGAGTCCCTCGGCCGCCGCGCGGGTCAGCAGTCCGCGTACGGCCGCGTAGCCGTCCTCGCCCAGGCCCGCGGTGAACTCGTTGACGTACAGCCCGATGTGCTGGTCGGCGACGGCCGGGTCCATCTCCTGGGCGTGCTCCATGACGTAGGGCCGGGACGCCTCGGGATCGTCCCAGGCGGCGCGCACGGACGTCCGGATGGAGTCGGCCAGCAGCCGCAGCTTCTGCTCCCCCAGCGACCGCTTGGCGATGATCGCGCCCAGCGGGATCGGCAGCCCGGTGGTGTGCTCCCAGTGCTCGCCCATGTCGGCGAGCTTGTGCAGCCCGTAGTTCCGGTACGTGAAGCGTGCCTCGTGGATCACGAGTCCCGCGTCGACCTTGCCGTCCCGCACGGCGGGCATGATCTCGTGGAACGGCATGACGACGATCTCGCCGACCCCGTCGGCCACGGTGTCCGCGGCCCACAGCCGGAACAGCAGATAGGCGGTGGACTTCTCGCTGGGCACCGCGACGGTCCGCCCGGTGAGGTCGGCACCGGCCTCCCGGGTCAGCACCAGCGGCCCGCAGCCCCGCCCCAGCGCGCCCCCGCAGGGCAGCAGGGCGTAGTCGTCGAGGACGTAGGGCAGCACGGCGTACGACACCTTCAGCACGTCGAACTCGCCGCGCTCGGCCATGCCGTTGGTGATGTCGATGTCGGCGAAGGTCACGTCGAGGGCCGGGGCGCCCGGGACCCGGTCGTGGGCCAGGGCGTCGAAGACGAACGTGTCGTTCGGGCAGGGCGAGTACGCGATCTGCAGCTGCTCAGATGTCATGCCGGTTCCAACCCTCCAGTACGGGCGCGAGCTTCCCGAACCCTTCCGTCAAGGCTGCCAGGGCGTCGGGGATCCGCCACGCGGCGCGGTCGCGGGGACCGACGGGGTTGGAGATCGCCCGGATCTCCAGCACGGGCACGCCGTGCGCGGCGGCGGCCTCGGCGACGCCGAAGCCCTCCATGGCCTCGGCGAGGGCGGTGGGGTGCCGTTCCCGCAGCGTGGCGGCCCGGGTGGCGGTCCCGGTCACGGTCGACACGGTGAGGACGGCCCCGGTCCCGGCCCCCAGGGCGTCGGCGGCCCGCCGTACGAGATCCGCGGGCGGCTCATGCCTGACGGTCCCGAAGCCGAGCTCGGTGACCGGCACGAACCCGTCCTCGGTCTCGGCCCCCAGATCGGCCGCGACGATCCCGTCGGCGACGACCAGCGACCCCACGGGCGCCCCGGGCTGGAACCCGCCCCCGATCCCGGCGGACACGACGAGGCCGTAGGGCTCACCGCGCACAGCGGCGGCGGTGAGAGCCGAGGCGACAGAGGCGGCGGCGAGCGCGGGCCCGACACCGCCGGCGATCACTTCGACGCCGCCGTGGTCGGGAAAGGCCCCGGCCACCGCGTCCCTCTCCACAGGAACAGCGGTGGCCACGAGCACCCGGCTCAGCCCAGCGGCAGCGATCAGGCGTCCTTCTTGAGCTTGAAGTTCCAGAGCCCGGACGGGTCCTTGTCGCCCTCCTTGATGGACACCAGCGTCGAGTTGCCCTGCGCGCCGTACTGGGCGTTGAAGAACACGCTGCCCGGAATCGTGCGGTAGGTCTTCGTGCTGGAGTCGGTCAGCGGCTGACCGTTCATCAGGATCGTCCAGCCCTTGTCGGCGATCTCCGGGTCGACCCCGAAGCGCACCGTCTCGTCGGGGTCGACGGAGATGCTCTTGATGCCCTTGTCCTTCAGGCACCCGGCGAGATCGGACGGCTTCAGGGCGTCGCCCTCGCCGCCGCAGGTGGCCTCGGAGTTCACCGAGTCGCTGCCCACGGTGACCGTGGCCATCGGCGTCGGCTTGTCACAGGCCGACAGGACGAGCAGTCCGGCGGATACGACGCCGGCGACGGCGACGGCGCGGCGGCGTCGCACAACGGATTGCAACGTGTTCATGGGCGAAGGCTATCGGGCCCGCGCAATGGACCGCCCACGCGGGGTACGGCTCCCTGGGAGATCCATCGGAAGGCCCCCTGCCCGGCCCCGTGCGGCCCTACGCCACCCGGGCCCGCCCCGTGCTCCCGTGCCGGGCCGAGTCGATCAGCCCCCGCACGGTCGCCAGCCACCCGGTGCCGACGATCGCGGCACCCACCGCCAGCCCGGCCGTCCCGTTGAGCGGCATCGCGATGCCGATCGCGCCGCCCAGCACCCAGGACATCTGCAACAGCGTCTCCGAGCGGGCGAAGGCCGACGTACGGACCAGTTCGGGCACGTCCCGCTGGATCAGCGCGTCCAGGGACAGCTTGGCCAGGGCCTGCGCGAAACCGGCGATCGCCGCCAGACCGGCCACCATGACCGCGCCGAAGAACACCGCCGCCGTGATCGCCGCGCCCGCCACGCACGCCACCACCGTCACGATGATGATCTCCGGCGCGCGGGAGCGCAGCCACGCCCCCACGGCCGTACCGAGCGCGTTGCCCACGCCCGCCGACACGCCCACGATCCCCAGCGACACGGCGGCGCTCTGGCCGGAGACCGGGTGCTCGCGCAGCAGAAACGCCAGGAAGAAGATCAGGAACCCGGTCAGACAGCGGATGGCGGCGTTGGCGGCCAGGGCATGGGTGACGGCCGGGCCGACCGTGCGCAGCCCGGGCCGCTTGACCGGCTGCCGGTGCGGCCCGTGCAGGTGCTGCTCGTCCGCCGCCAGCAGGGCACGGTCCTCGCCCTTGGCGGAGTCGACCTTCGGCGGCAGCGTGAACGACAGGATCGTCCCCGCCACGAAGAGCACGAAGGCACCGAAGAGCGGCCAGCGCGGCCCGATGTGCTGGAGTCCGGCACCGACGGGCGCGGCGATGCCGGTGGCGAGGAGGCCGCCGAGGGTGACCCGCGAGTTGGCCTTCACGAGCGAGAACCGGGGCGGCAGCAGCCGGGGCACGACGGCACTTCTGACCACGCCGTACGCCTTCGACGAGACGAGGACGCCGAGCGCTGCCGGGTACAGCTCCAGGCCGCCGCTGACGACCGCTCCGGACAGCACGATCGCGAGCAGGGCCCGGGCCAGCATCGCGCCCGCCATGGCGGCGCGGCGGCCGTGCGGGAGACGGTCGAGGAGCGGGCCGATGACGGGGGCGAGGAGGGTGAAGGGCGCCATGGTGATGGCGAGGTAGAGCGCGACGCGCCCGCGCGCCTCGTCGGTGGGCACGGAGAAGAAGACGGTGGAGGCGAGGGCGACCGTGATCATGACGTCGCCGGCGCCGTTCACCCCGTGCAGTTCGATCAGCTTGCCGAGGCCGGACTCTCCTGCGCCGTGCGCGTGGGTGGCCTTGCGGATGCCCCGGGCCGTGCCGGTCACCGGGAAGCGCAGGGCACGGCCGAACGAGCGGAAGAAGCCGCCCACACGGCCCGGTCCGCCCGGTCGGATACTTCCCTTGACCCCTTTCGACCCACCGGTCCCGGTGGCGCCCGGGGGTGTCTTCGCGGCTGCCACGACGTCATAGTGCCCCGATAAGGCCGTGGGTAGTGCCATTACCGCTTGTATAGGGCCTGTGGGGTGACTGTCCGGGGCGGCGGCGCGGGGTGCGGTGGACGGCGCAACTGGACCGTCGGTGTACGCGACGTGGGGCGGAAGGGTAGCGTGCGTATCTCAGCCATCCCGCAAAATGGATGAAGGACGTCGACGCGGTCCCCCGGTCCGCTCCGTCCGCCCCCGCGCCGGGAGCGGCGCACTCGTGAGACGGCGTATGGAGAGAAGCGATACCTGTGAGCGCAGCGACAACGCGAAGCCGCACCCCTGACCGTCTGTGCGCCGAGGCCGTCGACCTCGCACGCGCCGCAGCCGAGGAGGCCGCGGCGCCAGGAATCGTGGGCGAGCACGTGGGACTGGTCTCCGAGGGTGACCGCGTTGTCACGCACTTCTTCGAGTGCCGGGAGCTCGGCTACCGGGGCTGGCGCTGGGCGGTGACGGTGGCCCGGGCCTCCCGGGCGAAGATCGTCACGGTGGACGAGGCCGCGCTGCTGCCCGGGCCGGACGCGGTCCTGGCTCCCGAGTGGGTGCCGTGGAGCGAGCGGCTGCGTCCCGGCGACATGGGGCCCGGCGATCTGCTGCCCACCGACGCCGAGGACCTTCGGCTGGAGCCGGGCTACTCGGGCGAGGACGAGCCGGCGCCGAACGTCCCCGTCTCCCACGAGATGGCCGACCTGGTCGAGTCGGAGGACGCGGACCTCACGGCCGGCTCCGCCTCCGGCTTCACGGTGGCTCCGTCGCGTGGGTCGATCCCGGCGGTCGCCCAGGAGCTGGGCATGCGCCGGGCCCGCGTCCTGTCCCGCTACGGCCTGCACAGCGCGGCCGACCGCTGGGAGGAGGCGTTCGGCCCCAAGACCCCCATGGCCCAGTCTGCCCCCGCGGCCTGCGTCAGCTGCGGCTTCCTCGTCCCGATCAGCGGCTCCCTCGGCCAGGCCTTCGGCGCCTGCGCCAACGAGTTCTCCCCGGCCGACGGCCGCCTGGTCTCCCTGGCCTACGGCTGCGGCGGCCACTCCGAGGCCGCGGTCATGCCCCGCCCGCCCCAGCCGCCCGCCCCGGTCATCGACGAGACCCGGGTCGACCCGTTCCCGCTGCGCCCGGCCCCGGACTCGGGCTCGGTGACACCGACGGCGGACGCGGACACGGAGGAACTGGGGCACTCGTAGCGGCCGGCCGCGCACACGTCGGTCACGTCACCGGCCGTGCCGGCCGGCCGACCGGCCGTCCGCGTCGCCGGCCGGTGACCCCCGCTCCCCAACCGGTACGGGCAGGGGCACGTCGTCCGCTCCCCAAGCGGTACGGGCGGGCGCACGCCGTCCGCTCCCCAAGCGGTACCTTCTCCTCACGTCCACGAGGACGTCCACGAGGAGAAGGAACGGAACGTGAGCAGCAAGTTCGTGCGGCCCGCCGCCGAGGGGGCCGATCCGTTCGGTACCGCCCGTCTGCGGCGCGGTGTCCTCGACGCCTGGGCCACCAGCCCCGCCCGGTTCCGTGAGGACGCCAACGCCGAGGAGGACCTGGTCCTCGGCGGCTACCGGGACCGGCTCGTCGTGGAACTCGCCCAGAACGCGGCCGACGCCGCCGCCCGGGCCGGAGTACCGGGGCGGCTGCGGCTCACCCTGCGCGACGACGTGCTCGTCGCCGCCAACACCGGCGCCCCGCTGGACGCGGCCGGGGTCGAGTCGTTGTCCACCCTGCGGGCGTCGGCCAAGCGGGACACCGGGGACACCTCCTCCGTGGGGCGGTTCGGAGTCGGCTTCGCCGCCGTGCTGTCCGTCACCGACGAGCCCGCCGTCGTCGGCCGGCACGGCGGTGTGCGGTGGTCGCTCGCGGAGGCCCGGGCCCTGGCCGCCGAGACCGCCCGGCACAGCCCCGGCCTCGGGGACGAGGTCCGGCGGCGGGACGGCCACGTACCCCTGCTGCGGCTGCCGTACGCCGCCGAGGGCACCGCCCCCGCCCCCTACGACACCGCCGTCATCCTGCCGCTGCGCGACGCCGCCGCGGCCGATCTCACCGAGCGGCTGCTGCGGGCCGTGGACGACGCCCTGCTGCTCACCCTGCCCGGACTCGAAGAGCTGGTCGTCGAGATCAACGGGGAGAGCCCGCGCACCCTCACCCGCCGCACCGACGGCGCCTTCACGGTCGTCGACGACTCCGCCCACGGCGTCACCCACTGGCGCGCCGTCGCCGCCCACGGCCCCCTCCCGCCGGGCCTGCTCGCCGACCGGCCCGTCGAGGAGCGGCTGCGGCCCCACTGGTCCGTCACCTGGGCCGTGCCCGTGGACAGCGACGGCAGCCCGGCCCGGCCCCGCACCGACGCCGTCGTGCACGCCCCCACCCCGAGCGACGAGCCGCTCGGCGTCCCGGCGCTGCTCATCGCCTCGTTCCCGCTGGACTCCACCCGCCGGCACGCCGCCCCCGGCCCGCTGACCGACTTCCTCGTCGAGCGCGCGGCCGACGCCTACGCCGAACTCCTCGGCGACTGGCGGCCGGTGACGTCCGGGATCATCGACCTCGTGCCGGGCCCGCTCGGCAAGGGCGAACTGGACGGCGCCCTGCGCCAGGCGATCCTCCAGCGGCTGCCGCGGACCTCTTTCCTGCCGCCCGCGCTCCCGCCCCGCGAGGACGACGAGCTGCCGGACACCCTGCGGCCGCGGGACGCCGAGGTCGTCGAGAGCGCGGGCGCGGACACCGTGCGCGTGCTCGCCGAGGTGCTCCCCACCCTGCTGCCCGCCGGTCTCGAGCGCCGCGCCGAGCTGCGAACCCTGGGCGTCGCCCGCGTCCCGCTGAGCGAGGCGATCGACCGGCTGGCCGGCCTGGAGAGGGAGCCCGGCTGGTGGTGGCGGCTCTACGACAGCCTGGCCGGGGTCGACCCGGACCGCCTGTCGGGGCTCCCGGTGCCTCTGGCGGACGGCCGGACGACCGTCGGGCCCCGGCAGATCCTGCTGCCCGGCGCGGAGGCCGCCCGGCTCGACCCCGAGGTGCTGGCCCGGCTCGGCCTCAAGGTCGCCCACCCCGATGCCGCCCACCCGATCCTGGAGAAGCTCGGCGCCCTGCCCGCGACACCCCGGGCGATCCTCACCACCCCGCAGGTCCGGGCCGCCGTCGCCGCGTCCCTGGACGACGAGGGCGGCGTGAACTGGGAAGACGACGTCCTCGACGCCGACGAACTGGCCGACACCGTCCTCGCGCTGGTGCGGGACGCCGGTCTCGAGCCCGGCGACGAGCCCTGGCTGGGCGCGCTCGCCCTGCCCGACGAGGACGGCGAACCGGCCCCGGCGTGCGAACTCGTCTTCCCCGGCGGGCCCTTCGCCCGGGTGATGCGCGAGGGCGAACTCGCCGCGGTGGATGCGGAACTGGCCGAGAAGTGGGGCGAGCAGCCGCTCGCCGCCTGCGGTGTCCTGGTGGACTTCGCGATCGTCCGCGCCACCGACGTCGTCCTCGACCCGGACGAACTGGAGCCTCGGGAGGGCGACTTCGCCGAGCCCGACGACGCCGGCCTGCTGGACGCGGTCGACGTGTGGTGCGAGGACGTCCTCGACCGCTTCCCGGACAGCCCGGTGCCGCCGGTCGCCACCGAGATCGTCGCCGTACGGGACCTGGACCTCGTCGACGAGGACAAGTGGGCGCAGGCGCTGGCGCTGCTGTCCCGGCCGCCGCTCAGGGACGCGCTCGTGCAGCCCGTGCGGATCCTGCTGCCCGACGGGACGCACGAGGTCGTCCGGCCGTACACCGCATGGTGGCTGCGCGGGAACCCGGTGCTCGACGGCCGCCGCCCGGCCGGCCTCCGGGCCGCCGGGGGCGATCCGCTGCTGCGCGGGCTGTACGACGAGGCCGACGCGACCGGGTTCGAGGACGAGCAGGTGCTGCGGGCGCTGGGGGTGCGGACGTCCGTCGCCGCGCTGCTGGACGAGCCCGGCGGTGCCGCGGAGCTGCTGGAGCGGCTCGCCGACCCCGAGCGTGAGGTGACGGGTGCTCAACTGCACGCCCTGTACGGGGCGCTGGCCGATCTGGATCCCGAGCAGGTGACCCTGCCGGACGACCTGCGGGCCGTCACCGACGGCCGGGTGGAGGTCGTGGATGCGGCCGACGCCGTGGTGTGCGACTCGCCCGACCTGCTGCCGTTCACCGAGGGCGTGCCGCTGCTTCCCGTACGTCCGTCACGCGCCGCCGAACTGGCCGAACTGTTCCAGGTGCGGCGGCTGAGCGAGTCGGTCACCGGGGAGGTCACCTCCGAGGGCACCGAGCACGACGTGCCGGAGCCGGTGCGGGTGCTGCTCGGCCGGCAGACCCCGGCCTCCTATGTCGAGCACGAGGAACTCGTCGTCGACGGCGTGGAGATCGACTGGCGGCTCACCGACGACGGTGTCCTGCACGCCGCGACCCTGGAGGGCGTCGCCGCGGGGCTCGCCTGGGCGGCGGGGCAGTGGCCGCGGCGGTTCGAGGTGGCGGCGTTGCTGGAGGACCCGTCCCGTACGGACGAGTTGGCGCGGGACCGGTGGTTCGACTGAGCCGGTGGTGAGGTACGGCTGGGGCGGCGCATGTCTGATGTGCCGTCCGGGGGCCGGTGAAAACTTCCGCACATTTTTTTCACCTGTCGTACAACCATACGTATCACTGGGCTATCTGATCACTTGAGTCAACAGACTCCACGATCACTTGGGCCCCGAGAGCCGACGACGAGCGCCGGGGCCCCTCTCCACCTGGAGAACGCATGCGTATCCGAGCCACCGTGGCCGCCGTCACCGGCGCCCTGGCCCTTTCCGCCTTCGCCGTGCCGGCCGCGCAGGCGGACAACCACGCGCCGAACCTGGCGTCGCTGGTCCCGTCCACCTCGAAGGCCACGCCGTTCACCGCCGCCTCTCCGGCGGACGAGTCCCTGGGCGACACCAAGATCACGGGTGTGACCGTCAACAGCGGCAAGAACATCGTGGTCGGCACGACCGTCAAGAAGTCCTTCACCGTCTCCGTGACGGCCACCGACCCCGATGGCGTCCAGGACGCCTTCGCGATGCTGTGGCACGGCCCGGACACCGAGAACGCCGACGGCGCGATCGTGCCGGAGAGCCTGGACCAGGAGCAGGTCGGCAACTGCACCAACTCCAGCGCGACCACCGCCACCTGCAAGGTCACGCTGATCGCCGACCCGAACGAGAACGTCTACAGCAACATCCTGGCCGGTACCTGGAAGGTGTGGGCCGCTGCCGCCGGTAACGACGGCGACTACCAGATCCGCGAGGTCTACAAGACGGCCAAGGTCCAGCGGGCCTCCAAGCTGACGGTCAACGCCTCGCCGGAGCCGGTGCAGAAGGGCAAGACCATCACGGTCACCGGCAAGCTGTCCCGTGCCAACTGGGACGACCACAAGTACCACGGTTACACCGGCCAGTCGGTGAAGCTGCAGTTCCGCAAGAAGGGCAGCGACACCTACACCACCCTCAAGACCATCAAGTCCAACAGCACGGGTGAGCTGAAGACCACCGTCAAGGCCTCGGCCGACGGCTACTTCCGCTACTCCTTCGCGGGCACCACGACCACCCCGGCGATCAACGCCACGGGTGACTTCGTCGACGTGAAGTAACACCGCCGGAGCGACGACACCGCCGGTCCCGGAGCCATGCCGGGGCCGGCGGTGTCGTATTCGCCGTGCATGTGCCACGAGCGCGTCAAACGTTGCGGACGGAACGGCAAAACCCGGTCCGCGCCCTGCAACCCTGCCCGGGGGTCGTGAATCTGATCATCCGAGTCAGTCAGACTCCTAGCTCACTCCTCCCCTTGGGGAACACATGCACATGCGAGCCACCGTGGCCGCCGTCTCCGGCGCCCTGGCCCTTTCCGCCCTCGTCGTTCCGGCCGCGCACGCCGCCGACGCCCCGTCCGGCAAGCAGGCTTTCAGCTCCGCCTCGGCCGACGCGGGCACGGGCACCACCGCTTCGACCCTCGACGTCACCTTCTCCGGCGTGAAGGTCAACAGCGGCAAGAACATCGTCGTCGGCACCACCAACGTGGTGAGCGTGCCGGTCACCTACACCGTGACCCACGCCGCCGACCTCGACACCGGCTCCGACAACTTCGCCACCGGCCCGCTGATCTACCACGGCTCCTCGGTGGACAACGCGGACAACCTCTTCATCAGCGACGACCCGGCCACCTGCACCGCCGCCTCGTCGACGGTCCTCGACTGCAAGGGCGTCATCAGCATCCACCCGGCCGACGGCGACCTGTTCAACTCCGACGCCGGCACCTGGGGTGCCGGTGCCCTCGCCGTCACCAGCGACGACCAGGAGAAGACGCAGGGCGGCCTCGGCACGACCAAGGTGCAGCGCTACTCCAAGCTGACCGTCAACGCCGGCCCCGAGCCGGTCACCAAGGGCAGGACCATCACGTCCACCGGCAAGCTGTCCCGCGCCAACTGGGAGGACAACGCCTACCACGGCTACACGGGCCAGCCGGTCAAGCTCCAGTTCCGCAAGGCGGGCAGCAGCACGTACACCACGGTCAAGACGGTGACCTCCGACAAGTACGGCAACGTGAAGGCCACCGCCACCGCCCAGTACGACGGCTACTGGCGCTTCAGCTTCGCCGGCACGACGACCACCCCGTCCGTCAACGCCACGGGCGACTACGTCGACGTGAAGTAGAGGCGCCCCGTCAGTGCCGACGGGCAGTAGCGCGCCCGTCAGGGGCGCGGGGCTGTATCGATGCGCGGCTCCGCCGCGTGGGCGCGAACGGCCACAGACGGCTCGCGGGCGACATACGGCAGAAGTTCTCACCGCCCGAGCCGAGCGCTAAGCGGGAAAGCGGCGGTCCACCCACCTCCACAGCACCTCAAGGGTGGCCGCCGCGAGCACGGCGATGCCGACGGCAGTCCACGGCATCGTCACCCCCACCAGCTTCAGCGCGAAGAAGTGCTGCAGCCACGGCACGACCAGCACCACCAGGAACGCCCCGCCCATCGAGGCGACCAGGGCGACCCGCCACCAGGTGTACGGGCGGGCGATGATCGCCAGCACCCACATCGAGACGAGGAACAGCGTGAGCGTCGCCGCGCTGGTCTCCGCGTCCAGCGACCCCGGCCCCGTGTAGTGCTCCCGGGCGAGCAGATACGTCGCGAAGGTCGCCAGCGCCGCGACGACCCCGCCCGGGACCGCGTACCGCATGACCCGCCGCACGAAGTTCGGCTTCGCGCGCTCCTTGTTGGGCGCGAGCGCCAGGAAGAACGCCGGGATGCCGATGGTCAGCGTCGACAGCAGGGTCAGGTGGCGCGGCAGGAACGGGTACTCCACCTGCGAGCACACCACCAGCACGGCCAGCAGCACCGAGTACACCGTCTTGACGAGGAACAGCGTCGCCACCCGCGTGATGTTGCCGATGACCCGCCGCCCTTCGGCGACCACCGACGGCAGCGTC
The DNA here is from genome assembly GCF_042262425.1 of Streptomyces sp. NPDC056373. NCBI lineage: Bacteria > Bacillati > Actinomycetota > Actinomycetes > Kitasatosporales > Streptomycetaceae > Streptomyces > Streptomyces sp. NPDC056373. The sequence continues at coordinate 204,473 of NZ_JBHJPX010000017.1, forward strand.
GCGAAGCTGTTGTTCAGCAGCACGATCTGCGCGACCGCCCGGGTCGCCTCCGATCCGGAGCCCATCGCCACGCCGATGTCGGCGTCCTTCAGGGCGAGGACGTCGTTCACCCCGTCGCCGGTCATCGCGACCGTGTGCCCGCGGGACTGCAACGCGCCCACCATGGTCCGCTTCTGCTGCGGCGTGACCCGCCCGAACACCGTCCCGCCGTCGAGGGCGTCGGCCATCCCCTCCTGCTCGGCGGGCAGCCGCCGCGCGTCCAGGGTGCTGCCCGACAGCCCGAGCTTGGCGGCGACCGCGCCGACCGACACCGCGTTGTCGCCGGAGATGACCTTGGCCCGGACGTCCTGGTCGGCGAAGTAGCGCAGGGTGTCGGCGGCGTCCGGCCGCAGCCGCTGCTCCAGCACGACCAGGGCGACGGGCTTCGCGCCCCGCGCCACCTCGGGATCCTCCAGGTCGCGCCCGACCCGGGCGAGCAGCAGCACCCTGAGGCCCTGCTCGTTCAGCCGCCCGGTCTCGGCCAGGGCCGGATCGTCCTGTGCCAGCAGCACGTCGGGCGCGCCCAGCAGCCACCGGGCGGACTGTCCGTCGCCCTCGTCGAACGCGGCGCCGCTGTACTTGCGGGCGGAGGAGAACGGCAGGGCCTCGGTGCAGCGCCAGCCCTCCACGGCCGGGTAGGCGTCGATGATGGCCTTCAGTGAGGCGTTCGGCCGCGGGTCCGACGCGCCGAGCGCGCCGAGCACCTTCCGTACGTACGTCTCGTCGGTGCCCTGGAGCGGCCGCAGCTCGGTGACGTCCATGCCGCCCTCGGTGAGGGTGCCGGTCTTGTCGAGGCAGACCGTGTCGACCCTGGCCAGCCCCTCGATCGCGGGCAGCTCCTGCACCAGGCACTGCTTGCGGCCGAGCCGGATCACGCCGATGGCGAAGGCGACCGAGGTGAGCAGGACGAGGCCCTCGGGGACCATCGGGACGATGCCGCCGACCGTGCGGGCGACGGAGTCGTCGAAGCCGTTCTCCTTCACGAACAGCTGGCTGACGACCAGGCCGATCGCGGTCGGGACCATCATCCACGTGACGTACTTGAGGATCGTGGAGATGCCCGAGCGCAGCTCGGACTGCACCAGGGTGAAGCGCGAGGCCTCCTCGGCGAGCTGGGCGGCATACGCCTCACGGCCGACCTTCGTCGCCTGGAAGGCCCCGCCGCCCGCCACCACGAAGCTGCCCGACATGACCTGGTCGCCCGGCTGTTTCACGACCGGGTCGGCCTCGCCCGTGAGCAGCGACTCGTCGATCTCCAGGCCGTCCGCCTCGACACAGACCCCGTCGACGACGACCTTGTCCCCGGGGCCGATCTCGATCAGGTCGTCCAGCACGATCTCCGACGTGCTGACCTGCCCGGCCGCCCCGTCGCGCCGCACGGTCGGCCTGACCTCGCCGATCAGCGCGAGCGAGTCCAGCGTCTTCTTCGCCCGCCACTCCTGGACGATCCCGATGCCGGTGTTCGCGAGGATCACGAACCCGAACAGGCTGTCCTGGATCGGCGCGACCACCAGCATGATCAGCCACAGCACGCCGATGATCGCGTTGAAGCGGGTGAAGACGTTGGCCCGGACGATGTCGACGGTGGACCGGCTGCTGCGCACCGGCACGTCGTTGACCTGGCCGCGCTCCACCCGCTCGGCGACCTGAGCACCGGTCAGGCCGGTCTCGCGGGAGGTGACCGTCGCCGGCCGCGCGGAGTCGGGCCGGGCACCCGCGTCGAGATGCGTCATGCATTCGACGGTACGTGCGGTTTTGCCGCTTCACTCGCTGAATGCGGTGAAGATCCGACCTGGGGAGGACCGACTGCGTGCCGTGGTCGTACGGCAGTTGTGCGCCGTCGGACCACGGTGCCACGGCCCGTCGTCAGCCCGCCCGGCGGGCCGTGAGGAGCAGGTACTCCCACTCCAGGGCCGTCGCGCCCGGGCCCGCTCCCTGGTCCCCGTCGCGGGCGAGGTCCGCCAGGGCGGCGTCGAGGGCGGCGGCGCGTCCGGGGTCGCCGGCGAGGTTCTTGTAGACGCTGATGGTGGGGCCGTAACGCGCCTTGAAGTAGTCGCGGAGCGCCTCGGGCGTCTCGAAGCGGTCGACGCGGACCGTGCGGCGCTCGGCGCGGACGTCCGTGACCCGGTCGCCGAGGAGGGCGCGGACGTGGTCCTCGTCCCCCCACAGTGGCGGCGGCTCGGCGCCGGGCGGGGGCGGTGGCGCGTACGGCTTCATCACGGCGAACATCCGGCCGATGAAGCCCTGGGGTGTCCAGCTCAGCAGCCCGATGGTGCCGCCCGGACGGCAGACCCGGACCAGTTCGTCCGCGGCCTGCCGGTGGTGCGGGGCGAACATGACGCCGACGCAGGACAGCACGGTGTCGAACTCCGCGTCGCCGAACGGCAGCGCCTCGGCGTCGGCCTCCTGCCAGGTGAGCCCCGCCCCCTGCTTCTCCGCCGCCCGCCGGCCTGCGTCGAACAGCTCCGGCGTCAGGTCGGAGGCCACCACGTCCGCACCGGCCAGGGCCGCCGGGATCGCGGCGTTCCCGGAGCCGGCGGCCACGTCCAGCACCCGTGTGCCGGGGCGCACCCCGCACGCCTCGACCAGGACCGCTCCCAGCTCGGGGATGACCTCGGCCGCCAGGGAGGGGTAGTCGCCCTGGGCCCACATCTTGCGGTGCTTGGACTTCAGGGCGCGGTCGGCCTCGGCCGGGCTGTTCTGCGTCGTCATCGCTGCGCTCCTCACCGGTCGGGCGGCCTCGCGCGCCGACGGGTTCGAGCGTTCGCCGCCATCTCCTGAGCGTAGGGAGGGGGCGGGCGGGTGTCTCGTCGGAGAGTGCGGGTGCGTTTGCTTTGCACTGGGTGGGGGTGCGCGTCTATTGCCTTGCGCGGGGTGGGGGGTGCGTTTTTCGCCTTGCGCGGGGTGGGGGTGCGCGTCTTCGCCTTGCGCGGGGTGGGGGTCGGGGCCGCGTCGGGGGGTGTCCGTCCTCGGAACGTCGCGATGGGGTTGCGTGCCGACCGGCTGTTCGTTGACGCGACAACCGCTGCGGGCGGAC
>NZ_JBHJPX010000018.1:0-34413 GCF_042262425.1 Streptomyces sp. NPDC056373
GTTCAGACGAAGGCCGCTTCCGTGTACGGCGGACACCGAACCGAGTGATCAAGTACGACGCACCGTTCGACGGCGCACGTTAAAGCCCAAGCTAGGAGCCCGCGTGCCAGCCGAGCGCCGGGCCCAGCTTTGTCGCCGTGTCGGTGAGGATCTGCACGTAGTCCTCGTGCTCGAAGGAGAACGGGAGGGCGAACGCCACCTCGTCCACCTCACGGAACGCGGCGTGCGCGTGCAGTCGTTCGGCGATCTCGGCCGAGGTGCCCACCAGGTCCGGTGCGAACAGCAGCCGCGCCGGGCCCTGTGGCGACGCCGTGCGGGGAGTGCGCTGGGCGGCGTACTCCTCGTAGCGGGCACGCTGGGCGGGCGAGGCGGAGTCCGTGGGGATGACGACCAGGCCCTGCGAGACGCGGGCGGCCTCGCCGTCGGGATGGGCGGCCCGGAACGCGCGGATCTGGGCGAGCTGGATCTCCGCGAAGTCGTGGGGGCCCTCGGGCTCTTCGGCTTTCACGACGCTGCTGGAGAGGAGGTTCATGCCGTGCTCGCCGGCCCACCGGGCCGACCGCAGGCTGCCACCGCCGTACCAGAGGCGGCGGCCCAGGCCGGGGGAGTGCGGCTGCACCCGGTCGGAGAAGACCTCGAAGCCCTCGACGCCGCTGAAGTCCGTCGCCGGCCTGCCCCGCACGAAGTCCAGCAGCCGCTCCACCCTGCCGTAGCCGAAGTCCTCGGCGTCGGCCGTGTCCGGGTACAGCGCGCCCTTGACCTGGTCGAAATGCATGGGCGGGCCCACGCTCACGCCCGGATTGAGGCGTCCGCCCGACAGCAGGTCGACGGTGGCCAGGTCCTCGGCCAGCCGCAGCGGGTTCTCCCACCCGAGCGGGATCACCGCCGTGCCCAGCTCGATACGGCGCGTGCGCTGGGACGCCGCCGACAGGACCGCGACAGGGGAGGAGATGCCGTGCTGCAGATGGCGGTGACGCACCCACGCGCTGTCGAAGCCGAGCCTCTCGCCCAGCTCGATGATCTCCAGGGTGGACTCGTGGCCCGGGCGTGGGTCCGCCGGGTCGAACAGCCCGATGGTCAGGAAGCCCAGCTTGCGCAGCGGTCGTGGGGTCGGCGGCACGAGCCCTCCATCTTTGAACCTTCAACGGCGTACGACCGTTCCAACCCGGCGGCGTCCCGCGCTGTTCCCGTTCCGCCCGGTCAGCGCAGCGGGATCAGCACCTCGTCCTCGACCGGCGGGGCGACCTCCTGGGCACGGTTGCCGGTCGCGGCGAAGCAGCGCAGCCGGACCGCCTCCGGGGAGACGTCCAGGCGCAGGAAGCTCTTGAAGAACGGCGGGTCGTACGTCGCCGAGCTCGGCGAGAACAACGACGTGTAGATCTTCCGCACGGGCAGTCTGAACCGTTTGGCCCGGTCGGGGCGGCGGCCGGTGCCGAGGAGTCCGGCGACCAGGCGGACGCGCCGGGTGACACGGGCCGGGGCGCCCGGGGTGCGGGTGGGCTTGACGCCGAGGCGCTCGGCGATCACGGCCGTCGCCTCGGCCTCGGTCAGCGTGAAGAAGCGGGGCATGCGCAACCGCCGGCCGTAGAGACGGCTGTAGAAGGCCAGGGAGTCGCCGCGCAGCGGGTAGCAGCGGAAGTCCTGTTCGGTGACGCCCGCGACGTCGACGCGCGGGATCGTGTGGGTGGCGTGCATGAACGCGCCGCCCCCGCCTGCGACGACGTACTGGAGCGTGCGGCCGTCGGCCAGCCGGACCGGGTAGCGCTGGTAGTTGTGGATGTCGCCGCCGATCGCCGCCACGAAGTGGTGCTCCGGGTCGCGGACGATGTCGTCGACGGTGCCGCCCCCGTCGATGGCGCAGGGCTCGCGCCGGCCGTCCACGCACAGAGGGGAGCCGGTGACCAGGATCTTCGGCCGGGACCCCCGGGACACCTCGCGCAGCCACGCGCCCTGCTCGGCGTCGAGGGTGCCGAGCAGGCCGGTGTCGATGCCGATGATCCGCAGCGGGCCGGCGTCGATCGCCCAGTACGGGCCCGGCTGGACGGCCTGCTGTTCCGGCGCGGCGCGCAACGCGCGTGCCTCGGCGAGGTGTCGCCCCGCGTCCGGACCCGGCCGGTGCCACAGCAGAGAGCGCAGCCAGGCCCGGGTGAGGGGCCGCGGCCGGGCCTCGGCCGGCAGGGGCGGGGCGTCGTCGCAGAAGACGCGCATGAAACCGCCGAGGTCCTCGTACCAGTCGTGGTTGCCCGGTATCGCGTAGATCGGCGCCCGGTAGTCCCGGTAGGGGCGGAAGAACTTGGTGCCGTAGTCGTCGGCGCTGCCCACCGGGTAGATCACGTCACTGGCCAGCACGGCGAAGCGGGTGTCGTGGCCGGTCTTGAGGAACCCCGGTACGACGGCGTATTGGGGATCGTCGCCCTCGCCGGTGTCACCGATGACCAGGAAGGAGAAGCGGTCCGGGTCGTCCCGGCGGATCACCTTGTCGGACGGCGCTCCGAGGGCCGCCCGCCGAGCCACCCACCGGCTGCGGGTCCGGCCGGTGGGATCCCCGAACCAGGAGGCCAGCACGCCGTTGCGGGCGAGCCACAGCATCCTCGGGCTCAGCCAGGAGATCTTCTCGGACTTCGGAGGCATCAACCGCCGGTACGCGCCCCGTTCGCCGGTGCCCCAGCCGGCGCCTTCGGCGGTATCGCGTGAGGAGTCGGACACCGGTGCACCGTAGCAATCGATCTTGCCCCGCCGTCGGGTGGGTCGCTCACCGCTCGCGCGTGGACGAGGCCGTGGTGCGCCACGACGGGCGGCGTGACGCCGTGGTGCCGGCGGCCGGCGTGTCCTGCCGTGCGGACGTCCGCTCGCCCAGCACCAGCAGCGGGTCGAACATCACCACGACCCCGGCCAGCAGCAGGAAGACCACCGGCCCCAGCAGCATCGGCAGCAGCAGGGACGTCGGCGACTCGCCCGCCCATGTCCCGCCGGTCGCGTCATGCACATGGACGCTGACGGCGGCCATGCCCGTGTAGTGCATCCCGGACACCGCCACGCCCATCACCAGGCTCGCGCCGAGGCTCATCAGGAACCCGCGGATGGTGACGGCCGACCACAGTGCGGCGGTCGCGGCCCCGACGGCGATCAGCACGGACAGTACGACGCCGGCCGGGTCGTAGCCCACGTCGCCGTTCAGCCGCAGCGCCGCCATGCCGAGGTAATGCATGCCCGCAACGCCCAGTCCGGTGACCGCGCCCGCGACCGCCAGCGTGACAGCGCTTGCGCCGCGGTGGCCGACGATGAACACGCCGACGCCCACCACGGCGACGGCCACGACGAGACTGAGCACCGTCGTGGCCGCGTCGTACCGGACCCGGGTCTCCTCCACATGGAAGCCGATCATGGCGATGAAGTGCATCGTCCAGATGCCGCACCCGATGGAGGCGGCACCTAACGCAAGCCAGCCCGTCTTCCACGACTGCGCGTTGAGCAGCGAGCGCACGATGCACCGCAGCCCCAGGGCCCCTCCCAGGCAGGCCATCAGATACGCCGCCACCGGGGTCACCGCGCCGTAGCGGAACCCGTCGACCGTGCCGTCCAAGAGTCAACTCCCCCCAGAGTCCTGACTGGTGTTCAGCAAGGTCTACGCGCAGGGATCACGGGAGAGCAAGCCCTTACCGCCGGTAGGCCGCCAACTCGTGTCACCAGGCAGGCGATTGAGGGGAGAATGTGTGCTTCGGCAGGTGGTCAGAACGTGCGCTTCAGCAGGTCCAGCAGCGCCGTCCAGTGCCGCTCGTCGCCCTCCTGGTGGTACGACGCGGTGTCGGCCTGCGTGAAGCCGTGCGGCGCGCCCGTGTACACCTCGCACCTGTGGCGCACGCCCGCCGCCGTCAGGGCCTCCTCCAGGCGCTCGATCTGCTCCTCGGGCAGGGAGTGGTCCTGGTCCGCGTGGCCGAAGTACAGCTCGGCGGTGACCTTGCCGGCCACCAGGTGGGGACTGTCCGCGGTGTCCGTGGCCAGCCGCCCGCCGTGGAAGCCGGCCGCCGCCGCGACCCGGTCCGGGTAGGTGCCCGCGGTGAGCAGCGAGAGGCGGGCGCCCATGCAGTAGCCGGTCAGCGCGACCGGACCGCCGGCCACCGCGGGCGACTCGGCCAGCCACCGCAGATACGCACCGGCGTCCCGCATCGCCCGCTCGTTCGTGAGGTCCTGCATGACCGGCACGATGCGCTCGAATATCTCCGGACGCGCCCCCGGGTCGATGAACTCGGGAAGGTCGAACAGGGGCGCGCGACCGTGCCGGTAGAACACGTTCGGCACCAGCACCGTGTAGCCCTCGGCGGCCAGCCGGTCCGCCATGGACCGCAGCTGCGGACGCAGCCCGAAGGCGTCCATGAACAGCAGCACCGCCGGGTGGGCGGCCCCGTCGGCGGGGTGGGCCAGATACGCGTCGGCGGTGCCGTCCTCGGTGGTGATGTCGACGGCGTTTCCCTGTACGGCGGTCATGGCTGGGCTGCCTCTCTGCGGGGGTGGGGGCCTGCAACCCGTCCGCGTGACCGGGCGGATCATGGTCATCGTGGCACGCCCGTCCCGGGGCATTTCGCCCACCCCCGGCACACGGTTGAACCGTGAAGGGCCTTTGGTACGCGCTTTACTCGAACCGTGAGGGGTCGCCCGCGCCGTGCCGCACGATCTCGGCCTCCCCGCCGGAGAAGTCGACGACCGTCGTCGGCTCGGTACCGCAGTCGCCGGAGTCGACCACCCCGTCCAGCACGTGGTCGAGCAGGTCCTTGATCTCCCAGCCCTGCGTCATCGGCTCGTCCTCACCGGGGAGCAGCAGGGTGCTGGACAGCAGCGGCTCGCCGAGTTCGGCGAGCAGGGCCTGGGTGACGACGTGGTCGGGGATGCGCACCCCGACCGTCTTCTTCTTGGGGTGCTGCAGCACGCGAGGCACCTCCTTCGTCGCGGGCAGGATGAACGTGTAGCTGCCGGGCGTCGACGCCTTGATCGCGCGGAACACGTCGTTGTCGATCCGCACGAACTGGCCGAGCTGGGCGAAGTCCTGGCACACGAGGGTGAAGTGGTGCCGGTCGTCCAGCTTGCGGATCGTGCGGATCCGGTCGATGCCGTCACGGCTGCCGATACGGCAGCCCAGTGCGTAGCAGGAGTCCGTGGGGTAGGCGACAAGAGCGTCGGCACGGATGCTGTCGGCGATCTGGCCGATGGTGCGGGCCTGCGGGTTGTCGGGGTGCACGTCGTAGTACTTCGCCATCCGCCGAGCTTATGCCGCCGGGGTGGGTCGGCGGCGCAGGAGGGGCCCGGGGACACCGGCCCCCGCCGCCCGATGTCCGGGCCGGGCAGAGCGCCCTGCGGACGTGAGGTAACGTCCCCGACCGGTGTGCCGCAGGCGGCACGAGGAGCGAGGGGAAGGCCCAGTTGGCTGGCCGAGAGGACGGGAACCGGCAGCACGCGGCGCAGGCCGGCGCGAGTCCGGCGTGGGCGGAGGAACTGCTCGAGCATCTGCGTCCGGCCGGGCGCGACGTCCGCAGAGTCGTCGCCTGGCTCGCCGGCACCGTGGGCGCGACCGTGGCCCTGCAGGACGCCGCCGGGCACCTCATCGCCGGAAACCGGCTCCCGCTCGACGATGGCCTGGTCGCGGACATCACCGCCGGCCGGATCGCCTCCGCGGCCTGGGAGAGCCGCGAGCGCCACCTGCGCCTGGTCAGGGTGGAGCACCCGTCCCACGCGTGCGTGCTGGCCGTCTCCCGGCCCGACCCCTTCGACCGGCGGGCCTCCGGCGTCGTCACGCACACCGCCCAGGTGATCGAGCTGCTGCTGACGGCGGGCGAGTCCACCGCGGCCGGGCACCGGCTGCGCCGGGCCACCTCCGATCTGCGCCTGGCGATCCTGCAACTGCTGATGGTCGAGGACACCATCGCCGCCCGCCGCGTCGCCGCCGGACTCTGGCCCGGGCTGCTCGACGCCGAGACGGCGTGCGTGTACGTCGTCGAATCCGCTCCCGACGTGCGCGACCGCGTCGCAGAGGAGTGCCTGGACAGGACCCGCGAGGACGCCCTGGTCGTGCGCTGCCCGGCCATGGACGGGCACGTCATCGTGGTCGGCCCCAGGGAGACCACGGGCGACGCCCTGCGGTCCCTCGTCGGCCGCCACCCGGACCTCTTCCTCGGCGGCAGCGTCCGCCAGAGCCTCGCCCAGACCGCCACCGCCTACGGGCAGGCCGTCAGCGCCCTGGCCGTGGCCCACTTCCGGCCCGACAAGACGGCCGTCTACGCCGAGCGCACCCACCCCGAACGCCTGATGGACCCGGTGGCGCTGCGCGGCTGGACCTCCCGCGTGCTGCGCCCGCTCGACACCCTGCCGCACCACACCCGCGCCGAACTGCTCGCCACCACCCGGCTCGGCCTGGAGTTCACCGCCGTCAACGCCGCCAAGGTCCTCGGCGTCAGCCGCAACACCGTCCGCGCCCGCATGGAACGCGTCGAGGCCCTGCTCGGCACCGACTTCGCCGACCTCACGGCCCGGGCCGTGGTCCACCTCGCGCTCAACACCCGGATCGGCCTGCCCGACGCACCGTCCGACGGCGCCGGGGAGCCGGACCTGCGGCTCGCCGACCTGCTGTCCGGCCCCGCCGTACGCACCTGGGGGCAGGACCTGCTGGGGCGGCTCGACGCCGACGCCCGCAATCCCCGCCGGACGCTGCGCGCCTGGATCGCCGTCGGCGGCAACGCCGAACGCGCCGCACAGACCCTGGGGGTGCACGCCCAGACCGTGCGCGAGCACGTCCGCAGCGCCGAACCCGTCCTGGAACGCCAACTGCTCGCCGCGGGCACCGACCTGTACGAGGTCGTCCTGGCTCACCTGACGGTGGGTGACCTCGACCTGCCGGTGCTGCGGAGCCCGGCGTGAGCCTGTTCGCCGCCGGGGCAACCGGTTGGCCGGATCGGGGCGGGACGAAACCGGGCCATCCGGACTCAGCTGTGCACGGGTGAGCCCCGCTGGGCGTGCAGCGGGCATCGACACGGTTCACAAGGCCTCGGACAGGGACGTAAGTTCAACTCACCGCGGGGGCACGACCGGAACGGGGGACCGGTCGCGCTCCCGCGCGCCGCCTTGTGCGACGGCATCCCTCCCGGGGGTCAGCCCCGCAGCCGCACCGGGATCTCCTGCCAGCCGAACGCGATGAACGACGGCACCTGCCGCAGGCCGTCGTCGCCGGCGGCCAGGCGCAGATCGGGGAACCGGTCGAACAGCGCCGGCAGCGCGGTGAGGGCTTCCAGCCGGGCCAGCGGCGCCCCGATGCAGCGGTGGACGCCGATTCCGAACGCCAGATGGTCGTCGGAGCCCCGCGAGGCGTCGAAGCGGTCCGCGTCCGGACCGTAGCGCTCGGGATCGAGCCCCGCGGCGGCGTACGTCGTGATGATGGCGTCGCCGGCCGGGATCGTCACCCCGCCGACCGCGAGGTCGGTGACGGCGAACCGCAGCGGCAGCGACGCGATCGACGGATGGGCGCGCAGCGTCTCGTCGACGACGGCGTCCCAGCCGATCTCCCCGGACCGGACGGCCGCCAGCTGCTCGGGACGGCGGAGCAGGGCGACCACCGCGTTGCCGATGAGGTTCACGGTGGTCTCGAAACCGGCCCCGATCACCAGCAGCAGCGTGTACAGCAGCTCTTCGTCGCTCAGCCGGTCACCGTCCTCGTCCCGGACCCGGATCAGCTCGGTCGTCATGTCGTCCCCGGGGTGCGCGGCCCGGTGGGCTATCAGCGCCGGCAGCACCGTCCCGATCTGCCGCTGCACGGACGCCGCGTGCTCCGGGCTCGGATCGGAGGTGTCCATGATGGCCGCGATGAGCCGGCCGGTGTCCTCCCGCAACTCGTCCGGTACACCCATGAGTTCGCAGATCATCCGCATCGGCAGCGGATGGGCGAACCCCTCCTTGACGTCCACGACCTCGCCGTCGGCGGCCTCCAGTGTGGCCAGCAGCTCGGCCGTGATCGCCTCCACCCTGGGCCGCATCGCCTCGGTCCGCCGGTGGGTGAAGCTGGGCGCGACCAGCCTGCGCAGCCGGGTGTGGTCCGGCCCGTACGTGGAGAGCATGTTCACCACACCGACCCAGCCCAGGATCCAGGCCCAGGACGGTTTTCCGGCGATCTCGGGCCACAGCCGCCAGTGCAGCCGCGGGTCCTTGCTCACCCGCGGGTCGAGGATGAGCTCCTTCAGCGTGTCGTAGCGCGTCGGCGCCCAGGCCGGGATGCCGCCGGGCAGCTCCACGGGCACGATCGGGCCGAAGGCACGCAGCCGGGCGCTCTCGGCGGCGATGTCGGCACCTGACGGGTCCAGGGCGATGCGGTCGGTCACGGTCACGGTCGTCCTCCAGGCTGGTCGGGGGAGCGGGGGCTGAAACGAACGGGCAGGGCCGTCAGCGAGCGGTGGAACGGACCGGGCCGCCACGTCAGGCGCTCGCGGGGCAGGACGGGTTCGAGGTCGGGCAGCCACTGGGTGAGCCGTTCGATCGCCTCGGTGGCGATGAGCAGGGTGTGCTGCTTGACCGGGCAGGTGTGCGGGCCCGCCGACCAGGACAGATGGGAGGCGTCCGACGGGTGACGCTCCGCGCCGCGCTCCTGCTCGGCCGCCTGGGCGAGCGCGCCGTAGGAGATCACCACCGGCACCGCGGCCCTGATCCACACGCCGTGCAGGGTGACCGGTGTACGGGCGTAGTGGATGCCGTAGTTGGCGAGCGGCGTCTCGTGGTGCAGGACCTCCAGCACCGCGTCCGTCACCGGGCGGGCGCCGCTGGTCAGCGTCGAGTAGTAGGCCGGATTGCCGAGGATCCTGGACAGCGCGTTGGACACCAGGTTGGCCGTGGGCTCGTGCCCCGCGCCGAGGGTGAGGAACACCTGCCACGTGACCTCCTCGGGGGTCAGGCCCGCCGGGTGGTCCAGCAGCCAGCTCGGCAGATCGTCGCCCCGCAGCTCGGTCTTGGCGGCGATCAGCTCCAGCACGTACCCGCCGAACTCGGCCTCCCCCTCGGCCGCCTGGGCGCCGCCCTCGATCAGTTTGCCCAGGGCCGCGTCGAGCCGGTCGCTCGCGCTGTCGGGCAGGCCGAACAGGCTGTTGAACACCAGCGCCATCAGCGGCCGGGTGAACTCGCCCACCAGATCCGCCTCGCCCCTCGGCCCGATCCGGCTCACCAGCAGGTGCACCGCGCGGTGCACCCGGGCGCGCAGATCGTGCGGTTCCACCAGATCGAAGGCGTCGATCAGCGAGGTGCGGTAGCGCAGGTGGGCGCCGCCGTCGGCGAACAGGGTGTTGGGACGCCAGCGCATCATGCCGAGCACCGGCGAGTCGTCGGGGACGGTCGCCTCCCACGGCCGGGGGTCGTGCGAGAACGTCTTCGTGTCGTGCAGCAGATCCAGCGCCGCTTGCCGGTCGGTGACGACGTAGGCCGGGACGCCGGGCGCGAGTTCCGCCCAGCCGACCGGGCCGTGAGCGCGCAGGGCGGCGTAGTAGCGGTGGGGATCGCGGGCGAAGCCGTCCTCCCAGAGGCGGACGGGCGCCGCGAGGGAGAAGGCCTGCTCGGCGGGGGAGGGGTGGGTCACCGGGACTCCGGGGGGTGGTGGTCGATCAGGTGCTGTACCAGCGCGAGCAGGGCGTCGACCGAGGAGTCCGCCTCCCGCGCGTCGCACGTGACCATGGGGGTCGTGGGCTCCAGGTCCAGGGCGGCGCGCAACTGCTCGGGAGTGTGGTGGCGGGGCGCGTCCGGGAAGGTGTTGAAAGCGACCGCGTAGGGCAGGCCCGACTCCTCCACCAGCCCCAGTACGTCGAACGAGGCGTCGATCCGGCGGGCGTCGACCAGCACGAGCGCGCCGAGCGCCCCGTAGGCGACGTCGTCCCACAGGGCCCGGAAGCGTTCCTGGCCGGGCGTGCCGAACAGGTACAGCACGACACCGCCCGGCAGGCTGATCCGGCCGAAGTCGATGGCGACCGTGGTGGTGGACTTGTCCCGTACCCCGGCGAGATCGTCGACCTGTGCGGACGCCTGCGAGAGGTGCTCCTCCGTGTGCAGCGGCCGGATCTCGGAGACGGAGCGGATCAGGGTCGTCTTGCCCACCCCGAACGGTCCCGTGATCAGGATCTTCACCAAGTCCTGGGCGCTGTCGGGCAGGTGGATGCGCGCACCCCCCGGCCCGGCGTCAACGGCGCTTGAGGTCGCGGAGGCCATCGGCCACTCTCTTCAGCAGGTCGGGGTCGAAGCGCCGGGCGGGCGGGATCGGCGCACGGGCCAGCACCAGGTCACGGTCGAGGAGGTCGGCGGCCAGGACCAGCACCGCGGAGACCGGCAGCCGCAGCAGGGCCGCGGCCTCCACCACCGTCAGCGAGCCGTACTCCAGCTCCTCCAGCAAAGCCGCGTGTGCGGCGGGCAGTTCGGCGGGGGCCGGCTCACCGCTGCCGGTGAGGACCGACAGCCGCTCCAGATGCGCACGGCTGGGCCGCGCCACCCCGCCGGTCGACAGGTACGCGGGAACCAGGGGACGGCCGCCTCGGCGGCCGGTCATGCCGGTGTGCCGCCGTCGGCGCCTCGGGGCCCGGCGGCCATCGCCTTCTCGCCCAGCCGCGCGACCTGTGAGTGCACCCGGTGGGCGAGCAGGTCCAGCCGCACCTCGGGATCGCCGTACGCGGCGACGCAGGTGCCGTGGTCCGTCGGCACGATCAGCACATAGCCGTGGTCCGACTCGATGACGACCTGCCGGATCTCCGCCCGGTCGGTGTCGGCGAACGCCGCCGCCGCGGTGCGGCACGCGCCCTGCACGGTGCTGGTGATGGCCGCGACCCGCTCGGCCGACGGCCGCGACAGGGCGTCGGTGTAGCCGGTGACGAGTCCGTCCCGGGTGAGCAGGGCGGCGGCCACGACGTGCGGCACGTCCAGGACCGGTTCGAGCACCCATGCCGTGTCCCCCGCTGCGCGGCTGGTCATCGAGCCGTTCCCCCTTCGTGTTCGGTGCTGTCGGTGTCCTCGGATGCCGCGTCGGCCGTGGTCGCGGCCGGGGCACCCTCAGGTACGGCTGGAACGGCTCCTGCGTTCGACCGCGCGGCGGTACGCGCCGCCGCGGTGCCGGACTGGAGGGCGCCGAGGGCGGCGGCGGACTCCTCGGGGCGGCGGGAACGGCGTGCCGGCGCGGGTTCGGCCGCAGCGGCGACGTCCGAGGCCGTGGCGCGCCCGCGGCGACGCCGCTGAGGGAGACCGCCGCTGTCCCGCGGTCCGTGGTGGCCGGGGACCGGGGCGTCGCCGCCCTGGTGCTGCTCCGTGCCGTAGCCGTGACCGTCGTCCGCGCCCGCGTCGCCTGCGTGGTCTGTGCCTGTGCCGGTGGTGAGCGGTTCGGCTCCGCGGGGCCCGGCTTCCGGCTCGAAGCCGTCGGGCGCGGCGCCCGGGGCGGGCTGCGGGTCGTGCGGCGGTACGACCGGCGCGGCGCGGGAGGGGTGCTGCGGGCCGGAAGGGCCCGGGACCGCACCGTGGGACGCGCCGGAACCGCTCTCCGCGTCCCGCACGGCCTCCCGCCGGGTCGATCGCGACGCACTGGCCGCCGGGGGCCGCTCTTTTGGGTTGATGCGCGTCAGCAGATGGCTGTCGACCCGCAGCACCGCCCGCACCCCGCCGTAGGGCGACGGGGAGGACAGGTCCACGCTCAGATCGAACTGCCGGGTCAGCTGCCCGACGGCCGCGAGCCCCATGCGCGGCGGATCGCCCAGCTCGGTCAGCAGGATCGGATCCGAACCGGCGACCATCCGCTGGGCACGGGCCCGCTCGTCCTGCGTCATGCCCAGACCGGCGTCGTCCACGGTGACGCAGACCCCGTGGTGGACCGCCTCGAGATGGACCAGCACGTCGGTGTCGGGCGCGGAATGCCGCAGCGCGTTGTCGAGGAGCTCGGCGACGATGATGGCGACCGGCTCGACGGCGTGGGAGACCAGTGCCGTACCGGCCGCGAGGTGGTTGTTGACCCGGACACGGCGGTACCCCGCGAGCCGGGCCTGACCGCCCGTCACCGCGTCCACGAGATGGGACTCCTCGCGGGCGAGCCCCACCCATGCACCGCACACCACCGCGGCGATCTGAGCGCGCCGCAGCGACTGCTCGTTCTCGTGGTCCAGTTCGAACAGGGTCTGCGTCAACTCGGGATCGTCATAGCGCTGTTGCAGCCCCCGAAGGGCGTCCTGCAGCCGGTACAGAGCCGCCTGGATCTCCCGGGTGGCCCCGCGCATCCCGGCCTGGGCCGCCGCGTCGATCCGGGTGCGCTGCGCGGCCAGTTCGGCGTGCAGCCCCTTCAGCACCTGCTCCAGGGCGCTCCCCAGGGGCGAGCCGGCCAGCTGCGGGTTCAGCGGCCCGGGCTCGCCGGCGTGGGGATGTGCGGACTGCCGGGCCGCCGCCGGCACCCGACGAACCGCCAGATGCTCGACCTCGGAGGTGAACGCCCGTGTCGTGCCGTCGAGTTGAGCCCGCAGCGCGGCCGTCTTCGCCCGCTGTGCGGCCAGGTGCCGCCGTGAGCGCAGCAGCCCGCCGCCAAGGGCGAACGCGGACAGTGTGCCGAGAGCGAGGGCGCCGACGGCCAGGTCCGGTACTTCGATCATCGAGTCGATTCCAGAAGGGAGTCGGGCAGGGCTGGGTCCGAGGTGCTCAGGCGAGCCACCCGCAGCACAGTACACACCGTCATCGACCGATCTCGCACGGTGGAGCGCCACTTCGTTCCGAAAGTGATCGCTTTCTGTGGGCTTCCGGGGTGACTGTCTGAAGTTGCGTGCGGGGGTGAGGAGTTGACGGGGCGCGCGGGTCCGGCCCTCCGATCCGGCCGCCACGCGGGTGCTGTAGCGGCAATGTGCTGAACAGGTGGTCACTGTCGTCACCATCATTTGAATTGACGTCGGTATCGACGGTTGCAGAACTGTGAAATTTCTCGCTGTATTGGATCTTTTGCCACTGGGAGAATTCCCCCTCGGTTGCCTCGTTCGAGGAGCCTCGGCGCAATTGAACAGCAGGGGGAAACGTGGCAGGAGTGGCCGGTCACGGCGGATGGGAAGTCGAACGGGGGGACGATTCCTGGACCGTTCCCGGGTATGTCGATCTGAAGAATCTGGGTAAGGGTGGGAACGGTCGGGTGGTGATCGCCCGACATGCCGCGACCAGCCGGAACGTCGCGATCAAGTACCTCGACAGGGAACTGTGTTCGAGGGAGGAATTTCGCACTGCCCTGCGGGAGGAAGCCCGGCTTCTCGGCGGCCTGACATCGCCTCATGTGACGCGACTGTACGAGTACGTGGAAGCCGACCAGGGTGCGGCCATCGTCATGGAACTGGTTTACGGTGCCGCACTCCGCACGCTGCTGAAGAAAGAGGGGCCCACGCACCCCGAGGCCGCACTCGTCGTGCTGAAAGGGTCCCTGCGCGGACTGGCCGCCGCACACGGAGTCGGCGTCGTGCACCGCGACTTCAAGCCGGAGAACGTACTGGTCGACTGGGACGGCCGGACCAAGCTGGTGGACTTCGGGATCTCGGCGCGCACCGGCGACCGCCACAACCTGTGCGGAACCTGGGCGTACATGCCCCCGGAGCAGTGGAAGCTGGGGGCGGCCACCCCCGCCGGTGATGTGTACGCGGCGACGGCCACCCTCTACGAGTGCCTGACCGGTGTGCGCCCGTTCGAAGGTCCGGAAGCACTCGACTTCCTGCGCCAGCACGTCGAGGAGCCGGTGCCGACGGACCGGTTGCCGGTTCAGGTACGCGGGCTGGTCCTGCACGGCATGGCCAAGGACCCGGCACTCCGTCCCGCCGGCGCTCTCGATTTCCTGCGGGAGCTGGAGTGGGTGGCCGAGAACGCGTACGGAGCCGACTGGGAGGAACGCGGCCAGAGCCGGCTGGCCGCGGTGGCGGCGGCCCTCGTGCCGCCGGCGATCGCACGCCTGGACGCTCGACTGGTGGGCTCCTCGGCCGAACTGGCCCGCACCGTGCTGACCGCACGGCGCCGCAAGCAACTGCGCAGGCGGGGCGATGTGCTCACCGGCGCGGCCGCCGTGGCGGTGGCGGCGCTGCTGAGCGCGATGCCGGGCGGCTGGGCGGGCGGGGCCGAAGCACCCGCCGGTGCGCACACCGAGGCCGTCACCAGGGTCGACGCCCCAAAGGACGCCGGCTCGACGAAGGAAACGCGGGGCAGCGAGCGTGACCACGCGCGGGAGGCGGCCGACGATTCCGACGGGGCGGGCACAGCGCCGGCCGACGGTGGCACCCGGTCCGGTTCGGGGTCCGGCGGTGAGGCCGGGAACAGCGGCCCGGGCCCCCGGAACCGGGCGGGTGATGCCGGCTCCGAGACGGAGAAGAGCGGTGGGCCCGGCGACACCGGAACCGACGCCGACGGGGGCACCGGCGTGGAGAACGACACCGGCCCCGGTCACACCGACCCCAGCGACATCGATCCCGGCGAAACGAACCCTGACGACGACGAGAGCCCCGGCGAACTGCCCGACGAGACGCGCGACAGGGGCCCCGACGAGGACCAGGGCCCCGGCACAGGAGTCACGGGCGAGCCCGGGCCCGGGCAGGGCGGCTCCGGTACCGGAGGGGACACCACCCCGCGCCCGGGGCACGGCCACGCCGACCCGGGTACCGGCGGCGGTGATCCCGGGGCGGCGGGCGGCCCCGGGTCCGACAAGGTCACGGCGCCGGTCGGTGACGGCAACACCGGCACCGGCCCCAGTACCGGCACCGGTTCGTCCGGCAGCCCGGCCCAGGGCTCCGGCACGCCGTCCCTCAACGCAACCAGCCAGAACAGCACCGACTCCGGCGCCTCTGCAGGCGGCAGCGGCACCGGCCCGGGTTCGGCAGGGACATCGGCGGTGACCCCGCGGCAGGGGACTCCGGTGGCCGTGGAGGGTGAGCCCGGCTGATGCCGGTCCGGCCGAGTGTCGATGAGCGAGCCGAACGGAGGGCGAGGATGACGGACCGCGGCGAGCGCCCGGTCGTGCCGTGGGACTCAGGGGAGCCGGGCCTGCAGCCGACCTTGCAGGATCCGGATGTGCAACCGACCATCAGGGACGTCGTCGACGCGACCTACGTTCCGACCGCCCTCGACGCCCACTGGACGAGTACCGAGCCGGCGTCCGCGCCCGAGTCCGAAGTCCTGCACTTCGGACCTGGCGTCCCGCCCCTGGGGCTGACGGACACCGCCGTCGACGTCTGGGACAGCACGGGGAAGCGCGTGAGCCGGAGAACGCCCCGCCGCCGGTCCCAGGGGTTGCGCAGATACGGCCTGGCGGCGGCCGTCCTGGTGATCGTGCTGGCCTGGTTGCTCTGGCAACGGCAGACGGGGGACCTGCGGATCACCCAGGTTACGGCGCGAGCGAGCAGCGTCCTCGGGTGCGACGGAACGGCCGAGGTGGTCGCGGTGGTGCACACCGACGGATCGGCCGGCGCGTTCACCTACGAGTGGAACCGCAGTGACGGCACTTCCTCGGGGCCGCGCGAGGAGCGGTTGGGCAAGGGGCAGGAGGAGACGCGTCTGCGCCTGCTGTGGACCTTCCACGGCAAGGGCACCAACCAGGCGACGGCGTGGCTGGTCATCAAGTCCCCCAGCAGGCACACGGCGTCCGCGTCCTTCGCCTACACCTGCCGTTGATCCGGCCCGGTCGGTGGGGGGCGGACAAGGCTGGCGGCGCGCACGCCTCGACGGCGGCTGAGGCTCACCGGGCCCTCAAGGGCCCGGACCCCGCGCGGGTCCGGGTCCTTCTCCGTCCCGGAGCCGGAAGACCTCGCCGACCCGTTCGGCCAGTTCGTCCTCCGTGCGCGTGCCGTCCACCGTGAGGGAGGGGAGCCCCAGGCGTCCGGTCTCCTCGCGCAGCCGCTCGGTGAACAGGGCGTCCCGCACGGCGAGGTTGTCCTCCGCCCGCCCGGGATCGCCGGTCCGCTGCGTGAACCTTCCCCCGGGGGTGGCGCGGCTCGCGAACGCGACCTGGCGGAAGTCCGGTGTGGGCAGCAGCCAGACCGCGTGTCCGGGCTCGGTGAGCAGGGGCTTCACCAGGTGCGGCAGCAGCCGGAACCCCTCGACGACCACGGGTGTGTCTCCGGGCAGTCGCGCGAGATCTTCGACGATCAGGCCGAAGGCCTCGCCCCGGAACCAGTGGAACGTCTCGAGCATGGTCTCGGGGGACCGGTCGACCCACCGCTCGTCCAGGTCCATGGCCAGGAACGCGTGCAGGAAGGGCGCCTCCTCGGCGGTGGTCCGGCGCGCGTGCTCCGCCATCGCGTCGTCCGTCGCGTAGAGGCGCCAGCCGTGCCGGTCGGCGAGACGGCGGGCGATCGTGGACTTGCCCGCGCCGCTGCCGCCCCCGATCCAGTAGACGTTCCGCATCGCGCTCCCTCTCTCGCGGCTCTGCCGTCGGTGCCGGCAGCCACCATGCCATCCCTCGTACGGCGGCCCTCGTCCGTGCCGCCGAAGGCACCGGACGGGGCCTGTGGCACGTGAGTGACCGCGTCGTCCGGGTACCCGGCACGTCCCGCCAGGACCGGCCGGGCGGACCCTCGCGGCTCCGGCCCGGCCGGCGGTCACGAGCCGAAGGAGCCCACGCATATGACGGACGTTTCCGGCACCGGTCCCGCACCGGGCGACGACCGCGAGGTACTCACCGACCGCCAGGGCCATCCGGTCTACGACAACCAGAACCAGCGCACCGTCGGCGCCAGGGGCCCCGCGACGCTGGAGAACTACCAGTTCCTGGAGAAGATCAGCCACTTCGACCGGGAACGCATCCCCGAACGGGTCGTGCACGCCCGCGGCGTCACCGCCTACGGCCATTTCGAGGCCTACGGCACCTGGGGTGACGAGCCGGTCAGCCGCTACACCCGGGCCAAGCTGTTCCAGGAGCGGGGCAAGCGCACGGACGTGGCCGTCCGCTTCTCCACGGTGATCGGCGGCCGTGACTCCTCCGAGGCCGCGCGCGACCCGCGTGGTTTCGCCGTCAAGTTCTACACCGAGGACGGCAACTGGGACCTGGTCGGCAACAACCTGGGCGTCTTCTTCATCCGCGACGCCATCAAGTTCCCGGACGTCATCCACGCCCTCAAGCCCGACCCGGTGACCTTCGAGCAGCAGCCGAACCGCATCTTCGACTTCATGTCGCAGACGCCCGAGGCCATGCACATGCTGGTCAACCTGTTCAGCCCGCGCGGCATCCCCGCCGACTACCGCCACATGCAGGGCTTCGGCGTCAACACCTACAAGTGGGTCAACGCCGACGGCGACACCAAGCTCGTCAAGTACCACTGGATGCCCAGGCAGGGCGTGCGCAGCATG
Source organism: Streptomyces sp. NPDC056373 (assembly GCF_042262425.1). Lineage (NCBI taxonomy): Bacteria > Bacillati > Actinomycetota > Actinomycetes > Kitasatosporales > Streptomycetaceae > Streptomyces > Streptomyces sp. NPDC056373. Next base: position 17,335 of record NZ_JBHJPX010000018.1, read on the forward strand.
ACCGAGGAGGACGCCGCCAACGTCCAGGCCGACACGCTCGGTCACGCCACCAAGGACCTGTACGAGGCCGTCGCCCGCGGAGACCACCCGGAGTGGGAGCTGCTCGTCCAGATGATGGACGACCACGACCACCCCGAGCTCGACTTCGACCCCCTGGACGACACCAAGACCTGGCCCGAGCAGGACTTCCCGCCGCGACCGGTGGGCCGGATGGTGCTCGACCGGATGCCCAAGGACTTCTTCGCCGAGAACGAGCAGATCTCCTTCGGTACCGGCGTACTCGTGGACGGCCTGGACTTCTCCGACGACAAGATGCTCATCGGCCGGACCTTCTCCTACAGCGACACCCAGCGCTACCGGGTCGGCCCGAACTACCTGCAGCTGCCCGTCAACCAGGCGAAGAGCGCCGAGGTGCGCACCAACCAGCGCGACGGCCAGATGGCCCACCACGTGGACGGCGGAGGAGAGAACCCGCAGGTCAACTATGAGCCGTCCATCACCGGTGGCCTGCGCGAGGCCCGCTACCCGGCGCACGACGAGCAGGGGCCCGAGATCCGTGGCCGGCTCACCCGCAAGCGCATCCCCCGCACCAACGACTATCTCCAGGCCGGTCAGCGCTATCTGCTGCTGGAGGACTGGGAACGCGACGACCTGGTGAAGAACTTCATCGGTCAACTGTCCCAGTGCGAACGGGCGATCCAGGAGCGCATGGTCTGGCACTTCCTGCTGGTCGAGAACGACCTCGGCCTGCGGGTCGGCGAAGGGCTGGGCATCGGCCCCGAGGACGTGGCGGAACTGCAGCCGCTGGCGGGCCAGGACCTCACGGACGAGGACCGCGAGCGCCTGGCCGACCTCGGCGGCAACAAGCCGCGCGACGTCGAGGGCCTCACCATGACCCACTGCGTCCCCGACGAACGGCACGTCGTGACCCGCTGACGAGTCATCCGTCCAGGGCCGTACGGGCCGCGGTGAGGGCCTGTTCCGCGTAGCCCCGGCCGAACAGCACGGCGTGCACCAGCAGCGGGAACAGCTGGTGCACGCCGACCCGTCCGGTCCAGCCGTCCGCGAGCGGCGCGACCTCCTGGTAGCCGTCCAGCACCCGCTCCAGGTGGGGGCAGCCGAACAGCCGCAGCATCGCCAGGTCCGTCTCCCGGTGCCCGCCGTGCGCGGCCGGGTCGATCAGCCGGACGTGCCCGTCGGCCGCCCACAGCACGTTGCCGCTCCACAGGTCGCCGTGCAGCCGCGCGGGCGGCTCGGCGGGCCCGGCCAGCGCAGGCAGTCGCTCGCACAGCCGCTCGACGACGGCCGCCTCCCGCGGCCGGAGCGTGCCCTCGTCGACCGACCGCCGCAGATACGGCAGCACGCGCTGCCCGGCGTACCAGCGCGCCCAGTCGGTACCGGGCTCGTTGCGCATCGGCGCCGGCCCGATGTACGCGTCCACCGGGCCGCCCGGCGGCGCCGCCCCGAAGGCCGGTGCCCCGGCGGCGTGCAGCGCCGCGAGGTCCCGCCCGAACCGCACCGCGGCAGCGGGGTCCGCTCGCCCCTGCGGAACCCGGTCGATGACCAGCCAGCCGTCCTCATGCCCGTGCACCACCGGCACCCGTACGCTCCCGGCAGCGGCCAGCCACCGCAGCCCCGCCGCCTCGGCCCGGGCCGCCCCCGGCGCGTCGGACCGCTTGACGACCACGACCCGCCCGTCGTCGAGGGCGATTTCGGCGAGATGCCCCGACAGCCGCCTCTCGCCGCTGACCGCCCGCCCGGTGAGCCGGGCCGCCACATCGGAACGGACGGTCATACGAACCCCTTCTCAGCTTCCGGAACCGCAGTCCACATCGAGCAACTGGATCGTCCGCGTCGCGTCGAGATCGACATACGCGGTGAACTCCGCCTTGCCGGAGCCACCGTTCCAGTAGGTGCTCACGGTCGCCCAGCCGACCCGCGCGGACTGGGCCGTGGTGACCGGGCCGATGTCGATCGACGCCGGGACGTTCTGCGCGCACAGCAGGACGTCGGACTCCGGGTTGTCGGCCACCTTCTCCTTGAGCTGCGGCGAGATGCCGTACTTGCGGGCGAAGTCGCCCGGCCCGTGCTCCCCGTAGAAGTCCTCCAGGAAGGTGTGGATCTCCTGTGCGGTGTAGCGGTCGTCGGCCTCCGTGGCCGTCGCGGCGGCCGCCGGGACCGCTGCGGCCGCGATGCCGAGGGCGGCGACGCAGCCGACGGCGAAAACGCTCCAGCGGTTCGGGCGCGAGGCGGTGCGGAACATTCTGGATACCCCCGTTGTGGTCACTTCTCCATGTTCCCGGGACGTTCGCCCGGGAAGCCGATCGCAGGAGTAGACCTGCCGTATGCGGCGGCCGTTGTACCGCACTTGACCGCTGTTTCGATTCCGCGACATTCGCCACGCGCCGGTCACGCGGGACGGTGAAATACCGCCGCCGGGCGACAGAAGCGGCGTCCGCCGGGGGAGCAGTCGGGTCATGACGAGTACACCGTTCCAGCGCACCATCGCCCTTCCGGCCCCCGTGTGCGAACAAGCCGCCCAGCATCTGGAGCAGGCCGCGCAGCGGGCCGTCGACGGGGCCGCGATCCCCCTGAAGGCGTTCCGTGAGGCCGCCGACAACGACTTCACCCTGCCGGTCCCGGTCGTGGAGCAGGCGGCGGCCTGTCTGCTGGTCCTCGCCACCGAGACCGCCCAGACCGTCCGCCCGTCCGCCCTGCGCGCCACCATCAGCGTCGCGCTGCGGCTGCGCGATGCCGTGCAGCTCGCCCACCAGCCCGCCCTCAGCAGCAGGTTCTGGTGAGCGGACGCCGGTTGCTCAGCCCCCGCGGAAGGCGACCTCGACCTGCCTGTGACGCAGCGCCTCCAGCGTGGTGTGCTGCCTGTGGGCCCGTTCGATGAGCTCGTCGAGGTGCCGCCGGTCGAGACGTTCGTCCGTGGCGGCCAGATCGCGCAGCGTCTCCCAGCCGGCCAGCTTGCCCTCCACCCCGAGCGCCAGCGCCTCCAGCTCCCACAGAGTGCTCAGCGCAGAGCGCCGTACCAGGCTGCCATTGCTCTTCAGCCGCCCCACCTGTTCGGCCGCCCGGCCCGCGTAGACCTTGTAGCGGCGTACCGGGACGTCCAGGCGCCGCATGAGATGGAGCAGTGCCATCCGGTCGTCTGCGATCTCTTCGGCGACCGGGGCGAGCGCGTCGGCGAGCGCCGAGCCGCCGCACGAGCGCAGCAGGTAGCGCGCCCGCGCGGTCCCGGCGGTGGCACCGGCGAGATGGTCGTTGAGGTAGATGCCCAGCAGGGACATGTCGGTGGCCGGGGCACGCTCGGCGCCCGGCGAGTCCGCTCGCTGTTCCGTCATGACGCGACTCCTGTCGTACTCCGGCCCTGCTCCACGGTCACCGTCGTGGTGACCCGTACGAGACAGGGAGGGCGGGGTGTCGAGCCGGTCCCGAAGCGCACCGGGGGCTCCACCGGGGCGAGGGCGCCGAGGCTCTCGCCCGCGCAGGTCACGGTGGCCGAGGTGACCGGGCGCAGATCCCGGGCGCCGTACCACTGGTGCCGTCCGGCCCGGGCGCCGGCGTGGGTGTGTGCGCCCAGCAGCAGGCGGGCGGGCCGGTCCCACAGCGCGATCCAGCCCGGCCGCACGGCCAGGCGCCCCGGGACCGCCCGCAGCACAAGGCCCGGCAGGTTCCGGCGGCCGGTGCTGAACTCCAGGTTCAGCGGCGGCGCGGTGACGGTCCAGTGCCGGCGGCCGGTGACGCTCACCTCCACCGGTACGACCCGTACCTCGTCGAAGACGTAGGTGCCGGCGACGAACTCCGCCGTCCCGGCCGTCGGTGCCAGCAGCAGCCGATGTCCGTCGGCCCCCTCGACCATCACGTCACTGAAGGGACCGAACGGCGACCGGGGCCAGTGGCCGAGCACCACGCGGACGCCGGACGTCGTGCCGACCCCTGCGATCCAGCCGTCGAAACGCAGCGAACGCACCGGCGGCCGGACACCGACGCACCGGGCCCGACCTGCGGATCCGGGTCCACGGGAGAACACGCGGGCCGGGTGCCCGGCACCTGTACGGCGAAACGACCGCGACCGCCGCGCACGACGGCGGCTCGACGACGGGGTCGAGGCGCCGCGCGCAGCGCCGGCGCCGATGCCGACGCACAGGACGACGCCCGGCCCTCCGGGCGATGTGGCCGAGGCCACGTGCCGGACGAGGTCCCGATCACGTCCGGAGGCGGGAAGCGGCGGCTACCGTCTACGACCAGATCCCCGCCCCCCCTTCCTTCGGACGGCCCGGCAGTGCACGCAGATCTCTCCCCCGTCATCGCGGCGACCGCCCAGTGGCTCACCCGCGCCTTCCCCGCCTCCGGCGGCGCGCTGGCCGCCGCCCTGTGCGAGGTGCAGGCCCGGCAGGCGGTGACCGTCGCGGCCTGGCTCCGGTACCCGACGGCGATGGACGCCGCCCTGCTCGGCATGGCCGGCCCTGGCGGCTCCGAGAGGCTCGACCGGGTCACCGGCGCCGACGCCGTCCTCGGCGACGACGTGGACGCACAGGCCTGGCGCACCTGGGTGGACGAGGTCGTTGCCAGCTGGGCGGCCGGTCTGCTCACCGACCCGCAGCTGGCGGCACGGGCGGTGGCCGCACTCGCCGACGGCAGTCACAGCACCGGCGCACCGGCCGAGTTCCGCCGGCTCGTCGCCCCCGACGACGGCGACCGGACAGCCGCCGCGCTGTTGCGACACCCCGACCTGCTCGCCCCCGTCGCAGGCCTGCACCGGGACCAGCTCCTCGACCGCCTGAACCCGGGCCGCACGCTGATCGCCTGACCGTCCGGGCCGCACGCTGATCGCCCGACGCCCGAGTGCAACGCGCTGACCTGCGAGGACAACCTCCCGGTCGCGCCTGTCACCCTCGGTGACTCACCGGTTCGCCGTACGCGGCCGTGCCGTGCCCGTACGGCCGTCGGAGGCTGGGCGTGAGCTCGACGGCCCTCCGGCCCCTTCGCCGGCCGGAGCGCGACCGTCGTGCCTCGCGTCGCCGCCGACGGAGGAGAGACCGACATGAGCACCGCCCTCTCACGGGCCTGGGAGCACGCCGTCGTCACCGGTGGCGCCGGGTTCGTCGGCTCCTATCTGTGCGCCGCCCTCCTGGACGCGGGCGCGGCCGTCACCTGCGTCGACGACTTCAGCACCGGTCGGCCCGAGAACCTGTCGCCGCTGCTCGAACGGCCCGGTTTCACGCTCGTCCAGGCCGACGTGTCCGAGGGGCTGCGGGTCAAACAGCCGCCGGACCTCGTGCTGCACTTCGCCTCCCCGGCGTCCCCGGCGGACTACCTGCGTCTCCCGCTGCACACCCTGGAGACCGGCAGCCTCGGCACCCGCCACGTCCTGGAGCTCGCGCACTCCGCCGGCGCCCGCTACGTCCTCGCCTCGACCTCCGAGGTCTACGGCGACCCGCAGCAGAACCCCCAGGACGAGCGCTACTGGGGCAACGTCAACCCCGTCGGACCGCGCAGCGTCTACGACGAGGCCAAACGCTTCGGCGAGGCACTGACCACCGCCCACGCCGAGACCGAGGGCACCGACACCTGCATCGTGCGGCTGTTCAACACCTACGGCCCCCGCATGCGCGGCCACGACGGGCGCGCGGTGCCGACCTTCGTACGGCAGGCCCTGGCCGGCGAGCCCCTCACCGTGACCGGCGACGGCCGCCAGACCCGGTCGCTGTGCTTCGTCGACGACACCGTGCGCGGCATCCTCGCCGCCGCCGCCCACGGCATGCGCGGCCCCGTCAACATCGGCAACCCGACCGAGATCACCATGCTCGACCTGGCCCGCCTGGTCGTCGACCTCGCCGAGTCCTCCTCCGAGATCCGCTACGTCGAACGCCCCGCGGACGACCCTGCCGTGCGCTGCCCGGACATCACGCTGGCCCGCGACAAGCTCGGCTGGGAACCACAGGTGCGCGCCGAGGAGGGGCTGCGGCGCACGATCGCCTCTTTCCGCGAGGCCGGCACCGAGGAGTGAACCCGCCCGGGCACCCCGCACCGCCGCGCCCCCGGTGTCTCCCGACCGCCGAAAGGCCCGCCTCCCCATGCGCATCCTCGGAATCAACGCCCTCTTCCACGACCCCGCCGCCGCTCTGGTGATCGACGGACGGACCGTCGCCGCCGCGGAGGAGGAGCGGTTCTCCCGGCGCAAGCACGGCAAGAGGCCCCTGCCGTTCTCCGCCTGGGAACTGCCCGAGCGGGCCGCTGCCTGGTGCCTGAAACGGGCCGGGCTGCGCCCGCAGGACCTCGACGCCGTCACCTACTCCTTCGACCCCCGGCTCGCCCGGCCGGCCGAGGACATGGGCCTGGACGACCCCTGGGACCACCTGCGGCTGACCTACGCCCGCGAGGCACCGGGCTTCCTGAAGACCGCCCTGCCCGGCCTCGACCCCGGCATCGTCCGCTTCGTACCGCACCACATGGCCCACGCCGCCTCCAGCGCCTTCGCCGCACCGGACGCCGGCAACTCCTCCGTCCTCGTCCTCGACGGCCGCGGCGAACGCGCCTCCCACCTGGCCGCCCGCCGCCTGGGCGACCGCCTGGACCAACTGCACGCCCAGGACCTGCCGCACTCGCTCGGCCTCGTCTACGAGGAACTCACCGAGCACCTCGGCTTCCTGCGCTCCTCCGACGAGTTCAAGGTCATGGCCCTCGCCTCCCACGGCAGGCCGCGCATGCTCGACGAACTGCGCCGCCAGGTGTTTCCCACCGGAGACGGCGGCTTCCACGCCACCGGCGTGCCCTGGCACGAACTGTGCGCCCCGCGCGGCCCCGACGAGCCGTGGACACAGGACCACGCCGACGTCGCCGCCAGCGCCCAGGCCGTACTGGAGGAGACCCTGCTCGACCTGGTGCGCTGGCTGCACGGCCGGACCCACGACCGGGTGCTCACCCTCGCCGGCGGTGTCGCCCTCAACTGCGTCGCCAACTCCCGCATCGCCCGAGAGGGCCCCTTCGACCGGGTGTGGGTGCAGCCCGCGGCGGGAGACGCCGGCACCGCCCTGGGCGGAGCCCTGCTGCTGTCCGCCGTGGAGGGCGACGGCCCGCAGCCCATGGCCGGTGCCGACCTCGGCCGGGAGTGGTCCGACGCCGAGCTCGGAGCCTGGCTGAAGACCGCGGCCGTACCCTTCGAGCGGCCCCCGGACATCGCAGCGACCGTGGCCCGCGCCCTGGCGGGCAACGGGATCGTCGCCTGGTTCCAGGGCCGCTCCGAGTACGGCCCCCGGGCCCTCGGCCACCGCTCCCTGCTGGCCCACCCCGGGCACGCGGGCAATCTGGAACGCCTCAACGACGTCAAGGGCCGCGAGCAGTTCCGGCCCGTCGCTCCCATGGTCCTCGCCGGGCGCGCCGCGGAACTCTTCGAGGGCCCGCTGCCCAGCCCGTACATGCTGTTCGTGCACGACGTGGCACCCGCATGGCGGGACCGCATCCCCGCGGTCGTGCATGTCGACGGCACCGCCCGCATCCAGACCGTCGACCCGGAGGGCGAACCCCTGGCCGCCCGCATGCTCGGCGAGTTCGAGCGGCTGACCGGGCTGCCCGTGGTCGTCAACACCAGCCTCAACACGGCCGGCCGGCCCATGGCCGACGACCCGCGCGACGCCCTGGAGTGCTTCGGCTCCTCGCCCGTCGACCTGCTGGCCATCGGCCCGTACGCGATCCGGCGCGGCGACCTCTTCCGTACCGACTCCCGCAGCGCCGATGCCGGAGGCCCCCGATGACCCGACCCGAGGTCCTCTCGCCCGACGCCGCGTACGCCGTCGTCGTCCCGACCCTCGGCCGGCCCAGCCTCGGCGCCTGCCTGCACGCCCTCGCGGAGACGACCGGGCCGGGCCCCGTCCGGGTGGTCCTCGTCGACGACCGTCCCGCCACCGACGGCGTCCCCCTCACCGCCGACGTCCCACCGTCCCTGCGCGCACGCACCGTCGTCGTGCCCGGCGGTGCGCGCGGACCGGCCGCCGCACGCAACCTCGGCTGGCGGGCCGCCGGTGACGTGCCCTGGATCGTCTTCCTCGACGACGACGTCGTCCCCGGGCCCACCTGGGGCGACGACCTGGCCCTGGACCTGGCCGCGGCCACCGAGCGGACCGCCGGGATCACCGCCCGGATCGAGGTGCCCCTGCCCGCCGACCGGCGCCCCACGGACTGGGAACGCAACACGGCCGGACTCACCGGCGCCCGCTGGATCACCGCCGACCTGGCATACCGCCGGGCCGCGCTGACGGCCGTCGGCGGATTCGACGAACGCTTCCGGCGGGCTTTCCGGGAGGACGCCGACCTCGCCCTGCGCTTGCTCGACGCCGGCTGGACGCTCACCGCCGGCCGGCGCACCACCACCCACCCCGTACGTCAGGCCGGGCGCTGGATCTCCGTCCGGCTCCAGGCGGGAAACGCCGACGACGTGCTGATGACCCGGCTGCACGGCCGTCACTGGTGGCGCAGGGCCGAGGCACGCCGCGGGCGCCTGCCCCTGCACCTGGCGGTGACCGGAGCGGCGGTGACGGCGCTCGGCTGTGCCCTGCTCGGCCGCCACCGGGCCGCCGCGGCCTGCGCCGCCGCCTGGCTGGCCGGCACCACCGAGTTCGCCCTCGCCCGCATCCTGCCCGGGCCGGGCACCCGCGACGAGGTGCTCACCATGGCGGTGACCAGCGCCCTCGTCCCGCCCGCGGCGACCTGGCACTGGCTGCGCGGGCGGGTCGCCCACCGCAAGGCAGGGCGATACGCCCCGTTCGGGAGTGGTGAGCCGGCGCCCGCGCCCCGCCCGGCCGCCCGGGAACGGCTGCGGTCATGACGCCGCCCCTCGTCCCCTGGCTGTTCCCCGGGCAGGTGCGGCAGCACCCGCACGTGCCGGGCGGCCTTCGCCCCGCGGCCGTTCTCTTCGACCGCGACGGAACCCTCGTCGCCGACGTGCCCTGCAACGGGGACCCGTCGCGGGTCACGCTCATGCCGGGCGCCCGAGAGGCCGTGGACGCCGTACGCGCCGCAGGGGTGCCCGTCAGGGTCGTGACCAACCAGCCGGGCGTGGCCCGTGGCCTGCTGACCCGCCGCGACGTGGAGGCCGTACGGCTGCGGGTGGAGGAGCTGCTCGGGCCGTTCGCCGTCTGGGCCGTGTGCCCGCACGGGCCGCAGGAGGGCTGCGCCTGCCGCAAACCGGCACCCGGACTGGTCCTGGCCGCGTGCCGGCGCATCGCCGTGCCACCGGAACGCACCGCCGTCATCGGCGACATCGGCTCCGACATGGAGGCGGCGCGGGCGGCGGGGGCCCGAGGGGTCCTCGTCCCCACGGCCGTCACCCGTGCCGAGGAGAACGCGGCGGCCGACGTCACGGCACCGGACCTGCCGACGGCCGTACGCCTCGTCCTCGACCCGGCGCTCCCGGCGGGGGAGCCGCGATGACCCCCTCCCGCCTGCCCCGCACCCTCGTGGTCCGTCTCGACAGCGCCGGAGACGTACTCCTGGCGGGGCCCGCGGTACGCGCGGTCGCCGCCGGGTCCTCGTACACCGCGCTGCTCTGCGGACGACCGGGCGCGGCGGCCGGGCGGATGCTGCCCGGCGTCGACGACGTGCTGATCTTCGACGCCCCCTGGGCCGGGCTGGAGCCGCCGCCGGTGACCCGCGCGGACACCCGGCGGCTGCTGGAGACACTCACCGCGGGCCGCTTCGGCCGGGCGCTCGTGCTGGTGTCGTACCACCAGAGCCCACTGCCGGCCGCCCTCCTGCTGAAGCTGGCCGGGATCGGGCGGACCGCCGCCGACTGCGAGGACTACCCGGGCGCACTGCTCGACCGGCGGCACCGCAGGCGGCCGCACCGTCACGAGGTCCTGGCCGCCCTCGACCTGGCCCGCGCCGAGGGCTTCACGCTCCCGCCCGGCGACGACGGCCGGCTGCGTGTCCAACCGCCGCCGAGCACGGGCCACCTCACCGGCCCCGAGCCGTACGTCGTCCTCCACCCCGGCGCGGCCGTTCCCGCGCGGGCCTGGACGCCGGGCCGCGCGGCACGGGCCGTGGCCGCACTGTCCGCCGCCGGGCACCGGGTCGTCGTCACGGGCGGGCCCGCCGAGCGCGAACTGACCGCACGGGTCGCCGGGCGCCACGCCCTCGACCTCGGCGGCGCCACCGACCTGCCGCACCTGGCCGGAGTCCTGGCCGGAGCCCGGGCCGTGGTGGCCGGCAACACCGGCCCGGCGCACCTCGCCGCCGCCGTGGGCACACCCGTCGTCAGCCTCTTCGCACCGGTCGTGCCGGCCGACCGGTGGGCCCCTCACGGCGTACCGCACGTCCTGCTCGGCGACCCGCACGCGGCGTGCGCGCAGACCCGGGCCCGGCACTGCCCGGTGCCCGGACACCCCTGCCTCGACGGCATCGGTGACGGCGACGTGCTCGCCGCGGTGGCCGCCCTCACGGGCCACCCGGCGGACCGGGGAGAACCGACCGAGCGAGGAGCGGCCGTATGAACATCCTGCTGTGGCACGTGCACGGCTCCTGGACGACCGCGTTCGTCCAGGGCCCGCACACCTACCTCGTCCCCGTCACCCCCGACCGCGGCCCGGACGGCCTCGGGCGGGCCCGGACCTTCACCTGGCCCGCCTCGGTCCGTGAGATCACCCCGGCGGAACTGGGCGACACGCCCGTCGACCTGGTCCTTCTCCAGCGGCCGCACGAGGCGGCGCTGGCCGAACGGTGGCTCGGCGGGCGCCGCCCGGGCCGGGACGTGCCCGCGGTGTACCTGGAGCACAACGCGCCCGGCGGCGACGTGCCCGGCACCCGGCACCCGTGCGCCGACCGCGACGACCTGACGCTCGTGCACGTGACCCACTTCAACCGGCTGTTCTGGGACGGCGGCAGGACCCGCACCGAGGTGATCGAGCACGGCATCGTGGACCCGGGCCACCGCTACAACGGCCGGCTCGCCCGCGCCGCCGTCGTCGTCAACGAACCCGTGCGCCGCGCCCGCCACACCGGCACCGACCTGCTGCCCGCCCTCGCCGAGGCCGTCCCGCTCGACGTGTTCGGAATGGGCACCGACGGCCTGGCCCGGCACCTCGGCCTCCCGCCGGACCGCTGCCACACCGCCGATCTGCCCCAGAGCGAGCTGCACACGGCGCTGGCCGACCGCCGCATGTATCTGCACCCGGTGCGCTGGACCTCGCTGGGCCTGTCCCTGCTGGAGGCGATGCACCTCGGCATGCCCGTACTGGCGCTCGCCACCACCGAGGCGGTCGAGGCGGTCCCGCCCGGCGCCGGCACGCTGACCACCCGCCCCGACGTCCTGGCCCGCGCGGCCCGCCACTACCTCCACGAACCCGAGGCCGCGACCGCTGACGGAGCCCGCGCCCGCCGGGCGGCCCTCGAACGCTACGGGCTCAAACGCTTCCTGACCGACTGGGAGCGCCTGATCACGGAGGTGTGCTCATGACCCCGTCCCTCAGCCCTTTCCCGTCCGGACCGCTCGGCGGCGGCCCGCTCGACCCGGGCGTCCTCGCGATCTCACTCGTCTCCGAGCACGCCAGCCCCCTCGCCGCACTCGGCGGAGTCGACGCCGGCGGGCAGAACGTCCACGTCGCCCACCTCGCCGGGGCGCTCGCCGACCGGGGCCACCGCGTCACCGTCCACACCCGCCGTGACGCGCCCGACCTTCCCTTGCGGGTGGAACTGCGGGAGGGCGTGGAGGTGCACCACATACCCGCCGGGCCGGCCGAACCGCTCCCCAAGGACGAGCTGCTGCCGCACATGGACGAGTTCGGGCGTCACCTCGCCCGCGGCTGGCGCACCCGGGCACCGGACCTCGTGCACTCCCACTACTGGATGTCGGGCCTGGCCGCGCTGCACGCCACCCGCGAGCACGGCCTTCCCCTGCTGCACACGTACCACGCCCTCGGCACCGTCAAGCGACGGCACCAGCGGCTCGCCGACACCAGCCCGCCGGAGCGGATTCCCGGCGAGATCGAGATCGGCCTGAACTGCGACCGCGTCATCGCCACCTGCCGCGACGAGGTTCACGAACTGGTCCGCATGGGCATCGCCCCGCACCGGATCGGCATCGTGCCGTGCGGCGTCGACACCGACCGGTTCACGCCCAGGGGTCCGGCCGCGCCGCGCGGCCCGTACCCGCACCGGATCCTGCAGCTGGGCCGGCTCGTGCCGCGCAAGGGAGCCGCCGTGACCGTGGCCGCCCTGGCCCGGCTGCCCGGCACCGAGCTGGTCGTCGTCGGCGGGCCGCCCGCCGGACGGCTCGACGGCGACCCGGACGTACGGCGGCTGCGCGACATCGCCCGGGACGCGGGAGTCGCCGACCGCGTCCGCTTCACCGGCGCCCTCACCGGCGAGGAGGTGCCCGCACTGCTGCGCTCCGCCGACGTCGTGGTCTGCCCCGCCGACTACGAGCCCTTCGGCATCGTCGCGCTGGAGGCCATGGCGTGCGGCGTGCCCGTGGTGGCCAGCGCGGTCGGCGGGCAGCTCGACACCGTCGCCGACCCGGGCACCGGGCGACTGGTTCCGCCCGGCGATCCGGCGGCCCTGGCCGGCGCCGTCGCCGGGCTCCTCGCCGATCCGCAGGCCCGCGTGGCCTGCGGGGCGGCGGGCCGCCGGAGGGTGCTGAGCAGGTACGGCTGGGGCCAGGTCGCCGCGGTCACCGAAGCCGCCTACTGCGAGGTGCTGGACACCGAGCCCGCCGCCACCGGTGCAGGCTGACCCCGCCGGTCCGGGCGAGGTTTCGACACCGGCACCTGGCCCGCCCTGCCACCTGCGCCGCCCGATCCGGCCGGTCCCGGCGAGGCCCTCGACACCGAGTCCGACCGGCACCCGTGCCGCCCGATCCGGCCGGTCCCGGCGAGGCCCTCGACACCGAGTCCGCCCGGCACCTGCGCCGCCCGATCCGGCCGGTCCCGGCGAGGCCCTCGGCACCGTGTCCGCCCGGCACCCGTGCCGCCCGATCCGGCCGGTCCCGGCGAGGCCCTCGGCACCGAGTCCGCCCGGCACCCGTGCCGCCCGATCCGGCCGGTCCCGGCGAGGCCCTCGGCACCGAGTCCGCCCGGCACCCGTGCCGCCCGATCCCGCCGGTCCCGGCGAAACTCTCGACACCGAGCCCGTCGCCCCCGGTGCCGGCCGACCCCGCCGGCCCCGCCCACCGTCCGAAGGAGGTGTGGGTCCCCGCCGTCCCCGCACGGTGGTGCGCCCGATCCGCATGAGCGAATCATCTGCACAGCCCGGCCTCGACGCCGCCCGTCTGCACTGCCGGTCGCTGGAGGAGGCCCTGGGCCGGTTCCGCGAGACCGGCCTGGACCGGATCGGGCACTGGGGCGGCCGCCTCGCCGACGTCCTCGGCGGCGGCGGGCGGCTCCTCGCCGCGGGCAACGGCGGCAGCGCCGCCCAGGCCCAGCACCTCACCGCCGAACTGGTCGGCCGCTACCGCCGGGAACGCCCCGCGTACTCCGCGCTCGCCCTGCACGCCGAGACGTCCAGCATGACCGCCATCGGCAACGACTACGGCTTCGACCACGTCTACGCCCGTCAGGTCACCGCCCACGGCCGCCCCGGGGACGTCCTGATGCTGCTGTCCACCTCGGGGCGCAGCGGCAACCTCATCGCCGCCGCCGTGACCGCCCGGCAGGCCGGCCTGCGCGTCTGGGCGCTCACCGGGCGTGGCCCGAACCCCCTGGCGGAGGCCGCTCACGAGGCCCTGTGCATCGACGCGGACACCACCGCCAACGTCCAGGAGACCCACCTCGTCGCCGTCCACCTGCTCTGCGAGTGCTTCGACACGGCCGTGGCCACGCCCCTCGCGCGGCGCGCGGTTTCGACCCACGGGAGTACGCCATGACCCGCACCGGGCCGCACCCCCTCGTCGTCGTCGGTGACGTCCTCCTCGACGAGGACATCGAAGGCGTCTCCACCCGCCTCGCTCCCGACGGCCCCGCCCCCGTCGTCGACGTCACCGGTGACCGCCGCCACCCCGGCGGAGCCGGACTGGCCGCCGCCCTCGCCGCCCGTGGCGGACGGGACGTGGCTCTGGTGACCGCGCTCGGCGACGACGAGGCCAGTGAGGCGGTACGCCGCGGGCTGCGCGGCAGGGTCCGGATCCTGGAGATCCCGCTGGACGGCACGCTGCCGGTCAAGACCCGCGTCCTCGCGGGCGGCCGGCCGGTCGTGCGCATCGACCGGGGCGGCGGCACCCCGGGCGAGCCCGACGGCGCGGTCCGGGAAGCGCTGGCCGGAGCGCGCGCCGTCCTGGTCGCCGACTACGGCCGGCACACCGCGGGCACCCTGCGGCCGCTCCTGGAGGACGCCGCCCGCCGCACGCCCCTGGTGTGGGACCCGCACCCCACGGGCGACCCGCCCGTGCCCGGAGCACGCCTGGTCACCCCCAACGCGGCGGAGGCGCGGGCCCTTCACCCCGGCTCCGGAGGGACCTCGCTCGGCGTGTACGCCGAGCGGGCGGCCCGGCTCGCCGAGCGCTGGCGTGCGGCCGGGGTGGCCGTCACCCTCGGAGAGCGGGGGGTGCTGCTGGCCCGGCCGGGCCCCGGCACCCCGATGCTGGTCCCCGCGCCCTACCGGGCCGCCGGAGACCCCTGCGGCGCGGGCGACTGCTTCGCCGCCACGGCGACGGCCGCCCTGGCCGACGGTCTGCTCCCAGAGGAGGCGCTGCAGCGTGCCGTCGCGGAGGCGGCCGCGTTCGTCGCGGCGGGCGGTGCGGGCAACCCCGGCCTGTGGCGGACCGAGCCCGCACCCGGCCCCGCCGACGAGCCCGCGACCGACGCGTTCGGGCTCGCGGAGCGGGTCAGGGCCCGAGGCGGCACCGTCGTCGCCACCGGCGGCTGCTTCGACCTGGTGCACGCCGGTCACGTCGGGCTGCTGGAGAGCGCCCGGCGCATCGGCGACTGCCTCATCGTGTGCCTGAACTCCGACGCGTCCGTCACGCGCCGAAAGGGACCGGGGCGCCCGCTCAACCCGGCGGCGGACCGGGCCCGCGTCCTCGCCGCGCTCGGCAGCGTCGACGCCGTCGTGGTCTTCGAGGAGGACACGCCCGAGGCGGTACTGGCCCGGCTGCGGCCGGACGTCTGGGTCAAGGGCGGCGACTACTCCGTCCAGGACCTGCCCGAGGCGAAGGTGCTCCGCACCTGGGGCGGGCAGGCGGTGGTCCTGCCCTACCTCGACGGCCGCTCCACGACCCGGCTGGCCCGCCGGGCGGCGGAGGCGGCGTTGCGGCCATAGGACGCCCGAGAGGCGAGCGGGGCGCCCGAGAGGCGAGCGGGGCGCATGAGGGGCGAGCGGGGCGCACGAGAGGAGCGGGCTGCGCGGACGACACGTCGGGAGCGGCCCTCGCACAGCGCTCTCGCCCGGGCCGCCAGGGTCGGCCGGTGGGCGGGGAGCCCGATCAGGCCGCAGGGCTCAGTGCCGGTCGGCCCGGCGCGTCGTGCTCCTCCTCGCGGAGGACGACCGGTACCGGGGCCCGGCGACGGCGCAGCAGGGAGCCCGCCGCGATCGCGCCGGCGATGAGCAGTCCGCCGGTGACGAGGGCGCCGCGCGGCCCGGCCAGTTCCATCAGGAGTCCCAGCGCGGGAGGGCCTCCCAGGCCCCACACCGTGCCGATGCTGCCCCACACACCCAGCACCCGTCCCCGCAGGTGCGGTGGCGGGTCGGTCTGGAGAACGGCCGTGCCGGCGGTGTCGGAGACGGACTCCACCACGGCCATCGGCAGGACCAGCGCGATCAGCACCGCCGGCGAAGGTGACAGCCCCGCCACCACCTGCAGCAGCGCCCCCGCCGCCGCCAGGGCGCCCACCAGCCGCACGGACGGCCGGCGCAGCCGGGCGCCGAGCACCGCGCCGAGGATGCCTCCGACGGCGAGCACGGTCGACACCGTGCCGAACGAGCCGGGCCCGCCCGCGAGGGGCCCGGTGACGAGCACCGCCAGGGTGAGCCCGTAGTTGCGGCCGAACACGGAGCTGATGCCGGTCACACCCGCCAGCGCGACCAGGCGCGGGCGTCGCACGAAGTAGGCCAGCCCTTCCCGGACCGTCAGGTCGGGACCGGTGTCCTCGGCGGCCGGGGCGTCATGCCGCGCCGCACCGGCCGCCGGACGCAGGAACGGGATGACCGAGGCCACGAACAGGAACGACAGGCCGTTGCCGAAGTACGCGGCGGACGTGCCGAGGAACCCGACCGCCACGCCGGCCAGGGCCGCCCCCACCAGCCGGCCCGCCTGGTGCACCAGGGCCCCGACCCCGATGGCCGAGGGCACGTCCTCCGCCGGCACGAGGTCGTTGCCCAGCAGCGCGCACGCCGGGTTGTCGACGGTCGCGACGACACCCGTGAGGGCGGCCAGCACCATCAGCGAGGTCATGTCGATGAGGTCCAGCGCCACGAGGACGGCCGTGGTGAACGCGATGGCGCCGAGCACCGCCTGGCTCACGGCCGCCGTCAGCTTGCGGGGCCACCGGTCGACGGCGGCCCCGCCGAGCACGCTGATCAGCAGCGCGGGAGCGGCCTGCACGGACATGGACAGGCCCGTCGCGGCGGCGGACCCGGTGATCTGCAGGACCAGCAGGTTCTGCACCGTGAGCTGCATCCACGTACCGGCGTTCGACACGAAGTTCGCGACGGACCACCAGCGCATGCTGCGGTACCGCAGCGACCGCCAGGGCGAGCGGGAAACGGGCAGGGCAGGGGAGGGGGAGGGCGAGGAGGGCACAGTGCGGTACTCGTAGACGAGTCGGAGGACTCACAGGAGGGCGACGAGGTGCGTGTCACACCGGCGGCACTGCACGGTGGACCCCTCGACGGGTACGGCGCCGACCATCGTGGCAGAGGGGACCGCAGAAGCGGTTCCACCTGCCTTGATCCACGCTCCTCTGCCTTCCGAACGCCCTGCGCGGCATGGGCTTTGAGGCCACAGTGTGGTTGATCACACGGGGTGACCGAGCGGCTGTTGATCACACGCACGCGGAAGCGGGGGGGGGGGGGGGGGGGGGGGGGGGCGCGGGGGGGGGGGGGTGTGGGCGCGGGACGGGCGGCGTGCTCGGGGGGCGCGGGGGAGTC
>NZ_JBHJPX010000018.1:34423-44325 GCF_042262425.1 Streptomyces sp. NPDC056373
CCCCACTGTGGGGTTGAACACCCGGGGGCCCCCCCCGGGTTTGCCACACCCGCCCGCGCCCGCGGGGCCCCCCGCCCGGGGCCCGGGGCCCCGCTTCCGCAGGGGGTGAGCCGGCTCACCCGGACTTGCCGCGGCCGCTCAGTGCGTCCCGCAGCCGGTCCACCATCCCGGTGCCCGGAGCCAGGAGCTTGTTGGCCGGTGGTTTGTCGGGGGCCGCCGGGTGGGGCCGGGTCGGGGCGGTCTTCTTGGCCTTGCGCACCTTGTCGCCGAGCTCGTTGAGCGTGTCCATCGGACAGGCCTGCCGCAGCCGCGGGAAGAGGTTGCCCTCCTCGTCGGCGATGTGCGAGCGGATCTCGCTCATCAGCATGCCCATCAGCCGGTCGAAGTCGGCGTCGCCCGGGTCGCAGCCCTCCAGGTCCTTCATGATCTGCTCGGCCGTGGCGTGGTCCTTCAGTTCCTGATCGGCGAGGGCGTCCCCGCCCGCCACGTGTTCACGTACGGCGGGGTAGAGGTAGGCCTCCTCGGCCACCGAGTGCCGTACGAGCTCCATGGTGACCTGGTCGGCGTACATCTTGCGGTCCTGGTGGCCGGACGGCAGTGTCTCGATCTTGCCGAACATCTCCTCGACCTCGCGGTGATCGGTCATCAGCTCGTCGATGACGTTTCCTCCGTGTCCCATCTCCTTCACCTCCAGCGCTCGGGTCCCCCTGGCCCCGGGGGGTTAACGTGCGGTCCGCCGGGTGCCGCTCAGGCGGGGAGCTTGGCCCGGACCCGCCCGACCGCGGTGGCCGGCCGTGCGGTGGCGCGGACGGAGCGGCGCACCAGGCCCGCGTCGCGCCGCAGGCCCCGGGCGGCGTGGGTGCCGCGCCACACCACAGAGGGGCGGGCGCCGGTGTCGTCGGCGGCGATCAGCAGTCCGCCGAGCATGGACATGTTCTTGAGGAAGTGGATGCGCTGCTGTGCCCGCTCCTCGGGGTCCCGCGCCTCCCAGAAGCGGTGTCCCGCCAGTGTGGTGGGCACCAGCGTGGCGGCGATGGCCAGCGCGGCAGGGCGCGGCACGCGACCCGTGGCCAGCATCAGCCCCGCCGCGACCTGTACGGCGCCGCTGAGCCGCACGACCTGCTCGGTGCGGTCCGGCAGAGCCGGGACGCGCTCGGTGACCGGTTGGACGACAGGCTCGGCGGCGTCGGCGACCTGCTTCGGGTCGCGGACGGAGTTCATGCCGCCCGCGAGGAACATCGAGGCCAGCATGGGGCGGCCGAGCACACGCAACAGACTCATGGCCCTCTCCAGGGAGTCGGTGGGTACAGCGCTCGACGGGTTCCCCAGCCGGAGCCGAACCACTCACCCCGCCCGGTGCAGCGCCCACGCGTCCTCGCGCAGCAGGACGTCCCCGGCGGTGCACGACCGCGTGTCGCCCGAGGCCCCCGCGCAGCGGGAGGACCTGCTCGTTACCACCAGCGCGTCCTCGCTCGTCTACGCCATGCTCGACGGCTGGCGCCGTCAGATGGTCGAACACGGCCGTGAACTGCTGGACGCGGCCGTCCGCCGTGCGGAACGCATCCGGGCGGCGATCGCCGAACTGCCGGGTCCGCGCCCCATGGGCCGGGAGATCGTGGAGGAGGGGCTCGCCGCCGACCTCGACCCGCTCAAGATC
Organism: Streptomyces sp. NPDC056373; assembly: GCF_042262425.1. Lineage (NCBI taxonomy): Bacteria > Bacillati > Actinomycetota > Actinomycetes > Kitasatosporales > Streptomycetaceae > Streptomyces > Streptomyces sp. NPDC056373. The sequence goes on from NZ_JBHJPX010000018.1 coordinate 36,081, forward strand.
GTGATCGATGTCCGCAAGCTCGGCCTGAGCGGCATGCAGGCCGTGGAGTGGCTGCACGTCCACCGCCACGTGGACGTCGGAGGCTCGGACAGCTGCAGCATCAGCGCCTCCATCACCCATGCGGACGACGACGAGACCGAAGAGATCCTCCTGGACGCCCTGCGTGCGCTCGTCGAACACGCGGACTCCGTCGAACGCCGCCCGCCGGTCCGGCTGCCCGAACCCTCGGTGCTGGAACTGGAGCAGGCCATGCTGCCCCGCGCGGCGTTCTTCGCCCCGGTCGAACACGTGCCCGCCGACCGGGCCGCGGGCCGCATCGCCGCGGAGACGATCAGCCCCTGTCCGCCGGGCGTCCCCGTGGTGGCACCCGGCGAAGTCATCACCGACGCGGTGCTGGACTACCTGCGCAGCGGCGCCGAGCACGGCGTCCTGATCCCGGACGCGGCCGATTCCTCCGTGCGCACGCTCCGGGTCGTGGCCCGCGCTGAGCAGCCATGACGTTGCAGCGGCAACTGCCGTGAGCCAAGTAATTCATGTGCGAGATGTTGAATAAGTGACGCAAATAAACTTCTGCGTCAGTTGGCATGATTTGTCCCCATCGGGTGCACTAGAGAAGAAGCATCCACTTCAGCAAAGGAGATGGTGCAATGACTGCCACGGAGAAGGTCACCAAGGAACTGACAGGCATCCGGAGTGCCGACATCGAAGCCGCGCTCGACCCGGCAGAAGCCGACGGCATCTACCGCGACAGCCGCGAGTGCGCCGCACTCGCGCTGTTCAAGGGCGGCTTCGGCCTGCTCCTGTCGCCGCCCACCCCGCGCCCCAAGAAGGGCTAGTGGACCAACAGGAGTAGAAGATGGAGCAGTCAGGCACTTCGTCCCTCTTGCAGGACGCGGTGCAGGACCTGGCTTCCGCCGTGGTCTCCGCTCTCCGGAGCGGAGACCACGCTCGTGCGGCCGCCCCCGAGCGGGCCCACGGGGAAGCCGAGGACCTCGCCCTCGCGGCCGTACGTGTGCTGGGAGCCGACGCGTTGCTGCCGAGCACCCTTGTGCACACCCCGCCCCAGCCCGACGAACTCGCCGTGTTCCGCAAGGCCGTGGAGGCCTACCCGCCCCGAGCCGACGCCGCACCCACCGTCCGGTGGAGCCACTGGGCCATGCGAACCACGCTGCGGCGGCTCGACCCCGGCTACGCCGACGCCCCGCACCAGGAGCCCGACGCCGCCTGGCTCGAGGACGCGACCTGGCAACTCCTGACCCACCAGCTGGCGGTCCTGGCCGCCCTCGCCGTGCCGGGGGAGGACTGCGCGGTGGCCCGCGCGGCACGGCAGCGTCCGGTCGACGTCGCCCGGGGCTTCGTGCGCGCGGTGCGCCGCAGGGACTGGCGGCAGGCGGCCGGCGCCGGCCGCTGGCTGACCCTGCTGGAGGACGTACCGCAGACGCTGGGACTCGGCAACGGCCTGGACTTCGTGGAACTGATGGGCGGTCAGGACCCGCTCGTGGCGCTGCACGTGAGTGCGGCACGGCTCACGCGGACGGGAGCGTTCGTGTGAGGGACGCACGGGGGACACGGCAGGTGGCCGAGGACGCGCTGGCATGGGTGTCGGCACATCGCGCGCAGTTCGCGCTGGGCGAGGACGCGCTGGCCGCCGACGGACAGGTGAACCGCAGCTGGAAGCCGCTCGGCGAACTGGCCCAGGTGTGCGCGACCGTGTGCCGGCACACCGCGCCCCCGGATCCGCTCCACGCCTGCGCGGCCGACCTGATGGCCTTCGCCTGGCAGGAGACCGGCCGGGGCGAGCTCTTCCTGCGCCTGCAGCGGCTGGAGCCCTTCGCCACCTACCCCTTGGAGGTGTACGCCGCCATGGCCGCGGCGGGCCTGCGCCACCGGGGCTACGAGGCGGCCGCCGCCACCGTGGCACGCACCCGCGGCTGGCAGCTCACCGAGCAGGAGCCCACCCGGCGGCTCGGCGTCCTGAACGCCGAGGGCCGCAGCGGCGTCCGGCAGTCCGACGCGCTGCCGCGGGCGCTGCGGCGCACCTGGCTGGCCGGGCTGCCCGAGCCCTGGACCTTCGAACAGTCCTCCGGCTATGCCCTCACCCACGTGGTCTTCCACCTCACCGACTGGGGACGAGCCGGGCCCGCGGGACTCCCACCCGACCTCGCCGGCTACCTGGCCGACTGGCTGCCGCCCTGGCTCGACACCTGTCTGGACGCCGGGATGTGGGACCTCGGCTGCGAGCTGCTGGCCGTGGCGGCGAGCCTGCCCCTGCTGCCCGAACCCGCCGTCCTGCACGACGCCTGGGCGCGGATCGCGGCGGTGCAGCACCCTCTCGGCGCGGTCCCGGAGCAGGGCAGCGGAGCGGACCACGACAGCAGCCCGGACTTCCTGTCCCACTACCACCCCACCCTCATGGCGGCCTTCGCGGCGACCCTGACCACCGGGCGGCTCGACGACGGGGCCCGGGCAGCCACGCACCACCGGCCCGGCGGACAAGGAGTGCTGGGATGACCGACACCCGCCTGATCCACAACGTCGGAGTGGGCGCCCTGGAATGGCTGTGGGCACACCGCGACGGATTCGAGCTGGAACCCGATGTCGACCCCGAGGTCGGCTTCCTGGAGCGCTTCAAACCCATCGGCGAACTGGCCATGATCTGCAAGGTGCTGTTCCGTGAGGGTGTCGCGGGGTCGCGGCAGGCGCAGCTGGCCCGGCAACTCATCGACCACGCCTGGCGCGAGACACTCGACGGCGGCCGCATGCTGGTGCGCGGACAGCTCACGGAGCCCATCTCCCCCATCCCCTTCGAGGTGTACCTGCCCTTCAAGGAACTCGGCTACAGCCAGCCGGAGGTGGAGCGGGCAGCCGCCCTGAACCACCGGATCGACAGCTGGGCGGCCTTCGAGGCGACCCCCACCCGCCGGCTCGGCCTGTCCGCGTTCCAGCGCCGGTTCGGCCTGCGGCCCCGGCCGCCGGAGTCCGAGGTCAGGGACACGACCTGGCTGGCCCGCACCCCCGAGCCCTGGACGGTGGAGGGGCACATCGCCTACGACATCACGCACAACGTGTTCCACCTGACCGACTGGGGCGAGAGGCCGGACGGTCTGCCGCCCGCCACAGCCGACTACCTCGCCACCTGGCTGCCGGTCTGGATCGACGACTGGCTGGATCTGGAACGCTGGGATCTGCTCGGCGAACTGCTGGTGGTCGACGCCTGCCTGCCCCGTCCGACCCTGGACGAACGGGCCTGGCAGGGCTTCGCCGCGGCCCAGCAGCCCGACGGCGCCATGCCCGCCCTGCGGACGATGCCGCAGGGAACGCCGGACGAGGTGTTCGACATCGTCTACCACCCCACCCTGGTGGCCGCCTACGCCTCACTGCTGGCCACATCCCGCTCCCTGTCCCTGCTGGCGCCCGCGTCATGACGTCCCGTCGGCCCGCCCCCTGGCCGGGCGGACCGCTCGGCGACGCCGAATCAGCGGCGGACGAGTCGCCGGCCGTACGCCACACGCCGGCCCATGAGAAGCCGGAGGCCGCGCGCGGCATGCCCGCGGACCGGCCCCCCGTCCCCTACGACATGCCGTCGGACGGGTCCCGGCACCTGCGCGCCGCGCCGGCGACCGCGGGAGGTGCCCCATGCGTTCAGTCGCCCGAATCCGCCCCCGACGACGCCGGTCCGCTCCGTGAGCGGCTCGCCGAAGCCGTCACCGCGTCCGACGCCCCGCATGTGGTGTTCGCCCTCTCCCGGCGCGGGCGCCGCAGCGTCGTGAGCGGCGGCACCGTCCCGTCCCCGCCGCTCGCCCGTGAGAACCTGCGCTACGAGATCGGCTCGGCGACGAAGACGTTCACCGGGCTGCTGCTGGCCCGGATGATCGCCAGCGGCCGGCTGACCGGTGGTGAACCGGCCGCCGCCCTCCTGGACAGGGGGCGCCGGCCGGGTGCTGACCCGGTGACGCTCGCCCACCTGATCACACACACCTCCGGACTGCCCGCCCTGCCCGCCGCGTTCTTCCTCCGGGGCCTGCCCGCCTGGACGACCAACCCCTACGCCCGCTTCCCCAAGGACCGGGTCGTCGACGCGTTCCTGCGCCACCGGCCGCGCCACCGCCCCGGCACCCGGTGGCGCTACTCCAACTTCGGCGTCGCCGTCCTCGGCCACGCACTGTCCACCGCGACCGGCACCCCCTGGGAGGACCTGCTCACCGACCAGGTCCTGCGCCCCCTCGGCCTGGGCGCCACGACCCTGCGCGCGGACGACTCCGGTCTCGACGCCCCCGGGCACGGAAGGGACGGCGTCTCCCCCGTCCCCGCCTTCGACGCCGGAGGCTTCCAGGCAGCGGGTGCCGTACGGGCCACGCCGCACGACCTGCTCACCTTCCTGGAGGCCCATCTGGACCCGACCGGCGTGTCAGCGCACCTCGCCCCCGCCCTGCGGGCGGTGCGCCGCGCCGTGCTGCGCAGGGGCATCGGGCACCGGCACGTCCACACCATCGCCTGGTTCCGTCACCCGACGGACGGCGGACCGATGTACTTCCACAGCGGCGCGACCCTCGGCCACCAGGCGTTCCTGGGATTTCGCCCCGACACCGGCACCGCCCTGGCCGCGGTGTGCACCCGCCGCTTCCGCGCCCATGATCCGTTCCTGGCCACCGCGTACGCGCTGCTGGCCCAGGAGTAGCGGGCCCCACCCGGCGCCGACGGTACGTGCCGCGCGGACGCCGGACAGTTCTGACCCCTCGTCACACCCGCCGCCACAGGGCGGGCGTTCCCGTGGGCGCCCAGGCACCCTGGGCCTGGTGGGTCTGCAGGCACCGGTAGCGCACACCGGCGTGCATCACGGTGGCACCGGCTTCGTAGACCCGGCCCACCGCCCACGCCTGCGTGACGGTGCCCTGCGGGGGCGCCGATTCCACGGCGGCGGTCTTCAGGGTGAGGCCGAAGTCGCTGAGCAGCGCATTGATCGGCTGGTAGAACGTGGTGCCCCCGCTACTGCAGTCACCCGTACCGCCGGAGGTCACGCCCTGCGCCTGGACGCCCGCGACGAAGGGCCCGCCGGAGTCGCCCGGCTCGGCGCACACCGTCGTCCGGGTCAGCCCGTCCACCCTGCCCTGGGCGTAGCTGACGCTGGTGTCGTGCTGCTCGATGCTGCCGCAGTGCCACCCGGTGGTGGAGCCGGAGCGGCAGACGGCGGCCCCGACGAGCGCCTGGACCGAGCCGGTGATCTGCACCTTCTGGTCGCCCTCGGCCCGCACGTTCGCGGTGGTGCTCCACTGGTCGTTGACGGCGACCCACGACATGTCCTTGCCCGGGAACGTGGAGGCCTGGAACGTGCCCTGCGCCGTCCTGTCGAAGCCGGTGGTCGTGTCGCCCTTCTTGCCGCAGTGGCCCGCCGAGGCGAAGCCCTGCTGTGCGCCCTTCGTGACGGAGAAACCGATCGAACACCGGGCGGCGTTGTTGATGTAGTAGGCGTCGCCGCCGGTGATGTCCGCCAGGAGGCGCGGCCGCTCCGCCGTCACCTTGACGCCGACGCCCTTGCCGTCGAGGCCGGCTGCCTTGATCAACGCGGCGGCCGCGGCCTTGGTCCGGGCCTCCACGCCGACCCGGTTCGCCGGGACGTCGACGTACCACAGATGCGTGTCGCGGGTGCCGACGCGGGACGCCGCCCGGTCCAGCTTCTGCTTCGCGGCCGTCAGGTCGCGCAGCGTCTTCTTCACGACGGCCGCTGTGGCGCCCTGGGCCTTGATGGCGGGCACGTCCGTGGCCTTGGTGGTCGCCACCACGAGCTCCTGCGAGGTCGCGCCGCGCAGCCAGGCCCCCGCGAAACGGTTGCCCAGCGCATTGCGCAGCAGCCCTGCCCGGGTGCCCGCCTCCGCCTCGTTGATCAGCCGCCGGGAGGCCTGGGCCCGGGTCAGCCCGAGGTCGCGCTCCAGGGCGCGCAGCAGCGGAGCCGACGGACGGTCGGCGCCGAGGGTATGGGCGGTCGAGGGCAACGGACCCGCGGGGGGTGCCGGTTCGGCCGCCACGGCGGACGGGAACCCGGTGGCGAGGAGCGCGCCGAGTGCGGTCAGGGCCGCCCGGCGGCCGGTCACGGCATGTCTGTGGGCCATTCGGTGTGTCTCCTTCGATCGCGTGGAACTGCCGGCGAGGCCATATGCCTTGCCGGAGCGGCCCGGAGTGATGTCCCGGGCCGCTCCGTTTCGCGCCTCGGTGCGGGGAAGGGCGCCATGTGCAGTACTGCGGACGCCCGGCGTGTCACGTGGACTTCAGGCCGGGCGAACCCACCTCCGTGACGAAGGACGCGGTCGTCGAGATGGTGCCCCCGGGCGTGTTGATGGCCGAGACGGTCCGGAAGTCGACCTGGGCGTTCTCGCGGCCCAGCTCGACCCGGACGTAGCCGCGCCGGCCGTCGTAGTACTTCATGTGGGGGTTGGCCTTCATGAACGTGTCCCAGTTGTCGGGCTTGCTGGTTCCGTTCCCGCCGCTGGCGATGGACGTGCAGGTCACCTCCGTGCCCAGCGTCCTGGACTGCGGGTCGTCGAAGTCGTCCTTGATGTCGAAGGCGTAGCCGACGTGGACATCGCCCGTGAGGACCATCCAGTTGTCGATGCCGGCGGCTTTCGCGCCCGCCACGACCCGGTCGCGGGAGGCCCGGTAGCCGTCCCAGGCGTCCATGGAGACCCGGGCTGGCTCGGTCAGGTCGAACTTGCGCTGGGAGAAGCACACCTGTTGGGGCATCACGTTCCACAGGGCGCCGGAGTTGCGCCAGCCGTCCAGGAGCCAGCCCTCCTGCGCGGCACCCGTGAGCGTGCGGGCCGGATCGTCCGACTCGCTGCCCGGCGCGTGCGGCCGGTCGGCGTAGGCCTGGTCGGAGCGGTACTGGCGGGTGTCGAGGATGTCGAACTGGGCGAGCGAACCCCAGGCCAGCCGGCGGTACAACCGGGCATCGGGGCCCTGCGGCAGCTGCTCGGCACGCAGCGGCTGGTTCTCCCAGTAGGCGCGGTAGGCGGCGGCGCGTCGCACCAGGAACTGCTCCTGGGGGCTGCCGTTCTCGTCGAGGCCGCCCGCGTAGTTGTTCTCCGTCTCGTGGTCGTCCCAGGTGACGAGGAACGGGTGCCGGGCGTGCGCGGCGATCAGGTCCGGGTCGCTCTTGTAGAGCGCGTAGCGCAGCCGGTAGTCCGCCAGGGTGGTCGTCTCGCGGTTGAAGACGTCAGGCAGTTTGCGGTCGGTGTAGCGACGGGCCCCGCCGGTGGAGTCGACCGGGTACTCGTACAGGTAGTCGCCGAGGTGGAACACCACGTCGACGTCCTCCTGCGCCAGATGGCGAAACGCCGTGTAGTAGCCGTCCTGGTAGGCCTGGCAGGCCACGGCGGCCAGGCGCATGCCCGCGGTGTCCGTACCGGGGGCCGGCGCCGTACGGGTCCGGCCGGTGGGGCTGATCCAGGTGCCCACGCGGAACCGGTAGTGGTAGTGGCTGTCCGGCATCAGGCCCTTGACGTCGACGTGCACGCTGTGGGCGTACTCGGGATGGGCCGTGGCGGTGCCCTCCTGCGCGACGATCGCGAACCCCTCGTCCAGGGCGACTTCCCAGGAGACGACGACCCGCTGCCGGCCCAGGCCGCCGTCCTCGGCGAACGGCTCGGGTGCCAGCCGGGTCCAGATCAGCACCGAGTCGGACAGCGGGTCGCCGGAGGCCACACCGAGGGTGAACGGGTCGTCGGACACCCGGGCGGCGTCGAGTTCGGGAGCGGCGGTGGCGCCGCGGGCCGGCCGGTTGGTGGCGAAGGCGAGCATCGCCGCCGCCGCGGTGACCGTCAGGAACCGGCGGCGGGCGACGTGCGGCGCGGCGGTGCGCAGCACGTCGTCGTGCGGGGAGAAAGCATGCTCGGACGGTGCTCTTCGACGGCCCGTCAGCGCCATCTGGTGTCCTCTCGTACGGGGCGGTTGCGCTCCCGTCTTGATGCATGGGGACATCGTCGGCGTGCGGAGCGCGGAGCTCGCATGCTAAGCAGACAAAATGCCTTAAACGGGCACGACGTGCGGGTGGTTCACACCACAGGCGGTACACCGGCGGCTCGGTGCGCGCGGTCGGCGGGCGCCGGAGAACACCGCGCCGGCGAAACGCCGGCGGAGGCACACCCGAAGTCCGTCAGCCGGGGGACGCCGGCGGACGGGCGTCGGGGGTGACGGAAGGGTGGCGGCACGGTTGGCCGTCGACGCGGGCGCCGCGCGCGCCGGGTAACGTACC
>NZ_JBHJPX010000018.1:44335-123094 GCF_042262425.1 Streptomyces sp. NPDC056373
GGCCCCCCCCCCGGGGGCCCCCCCCCCCCCTCCCCCCCGGGGGGGGACGCCGGCTGACGGACTTCGGGTGTCACGAAAGGTTCGCGACTCGGTTCACCTTCGACGCGGTCGCCGCGCTCGCCGGATCACTTCCCCCTGAGGCCGGCACCGGCCGGTGAGTCGTTCCCGGCCGGAGCCGGCCGCTGCGCCGGTCCTTCGCCGGCCGGGTGCTCAGCGGGCCTGCCGGGCGGCGGCGCCGGCCCCGGCAGGCTCGCGCGCCGGCAGGTGGTAGACGTGGAAGGCCCGCCCGATGACCGGCTGGGCGACGTTGCGCACCCGCACACCGCCGCTCGTCATGCCGTGTTCGGTACCGGCGTGGGCGTGCCCGTGCACCGCGAGGTCGGCTCCGGCGGTGTCGATCGCCTCGGCCAGCAGATAGCTTCCGAGGAACGGGTAGATCTCCAGCGGCTCGCCCGCGAGCGTGTCCGCCACGGGGGAGTAGTGGGTCAGGGCGATCCGCGCGCCACAGCCCTCCCGGGCCAGCCGCTCCAGGGCCTCTCGCAGTCCGTCGGCAGACCGGCGCGAGTGCCGGACGAACTCCTTCATCACCGGCTCACCGAACTCCCCGGCGCACCGGCCGACGAAGCCGCCCCCGAATCCCTTGGTCCCGGCGACGCCGATCCGCGCACCGCCGCTCTCCACGACCGTGCTCTGTCCTTCCAGCACCTGCGCACCGGCGTCCCGGAGGATGGCCGTGACCTCGTCCGGACGATCGTCGTGGTGGTCGTGGTTGCCGAGGACGGCGACGACCGGGACGGCCAGGTCCCGGACCTCCCGGGCCACCACCCGCATCTCCTCGGGTGTGCCGTGCCGGGTGAGGTCCCCGGCCAGCAGCAGGAGGTCGGCGCACTCGGGCAGGGTCTCGAAGGCGGGGCGGAGCACGCCCTGGCTGTCGGGCCCCATGTGGATGTCTCCGACGGCTGCGACGCGGATCATGAGAGCTCCTCCGCGTGGTCGGGGGAGGACGCCTCGGTGACCACGAGGTCGCTGTGCACGGGGAATCCGGCGAGCTCCTCGTGGACGGTGCGCACGATCTCGTCGCGGCAGGGCGCGGAGGGCACGGTGCCGGTGAGCAGGACCGTCCGGCCGCGAGCCTCGACCCGTACGCCCAGTTCACCGAGTTCGCCGGAGGCGAGGCGGTCCTGGAGGTGCGCGATGCGGTAGTCCAGGTTCTCGGCGGGCGGCCCGCCGCCCGCGTCCTGGGAACCGTGGGTGCTCATGGGTGCTCCTTCAGATGACGTTCAGACGCTCCAGGAGGAAGAAGAAGGCCGCGGGCATGGGTTCGTCCCCGCACTCGCGCCGGACCTTCTCCCAGTCGACCTTCTCCCGCAGGGCGCGTGCGATGGGCAGGGCCGCCCCGAAGTCGCAGTGGTGTTCCGAGAACGCGGCGGTCAGACTCCACAGCAGATCGGTCGGGGCCAGCACCGGCATGCGCACCGAGTCGACCGGCAGCTCCTGCGCCCGCTCCAGCATGTCCGCGCCGACCGGCCGGTGTGCCAGCTCGAAGATGATGTCGACCGGCTGGCCGAAGCACGTGGCCTTGATCAGCCAGTCCTCCGGCGGGGTGTACACCGTCAGCCCGGCCCCGTGGAGCGTGGCCGCCACCCCTTCCGCGTCCTCGGGGCGGATCGCGAAGTCGACGTCGTGCTGCAGGTTCTTCTCGCCCCCGTGGGCGTACGCGGCCACACTCCCGGCCAGCGCGAACAGGTGCCCCTCGCGCTTCAGCAGGGCGCCGACCTGCTTGGCCGCCTCCAGGAGCGCCTGGTTGCGGTCCTGGGGGAGTTCCTGCAGCGGCTGGTCCGCCTGCGGATCCTGTGGTGGCGCGGGCTCGGCACCGTCCGGTGCCGTCCGGAGGTCGGGGATCCCCGGTCGCCGGACGAGCGTCGCGTCATCACCGTTCTGCGTCATGACCACTCCTTCGCCGAACCGGACTCTCCGCTGCCGTGCGGTGTCCGGACCCGAGACGGCCTGTGTGCCTGCATTGAGTACCCGGCGCTCCCGACCCGACACGGACGGCTTCCGCACTCCTTCACCCGGCCGACCGCCCGGGAGGGCCCTGGCACCCGGCCGAACAAGAAAAGCGCATAATCTGTCAAAGACGGAATATGGGGCGAAAGGTAGAGGAACCGGATCGCGCCGCCGACAACGCGCCTGTGGAGGTCGACATGAACCAGGAGACGTCACGTTCGTCGGATCTTCCGCAGCCGTTGCGGGCCGTGGCCTCGGGCCTCCGGCACCTGCCGGGCGCGGAGCAGGTGGGCAGGGCGGCCACGGGCGCGCTGGACAGGATCGGCGCCGTCTCGCCGCGCGGCCGCCGGATGGCCGTCTACGCCGGCGCCGGGGTGCTCGGCGTGGCCGGAGTGGTGGAGTGGCCGGTGGCGGTGACCGGCGCCGCCGTCGCCTGGCTGACCCGGCCACGGCCCGGGCAACGGCCCGACGGCGCGTCACCGAACGGCGGAACACAGACCCGCGGCGGCGGCGACCGCCGCTCCGCCCGGACCGGCGAGGACGACGAGGGCACCTCCGCGTACGGCCCCGGAGGCAGGCTCGCCTCCTCCCACTACCGGCACGACCAGCCGGAACAGCACGTCCACGAACAGCCCGCCAAGGTCGGCGACACCGCCACCGCCTCCGCCCTGAAGCAGGTCGCCGAGGCCACCGCGCACCACGACGACGAACAGCCGCACGGGCACGCACACCACAGCCGCCCCACCGGCTGAGTCGGGACAGCAGCAGATGCTCACACGCTTCGCCGTCACCCCGCTCGTCGGGGCCGTGGCCGGCGCGGCCGCAGGCGCCGCCCGCAGCACCGCCCGGTCGGCGACGACCCTCTACGACACCACCCGCCGCGTCCGCAACGTCGCGCGCAACGCCCTGACCGGCGGACAGCACTGGAAGGCGGGGCAGCGCCTCCACCTCGCGCTGCGGCACCCCGGCGGCGACCCCGGCGCGCTCGCCCACAAAGTCGCCGAGGAACTCGCCGAGCACCCGGATGTCCTCACGGCGTACTGGGACGGGGGACTGGGCCGCCTGGTGGTCACCGTGGCCGAGGACGCCGCCACCGACCGCGTCACCGAGCGGGCCACCGCGCTCGCCACCCGCCTGGGACTCGAAGAGGGCGCCGACCCCAACGCCCGGGACACCAGCCACCCCGGCGACCCCGCCGAGGTACGCGTCACCGCGGCGGCGATCCTGCTCGACGCCGCCGGAGCGGCCGGTGCCCTGGCCGGCCGGTCCCTGCGCCTGCCTCCCACCTCGCGCGTCATCACCGCCACCGTCACCCTGCTGCGTGAGAACCCCCGCTTCCGGGCCCTGCTCCGGCAGCGGTTCGGCACGTCCGGCATGGAACTCGTCCTCGCCGCCGCCAACGCCGCCGCCCACGGCATCGGCCAGACCCCGCTGGCCCTCGTGCTCGACGGCATCCTGCGCGGCAACCAGCTCACGGAGTCGGTGGCCAGGGCCGCGGCCTTCGAGGCACTGCACGACGACGTCTGCCACCACCGGCGCATCAGCGTGTCCTGCCCCGCCGAGACCCGGCCGCCGCTCAAGGTGACCCCCGCCGCCGAGTACGCCTCCCACGCCGCCACGGGCAGCCTGGCCGGCGCCGCCGCCACCCTCCTCATCACCCACAGCGCCGGGGACGCCGCCGAAGCCGTCCTCGCCGGATCCCCCAAGGCGGCCCGCTACGGACCGGCCGCCTTCGGCGCGACCCTCGGCACCTTTCTCGCCCACGCCGGAATCCTGCTGCGCAACGGAGAGCGGCTGCGGCAACTGGAGATCGCCGACGCCCTCGTCCTGCACGCAGACGCCCTGCGCAGCCTGCGGCAGGACGGCACCGGCGACGGCCTGCCCGACGACCCGGTCCACCCCTTCGCCGAGGCCGTCCTGGACGCCGCCCGCCGGGCCGGACTGCACGTCGTGATCGCGGGCGGCTCCGACCTGAAGGACATCACCCGGCTCGCCGACGAGGTCGCCCCGAGCGCCAAGCCGTTCGGGGACGTCGTTCAGGGTCTGCAGGCCGAGGGGCGCGTGGTCGTGACCGTCGCCCGCCTGCACGAGTCCGGCGAAGGGCACCTCGTGGCCGGCCTGCCCGCCGGTGACGTGGCCATCGCCCTCACCGACGGACGGGCGGCCGTCTCCTGGGGCGTCGACGTACTGGCCCCGCGAGGCCTCGCCGATGTCTGGCGGCTGCTCACGGCGATCCCCGCGGCCCGGCGCGTCGGACGCCGGTCGCAGACCCTGGCCCGGGCCGGCGCGGCCCTGTCCGGGCTCCTGGTCGCCCGCGGCGGGCAGCCCCCGGGCCGTCACCTCCTGTGGCCCCTCACCCGGCACGCCCCCGTCAACATCGCCGCCGCGGGTGCCCTGACCACCGGCTGGCTCGAAGCCGTCCGCGTCGCCCGGGCCACCCCGCCCCCGCCCCGGCTGCACATCCCCTGGCACGCCCTGGAACCCCACGAGGCCAGGGACCGGCTGGGACGCGCCGACCGCGACGCCGAGCCCAGCGGACTGGCCCTCGTCGCCGACCGCTCACGGCAGCAGGCCGCACGTCTGGCCCGGCACCCGGCACTCACTCCCGCCCGCTGGTCGTGGCAGGCGGCCGGTGCCGTACGCCGCGAACTCGACGATCCGCTGACCCCCGTCCTCGCCACGGGCGCCGTCGCCTCGGCGCTGCTCGGCTCGGTCGTCGACGCCCTGCTCGTCGTCGGCGCCATGGACCTCAACGCCGTGACCGGCGGGCTCCAGCGGCTGCGCGCCGAACAGGCCCTGGCCCGGCTCGCAGCCCGGCAGCAGCCCAAGGCCCGCAAGCAGGACAGCCGCAAACGCACGGTCACCGTCGACGCCGCCCGGCTGCGGCCCGGCGACGAGATCAGCCTCGACGCCGGCGACGTCGTACCCGCCGACGCCCGGCTGCTGAACGTCGACGGCCTGGAGGTCGACGAGTCGGCGCTCACCGGCGAGTCCCTGCCGGTGAGCAAGACGGTCGAGGCCACGCCCGGGCTCCCCGTGGCCCAGCGCACCTGCATGGTCTTCGAGGGCACCACCGTGGTGGCCGGACGCGCCACCGCCCTCGTGGTGGACACCGGCGACCGGACCGAGGCCGGCCGGGCCGTCACCCTCGCCGCCCGCACCCCGCCGCCCGCCGGCGTCCAGGCCCGGCTCCAGGAACTCACCCGCAAGGCCCTGCCGGTCACCTTCACCGGCGGCGCCGCCGTCACCGGCCTGTCCCTGCTGCGCGGCAGCCCCGTCCGGCGCGCCGTCAGCGGCGGTGTCGCGGTCGCCGTCGCCGCCGTCCCCGAGGGCCTGCCGCTCGTCGCCACCGTCGCGCAGATGGCGGCGGCCCGCCGGCTCTCCCGTCGCGGCGTCCTGGTCCGCACCCCGCGCACCCTGGAGGCGCTCGGCCGGGTCGACACCGTCTGCTTCGACAAGACCGGCACCCTCACCGAGAACAAGCTGCGCCTGGTCCGCGTCGCCACCGCCGACGGCACGGTCCTCGCCACGGACGACGAGCGGGCCGACCCGATCGTGCGGCTGGCCGCGCGTGCCTGCCCGCAGGAGGAGACGGGGCAGGGCCGCCGCGTCGCGCACGCCACCGACGAGGCCGTCCTCGATGTGGCCCCGCCCGACCAGGGCTGGGCCCCCACCGGCGAGCTGCCCTTCGAGACCCGCCGCGGCTACGCCGCCGCCGTCGGTCGCGACGGCGACCCCGACATGGGCGAACTCCTCGTCGTCAAGGGCGCCCCCGAGACGATCCTGCCCGCCTGCCGGGACCTGCCCGGCCATGCGTCGGACACCGCCCACGAACTCGCCGGGCAGGGACTGCGCGTCCTCGCCGTCGCCCGTCGTGCCTGCCGGGCCGACGACGCCGAGACCGAACTCGACGCGCCGCTCGCGGACCTGGAGTTCAGCGGCTTCGTCGCCCTCGCCGACGTGCCGCGCGACACCTCGCACGCCCTGCTCGCGGAACTGCGCCGCTCCGGCATCCTGCCCGTCATGCTCACCGGCGACCACCCGGAGACCGCCCGCGCCATCGCCCTGCAACTGGGGTGGCCGGAGGAGACGGAGGCGGTGACGGGCGACGAACTCGTCGCCATGGAACGCCGCGAACGCGTCCGGGTCCTGCGCGGTGCCGGAGTCGTCGCCCGGGTCGCCCCCGAGCAGAAGCTCCACGTCGTGGAGGCCCTGCAACAGGCCGGGCGGGTCGTGGCGATGGCCGGTGACGGCGCCAACGACGCGGCCGCCATCCGGGCCGCCGACGTCGGCGTGGGCGTGGAGTCCCGCGGCTCGGCGGCCGCCCGCAACGCCGCCGACCTCGTGCTCACCAGCGGCGACCTGTCCGTCCTCGTGGACGCGGTCGCCGAGGGCCGCGCCCTGTGGCGCAGCGTCGCCGACGCGGTGAGCATCCTCATCGGCGGCAACGCCGGCGAGGTCGGCTTCAGCGTGCTCGGCACTCTGCTCGCCGGTGCCTCGCCCCTGTCGACCCGTCAGCTGCTGCTCGTCAACCTGCTCACCGACATGTTCCCGGCCATGGCCGTGGCCGTCACGCCGAGCAGCGACCCCTCGACCGCGGAGCACGCCGCGACCGGCCCGATGGGCCTCGACGTCCTCGGCGCGCCCCTGCTGCGCTCCATCCGCCGCCGCGGCATCACCACCTGCTTCGGCGCCGTGGCGGCGTATCTCATCGGCCGCCTCACCCCCGGCACGGAACGCCGGTCCACCACCATGGCCCTGTGCGGTGTGGTCGGTGCCCAGCTCGTGCAGACCCTCTCCGGGCGCCGTCACAGCACGCTGGTGTGGGTCACGGCCCTCGGCTCCGCCGCCGTCCTCGCCGGCCTCGTCCAGACCCCCGGCGTCAGCCACTTCTTCGGCTGTACCCCGCTCGGGCCCGTGGCCTGGGCCGGTGTCGCCCTGGCCATCGCCCTGTCGGCCCTGGCCCCCCGCATCGAACGGCTCCGGGCCGTCCACGCCCTCTACGACGCCGCGGCGCACCTCGCCCTGCGCCTCGACGACCTGAGCCGCCAGGCCCGGCACCTCTTCCGCAGCGGGATCGCCGCCCCGGTGGCGTCGTAGGGCGGAACACGAAAGGAGGCCGCCACCACGAACTGTGGTGGCGGCCTCCTCACATACGGTCAGACCGCGCCGCGCCAGGCGCCGGTCTCCGTCCCGCGGGCCTCCATGAACTGCTTGAACCTCTTCAGGTCACCGGAGACCTGCCGCTTCACGAAGCCCAGCTTGTCGCCGACGTTCTCGGCCACACCGCTCGGGTCGAAGTCCATCTGCAGCATGACCTTGGTCGTGTCGTCCTGGATGCGGTGGAACGTCACCACACCGGCCTGCCGCGCCTCGCCGCCCACGGTGGTCCAGGCGACGCGCTCGTCCGGAACCTGCTCCGTGATCTCCGCGTCGAACTCCCGCGCCTGTCCGCCGACCTTCGTCACCCAGTGCGTGAGGGTGTCGGTGCGCTGCTCGATGCGCTCGACGCCGTCCATGAACTCGGGGAAGGACTCGAACTGCGTCCACTGGTTGTACGCGGTGTGCACCGGCACGCGGACCTCGATGGATTCCTCTACCTGCGACAAGGCGAAACCTCCCTCTCTCGTGTGTGAGCGACGGACGGGTACCAGATCTCGCGCCGCTCACTCCTCGTCATCACAACTCGTCCGACCAGGTGTTCTTTCCGTCCTCGCTGGTACCCGGCCAAGCAGACCATCGACAGCGTGAAGGCCGACGTGGCCGAGATCGAGGAGAGTGCACATCGATGACCCAGCCCCCGCACGACGAGCCGACCGCCGGGAGCCAGGAGGAGCTCCGCGAGCAGGTCGAGCACACCCGCCACGAACTGGGCGACATCGTCCAGGCGCCGGCGGACCGGGCCGACGTCAGGACACGCGCCCGGGAGAAGGCCGTCGCGGTCAGGGAACAGGCCGGGGCGAAGGCCCAGGAGTGGAGCGGTCAGGCCAGGGCCAAGGCCGCGCACGTCGCCCACACCGTGGAGGAGAAGCTGCCCGAGCCCGTCAAGCAGAAGGGCGTCGCCGCCGCCGAGGGCGCCAAGGAGAAGGCCGCACAGGCCGAGCAGGTCTGGCAGGACAAGGCACCGCGGTCGGTACGCGACCACCGGGCCGCCCTGCTCGCGGGCGCGGGTGCCGTCCTGGTGGCCTGCCTGCTGATCCGCCGTCGCGGCGACCACTGAGTCGTCTGCCTGCGGACACGCCGTCGCGGCAACTGCTGAGCGACAGCGTCACGCAAGCCGGGCCCCGACACCGCACGAGGTGTCGGGGCCCGGCTTGCGTGACGGGTGCCCGGACGGCAAGGTCAGGTGCCGTGGCCACCTTGTTGATCGTCCATCACACGCCCTCGCCGAACTGCCAGGCGATGTTCGAGGCCGTCGTCTCCGGGGCGACGGATCCCGAGATCGAGAACGTCCGCGTCGTCCGCGTGCCCGCGCTGTCCGCCAACGCCTCCGACGTCCTCGCCGCCGACTGCATCCTCCTCGGCACTCCCGCGAACCTCGGCTACATGTCCGGAGCGCTCAAGCACTTCTTCGACCAGGTCTACTACCCGTGCCTGGACGCCACCCGCGGCCGACCCTTCGGTTACTGGGTGCACGGCGGCAACGACGTCACCGGAGCGGTGCGCGGCATCGAGTCGGTCACGACGGGACTCGGCTGGCGCCGCACCGCCGAGGCCGTGACCGTGACCGGCGAGCCGGACAAGGGCGACCTCGAGCGGTGCTGGGAACTGGGCGCGACGGTGGCCGCCGGACTCATGGGCTGAACCGCGGGGGCCGTCAGGCCTCTTCCACCCGGCGCCGGTCCTGCTCGTCCCACGCCTGGGTGTCCCGCGGCTGGGTGTACGGCTCGTCCTCGGGCGGATGCCCACCGGCGATGGCCCGCTGGCGCACGGTTTCCGCGTCGAACTCCAGGCCCAGCAGGATCGCCAGGTTGGTGATCCACAGCCAGACGAGGAAGACGATGACACCGGCCATGGTGCCGTAGGTCTTGTTGTACGAGGCGAAGTTGGCCACGTAGACCGCGAAGCCGGCGGAGGCGACCATCCAGATCAGCAGGGCCAGGCAGCTGCCCGGAGTGATCCAGCGGAACCCCTTCACCTTGGCGTTCGGCGCCGCCCAGTACAGGATCGCGATCATGCTCACGACGAGCAGGACCAGGACGGGCCACTTCGCGATCGACCACGCCGTCAACGCGGTGTCCCCGATGCCCAGGGCGTCTCCGGCCTGCTTGGCCAGCCCGCCAGAGAACACCACGATCAGCGCGCTGATGACGGCCATCACCAGCAGCACGACCGTGACGCCCACCCTCATCGGCAGCAGCTTCCACACCGGCCGGCCCTCGGGCATGTCGTAGACGGCGTTGGCGGAGCGGATGAAGGCCCCCACATAGCCGGACGCCGACCACAGCGCCAGCACCAGACCGACGATCGCCATGAGCGAGCCGACGCCGGCGTTGCCCTGCAACTGGTCCACGGCCCGGGTGATGATGTCGCCCGCGGAGCCGGGGACGAGCTCGCGGACGTTCTCCGTCACCTTGTCGGTGGTCGAGCGGCCGGTGAGGCCCAGCATCGACACCAGCACCAGCAGTGCGGGGAAAAGAGCCAGCACGCCGTAGTAGGTCAGGGCGGCGGCGCGGTCGGTGAGCTCGTCGTCCTTGAACTCCCGCACACTGCCCTTGAACACCGCGACCCAGGACTTCCGCGGCAACTCGGTCGGCGAGTCCGGCGCAGCGCGCTCCACCGAGGGATCCGGCCCCGGCTCGCCGAAAGCGGCTGCGGCGGCTTCCCGACGCTCCTCGACGGAGCCGTCCCGGCGGTCCGCTTCAGCCGTCTCAGCAGTCTCCCGCCGCTCCGCCCGGGCAGCCTCCTCCCCACGGTCGCCCTCGACCGTCTCCCGGCGGTCAGCCCCGGCAGCCTCCGCGCGGCCGGCCCCGAAAGTCTCCCGCCGATCTGCCTCGGACCCCGCGGGCGGGCTCTCCCGGGGCGGGGCCTCGGACTCGGCGTGTTCTTTTCGTCCCGGAATATGCAGCTTCACCATGTGAGACGGGTAACCCCGGGCCGGACCCTTAAGCCGCCCCGGCACGGCCGACCCGGGTGCCGAATCGGGAGAGCGCCACCGGAGCGGGCGCGGCGCACCGCGAAAAAGCCCGACCGGGCTCCGGCCGATCGCTACGGAAGTGGCGCAAACACACATTGCCGACGCATGACCATCGGGCGCACCCTGTGCAGGGTGGGAGCGCTCCCACTTCGAAACATGATCGAAAGTGCGACTGAACGCACGACACCCCCACACCCGGAAGAGGAGATCATGAATTGTCATGGTCATGACTTACCGGCGGCCCGGTTCGGGTCCCGCCTGACGCTCACCCTGAGCGTGCTGGTCGCCGCGCTGCTCAGCCTCATCCCGTGGAGCGGCACAGCCGTCGCCCACGGCTCGGTCGTCGACCCCGCCTCCCGCAACTACGGCTGCTGGCTGCGCTGGGGCAACGACCACCTGAACCCCGCGATGGCCCAGCAGGACCCCATGTGCTGGCAGGCGTGGCGGGCCGACGCCAACGCCATGTGGAACTGGAACGGCCTGTACCGCAATGGCTCCGGCGGGAACTTCCCGGCCGTCGTCCCCGACGGCCAGCTGTGCAGCGGCGGGCGGACCGAGGGTGGCCGGTACAACTCCCTCGACACGGTCGGGGCCTGGAAGACGACGGACATCACCGGCAACTTCACGGTGAAGCTCCACGACCAGGCCAGCCACGGCGCCGACTACTTCCAGGTGTACGTGACGCGGCAGGGATTCAACCCCACCACCCAGCCGCTGACCTGGAACGACCTCCAGCTCGTCAAGCGCACCGGCAGGTACGCGCCCAGCCAGAACTACGAGATTCCCGTGAGCACTTCGGGCCGCAGCGGCCGGCACATCGTGTACACGATCTGGCAGGCCTCGCACATGGACCAGACCTACTTCCTGTGCAGTGACGTGAACTTCCGCTGACCTGCGCCGCCCCGCCGGACGGCGCGTCCGGCGGGGCCCCGGCGGGTCCGGGCTTCATGAGAATTCTCCGAAAGTTTTCGAGGTGGGTGAACGCAGCGGTGCTCCCGCACGTATGGGGCGAGGGGATTTTCATGCCCGGCACGCCACAAGCGCAGGAGAGCACCCTTGGGACGCAACACGCGAAGACGCCCTACCGGCCCACGACGCGCGACCTTCGCCGCATTCGCACTGATCCTCGGCGGAGGCGGCCTGATGGCCGCGAACGTCTACGCCTCGGCCACGGACGGTGGCTCGGGCGGTGACTCCGCCCGGACGCGGTCAGGCACGGGGGTCCGGACCGCGGGCGCCACGATCGACTGCCCGGACGTCGGCAGCAAGCTGACCACCGTCCCCGAAGAGGCGCGAGGGGAGGTCGACAAGGAACTCGCCCTCCTCGACGAGCAGACAGCCAAGGCCTACCAGCGGCTGAGCGAATCGGCCCAACAGGTGCAGCAGGACCCCGGCTTCGCCGACAGCGCGGTCGTGAACCCGCTGAAGGAGAAGCGGGCCGCGACCCTCGAGCGCATCGCCATCGCCATCGACCGCGTGGGAGACCGCCCCGAGGGGCTGGAAGCCCTCGCCGCCTGTACCCTCCAGGACGGCAATCAGGCTCCCGAGCAGGGCGGCGGCAAGGACGCCGGCGCAACCGGGCAGCCCGGCCAGGAGCAGGGTCAGGCAGGCCAGGGGCAGCAGAACGGCCAGGGCCAGGGCGCCAACGGCGGGCAGGCCGGAAACGGCCCCGTCGCCGCCGACTTCGCGGACATCAAGAGCGTCCAGCCCAATGTGAACAACCCCCGCGAGGAGGGCGGCGCGTCCCGCGGCTCCTTCGCCACCAGCTGCGGCGTGAACGAGAACGGGCTGTTCAACTCCGACAACATCATCGCCGCGCCGGGCGTCACCAACGGCGCCCACCACTTCCACGACTACGTCGGCAACCAGTCCAACAACGCCTTCGCCAGCGACCAGGACCTGGCGAAGGCCGGGACCAGCTGCGACGACCAGGGCGACAAGTCGTCCTACTACTGGCCCGTCGTGCGTCTGCAGAACGGCGCCCAGGAGCAGGACGCCGTCAAGCCCGGCGGCGGCATCGAGGGCAACGCCGGCGAGATCGTCACGCCGAAGCAGGTCACGCTGACGTTGGTCGGCAACCCGCGCGAGAAGGTCACGGCCATGCCGCGGCTGCTGCGTATCATCACCGGCGACGCCAAGTCGTTCGTCAACGGCCCGGCCAACGCCAACGCCTCGTGGAGCTGCACCGGCTTCGAGGACCGGCAGCTGAAGGACAAGTACCCGCTGTGCCCGCAGGGCAGCGACGTCGTACGGACCTTCAAGTTCCAGAGCTGCTGGGACGGCCGCAACATCGACAGCGCCAACCACCGCACCCACATGGCGTTCGCGGACGCCGCCGGGAACTGCCCGTCCGGCTTCCGCCCCGTCCCGCAACTCGTCCAGCGCGTCGTCTACGACATCGACGCGCCGAGCCTGCAGGACGGCGGCCGTACGACACCGCTGTTCGCGGTCGACTCCTTCCCGGAGCAGCTGCACAAGCCGGTCACGGACCACGGCGACTTCATCAACATCTTCGACGAGGATCTGATGGGGGAGATGGTCGACTGCATCAACGACGGCCGTAAGTGCGGTGCCGGAGCGGGCGGTGGACAGGAGCCGGCACCGAGCGAGGAGCCCCAGGAGGAGCCGACGAAGACGGAGGCCCCGCAGGAGGAGCCGACCAAGACCCCCCAGGCTCCTCAGGAGCAGCCGACCAAGACACAGGCGCCGCAGGAGGAGCCGGCCAAGAGCCCCCAGAGTTCTCAGGAGCAGCCGACCAAGACGCCCGACGCCCCGCAGAACGGCAACGGCGGCGGCAAGCCCGGCGACCAGGGCGGCGACGGTGACGACGGCAAGGGTGGGGCGGCGAGGCCCCCGGCGGACAAGCCGGACCCCTCGCCGGAGCCCGGCGACGCGTCCACGGCTCCCGGTGGCGCCCGGCCGGAGGTGAAGGCGACGGCCTCCGCCGACGACGGCAACGCCGCCGAGCAGGGCGGCGGTTCCAAGAACGGCGACGATGAGGACGGCCTCGGTGACTCCCAGGCCGTCGGCCGGGCGACCAGTGCCGCCCCGGCCCCGTCGGCCCCGTCCCGCACCGAGCCCCAGGCGGTCGGCGAGGGCGGCCTGGCCGACACCGGCGCCCAGCTCTGGCCGGCCGCGGCGGGTGCCGCACTGGTCATCGCGGGCTTCGTCGTCCTCCGCCGGGTGAGGCGCGGCCACATGTGAGGCGGCTGAACACGCCCCGGCGTGAGGCGGTGACGGCGGCGGGATCCACCGGATCCCGCCGCCGTTGTGCGTCGGCCGGGACGGGTCACCGGCACCCTTCGACCGTCGCCGAAGCACCGACCCTCTAGCGTGGCCCCATGAACCTCACCGGGAACCGCACGAGTGGTGGAGCGGCGTGACGCCGTGGGAGATGGCGGCCGTGCTCGCCGCCGGCACGGGCGCCGGGGCCGTCAACGCCGTCGTCGGCTCGGGAACGCTGATCACCTTCCCGGTCCTGCTGGCCGCCGGACTGCCCCCGGTCACCGCCACGGTGTCCAACGGGCTGGGCCTGGTCCCCGGTTCCGTCACCGCGGTCGTCGGTTACCGCGAGGAACTGCGCGGCCAGGGCAGGCGTGTCCTGCTGCTCGGCATCGGAGCCGTGCTGGGCGGTCTCACGGGTGCCGTGCTGCTGCTGACCCTGCCCGCGTCGGCGTTCGAACGGATCGTGCCGGTCCTGGTGGGCCTCGCCCTCGTCCTCGTCGCGTGCCAGCCCTGGATCGCGAAACGGGTACGCCGCCGTCGCGAGACGGGGAGCAGCCCCGTACGCCGCGACGGCGGCCCCCTGCTGTTCACCGGGCTGACGCTGGCCAGCGTCTACGGCGGCTACTTCTCCGCCGCGCAGGGCATCATCTACGTCTCCCTGATGGGGATGCTCCTCGACGAGACGCTCCAGCGGCTCAACGCCGTGAAGAACGTGCTGGCCGCCGTCGTCAACACCGTCGCCGCCGTGCTGTTCCTGTTCTTCGCCCACTTCGACTGGACGGCCGTCCTGCTCATCGCCGCCGGATCGGCGCTCGGCGGCCTCATCGGCGCCAGAACGGGACGCCGCTTCAGCCCCGCCGTGCTGCGCACGCTGATCGTGTCGGTCGGCACGGTCGCTCTCGTCCACCTGGTGCTCCACTGACCTCAGGCCGCGTCACGAAGCCGGGCGCGCCTCGGCCTTCGACCCCTCGGCGTCGATGTGCGGCAGCACGCGGTCCAGCCACCGCGGCATCCACCAGGCATGCCGGCCGAGCAGCGTCATCACGGCCGGCACCATGAGCAGCCGTACGACGGTCGCGTCGATGAGCACGCTGACGGCCAGCCCCAGCCCGAGCATCTTGACCACGATGTTGTCGCTGAGGAGGAACGCCGCGAACACGCTCACCATGATCAGCGCGGCGCAGGTGATGACGCGGGCCGTGATCTCCAGGGCGTGCGCGACCGATCCCTTGGCGTCCCCGGTGCGGAGCCAGGCCTCGTGGACACGCGACAGCAGGAAGATCTCGTAGTCCATGCTGAGGCCGAAGACGATGGCGAACATCATCATCGGCACATAGCTCTCGATGGGCACCTCGCCGTGGACCCCGAGAGCGGGACCGCCCCAGCCCCACTGGAAGACCGCGACGACCACGCCGTACGACGCGGCGATCGACAGCACGTTCAGGACGGCCGCCTTGACGGCGACGAGCAGCCCCCGGAACACGGCCAGGATGATCAGGAACGCCAGACCCACCACGACGGCGATGATCACCGGCAGCTGGGAGGCGACGATGTCACGGAAGTCGACCTGGGTCGCCGTCGTACCGGTGACGTACCCTTTGGCGTCCGTGCCCTGGACGACGTCCGGCAGTGTGTCGTCGACGAGACGGTTGGTCAGGTCCGTGGTCGTGGCGTTCTGCGGGGACACGGTCGAGTAGACCGTGCCGAGCAGGATGTCGCCGTCCTGCGTGGGTGCCAGGGGAGTGACGACGGCGGCGCCCTGGACCTTGTCGAGCGACTGCTGGGCCTTCGAGGCCAGGGCGGAGCGCTGCGACTGGGGCACGTTCGTCTGGTCGATGACGACCGTGAGCGGGCCGTTGGAGCCGGGCCCGAAGGCGTCGGACATCAGGTCGAACGCCCGTCGGTCGGTGAAGGACGTCGGGTCGGCGCCGTCACCGATGTGCCCGAGCTGGATGGAGAACAACGGGATCGCGAGGACCACGACCACGGCGACACCCGCCGACAGGAACGACAGCGGTCTGCGCTCCACCCGCTGGGCGTACCGGTGCCAGGTGCCCTGTGGCGTGTCACCCGCACCGGCTTCGGTCTCGGCGATGGGCGTGCGCACATGGAAGCGGTCGATGTGCCGGCCGATGAAGCCGAGCAGCGCAGGCACCAGGGTGAGCGCGCCGACGACGGCCGAGACGACGGTGACGGCGGCGGCGACACCGAGCAGGGAGATGAAGGAGACCCCGGACGCGGACAGGCCCGCCAGCGCGATGATCACCGTGCAGCCCGAGACGAGAACGGCGTGGCCGCTGGTGCTCGCGGCCTGACCCGCCGCCCGAACCGGATCCACGCCGTCGATGAGGTTCTGCCGGTGCCGGGTGAGCATGAACAGGGCGTAGTCGATGCCGACACCGAGACCGATCATCGTGGCCAGGGTCGGTGAGACCGTCGCGAAGGTGAAGGCCGCCGCCAGCAGCCCGAGGATCGCGAGACCCCCGACGACACTGATCAGCGCGCTCAGCAGCGGGATGACAGCGGCGATCACGCTTCCGAAGCCGACCAGCAGCACGATGACCGCCACGCCGAAACCGATCAGCTCGCTCACCCGGTCGTCGGCGGACGGCCGGGCGAGCTCACCGAGCGGCCCGCCGTACTCGACCTCCGCCCCGGCCGACCGCAACGGCTGCACCGCGCTGTCGACCCCGTTGAGGTAGTCGTCGCCGAGCGTCGAGGGCTGCACGTTGAAACGGACGGTGATGTAGGCCGTCTCCTTGTCGCCCGACAACGGGCCCACGTTCTTCTGACCGCTCGGCGTGGCCGGGGCGGTCAGCGGGTTCTGGGCGGACAGCACGTGCGGGAGCTTCTCCAGATCGGCGACCGTGGTGGACATCTGGGAGCTCAGCGCTGTCAGGGGCTGGTCGTCGCGCATCACGATCTGGCTGCTGTAGCCGCCGGCCTGGGGATCGTGCGCCTTCAGCACGTCCAGGCCCTTCTGGGCCTGCGCCTGGGGCAGGCTGAAGTTGTCGGAGTACTCCCCTCCGAATTCACGGCTGACGACCTGCAGCGCCACCAGTGCCACCAGCCAGGCGATGATGACCACGACGAAGTGGCGTGCGCACCACTCGCCCAGCCGCCGCAGCACACCCCCGCGCGCGGCCTTCTGGTCCCCTTCACCGGTGCGGCTCTGCGGCATGGACGTCGTCTCCTGTGTCGGCCGGGAGGTCAATGCCGTCCATTAGATGCACGGGGGATCACTCCGGCCTTTCCGGCACGCGGACACCTTGGGACTCCGGGCGCCCGTTCCCCCGAAAGGCCCGCTCCCGTGAACGGCGCTCGCCTCCCGCGCGCCCGAGCACCCCCGACCCGAGTGCCACCCCGGCCCCCACCAGTGCGCTGCCGGCCGCCTGCGGGAGTCCGTAGGAGCCCGTGCCGACGAGCGGTGCGGTGCAGGCCGCCGCGACCGGGATGAGGCCGGAGAACAGGGTGGCGCGTTCCGCGCCGATCCGCTGCATGCCCATGTACCAGCACACGAAGCCGACGACGGTGACCACCGCCGCCTGCCACAGCAGCGCGGCCGTCTCGACGCCGTCGGGACGCCGCAGCCACCCGCCCCCGTCGACCAGTGGCCCGATCGCCGCCGACTCCAGTGCGGCGACGGCGCACACGACGGCGGACAGCAGCCTGGGCCCGAGCGGCCGCAGCACGGGGACCGCGAGTACGGCGAACCCGACCTCCCCGGCCAGGGCGCAGACCGAGAAGGCGATGCCCGCGCTGTCCGTGCGCCCCCAGCCCTGGACCGTGAAGGCGCCG
Organism: Streptomyces sp. NPDC056373; assembly: GCF_042262425.1. Classification (NCBI taxonomy): domain Bacteria; kingdom Bacillati; phylum Actinomycetota; class Actinomycetes; order Kitasatosporales; family Streptomycetaceae; genus Streptomyces; species Streptomyces sp. NPDC056373. Next base: position 61,503 of record NZ_JBHJPX010000018.1, read on the forward strand.
ACGGCCACGAGCAACGCCCCGTACAGCACCGTCCGTTGAGGTCCTCGCCCGTCCAGGAGGGGGACGAGCACGGCGACGACCACCGGCGCACAGCCCACGAACACGCCGGGCACGGCCGGTTCCGCCGTGCGCTCGGCCGCGAGGACGGCCAGGTTGAAACCGACCATGCCGACCGCGGCGAGGAGGGCGAGACGGCCCCACTGGCGGGGTGTCAGGGCTCGCAGCCGGTCGGCGGCACCTGTCCCGGCCGCCGGGAGCAGTAACAGACAGGCCAGGCCGTAGCGCAGGAACTGACCGCCCGCGTACGGGTAGTCGCCCAGGACGCTGTTGGCGGTGAATGACCCTCCGACGAGGACGCAGGCGAGCGCGGCGAGCAGGGCTCCGCGGGTGGTGGTGGCGTTCATGGGAGCGACGCTAGGTAGCCGGGCGGCCCGGGAAGGAGTCCACTTCCGTGCCCGCTTGGTGGACCACTTCCCGGGCCGGGGCGTCAGCCGATGTGGTACCTGTCGCCGTACACCTTCCAGTCCAGCGGCGTGCTGAGGTCGAGGTTGCGCCGGTTCAGGAAGACGCGCTGGGCCGTGTCGACCCGGCTCGTGTCGCTGTGCGCCTCCTCCTGCTTCATGGCCCACACCCGCGCGTCCAGGAACGCGTGGAGGTACGTCACCTCGTCACCGCCCTGCGCCGGTGGTTTCGCCGTCCGCAGGGCACGCCTGCGGATGTTGCGGGAACTCGTGGGGTCGCCGCCGTCGCCGTGCATGACGATGGCGTCGTAGTAGGCGAACTGGCCCAGCACCCGCAACCCGTCCGCCTTCCCCTGCCGGACCGCCGGGTCGAAGTACACCCTGTCGCGCTCGTCGTCCTGAGCGCGCCGGAACTCGGCCTCCCGTGCCGCCCGGCGCCAGTCGCCGGGGAAGCCGGGGTCGAGTCCGTCGTGCGAGTCGGAGCCGTCGACTTCGCGCAGGGCGGGCAGGTACTTCTGGAGGACGTTGCCGGGCTTGCGGGCGGCGTAGAGCTCGACGAGGTCCAGCATGTCGCCGGTGCCGGAACAGAACCCGATGATGCCGGCGGTGTAGCCGCGGCCGTCGCCGATGTCCTCGATGTACTGGTACTGCGCCTTCCAGTCGAGCGAGGAGTTCTCCGCGCTCGACACGAGCTGCATGGCGATCTCCTTCTTCGCCGGGTCGTCGAGCCCCACCGCGGCCACGGAGGCCGTGGCGCGTGGCGGCTTCAGGAACGGGGTGGTCGCGAGGGCCGCGCCGAACAGCGCCAGGACGGTACGGCGGCCGGCAGGGGCAGAGGGGTGTCTCACGGTGCCTCCAAGCGGAGTGGGGGGTTGGAAGAGCAGGCCGTGCGGGTGCAGGACTGCACGGGTTGGAAGAGCGACCGTGCAGAACTGATAGGAAGGTTTCCTATCACCGTGAAGGCGCCAGGGAAACAAGCGGGTTGGAAGTTCGTAGGGTCGAACAAGCCGGAACCCGTGGACAATCGGCCCCCCTTCCGGGGCTGAGCCGGCGCCACGGGGAACCAACCGCCCCTCTCGCACGTCAACTCAGTGCCCGCCAAGGGCCGAACGGTCGGGCCGACCAGCCGAGAGGGGAATCGCCGTGGACGAGGCGACGTCGCAGCAGGGGAGCGAGGCGGAGAGCGCCGCCCGCCGGGCACGCTTCGGGGTACTGCCGGAGCCGGTGCGTGTGGAGGACATGGTCGAGGAGCGGGCGGCCGGCGTGCCCGACCCGGCGCGTACCGCGTACAACCAGGACGAATGGCTCGTGCGCTACTGCCTGTGAGGAGACGGCACGCAGCTGACGTCCGAAGACAGGAACCCGAGGCCGGGGCGCGGGAGGCTCCCGGTGGTGCCGGCCTCGTCGCCGTCGGCTTCGACGGCAACGCCGGGCATGTGTGACAGGTGGTCGAGGCACGCAAGGACGCCGGCGACAGCGGGGTCCACTACTGGTTCCTCGACCAGTCGGGCCTGGACTTCCTCGGATGTGGCCGGCGCACCTCGGCGCACGACGACCGGGTGATCGCCGACCGGATCGCCCCGTTCCTCAGCAGCCTGCCGACGGGACGGTGAGGGACATGACCACATGCGAACCGAGAGCGTCACGGCACGAGGCGAAGTACCGGAACCACCTCCCGAACACGACCCAGGTGCATTGATCACGAGCGTTGTTGACACCGGCGGGTCTTGAACATGGCGAAGACCTCCGATGTGGTGGAGCTGTCCAGGAACACACCGCACGGAGGTCTTCGTGTCCCACCGTAATGCCCGGCTGACCGTTCATGGCAGGCGGCTAGGTGCTCCTCGCGCCCAGGTCGCACAGCCACCGCACGACGTCGTCGGCGTCCTGGGCGCGGGCGATGTCGAGCGGGGTCATGCCGTCGTAGCCGCACCAGTGGGGGTCCGCGCCGTGCTGGTACAGGTACTGCGCGGTCGCCGCGTGCCCACCATGGCAGGCGCCCCAGAGCGCGCTGGTGATCTCGTCCGGTGACGGCGGCCCGTCGGCTTCGACGTACGCCCGGACCCGGTCGAGCAGTCCGAGCGTGGCCGCGTCCTGCAGGGTGATGCGGGCGCCGTGTTCGATCAGCCGGTGGGCGGCACGCCACTGGCCGAATCCCCGGGCGTCGGCGAGCGGAGTGCCGCCGCCGATCACCGCACCATGCGCTTCGATGTCGGCCCCCGCCGCGATGAGCGCGTCCAGCACGGGCACGTCGTCGTTGCTGGCCGCCCAGTGCAGCGGCGTCTCCTCGTGCGCTCCGCCGAAGCGGGCGCGGGGATCGGCCCCGGCGGCCACCAGGACCGCGACCACCTCGGGACCGCGAGGGAAGTGCCCGGGCCAGTCGGTCGCGATGTGCAGGAGACTGCGCGTGCCCGGGCCGTCCTCACCCTCTTCGGTGATGCGCACGGTGGCGAGGCCCGGATGCTCGGTGAGCAGGTGCCGGAGCCGGGGCAGATCTCCGGCCCGGATCGCTTCCGTGACGGCGACGGCCAGTGGGTCCCGTGATGTCAGCGTCCGCAAGCCGGCCTCCCCATGCCGTCCAGGGCTCCCGATTCTGCCACCGGACGTCCGCCGGCACAGCCGCCTGTGCGGAACCGCCGGCCGGGCCGCCCGGGCGCAACAACCGGCAGGGTCACCTCTGCGAAACCGCGGGTACGCGGTCGCCCGCCGGCCCACGGCCGTGCCCCGACCGGCCCTGCACATTCACTCGCAAACCGGGCACCCGTCCGGATGACATGCCCGCACGCTCCGCCAGGCGTAGCGTCCGGGGTAGGAGCGGGAGGACACCATGCCCGGGAGCAAGGAGCACCCCGGCGGCTCCGGATCGCCGGACGATGCCCTGGGGATCGCGCTGGCCGACACCGTGCGCGGCACCGGCGCCTCGATCGGCGGCCTCTACCTGATCGAGGAGGCGGAGCCGGTGCTGCGCCTGGTCGCCCTGTGCGGTCTGCCGGTGGCCTTCAGCGCCCCCTGGCAGCGGCTGCCCCTGACCGCACCGGTCCCGGTCACCGACGCGATCCACGACGACGCCCTGGTCAGCATCGCCGGCCAGGAGGAGATGGCCCGCCGGTACCCCCGGGCCGCCGCCGTCCTGCCCTACCCGTTCGCCCTCGTGGCCGCCCCGCTGACCGGCGTACGCCGCTCCTGGGGCGGTCTCGTGCTGATGTGGCCCGCCGGCCGGCCGCGCCGGGTCACCCCACGCGAGCACGGCCACATCATCTCCAGCGCCCGCCGCATGGCCCGCCTCCTGGACGACGCCACCCGGCCGCCGTCCCTGCCCGACCTGCCGCGCGTCGTCCCCGTCGACGCGACCCGCCACCCCGCGCAGACCGGTCTGGCCGCAGCCGACTACCTCGAACGCCTCCCCGAGGGCGCCCTGGCCCTCGACCTGGAGGGCCGCATCACCTTCGCGACCGCCACCGCGGCACGTCTGCTGGGGCGCGGCGCGGACCGTCTCCTGGGCACCCGTCCCTGGCACTCGCTGCCCTGGCTCGACGACCCCGTCATCGAGGACCACTACCGGACGGCGATCATCAGCCGCGCCCCGGTCTCCTTCACCGCGCTCCGCCCACCGGACCAGTCGCTGACCTTCCAGCTCTACCCCGACGCCAGCGGTATCAGCGTCCGCGTCCTGCCGAGCGCGGAGCACGCCGAGCACGCGCCGCCCACCGGTGCGCGGTCGCCCGTCGCGGCCCCGACGGGACGCCTCTACCAACTCGTGCACCTGGCCGCCGTGCTCACCGAGTCGGTGACCGTGCACGACCTCGTCGCGCTGATCGCCCACCAGATCCTGCCCGCCTTCGGCGCCCAGGGCCTGGTGCTGTCCGGTGTCGACGCGGGCCGGCTCAAGATCATCGGCCACCACGGCTATCCGCCCGACGTCATGGAGCGCCTCGACGCCCTGTCCCTGGACACCGACCTCACCCCCGCCGGCCAGGCCCTCGCCAGCGGCACCCCCGCCTTCTTCGCCGACCCCGGCGAACTGGCCGCCGGGTACCCCAAGGCGCCGCAGATCAGCGGCAAACAGGCCTGGGCGTTCCTGCCCCTGGTCATCTCCGGCCGGCCGGTCGGTTGCTGCATCCTGTCCTACACCCGGCCGCATGCCTTCACCGCCGACGAACGCGCCGTCCTCACCTCCCTGTCCGGCCTGATCGCCCAGGCCTTCGACCGCGCCCGGCTCTACGACACCAAACACCGGCTCGTGCACGAACTGCAGCGCGCACTGCTGCCCCGGGCCCTGCCGCGCCTGCCCGGTCTCGACGTCGCCGCCCGCTACCTGCCCGCCGGCCACGGCACGGAGGTCGGCGGGGACTTCTTCGACGTGCTGCGCCTGAGCGACACGAGCGCCGCCGCCGTGATCGGCGACGTCGAAGGCCACAGCGTCGCCGCCGCCGCCCTCATGGGCCAGGTCCGCACCGCCATCCACGCCCATGCCACCGCCGGCGCCGCACCCGGCCAGGTCCTCGCCCGCACCAACCGGCTCCTGGCCGACCTCGACTCCGAACTGCTCGTCTCCTGCCTCTTCGTCCACCTCGACCTGGGCCGCCACCAGGCGTCCCTCGCCAGCGCGGGACACGTGCCGCCGCTGCTGCGCCAGGCCCGGCACCCCGCCGCAGTCCTCGACATCGAGCCCGGCCCGCTGCTGGGCATCGACACCGGCACCGACTACCCGGTCACCACCGTGCCCCTGCTCCCCGGCACCACCCTCGCCCTGTACACCGACGGTCTGGTCGAACTCCCCGGCACCGACGCCACCCGCACCACCACCGACCTCGCCGCCCACCTGGACACCGCCGACGGCCACGACCTGGAACGGCTCATCGACCGGCTCGTCCGGCACACCACCCCCACCGGGCAGCACGCCGACGACATCGCGGTGCTCCTCCTGCGCGCCTCCCGGCTGGGCGACGGTCCGGCGTGAGACGTCAACCCGGGTCCGGGGAACCGGTCTTGACCCGCCGTGCCACGTCGCGCAGCTTCAGGTTGTGCTCCTGGGAGATGCGCCGCAGTACACCGAAGGCCTCGTCCTCGCTCATCTCATGGCGTTCCATCAGGATCCCCATGGCCTCACCGATGGCGTGCCGGGTCTCCAGCGCGTGCTCCAGCTGATCCACGGTGCGGGCCGTGGCCAGCGCCACCGCGGCATGGGAGGCGAGCAGCCAGCCCGCGGCCTCGATGTCCTCGCCGAAGGCCCCGGGGCGGCGCGAGTAGAGGTTCAGCGCACCGAAGTCCTCCTCGTGGGTGTAGAGCAGGACACCCGTCATGCTGCCGATCCCGAGGTCGCGGGCCGCCCGGCTGTACCGCGGCCAGGACGGCTGCGGCCGGGTCATGTCGGCGATCCGGAACAGCCGCTCCCCGTCCACGCGACGCGCGGCATCGAAGCACGGGCCCTCACCGAACTCGCCCTGCAACCGGTCCGACTCCGCGACCATGTCACCGCACACGGACAGGGTCACGGCCCGGCCCTTCGAGACCGTCAGGATGCCGGCGGCGTCACAGCCGCCGATCACCTCCACCGCCGACGACGAGATGGCGTCCAGCGTCGCCTGGACGGAATCCTGCGCGCTCAGATCCCGGGCGAGCCGGGCCATCTGCTCGGCATACCGCTGCCATTCCACCGCAATCACCGCCCTGCTCGCCGGTCCCGACCACCGTACTCCGAGCCGCTTCGCACAGCCGTGCGCCCGCCCGGTCGGGCGCCCGGTCGGGCGCCCGGGCGGCGGCCCGGGGGGCAAACAGTTATCACCGGTACGCCGTGAGCAGCAGAGCCACGTCGTCCGGCCGCTCCCGGGCCTGCCGGGCCGTGCCCACCAGCCGGTCGGCGAGGTGCTCCACCGAGTCCGCCGGGGTCTCGGACAGCCGGCGGCGGACCGCGTCGATGCCCGACTCGATGTCGCTGCCGGGCCGCTCGACCAACCCGTCGGTGTACAGGGCGAGCACGCTGCCGGGGGCCAGGGTGAGCGCGGTGACCGGGTACACCGAGTCGGGCTGCACGCCCAGCATGACACCGCCCGCGAGATCCAGTGTCTCGGCCCGCCCGTCGGGGTGGCGCAGCAGCGGCGGGGGATGGCCGGCCCGCACGGCGAGGGCCCGTCCGGTGGCCGGGTCGAGTTCGATGTAGCAGCACGTGGCGAAGACGTCCGACTCCAGCTCGCTCAGCAGCCGGTTGGTGTGCGTGATGACCTCCTGCGGGGGGCGCTCGCTCGCCGCGAAGGCGTGCACCGCGCTGCGCAGCTGCCCCATCACCGCGGCGGCGCCGACACTGTGGCCTTCGACGTCCCCGATGACCAGGGCCACGCCACGCCCGGTGGTGATCACGTCGTACCAGTCGCCGCCGATCGCCATGCCCTGCGTGCCGGGCAGATAGCGGCCGGTGGTGCGCAGGCCCTCCACGGCGGGCAGCCGGTGCGGCAGGAGTCCTTCCTGGAGGCCACGGGCGACGGCGGACTCCGAGTCGTACAACCGCGCCCGTTCCATCGCCTGGGCGGCCAGGCCGCTCAACGCGGTGAGGGCGGACCGCTCGTCCGGGGTGAACCGGTGCGGGGCGTCCCAGCCGAGGATGCAGGAACCGACGGAGCGGCCGGAGGCGATCAGCGGCAGGAACGACCAGGCCTGCATCCGGTCCAGGGTGATGCCCGGATAGGCGAGGGAGAGTTCGTCGGGCGACTCGAAGAACAGGGGGAGCCGCGTGGTCAGCGCGTGGACCCCGGGCAGCTGCGTGTCGAGGGTGACGCCCTCGAACGGAGTGAGGAAGCCCTCCGGGTAGCCCGACTCCCACAGCAGGTACATCCGGCCCTCACGGACGGTGTAGAGGGCCAGCTCCCGGGCGCCGAAGGCGGGCAGCAACTGCTCCGACACGGCCCGGCAGACGTCCAGCACGGTCACCGCCTCGGTGAGCACGCTCGCCATCTGCACCACGTGGTAGAGCGCTCCGGCCCGCGCGGCCGCCACCGGGCCGGGCGGCGGCGCGACGGCGTCGAGGCTTCCGGCGGCGTCGGCCCCGGCTGCCGGCCCCGGTTCGGCACCGGTGGGCGGCCCGGTCGGGAAGACCCGGCCGGTCAGCCCGTGCACGTCCGGGAACAGCACGAAACTCAGCCAGTTCCCGTCGGGCCGCCGGACGAGGAAGGACACCTGCTCCTGCGACAGCATCGCCGCCCGGTAGCGGTCCTCGTACGCGGGATCCCGGAGCCAGGTGACCACCTCCCACGGATAGCGGCCGAAGAGGTCCTCCCGGCCGGAGCCCAGCAGTTCCTCACAGCGACGGTTGGCATAGGTCAGGCGGCCGTCATGGTCCAGGGAGAACAGCCCGTCCGGCAGCCGCTCGGCCGCTTCGGCCGCGGTGAGTCCGCCGCCCGCGTCGACGAGGGCGCCCACCAGGATCCGCGCGGACCCGGTGCCGCCCCGCACGAGATGGCCCCACAGCTCGACCGGCCGGAAGCCGGTCTTGTCCTTGCCCCGTGACTCGTCGAGAACCCGGAAGTGCCGGGACCTGACCCGGCCGTCGGCCAGCGCGTCGTGCCGGCTCTCGCGCAGTTCGTGCAGGTCGTCGGGGCTGACCCGGGCCTCGACGTCCGCGATGGTGCCGCCGTAGGCCGACCGGTCCAGGCCGAGGAGCTCGAGGGCGTCGTCGTCCGCCGTGCAGCGGTCGCTGTCCAGGTCCCAGTCGATGAGCCCGACCCGGACCGGGTGGGCGGCCGAGGTGGGCAGCCGCACGCTGATCGGCTCGTCGTCGTACTCGACGTGGTGTGCGGCGGAGTCCGGGCCGGCCCGGCCCGCGACCAGGCGGTCGAGGCGCTCTTGCATGGTCCGCTGGGCGGGGCGCAGTGCGAGACCGACCGCTTCCCCGTCCATCGGGGCCCGGGCCGCCGACCGCAGCACGACCAGCACGCCGACCGCCTCGCCCCCGGTCCGGACGGGCTGGTAGGCGGAGCCGAAAGGGTAGGGGAGCCCGGCCGTGAAGTGCGGGAAGCGGACCATGGTGGCGTGCTCGTCCGGCAGCCACAGCGTCTCGTCGCGCCGATAGGCCTCCGCCATGGGCAGGGCACCGCCCACGGGCACCCGCCACCAGCTCCTGAGCAGTGAACGGGGCACGCCGGTGATCATCGCCAGCACCAGCGAGCGACGGTCCCGGGAACGCAGGTAGACCAGCCCGCCGTACCCGTCGAGGTCCCGTACGGCCTCGACCAGCGGACCCGTCAGGGCATCCTCGATCTGGCCCGTCGCCTCTCCCGGGACCCGGCTCTCAGCCCCGTCCCGGCTCGGGCCGGCGGCTGACCGCGGTCCGTCCGGTACGGCGGCTGCCTCATCCATGTCGCGTCCTCCCGGTACGGACGCACCGGACACCAATCGCTTCCCACCAGGATGTCCCATGGACGGCGCTCCGGCGCGGCAAGTGCAACCTTTCGGCCGGCCCGGCCGTCTCAACCGGCATCAGCCACACGCAAGCCTCGGGGGCGGCAATGGTGAGAATCAGAAAAGCATGCGCGACTATCGCACTCGTGGGCGCCACGGTGGGCGTGGCGGCCGTCCCGGCCGGCGCCGCACCGGTGGCCGGCCCGCAGTCCACCGCCCGGGCCACGGCGTGTCCGACCGGCTGGGGAAGCCTCGCCAAGACCGCCGTCGGCACGGGCGTCGCACCGATGACCGACGTCAGGACCGGTCGGCACACCTGCTTCGACCGGATGGTCATCGACGTGCCCGGCGCGGGCAGCGGCGTCGGGTACACCGTCCAGTACGTCGACAAGCTCTACCAGGACGGCTCGGGCCGCTACATCGCCGTGTCCGGCGGCGCCGTGCTCGAGGTGCGGGTGACCGCGCCCGCGTACGACCCGGAGACCGGCGCGGCCACGTACCCCGGCCAGGTGGCGCGCCCTCTGCCGGGCGTGGATCTCACCGGCTACCGCACCTTCCGGGACACCCGGTTCGCCGGCAGCTTCGAGGGTGAGACCCAGATCGGCCTGGGCGTCCGCGCGCGGCTGCCCTTCCGGGTGCAGCAACTGGACGACCGCGTCGTCGTGGACGTCGCCCACAGCTGGACCGCCACGGGCTGACGGCCACGAGCCGAACGCACGGCGCCCGGCCCTCAGGGGCCGGGCGCCCCTTTCCCGGCCGGCCTCAGCCGCCGCGCAACCGGCCCAGTTCCTCGAGCGTCCGGGCCGCCGCACCGGCCAGCCGGGGCCTCCCGCGGACGAAGCGACGGGCGGCCCGGGCCGGCTCGCGGCCCAGCCAGTGGGCGGCTCCGCCCGGCACCGGCCGCACCACCGCTCCCTCGTACACGCGCAGGTCACGGGTCTTGAGCGACTCCTTGTAGCGGGCAGGGCCGCTGCCCAGGTCGACCATCTCGATACCGTCGGCCGCGGCGGCCTCCAGCATCCGCAACTGCAGCAGCAGGCCGGGGGAGTACTTGGCGTACGCGCGGTCGTACGCCGGGAACCACCAGGACAGCACCGTGCGCGAGCGCAGCCCCAGGTGCGCGGCGACAGGGCGCCCGGCGGCGTACAGCACGGACAGCACGGTGCGGCACTCCGGCTCCTCGCTCTCTCCGAGCAGCCCCACCAGCCGGGTGATCCACTCCTGCGCGAACCGGTCCCGCCGGCCGGTCCGGCGGTACTGCGCCGACTTCCACTCCATCAGGGCCCGCAGCGCCGCCGGGTCCCGGGTGTCGTACACGAACCGCACCTCGCCGACCTGCCGGGCCAGCCTGCGCTCCTTGGCCTGGGTCTGTCTGAGGAAGCCCGGCGACCGCATCCGCAGACGTTCCGTGTACGCCGCGAAGCCCTCGCCGAGGTCGACGACCGGGGAGGCGAGTTCCTCGACCGCGTGCGGCTCGAACACCGACTGACCGGCTTCGAGGTTGTCGAACTCGAAGGACGACAGCCCGCAGACCCGCAACAACCGCCGGGCCTCCAGCCTGATCCCGGGGCGTAACACGGCCCCCTGACTGTCGGAAACCCCCAACCCGATGGCCCGGCCCCGCCCCAGCACCCCCGCCTCGTACGGGAAGAACCCCACCGGGGAACCGTCGTCCAGCAGCAGTGCCACTCTGGCTCCCGGCCTGACCTGGCCCATCGCAACGGTGAAGGCCGGGTCGAGAAAGGGATTCGCCGGTGCGCCGGACTCCGTCCGGATCTCCCGCCACATCTTCTGGTCGTTCGGGCCGAGCTCGTCCGGCCTCAGAACGAGAACGCGCTTTCCAGGCAACTCTGCCTCCTGTGTCATCGGCATGGGGACACACGAAGGCCTGCACATCACCGCGATTCGGCACCAGGGCAGTACTCAGGCCGCACGGCGCAGGCCCTGTCGGTACTGCCGTCGCTCAGCAGCGGAACGTCTGCAGCCGTTCGGCGTTCGGGGCGGATCCGGCCGCCCCCGGACACGGGCTCGTCACCGCCGCACGCAGGTCCGTACCGCCGTTGCCCACCACGGCCGCCCCGGTCACCACCGGGCTCACCCCTGCCGCCCCCGTGGCCCGCGGAGTGCGCGCCGCGAGCTGCCGAACCGACGGCTCGTCCTCGCACGGACAGGACTCGCCGGCTCCTTCGGTCCCTTCAGCCCCGGCACTCGACGCGGCGCCCGCATCCGGCGCGTTCACCGCCGCCGCTGCGGCCGGCACGGCCAAACTCTCCGGGCCCGCCGGCCCCGGAACGACGAGTTGCAGCAACAGCAGGCAGGCCACCAGACCCACCACCGCTGCCCAACGTCGCCGCACCATCAGACCCCTGACCCGCGTTCCGGTGGGGGAGTACGGAGTGGACTCGACCCCAGGGCCGGCACCGGACCAGACCCCCGACACGGCCGGCTGCGCTTCCAGTAGGCCGAGCCCGGCTCCGCCCCGTCAAGCCCCGGAGTGACGATTCGTCCCCCTCGGCCGGTTGCCGCCGGAAATCCAACGGAAAGCGCCACCTCCTGACGGGCGCTCAGCCGCCGACGCCCAGCACCTCGCCCGGCTTCGGCGCCCGCAGGTCCAGCGGCTCGTCGAAACCGCTGAACGCCGTGGTGGTGTGCTGCGCGGCGCTCTTGTACACCGTCTTCAGCAGATACGGTTCGCCCTCGTCGGCGACGTAGAAGGTGTATGTCCCGGCCTTGTCGGCCTTGTCGGTGACGATCAGTTCGATGGCCTTGGTGCCTCCGACGCGCGAGGAGCCGCCCTTCTTCGCCGTGCCGAACGAATCGAAGGGCCGGGTGCAGGAGGTGAGGCCGTCGCCGCCCTTGGAGGCCGGGTCCACCGGCGTCTTCACCCACAGCCTCTGCTCGCCGGTGACGCCGGGGTTGTTCTTCCACTTCTGCAGATAGGCCCGGTTCGGGCGGACGTAGTCGGTCTTGTCCAGCCGGATCTGCTCCAGGGCGCCGCCCCCGGACCAGGTGGTCTTCGACCTGCACCGGCCGTCCAGGTCGGTCACGAGGTGGCTGGTCACCGTGCCGCCGCTCGTGGTGCGGTTGGTGATGTCCACGGTGACGGTGTCCAGCTTCCGCATCCGCGCGTTGGCCTCGTCGAGGATCTCGCCCGCGGACCTGTCCTCGCCGGAGCCGCCGGCTCCGCACCCGGCCATGGCCACCTCCGCCAGCAGGCAGAGTGCGGTCGTCGTCAGCGCAGCCATGGCCCGCACGGAGCCCCCCTGTCGGTCGTCTCGCCCGGTGATCGGCCAGGGGAGCTTACCCGCCCGCCCCGGTGGCCTCGGTCTCGTGGACCAGCTCGATCGCCCTGCCGAGCGTGTCGAGCCGCTCGTCGAGGGTTTCGCCGGCCGGGTAGAGACGGACCGTGTTCACACCGGCGTCGCACCAGACGCGCAGGCGCCGCCGCACCATCTCCTGCGTGCCGATGAGCGTGGTGGCCAGCACCATCTCGTCGGTGACGAGGCCGGCCGCACCGTCCCGGTCGCCCGCCTGCCAGCGGCGCCGGACCTCGGCCGCGACCTCGGCCCAGCCCTGACGGCTGTAGGCCCGGTTGTAGAAGTTGGTCGACGCGGAGCCCATGCCGCCCAGGCTGAAGGCGAGTTCCTTCTTCCGGCCGGCGACCATGGCGGCCAGCGCCTCCTCGTCCCGGGCGAACGCGACCTCGGCCCCCTGGCAGACGTCGAAGCCCGCGCGGTCACGGCCGGCTGCGGCCAGGCCCTCGTCCAGGGGAGCGAAATAGGCCTCCGCCGCGCCCTCGGGGACGAAGCTGGTACCGAGCCAGCCGTCCGCGACCCGGCCGGTCAGCTTCAGCATGGCGGGCGACAGAGCCGCCAGATAGACGGGTACGGCGTGCTCGGCGCGCATGGACAGGCGCATCGGCACCGCCTCCCCGTCGGGCAGCGGGACACGGAACTCGGAGCCCGAGTAGGCGATCTTCTCCCCCGCGACCACGTGCCGCAGGATCTCCACCGTCTCGCGTACCCGCGCCACGGGGCGTGCGAACGGCACCCCGTGCAGGCCCTCCATCACCTGCGGACCGGACGGGCCGAGCCCCAGCAGGAACCGCCCTCCGGACAGGTTCGACAGGGTGATCGCCGTCTGTGCGAGGGCGACCGGCGTGCGGGTGCCGACCTGCATGACCCCCGAGCCGAGCAGCATCCGCTCCGTGCGGGCCGTGTAGAAGCCCAGGGCCGACGGGGCGTCCGAGCCCCAGGCCTCGGCCACCCAGCAGACGTCGAGCCCCAGTCGCTCCGCCTCCACGACGAAGTCGGCCTGCCGGGACCAGGAGCCCAGGGCCGCCGCCTCGACGGTCGTCGCCGCGCGCATCACGCCTCCAGGCGGTGCTTGATGTGCTCCAGCGTGGCGGTCATGCCCCGCTCGAACTCCCGCAACCGTACGAACACGATCTTCTGCTCCTTCTCCGGCATGGCGTCGATCGCGAACGACAGCCCCGAGCGCCCCGGTCCCATCCGCATCCACTGCGACAGCTCGGTCCCGCCGTCCCTCGGCTCCAGCGCGAAGCGCCACACCGCGCTCGGCTCCGCAGGATCCCCGACCGCCCACGCGAACACCCGCTCGGGGTCGCACGCGACCACCGTCGAGGTCGTCTCCCACTCGCCGAACCGCTCGTGCCGGCTCGCGCCGACGAACCGGGCCCCTACGGCCGGTCCCGTCGCACCCCCGGTCCACCGCGCGGAACGCAGCTCGTGGCTCATCTCGGGCATGCGCGTCACATCCGACACCAGCGCCCACACCCTCCCCGGCGGGGCGGCGACCCACGTCGTCACCTCGACCGTCGGCTGGTCCGCGTACCGTGCGCCCGTCCACTCCATCGCGTGCCGGCCTCCTCGTCGACAAGGACTGTCGCCACAGAGTTGCGTAATGAGACTCACCAGGTCAAGTGATGAGGGACTGAAGGAAAGCAGGTGAGCGTGCCGATGTGGCCCGGTGCGCGGGAACCACGGCCGCGGGGCCGCGTACGCTACCCGTGGCTCCGCACCGGGGATCTTCACGTCCGACGTGACCGGCGGAGGGGGAGCCGTCCGGGAAGACGGTGGTGGAGCCGACGCGTCGGCGGGCACCATGGTCACGGCGGGGCGCGGTCCTCAGGACCCGCCCGCGCCGGCCTTCGAGCGGAGGGACGAAATGGGATCGGCGATGGACGAGCGGTTTCACCGCCGGCAGCGATGGGCCGCCCGGGGCGCCCTGGCCGCGGCCGCGCTGGCGGCCCTGCTGCCGCTCGTCTCCGGCGGCCTGCGAGGTCTGCTGCTGCTCGTGGCGGGCCTCGCGGGACTCGCCCTCACCGCGGCCGCGCTCTGGTGGGTCCTGTCCCGGCGGGGAGTGGTCCGTATCGTGTCGGCCGCGCTGGCCGTCGCCGCGCCCGTCGGCCTCATCACCCTCTTCGCCGCCGCGAATCTGCTCTGGGTGGTCTTCCTGTCCCTGCTCCTGTGGTGCGGGGCGGTCTGGAGCGGCCGCTACGCCCTGCGCAGCACAGGTCTGCGGACCGTACGGGTCAAGGAGTACCGCACACCGCCGCCACTGCGCCCCTTCCTGCTGCTCAACCCGCGCTCGGGCGGCGGCAAGGTCGAGAAGTTCAACCTGCAGGAGAAGGCCGAGGCGCTGGGCGCGCAGGTCGTGCTGCTCGACCCCGACCAGCACCAGGACGTCACGGCCCTGGCCAAGGCCGCCGTCGCCGACGGAGCCGACCTCCTGGGCGTCGCGGGCGGCGACGGCACCCAGGCCCTGGTCGCCGCCGTCGCCGTGGAACACGGACTGCCGTTCCTCGTCATCGCCGCCGGGACGCGCAACCACTTCGCCATGGACCTGGGCCTCGACCGGGACGACCCCGCCAGCTGCCTCGACGCCCTCACCGACGGTGTCGAACTCCGCGTCGACATCGGGTTCGCCGACGACCGCCCCTTCGTCAACAACGCCTCGTTCGGCGTGTACGGGGCCGTCGTGCAGAGCCCCGGCTACCGCGAGGGCAAGGTGGGAGCCGCCCTGGAGCGGCTGCCCGACCTCCTCAGCCGGCAGAGCGGTCCGCGTCTGACGGCCACCGCCGACGGCACCACCGTTGCCGACCCGCAGGCGATCCTGGTCAGCAACAACGCCTACCGCATGGACGACCCC
Source organism: Streptomyces sp. NPDC056373 (assembly GCF_042262425.1). Taxonomy (NCBI): domain Bacteria; kingdom Bacillati; phylum Actinomycetota; class Actinomycetes; order Kitasatosporales; family Streptomycetaceae; genus Streptomyces; species Streptomyces sp. NPDC056373. The sequence continues at coordinate 76,526 of NZ_JBHJPX010000018.1, forward strand.
TTCGGCTTCGGCCGGCGCGAGCGGCTCAACTCCGGGCGGCTGGGCGTGCTCGCCGTCCGGGTGGACAGTGCCGTGGAAGCGGCCGAACTGCTGCTGTCCCCGCGCCCGGAGGGGCTCACGGTGCTCACCGCCCAGCGCGTCGTCGTCGACGCCGACCAGGCGGAGCTGGAGGTCGGCCTCGACGGCGAGGCGCTCACCATGCCCGCCCCGGTCCACTGCCGCATCGCACGCCGCGCCCTGCGTGTCCGGGTGCCCCGTGACCGTCCGGGAGTGCCCGAGGCGCCCCCGCGCCTCGACTGGCGCCGGCTGCGGAAGCTGGCCGCCGCGGTCGGGCGCACCGCCGTCCCCACGCGCTCCCGGCGCACCTGAGCACCCCCCTCACGCAGGAGGCCCCCCGTGCCGCACGGCACGGGGGGCCTCCTGCGTCACGCCGTCGGTGTCACGCCTCCTTCGGCCCGGCCTGCTGCACCACCTCGAAGGACCACAGCGTCGAGCCGCTCGCCGCGGGCTTCGGCCGTTCGCCGCCCTCACCGCCGCCCTGGTGCGCGCTCTTCATCGGCCCCTCCATCCAGGCCTGGAACGACTCCTCGTCACGCCACCGGGTGTAGACGAGGTAGGTGTCGGTGCCCTCCACCGGGCGGAGCAGTTCGAACCACTCGAACCCGTCGGAGTTCTCCACGGCGTGCGCCCGCGAGGCGAACCGCTTCTCCAGGATCTCCCGCTGCTCGGCGGGCACGGTCAGCACGTTGATCTTGACTACGCTCATGTGCCCCATACTGCCCGATGGCACATCTGCGCAGGTCGAGACCCCCGCCCGCGCGTGCTGCTCGGCGGCAGGGACTTCGCCCGGGCGGTCGAGTTCCTCGCCGCCCGGGAGGGCAGCGAGGGCCCCGCCGCTCTCGCCGCCCCCTGGCTGTGCGGCAACAAGGGCGGGTGCGCCAGGGTCAGCTCTGCCGCTCGCCCTGCTCCAAAGCCTTCCCCGTCATGTCGGTGACCTGCCCGGGCGAAGGCTCGTCCGCCTCCACCTCGGTACCGAAGTCGGTGAAGTCCATGACCGTGCGCACCGTGACCTTCTCGGGCGCCGACGAGGCGTCGGCGGACGAGCGCTGCGTCCCCTTCGGGGTCTCGACGGTCATGTCGAGCTGCTGACGGCGCATCCGGCCCTCGTCGTCCAGCCAGACGTCCATCGGCAGGGTGGGACCGACCTGCTCGCGCAGGGTGTCGCCGTTCGGAAGACCGGTCACGTCGACCGAGACGCGGTAGTGCGTGGTATCCACGCCGTTGACCGTGGCCTTGCCCTTCTCGGTCACGTCCTTGTCGGTGATCGCCTTGGCGTACGCGGCGGACCGGGCCGGGTCGCTCATGGACCCGTCATCCGCGCCCTGTTGCGCGCCGACCTTCCGCAGGTCGATCTTGATCCAGGGCTTGCCTCCCGGGGCCTGCCCCTTGGGCAGTTTCTGGTACAGGACCTGATCGATCACCCGCTGCTCGATCTGCTGCCCCTGCACGGTGAGCGTCATGACGCTGTCGCCGTCGTCCAGGTCCACGGAGCCCTGCCCGTTCGCGGTCTGCGAGGCGCCCTGGGCCGAGGTGCGCACCCGCAGCTTCACCTTGGCGGTGTCCTCCTCGGCCGTCCTGTCGTAGGCCGAGCGCACCGCCTTGGTTCCCCGCTCCCGGGCGCCGGCTCCGGATGTCGCCGAGGTGCCCTGCGCACCGTCGCCCGAGTCGTCGTCGCCGCAGCCCACCAGCACCGTACCGGCCAGGACTCCGGCGACGCCTAACGCACAGACCCGCCTGCCGTTTCCCGCCCTGCTCATCGAACCAGCTCCCCTCAGGTGTGTGGTGCGAGCCAAGTGCCCACAGCGCGCATGAACACACCTGTGTGGCCGGGGAGTTGCATCTCCGGCGGGCCGGGTGTCCGGGTCAGTGGCGGCCCTTGAGCCTGCCGAGCAGGCGCTGGGCCTGGGCCCGCTTGCGGGGGTCGGCCGCGGCCCGGCGTGCCTGTTCGACGGCCCGTCGCCCCTGCGGGCTCCGGGCGAACTGCTTGATGCGGTCCAGCATTCCGGCCATGACGCACCTTCCTTCCTGTCGTGATGTCACGTGCCTGCAGTGCGCCTACCCCTTCGGCGAGGTGCTCAGGCACCCCCTTGCCCCGGCCGGTGCGCGAGCGAATGTGTTTGCCGCCGGAGTCAGAGGCAAGTCGGTGTCCATGACTGAAGAGAACAAGCGCACGAATCAGAAGGCGTCCACCGCACGGACCGCCGAGTCCAAGGCCCGCCGCACGGCGGACAAGGCCACCGCGCCGGCCTCGCAGGCGGCGAAGGGAGCCGCGGGCAAGGCCGGTGAGGCGGCGAAGGGAGCCGCGGGCAAGGCCGGTGAGGCGGCGAAGGGAGCCGCGGGCAAGGCCGGTGAGGCGGCGTCAGCGGCCAAGTCGGGCGCGGAGCGCTCCGCCGAGTCGGCCAGGACGGCCGCCCGGACCGCGGCCAAGGGCGTCGAGGCGGGCCGTCAGGCGGTCGTCACGGCCTCCGGCCACGTCGCCACCACGGCGAAGACGGCCTGGACGGTCATCGCCCACCGCAAGATCGTGGCGGCGGGCGTCGGAGCGGGCCTGACCGCCCTGAGCGCCGCGTCCTACGCCGTCGGACGCCGTGCGGAACGCGGCGCGCACGGTCCCCTCACCCGTCTCACCGGCGGGCGGATCTGAGCAGGGCCGGCGCGATGGACGTGCCGGCACCGGGGGAGCAGGCGGCGCGACGCGCCACCGGATGGTCCGGTGGTCCGTGGCGCCGCCTTCCTCGTGATCCGAGCCGCCCCTTCCCGCGTGGCCTGGCGCACATCCGACCCTCACCGGGGCGCGCCCCTCGCGCGGCCCCGCCGTGACGAGAAAGGATGGGGCCCGCACACGAAGGATCAACCCATGCGGAGGAGCGGGCCCATGCAGCACGAGCGAGCGGGAAGTCCGGCCGGACCCGAGGATCTCGTCGACGTCGCTCGGCTGGTCACCGCGTACTACGCGCGCCGCCCCGACCTGGACGACCCGGGGCAGCGCGTGACGTTCGGGACCTCAGGACACCGCGGCTCGTCCCTGGCGAACGCGTTCAACGACGACCACATCGCCGCGACCAGCCAGGCCATCTGCGAGTACCGGGCCGGCCAGGGAATCGACGGCCCCCTCTTCCTGGGCGCCGACACCCACGCCCTGTCGGAGCCCGCGCGCGTGACCGCCCTGGAGGTGTTCGCCGCCAACGAGGTGACCGTGCTGATCGACGACGCGGACGGCTACACACCGACCCCGGCCGTCTCGCACGCCATCCTCGCCCACAACCGCGGCCGCACCACCGGCCTCGCGGACGGCGTCGTCGTCACGCCCTCCCACAACCCGCCCGCCGACGGCGGGTTCAAGTACAACCCGCCCAGCGGAGGCCCCGCCGCCTCCGACGCGACCTCCTGGATCCAGGACCGGGCGAACGAGATCATCCGCGGCGGCCTGAAGGACGTGCGGCGCGTCCCCTACGACCGCGCCCTCGCCGCTCCCACCACCGGCCGCTACGACTTCCTCGGCACGTATGTCGCCGACCTCCCCGACGTCCTCGACCTGGACGCGATCCGCTCGGCCGGTATCCGGATCGGCGCCGACCCGCTCGGCGGGGCGTCGGTCGCCTACTGGGGCCGCATCGCCGAACAGCACGGCCTCGACCTGACCGTGGTCAACCCGCACACCGACCCCACCTGGCGGTTCATGACGCTGGACTGGGACGGCAAGATCCGCATGGACTGCTCGTCGCCGTACGCGATGGCCTCGCTCATCGAGCGGCGCGACCGCTTCCGGATCTCCACCGGCAACGACGCCGACGCCGACCGGCACGGCATCGTCACCCCGGACGCGGGCCTGATGAACCCCAACCACTACCTGGCCGTCGCCATCTCCTACCTCTACGCCCACCGCGACCGCTGGCCCGCCACCACCGGCATCGGCAAGACCCTGGTTTCTTCCGCGATGATCGACCGGGTCGCCGCCGACCTCGGGCGCGAGCTGGTCGAGGTGCCCGTCGGCTTCAAGTGGTTCGTGGACGGACTGGCGGGCGGCACCATCGGCTTCGGCGGGGAGGAGTCCGCCGGCGCGTCCTTCCTGCGCCGGGACGGCTCCGTGTGGACCACGGACAAGGACGGCATCCTCCTCGCACTGCTCGCCTCCGAGATCACGGCCGTCACGGGGAAGACCCCCTCCGAGCACTACGCGGCGATGACCGCCCGCTTCGGCGAACCGGCGTACGCGCGCATCGACGCCCCCGCGACCCGCGAGGAGAAGGCCCTGCTCGCCAAGCTCTCCCCGGCCCAGGTCACGGCCGACACCCTGGCCGGCGACGCGGTCACCGCGGTGCTCACCGAGGCCCCCGGAAACGGCGCGGCCATCGGCGGCATCAAGGTGACCACGGACAACGCCTGGTTCGCGGCCCGCCCCTCGGGCACCGAGGACGTCTACAAGATCTACGCCGAGTCGTTCCTCGGCCCGGACCACCTCGGCCGGGTCCAGGAGGAGGCCAAGTCCGTGGTGCTGACCGCCCTGTCCGGCTGACCCCGGCACAACACGGCCCGGGCCGCTCTCGCGGGGCCCGGGCCGTGTGCCGCTCCACCGTCACCTGACCGGATCCGCCCGCGCCGGGAGCTCCACACGAACGAGAGGCGGCGTGCCCGAGGTGCCCGACGTGCCCGCCATACAGGACACTGGATGAAGATCCGACCGGGAAGGACCGACACGTGATCATCTTCGGCACCAAGGGATATCTCTACCAGTTGGCGATACTGACGCTCGTGTGCGGTCAGTGCGGCAACCCCGCCGCCCACACGCTCAGGAAGCGCGTCACGAAGTTCACCCTGTTCTTCGTCCCGCTGTTCCCGATCTCGACGAAGTACCTGACGCAGTGCACCTTCTGCGGCGCGGAACAGAAGGTGACCAAGGAGCAGGCGGAGCAGCTGCAGACCCAGGGCGCCAACGGCCCGAGCGGCCAGGCGTACGGGCAGCCGCAGCAGCACGACCGGTTCTGATCCCCGCGGCCGGACCGGTCGGGCACGCGCCTCGTGATCACAGTCGATGTGGCAAGCGGAGCATCCCGGGTACTCGGCGTCCACGGGCCCGGACCTGAGTGGGCCGATGGGCCTCCCGCAGTCGATCAGTGAATACGGAGGCAGTCAGATGAGCACCATCAAGGAAACCGTGGAAGTCGACGTCCCCGTCCACACCGCCTACAACCAGTGGACGCAGTTCGAGGAGTTCCCGAACTTCATGGAGGGCGTCGAGGAGGTCAGGCAGCTGGACGACCGTCACAACCACTGGACCACCAAGATCGGCGGCGTACGGCGCGAGTTCGACACCGAGATCGTCGACCAGCTGGCCGACGAGCGGGTCACGTGGCGCACGACGAGCGGAGACACCCACCAGAGGGGCTCCGTCCGCTTCGAGCGCGTGGACGACACCCACACCAGGGTGGAGCTCGTGATGGATGTCGAGCCCAGCGGTGCCGTGGAGAAGGCGGGCGACATGATGGGCACGATCGACCGCCGTGTGAAGGGCGACATGAAGCGCTTCAAGCAGTACATCGAGGAGCGCGGAGTCGAATCCGGCGCATGGCGCGGCCGTGTCGAGCCGGGCGGCCCCGGCGGCACCGGCGGCGCCGGCCCGATCCTCTGACACCGGCCGCACTCTTCTGACACCAGCGGCACTCCCCGAACCCGGCCTCCATGTGAGGCCGGGTTCTTCTGTGCCCGCTGGTCGCCCACTGGTCGCGCTCGGCGCCGGGAGGCGCGAAGTTTCGGCCAACGCATGACATGCACCTGTCCATATCGGCCTCCCGGTGGCACGCTGCCCTCTGACCGTCCGCAGTGACACCCCTGCCTGACCGGGCGGACGGGCCTCCCGCCGCCCGGCCCCCACAGCAGAAGGAGACCGCGTGATAGGCCGACCCCGCAGCCCGCACCCGTCCACCGGCAGCACCCGCGTGCGCCGCTCCGTCCTCGGCGCGCTCGCCGGTATCGCCACGCTCCTGGCGACCGGCGTCACCGTCACACCCGCGAGCGCCGCGCCGGGCCCCGGCGTGATGACCGCCTCGGCGCAGGAACGCGCCCTGGCCTTCTGGACTCCGCAGCGGATGCGCGAGGCCACGCCGCTCGACCTGCTGACCGTCGACCGCTCCGACGTGAAGGCCCCGGCACCGCGCAAGGGCAAGGCGACGGTCGTGGCCCCCAGCGCTCCCGCCTCCGCCGCGGGTCCGCTGGCCTTCCCGTACGGCGGCGGCCCCTGGTCCGGCGGGGGAGCGGTGGCCAAGACCGCGGGACGGGTGTTCTTCAGCTACCAGGGCCGTACCGCCTCCTGCTCCGGCAACGCCGTCACCAGCGCCAACAAGAGCACCGTGATCACCGCCGGGCACTGCGTCAAGCTGGAGGGGGCCTGGCACACCAACTGGGTGTTCGTACCCGGCTACCACGACGGGCAGCGCCCGTACGGCACCTGGACCGCGGCCAAGACCCTGTCCACCCCCCAGTGGACGGCCAGTGAGGACATCAACTACGACATCGGCGCGGCCGTCGTCGCCCCGCTGGACGGGAAGAAGCTGACCGACGTCGTCGGCGGCCAGGGGCTGGCGTTCAACACCGGCTACAACAAGGCGATGTACTCGTTCGGCTTCCCGGCCGCGGCACCGTACGACGGCGAGAAGTTCGTCTACTGCAGCGGCACCACCACCCGCGACTTCCTGCTGTCCAACGACCACGGCCTGACCTGCAACATGACCGGCGGCGCCAGCGGCGGCCCCTGGTTCACCCAGTTCAGTGAGGCCACCGGGACCGGCCTGCAGTCCTCGGTGAACAGCTTCAAGTACAACTTCCTGCCGAACGCCATGTACGGCCCGTACTTCGGCGCGGACGCCCAGAACCTGTACCAGAGCGCCCAGTCGTCCTGAGCCGGAGCCTCCCCGGCAGCCGCTTCCTCCGTCAGCGCGCTGCGCAGGAAGCGGCTGCCTGCCACCGGACGGCCGAAGGGCCCACCGCCTGCCGACTGCCACCGGACGGCCGAAGGGCCCACCGCCTGCCGACCACCTCACCGGCGACGCGGCCACGCGACCGCGCCACGCCGCCACCGGCCTTCTCCGCAGCCTGGACAGCCCGTGATGAGAACCGGCCGGAGAAACACCGGCAACGGCGATTTTCGTCCACGTGCGGCCATGCACCGCGTGTCATCCGCCCGGCCGGTCCACACTGGGACCCATGCGCGTGGTGATCATGACGGCGGGATCGCGCGGCGACGTCGCGCCCTACACCGGGCTGGGCGCGGTGCTGGCACGCGGCGGGCACGAGGTCACGCTCGCCACCCACGGCCTGTTCGAGCCCCTGGCCGCCGGATCGGGTGTGCGCTTCCACCCGACTCCGGTCGACCCGCACGCCGTGTCGCACTCCGACCGCGGCCGCGATCTGCACGCCAGCACCACCGGTCCCGGCAAGTTGCTGCGGGTGGTGTCGATGGCCCGGGCCGCGGCCGAGGAGATGACCGACGCCCTGGTCCAGGTGGCCCGCGGCGCGGACGTCGTCCTGGCCGCGGGAGCCGTCGCACCGCTGGGCCGTGCCATCGCCGAGGGACTGAGCCTTCCCAGTCTCGGCCTCTTCCTGCAACCCCAGCATCCGACGCGCGAGTTCGGCGCGCCCATGCTCGGCGGGCGATCGTTCGGCACGGTGAGCAATCACCTGGGCGGACGAGCCGTGACCTGCGCCGTCGACCGTGTCTTCACCCGGGCCGTGCACCGGCTGCGCGCCCGGCACGGCATGGCTCTCCGCGGTCCCTCAGCCGGCCGCCGCGCCCACGAGCGGGCCCACTGGCCCGTCCTGCACGGCTTCAGCGAACGGGTGGTGCCCCGCCCGAAGGACTGGCGCCCCGGACTGGAGGTCGCCGGGTACTGGTGGCCGTACGACACCCGCGCACTGCCCGGCGAAGTGGAGGAGTTCCTGGCCGCAGGACCCCCGCCGGTGTTCGTGGGTCTGGGCAGTGCGACGGTACCGGACGCCGAGCACCTCAGCGCCGGGATCGTGCGGGCACTGCGGACGGCGGGACTGCGCGGCATCGTGCAGCAGGGCTGGGCCGGCCTCGCCGCCCGCGGTGCCGGCGATGACGTGATCACCGTGGGCGACGTGCCGCACGCCCTGCTGTTCCCCCGTACCGCCGCCGTGGTCCACCACGCAGGAGCCGGCACCACCGCCGCCGTCCTGCGCGCGGGAGTCCCCACGATTCCGGTGCCCGTCCAGTTCGACGGCGGCTTCTGGGCGGCGCGCCTGGTCGCCCTGGGGACGGCACCGTGCGCCGTCCCCCTGCGGCGCCTCACCGCCGGTTCACTGGCCTGCGCTCTGCGCCGCGCCACGAGCGACCCCCGTCACCGCGCTCGCGCACGGGAGTTGGCCCATGGCCTGGCCGAAGAGGACGGTGTGGCCCCCGTCCTGGCCGCGCTGGACCGGCTCACTCCGTGACCGGCCGCCGGCGGGACGGCTCCCCCCCGCGCGGAGCGGCGGTGCAGCCGGATGGCCAGGGGAGCCGCAATGAACACCGAGGAGTACGTCCCCACGACAAGACCGACGAGCAGCGCCAGGGCGAAGTCCGTGAGCGAGGAACCGCCCAGCGCGGCGAGCGCGGTGAGCATGAACGCCGCACCCATGCCGGTGTTCACCGTGCGGGGCAGGGTCTGCAGGATCGCCTCGTTCACAAGGCCGGGGAACCGCGCCGCGGGGCTGCGCCGGACCAGTTCCCTGACCCGGTCGAACAGGACGACGGAGTCGTTCACGGAGTAGCCGATGACGGTCAGCAGGGCCGCCAGGAACACCCCGTCCACGGGCTTGCCGAGCCAGGCGAAGACCCCGAGCAGGATCACCACGTCGTGGAAGAGCGCGACGACCGCCGCCGAGCCCAGCACCCAGCGGAAGCGTGCCGCGAGGTAGACGAACTGCGCCCCGAGGGCCACGGCGAGCGCGATCAGCGCTCCCCGGCGCAACTCCTCACCGAGGCTGGGACCGATCAGTTCGTCACGGACCTTGTCCGCCCGCCGGTCGAGGTCGCGCAGAGTGCCGTGACCTCCGCCTCCTCGGCGTGGGTCAGTGGGTCGGTACGCACCGTCAGACCCGTGTCGCCCGACGACTGCACGACCGCGCGCGGGAAACCGGCGTCGGCCAGGGCGGCACGCAGCCGGCCGGGGTCGACGGGACCGCTGGTGCTGTACTCGATGAGGCGGCCCCCGGTGAACTCCACGCCGAGATCGACGCCGCGCACCGCGATGCCCGAGCCGGCCAGCACGAGCACAGCGGCGGAGGTGGCGAGCCAGCGGCGCGGGCGGCGCATCAGGAAGGGGTTGCGACGGGTGAGGCGGTCGCGGAGCGCGCCGATGCCCGCGATGCCGGTGAGACCCGGGCGGCGGCGTACGCCAGGACGGCCCGCGGCGAACTCGGCCAGCACCCGGCTGACGACCAGGGCGCTGAACATGGAGGCGAGCACACCGATGCCGAGGGTGACACCGAAGCCGCGAACGGGCCCGGAGGCGAGGAGGAACAGCAGAGCCGCCGCGATGAGCGTGGTGATGTTGGAGTCGGCGATCGCGCTGAAGGCGTTGCGGAAGCCCGCTGTGAGCGCCGAACGGACGCTGGGCCGACGGGGCAGCGCGTACTCCTCGCGCGCCCTCTCGAACACGAGCACGTTGGCGTCCACTGCCATGCCGATGGCCAGGACGAAACCCGCCAGGCCAGGCAGGGTCAGGGTGGCGCCGAGGGCGGCCAGGGCGGCGTAGGAGATCAGGCCGTAGCAAGCCAGGGCGAGGGCGGCCATACTCCCCATGAGCCGGTAGACGGCGATGATGAACAGCGAGGTCAGCGCGGTACCGAGGGCCGCCGCCCAGGTGCCGGCGGCGATGGCCTGCGCGCCCAGGGTGGGGCCGACGGTGCGTTGCTCGACGGTCTCGACGGGCACGGGCAGGGCCCCGCCGTTGATGAGCAACGAGAGCTCGCGGGCCTCCTCGGAGCTGAAGGAGCCCGTGATCCGGGTGGCGCCCTCGCGCATGCCGGTCCCGCAGGCGACGGACGGGTCGACCTGGGGGGAGGAGATGACCTTGTCGTCGAGGACGATGGCGACCCGCCGCGCCGGGTCGCCCGGGGCCCGGCAGGCGGCCTCGCCGGTCAGCCGGGCCCAGCCGTCCCTGCCGGCACCTTCGAAGTCCACGGTGACGTGCCATCCGGCGCCGCCCTGCTGGTCGAACCGGGCGGCCGCCTCCTTGACGTCCTCGCCGGTCAGCGAGGTGGGCCCGAGACGCAGCGCGGTACCGGACTCGCCGGGCAGGACGCGCTCCCGAGGGCGCTTCGGCAGCGGCCGGGAGGTGTCGCCGGCACCGTCCGCGGTGCCGAGCACGGGGTGGAAGGTGAGCTGTGCGGTGCGGCCCAGGACCTCGGCGGCCTGCTTCGGATCCTGCACACCGGGCAGTTCGACGATGATCCGGTCGTCGCCGGAGCGCACCAGGGTGGGTTCGGCGACGCCCAGCGCGTCGATGCGGCCGCGCAGCACCTCGAGGGTGCGGTCGGTGGCCGCGCGGTCCGCGTCGGCCGTGGGGGTGGAACGGGTCTCCAGCACGATCTGGGTACCGCCGCGCAGGTCCAGTCCGAGCCGGACGGGCACGGTGGCGGCGATGTACAGGGACAGGGCGAGCACGGCGAGTGCGAGCAGCGCTCTCACGCGCAGGGCACGGTTCAAGGGAGGCCTCCGGCAGGGCACAGCACCGCGGCGGCCGTCGCGGGCCGCTGCGGCGTGGTCGGGGTGAAGGAGAAGGGGCGGGCGGAAGGGGCGTCAGGTGCCGGAGGACACCGGGGGTGCCCGCCCCTGGTCCTGGGCCACGTGCGGCTGCGAGGCGGGCACGCGCCGGGTCGGAGGGCCGCACGGGCTCGGAAGCCGGCACGGGGTGGCGTGCGCGCTCCGGTCGCAGGTGCCGGAGAGGCCGCGGGGGACCGGGTGCTCCCCCTGCGGCTGCTCGTGACGGCCCGCCGCACGGACGACGCGAGCGGCATCGCACCCGTCGTCGGCGCACGCCCCGTCGTACTGGAGGCGGTCCGGCGTCGTGCATGTCCTGTCGTACCGGAGGTGACCCGGCGCTGTGCATGTCCCGTCGTACCGGAGACCGTCCGCCGATGTGCACGCCCCTACGCACAGGGGGTGGCCCGGCGCCGGGCGCGTTACGTCGTGACGGAGGTGGCCGGCCGACGTGAGGTGGGCGGACGGGCCCGTGCCCGGTGCACCGGGCGGTGGGGTGGCGAGGCCGAGGACGGCCAGCACCGCCACGACCACCGCGAGCACCGCGCCGACGGGGGAGCGGAGCCGAGTGGCGCCGACGACGGGCGCTGTGCGCACGGTGTGGTGCACCGTTCCCCCCTCCCTCGCGATGTACGGACCGGGCCCGGATTCGGGTCAGGCCTCGATCAGCCCGGCACGGATGGCGTAGCGGGTGAGGTCGAGCCGGTCGCGCAGGCCGAGTTTCTGCAGCAGGTTGGCGCGGTGCCGCTGGACGGTCTTGATGCTGATGAACAGCAGGTCCGCGATCTCCTTGGACGAGTGGCCCTCGGCGACCAGCTTGAGGACCTCCTCCTCCCGGGGAGTGAGGATCTGGTCGGGTGTTTCCTGACCGTGGCGGGCCCGGTCGAGGTAGTTGCGGATCAGGGCGGTGACCGCGCCCGGGTACAGGAAGGGCTCGTCCCGCATCGCGGCCCGGCAGGCGGCGACCAGGTCCCGGTCGGCGACCGACTTCAGCACGTACCCGCTCGCGCCCGCCTTCAGAGCCTGGAAGAAGTACTGCTCGTTGTCGTGCATGGTGAGCATCAGGATCCGCAGGCCCGGTTCGAGAGCGGCCAGTTCGCGGGCCGCCTGCAGGCCGGTCAGGCGCGGCATGGCGATGTCGAGCACGGCCAGGTCGACGTCGTGGGTGCGGGCCAGCTCGATGGCCTCGGCCCCGTCACCGGCCTCGGCGACCACGTGGAGGTCCGGTTGCTGATCGAGGATCAGCCGCACACCGCGGCGGACCAGCGCGTGGTCGTCGGCGAGCAGGATGCGAATCGCGCCTGGTTCCGCCGGGGCGGGCGTGGTGGTGTCGGGCATGGTCAGGGCTGCTTCCTTGCGACGGGCGCGGTGAGCTGAACGCGGGTGCCGGCCCGGGGCGCCGGGGTGATCTCCAGGGTGCCGCCGACGAGCAGGGCGCGTTCGCGCATGCCGCGGATGCCGGCGCCTTCGCGGGGCGCCTCGATACCGCTGCCGTCGTCGGTCACCGTCAGCACCACGCCGTCGTCGGCGCGCTGCAGGGCGACGGTGACCCGCCGGGCGTCCGCATGGCGGGCGACGTTGGTCAGCGACTCCTGCGCGACGCGGTAGAGGACCAGCTCCGACTCCGGCTCCAGCGCGGGCAGGTCGGCGTCGAAGCGGCGGGTGACCAGCAGCCCGGTGTGGGTGGCGAAGTCCTCACTGAGCGAGGTCAGCGCGCTGACCAGGCCCAGATCGTCCAGCACCCCCGGCCGCAGCCGGCGCACCAGCCGGCGTACCTCGTCCAGGCTCTCCCGGGTGATCTCCTGCAATTCCTGCAGCTCCCCCCGCAGCGGCTCCGGGGCGTCGTCCGCCGAGCGCTTGAGGCCCAGCAGGATCGCGGTCATGCTCTGGCCGACCTCGTCGTGCAGTTCCTGAGCGATGCGGCGGCGTTCCCCCTCCTGGGCCAGCAGGGCCCGGGTGCTGCTGGCGACCCTCTCCTGCTCCAGCCGCTCCAGCATGGCGTTGAACGTACGGATCAGCTCCGCGACCCCGCCACCGCCGGAAGCGGGCAGGCGCTGGCCGGGCCGCAGCAGGTCCACGGTCGTCATCAGCTTGGTGAGCCGGTCCAGGGGAGCCAGGCCGAACCGCAGCAGCGCGGCGTTCGCGACGAGCATCACGGCCAGACCGCCGACCAGGATGACCGCCTCGGTCAGCAGCACCGGCACGGACACGGTCACCGGAGCCCACAGCAGCAAGGCCGTGGCCGTACCGAGCACCACGGCGTTGAGCGCGAAAATCCGCCAGAACAAGGACACCGTCACGGTCCCTGCGCCTCCCCTTCCGAAACCCGGGTCTCACCTCCACAGTCGGCCATCGCGGGGCCCGCCGCCTTCGCGGCACGGGCACTGAGCAAGCCTTTCGATCAGGCTGCCCCTTCCCCACGCGTCCCGTCCATGGGACCTGACCCCCATTTCCCCGGGCACGCGGCACCCAGGGCTCGGCCCCGTGGGTCCCCCGTCCCGCCGCAAATGGGTTCCGCGCCCGATGGGTATCCGGCGCGGGCCGGGCCAAGGTGGAGAGCACACGACCACCCGACAGCGAACGGGCGGCCCGGCAACGCCGCCGGGCCGCCCGCCGCGCATGACCGATCCGCGCACGCGCCGCCGAGAAAAGGAACCGACCATGTCGCTCGATGTCCCCCGGGCCGAACCCCACCCGCACGAGGCCCGCCGGCACCTGGAACACGCCCGCACCTCCCGGCTGGCCCAGCTGCGAGCCCTCGACGAGAGCGAGCGCGGCCCGGAGGACCACCTGCTGTCCGCGCAGAAGACCGCGATGCGGCGGGTCCTCGGAGAGATCGAGGAGGCCTTCATCCGCATCGACGACGGCACCTACGGAATCTGCGTGGGCTGTGCGAAGCCCGTCCCCGCCGAACGCCTCGAGATCCTGCCCTACACCCGCCACTGCGTCGCTTGCCGGCGCCGCACCGCCTGACCCGTCCGTACCGACCTCCAACGCCCTGCCGCAAAGGGGTGACGTGGTGAACCACCAGACCATCGACGAGAGCACGACGCAGCTGTCGGCCGAGGACCTCGCCGCGCTGCGAGAGAACCTCCACGAGCAGCGCCTGTTCCGGCAGGAGCAACTGCGCCTGCTGGCCGGGCCGGTCACCTCCCGGACCGAGGACCGGCTCCGGCAACGGGCCGCCGCGCAGATCGAGGTCCGCGTGAAACTCGCCGCCTCCGCCCGCATGGTCCTCACCGACGTCGAAGCGGCCCTCGCCCGCATGAACGAGGGGAGCTACGGCCTCTGCCACCTGTGCCGGCGCCGGGTCGAACGGGAACGGCTCATGATCGTGCCGCAGGCCCGCTACTGCGGCCGCTGCCAGCAGGTCAAGGAGGCACAGCCATGAACGCCCCGCACGGCCTGCCCGGTGACGTCGCCCGTCACCGGCCGTGGCCCCTGTGCAGGCGCTGCTGCGGCATCGCGCTGGACATGGGCAGCGCCCGCACCCGCGTCTGGATCGCCGGCAAGGGCACGGTCGTCGACGTACCCACCGTCACCTTCCCCGGCGCCGGTGCGATCCATCCCGTCCAGCGCGGCACCATCGTCGACGCTCCTGGCTGTGGCCGGATGCTGCGGCGACTGCTCGGCCACCGGCTGCCCCGGTTCACCCGCCCCATGGTCATCGTCACCACACCCGTACTCGACGGCGTCGCCTACCGCACCGGGGCCCGCGCCGCCGTCGAGGTGCTGCGTCCCCGCAGCGTCCTGACCGTGCCCAGCGCCCGCGGCATCGCCCTGGCCGCCGACGCCGACATGTCGCGGCCGCTGGTGGTGGTGGACATCGGAGCCCACCTCACCGAGGCGGTGCTGCTGTGCGACGGCGCCGTCACCGACGCGCACCGGACGGCCGTGGGCACCAGCGACCTCGGTGAGACGACCATGCCCGAGCAGATCGTCGAAGCGGTGGCCGCGATGCTGACCGCGATCCGCCGCCAGGACCGCGCCTCCCTCACCGCCGGTGCCCTGCGGCGCGGTGTTCTCCTGGCCGGCGGTGGAGCCCTGCGACCCGAGATCACCTTCGCCCTCACGGCCCGGCTGAAGACACCGCTGCGCATCGTCCCGGCTCCGCACACCGCGGCCGTCCGGGGTGCCGCCAGGTTCCTGCAAGCCGCCCACACCCACCCCTCGACCGCGGCGCCCCCGCCACCCGCCGCCCACCCCCGCTAGGCCGCGCACGTCCTCGCACCGGGTCGGCGCCCCCCTGCGCCGTTTCCACGCCGAAAGGAGGACCATGCCCGGCCAGATGTCCCTGCCCCCACCACTGCCGCCGCGGGAGCTGCCCCGGGTCATGTTCTGGCGCCTGCGGCGCAACCCCCTGCGCCGCCGCAGCGACGTGGTCCAGGCATGGCTCGGCGTCGGTCTGACCCTGGTGCTGCCGGCGGCCACCCCTCTCGCCCTGTTCCTCGTCGGTGACGCCGCCCATCGCCACTACGCCCGCGCCGCCGAGCACCAGGCAGCGACCCGCCACCGGACCACCGCCGTTCTCGTCGAGGACGCCCGTAGTCATCCCGAGCCCGGCTCGGCCGAGGCGAAGCGGACCCTCTATCCGACCGAGGTCCGATTCACCGACCCCCAGGGACGCACCCGTACGGCGCACGCCGATGCCCAGCCGGCTCTGCCCAAGGGCAGCACCCTCCGCGTCTGGGCCGGTACTGACGGGAAGCTCACCGACCCACCCCTGAGCCCCGATCAGATCCGCAGCCGTGCCATGGGCTGTGCCCTGATCGCCGTTCTCGGCGTGCATGCCGCGGCAGCCGTCGCCTACGGCACTGCCCACCGCGTCATCCAGCACCGCAACCTGGCGGAGTGGGAGTCCGCCTGGGCCGAAACGGCCCCAGGCTGAACGGATTCCAACTGCGGGGTGGTGCTCCTCCACGACGCGACCGACTCGCAGATGGCCTTCCTGCGGACGCAGCGCGCTCACTTCCGTCCAGTCCCATGAGGCGCACCCGGGTGTGCTGACATCTCATCAAGTTCGCTCGGAAGTGCTCGTGGGATGTCCAGGACGTCGAGGTGGCGGTGCATGACCGCTGCCGGGAGGCCGGGGTTGCTCAGGGCCCGGCCGGAGAGTTCCGGGTCGTCGCAGCTCTTCAGGATGAGGTCGACGGGCAGGGCGGGGTGTGCCGCGGCCGTGCCACGCACGCGTGCGTCGGGATCCGCGAGCAGCCGGACCACCACGTCGGCCGGAGCGTGCGGGTCGAGTCCCACCAGGCACCTCTTCTCCGGGTCCGGGTCGTCGGCGAAGCGCCGCCCGGCGTCGGTGCGCGGAAAGTTGGCGTGGCCGAGCAGGCCGCCCTTGGTGATGACCCGGCAGTCCAGGTAGGTCTGCAGCACGACCTCGCCGTCCACGGTCGACTGGTTCTCGCACAGCAGGAGCCGCACGGCGTGGTCGTCGTCCCGCGAGAGCAGTTCGACGGCGTCTGCGGGCAGGTGTGGGCTGTAGGCGGCGCTGCGGCGCAGCAGGACGTTGGCCGACCGGGCGCACCGGCGCAGCACGTCGGGATCGGCGCACAGCCGCACCCATTCGACGGGATGCAGCCGGTCCGACGCGCTGATGGTGATGTCGACGGCGTCACGTTCGCTCTCCGTCAGCTCGGGCCGGACCGACACGGCCAGCCTGACGCTGTGCGCGTCGTCGTCGGCCAGCCTGCGGACGATGTGCACGGGCAGGTGGGGGTTGGCCGCCAGTTCGCGCCGGTCCGACTCGTCGCCGGCCGCGAGCCGTTCGGCGGTCGCCGTGCTCAGGGCCCCGGACCGGATCACCTGCTGCCGGAGCAAGGGATCGAGGTCCGCGTCGAGCAGCAGGTCGGTGCAGCGCGCGTCGTCGCGGCACGCCTCCCGCATGGCTGCCCGGAGCACCTCCTCCACGGGGTCCTGGAGGAGGCGGTCGCGGACGTCCTGGGAGAGCGCGGCCCACTCGCGGCACGCAGCCCTCCGCAGGTGCGCGTCCTGGTGGTCGGCGAGAAGGGCGACCAGTTCGGGAGCGGTGTGCCGGGAGTCGGCCGCGCTGCGGCGGACCCGTGCGTCCTCGTCGGCGAGCAGACGCCGCTGGACGACCGCCGGAAGCGGCTCCACGGGTACGCGGAACCAGTCGGGGCCGTAGGCCAGGGCCTCGCGCACCCGTGCGTCGGGATCGTCGACGAGCCGGGCGCGCTGCTCCGGCGTCACCGAGGGGTTCTCGGCGAGCGTCGAGCGCAGCCTGTGATCGGGATGTACGACGATCGCGTCGACCACCTCGTCCGGCAGCACGCGCCAGGCCAGCGTGCCCCAGGCGGCGATGGCCTGCTCCGAGAGCAGCCTGACCAGTACGTCGACCGGTGCCGCCGGGTTCCGCGCGATGGCATGGAGCGTCTCACGGTCAGGACACGTGTCGCACATGATTCCCCCTGTTCGCCTGCGGATGACGCAGGCCCGCAGATTGTGCTGGTGACGTGCGTACGAGGTCAACGCCGGTGGGCACACGCGCCCCTGGCTGCGGTGATCCCCGTGGCTCCGGCGGCGCTGGGAACTGACCACCGGCCGGCTGTTCATCGCCATCGGTGTCTCGGTGGCGGCCGTCGTCTGAGGATTCAGGGACGACCCCGTTGGGCAATGGGCTAGGGAATGTCATGAGCACGACTGCCCTTCCCCCACAAGGAGGTCGATCATGCACGTCCGTATGCTGACCGGCGGTCTCGCCGCTGCCTGTCTGGTGACCGTTTCCCTGACGGGCGGTCAGGCCACGGCCGCTGTCCCCTCGACGGCCGACGGGCTTCCGGCCGCCCGTGTCGTGACCTACGACGCGAGCGGCTCCGCGGAGTTCAGAAGTGCCGTCGACCGGGGCGCGGCGATCTGGAACGAGAGTGTCGACGCCGTCGAGTTGCGGCCCGTAGCGGCCGGGCAACGCGCGAACATACGGGTCATCGCGGACAACGGCTGGCCGCGGGCCCTGCCCACCACGCTGGGCAACGGCACCGTCTACATCGGGCGCCAGGCCGTCGACCAGGGCTACAACACGATCCGCATCTCGGCACACGAACTCGGGCACATCCTGGGCCTGCCGGATCGCAAGCCCGGACCGTGCTCGAGCCTGATGTCCGGCTCCACCGCGGGCACGTCGTGCGCGAACCCTTACCCGAACGCGGCGGAGAAGGCGGAGGTCGAGGGGAACTTCGGCGGCGCACTCACCGGAGGAGCCCAGGTGGCGCATGCCGGGGTGATCGTGGACTGACGCGGAAACTGCACTCGTTCGGAGAAGGCCCGGCGCCTCGCGGGACGGCTCGCCCTCGAGCGGCGGCGGTGACAGCGCCGACGGTTCCCCTGCCGGAATGCGGTACGGCGGGGGAACCGGACGCGTCGCGAAGTGCGGTTCCCCGACGGGAGCTTCGCGGTACCGCTCCGGCCGCGCACGCACCAGCACGGTCGGTCCGCGCAGGTTCCGCAGCGGGGGCGCCCCTTCGCGGCCCGCCACCGGTTCACGGCAACGCCCCGTCAGGTCCGGCGTGGAAGCAACGGGTGTGCACCCTCGGAAGGCATGCTGGATGCGGTGACCGGCGTACGCGTGTCGCGGCTGTGGTGAGGACCGCGGGTGAGGGGCATCAGGTGGTGGACGACCGTGGAGCGGATGCGCCGCCTGACGTGGAGGCCGGTGTACTGGCCGACCGGCTGAAGGAGCGGATCTACGCGACCATCACGATGATCGCCGTGGTGGTCGGTCTGTCCCTCGGTGAGGTGGGCGCCCTCGGCGCCGTCGCCACCGTCCTCACGACCGCACTGGGCCTGTGGCTCGCCGCGTTCGTCGCCGACCAGCAGGCGCACCGTACCGTCCACCGCCGCCTCGCCACGGGCCATGAGCTGCGCCGCATGCTGTACGTCAGCAGCCCGCTCCTGTCGTGTGCCGTGGGCCCGGCCGTACTGATCGCGCTGGCCGCGCTGGACGTCCTCTCCTTGGACGCCGCGTTGTCGGCAGCGGCGGGAGTGTGCGTGGTGTCCCTCTTCCTGTGGGGCTGTCTGGGCGGGCTGCGCATGGGCGGCGGCGTGTTGGCGGCGGTGGTGGCGGGCGTGCTGGACGCCGCGATCGGCGTGGCGGTGGCCCTGGTGAAGGCAGCCGCCGGGCACTGACGGTGCGATGGCTCGTCCCGGATGCCCGGGCCCGCCGGTACGCCGGGCAACGCCTCGCCGGACGGGAGCCGTGAGCGTCGACCGACCCGCTCGGCCGGTGGGGGAGCGATCAGATCGAGAGCCCGTCGGCCGGCGAAGGCACGGCACACGGGCGGAGGACCATGAGCGAGTCTTCCAGGGCCGCCACCATGGCAAAGGGGAACCGGTCGAGCTCGATACAGAGAGCGAGGTCATCGGGATGGACGCCTTGACGCACGCCCTGCGCCAGCTCGGCGGCGGCGCGCGAACGCCCGGCGCGGCGGAGGTAGGCGGCTGCGTCCGTCCCCGCTTCGACGGTTCTGCGGGCGATGTACTGAGCGCACGCCAGATCCTCATCGGCCCGCCCGCCTTCGCCCGTGACCACGAACGTGACGCCGTCGCCGTCACCGGTGCGGGTCCGCAGAAGCCGAGCCGTCGCCTCCGCCACGACGAACCCGGCGCACAGCACCAGTGAGGCCTCCTTGACCGCGAGGGCGCCGACCGTCCCGGCCGTCGTCTTCTGCACGACGGTGCGTCCGCCCAGGTCGAGAGACCGCAGCAGACCGGGGGAGTTGACGGTGTCGAAGCCCGGAGCGGGCGGACCGTCCTTGAGCGCGATCCAGTCCGGGTGCCGGGCCTTGAGCGCGAGGGCTTCGTCCAGTGACTCGGCGAGAGCGATCCGCTCCGCCCCTTGGCCGAAGGCCCACGCGGCAACCGTGAAGGCGCGCATGACGTCGACCACGACGGCCACGGAGGGGACTTCGGCCAGCTCGGCGATGCCGACGAAACGAGCTTCCACAGGGCCATGATCGCGCATGCCCGGCCGACGGATGCCGCCACCCCGGACCAGCAGAACCATGAACCGTCACCGCAACTGCATCACGCCAAGGGCCGTGCATCGAGAGAAGAGCGGGCTGTCGCGTGGCCAACATCAACGAGTGCCTCGACACCAATCGGTTCGCCGAGGCGGCCGGTCACGCCCGCCGGGCCGGGCCCTCGGTGTCTAGGCCCTCTCGCCTTCCGGCCGGCTGAACCCGCTCCGAGGAGCGCCGGGCGGGGCGGGGCTGAGCGGATCGTCGACGAGGCCTGCGATGCGGCGCACCTGGTCGACGGGGTCCACGGCCATCTCTTCCGCAGCCCGACCAAGTACTGCCACGCCCTGGTCTCGGTGGACCCCGACGCGCGCACCTGCGTCGTGGAGCCGGGGATCGTCCTGGACGAACTCAACCGGCAACTTTCCGGACACAAGCTGCAGTTCGGCCCGAAACCGTCCACCCACAGCCACTGCGCGCTGGGCGGCATGATCGGCAACAACTCCTGCGGGGCCTCGGCACAGGCCTACGGCAAGACCGTGGACAACGTCCGCCGGCTGGAGGTCCTCACGTACGACGGCACCCGTATGTGGGTCGGGCCCACGTCCGAGGCCGAACGGGCACGGATCATCGCCGAGGGCGGGCGCCGGGCCGACATCCACCTCGGTCCGGAGCGCATCGTCTCCGAGTACCTGGCGGACATCCGCACGGGGTACCCCCGGATCCCGCGCCGGGTCTCGGGCTACAACCTCGCAACTGCCCAACGTGCTCGACCGGGCCATGCGCACCGCTATGGCGCGCCGCTCGGTGACGGCCGTCATCATCCCGGCCGACGTGCAGGAACTTGACTACTCCGCCCCGGGGCACGCCTTCAAGATGGTGCCCTCCAGCCTCGGCATGTCCCACTACGCCCCGGTGCCCGCGGAATCCGACATCGAGCGCGCCGCCGAGGTGCTGAACGCGGGGGAGAAGGTCGCCCTGCTCATCGGCCAGGGCGCTCGCGGGGCCCGCCAGGAGGTCATGGAGGTCGCCGACCGGCTGGGCGCCGGCGTGGCCAAGGCGCTCCTCGGCAAGGACGCGCTCGACGACGACCTCCCCTATGTCACCGGCGCGATCGGCCTGCTGGGCACCCGCCCGTCGTACGAGCTGATGCAGGACTGCGACACCCTGCTGGTCATCGGATCCAGCTTCCCCTACACGCAGTTCATGCCGGAGTTCGGCCAGGCGCGGGCCGTCCAGATCGACATCGACCCGCACATGGTCGGCCTGCGCTACCCGTTCGAGGTCAACCTCGTCGGTGACGCCCGCGCGACCCTGCAGCGGCTGCTGCCGCACCTGCGGCCGGCCGAGCACGACGGCCGGCGCAAGAAGATCGAGAAGAACACCGCCCGCTGGCGGGAGGTCATGGAACGGCGCGCCGCGGTGGACGCCGAACCGA
The DNA here is from genome assembly GCF_042262425.1 of Streptomyces sp. NPDC056373. Lineage (NCBI taxonomy): Bacteria > Bacillati > Actinomycetota > Actinomycetes > Kitasatosporales > Streptomycetaceae > Streptomyces > Streptomyces sp. NPDC056373. The sequence continues at coordinate 97,758 of NZ_JBHJPX010000018.1, forward strand.
TCAACCCGGAGTACGTGGCCCACACGCTGAACGGCCTGCTGCCCGAGAACGTCGTCCTGGCCGCCGACTCCGGTTCCGCCGCCAACTGGTACGCGCGCCACCTGAGGTTGCGCGGCGACATGCGCGGCTCGCTCTCCGGCACGCTCGCCACCATGGGGCCCGGAGTCCCCTACGTGATCGGGGCGAAGTTCGCCCACGGCGACCGCCCCGCCATCGCCCTCGTGGGCGACGGGGCCACCGCCCTGTTCGTGGACGCCAACGGAGGCTACGACGCCAAACAGGCCGTCCGGGTCGCTCGCGCGTTGGCCGACGAGGGCGTGAGCTGGTTCGAGGAGCCGGTCTCCTCCGACCGTCTCGGCACCCTCGCGCGCATCCGCGACCAGGTCATGATCGACGTGGCCGCCGGCGAGTACGGCTACACCCTGCCGTACTTCGAGCACATGCTCGCCGCCGGCGCCGTCGACTGCCTGCAGGCGGACATCACCCGGTGCGGCGGCATCACGGTCTGGCTGCGTGCCGCGGCTCTCGCCCAGGGCCGCGGCCTGGAGATCTCCGGTCACCGTGCTCCCCATGCCCACGCGCATGCCGCCGCGGCGGTGCCCAATCTGCGCCACCTGGAGTGGTTCCATGACCATGTCCGCATCGAACGCATCCTGTTCGACGGCGTCCTCGACCCCCGAGGCGGCAGCATCGGCCCTGGCGGCACAGCCGAGCCCGGCCTGGGCCTGACCTTGAACACGGAGCGCGCAGAGCGGTACCGGGTGGGCTGACGGGGACGGAAGCTAGCCGCGCCGGTCGACCAGGCGGCCGAACGAGGTCATGCACGACGGGCAGTGGCGATCCGTCTCCACCGGCTTCGCCGCGCCCGGTTCGAGTGGCAGGCCGCACAGGGCCACGGTTCCGTTCTTGGCCTTCACGTGCCAGACGAAGGTCGTGCCGGGCTCGTCGAGGCCGGGGCACATCTCGTACATGGTTCCCCCATGGGACGGACGACTCTCCGACCAGGACATCGCATCCGCGGCCGCTGCACAGCGCGGGGGCGGCTGTTCGGGTGAACCGATCGGCAGCCGGAGGGGGAGGAGGCGCCTGTGCGGCCGGCGGGGCGTCAGTCCTGGCGCACCACCCGGTGCCGGTGGTAGACGACTCCCGAACCGAACGTGCGGGACTCGACCAGTTCGAGATCGACCCGGCGTTCGTGCTGCGGGAAGTACGGGGTGCCCCCGCCGACCAGCACGGGGTAGACCATGGTCCGGTACTCGTCGATCAGATCCGACGCGGCCGCCTCGGCGGCGAGAGTCGCGCCGCCGATCGCGATGTCGTCCTCCGCCGGCTCGGCACGCGACCGTTCGATCTCCGTCGCCAGGTTCCCGGACAGCAGGCGGGCGTTGCCCCGCACCGTCGACAGCGTCCTGGAGAACACCACCTTCGGCAGCGGGTTCCACAGCGCGGTCCACTCGCGTTGCGCGTCGTCCAGCGTCTGATCCTGGTCGGCGGTCTCCCAGTACAGCATCGTCTCGTACAGCCGTCGCCCCAGCAGATGGACACCGACCCCACGGATCTCGTCGATCCAGAAGCGGAAGACCTCCTCGTCGGGTACCGACCAGTCGAAGCCGCCGTCCGGCCCGACGATGTAGCCGTCGAGTGAGACGTTCATCGAGTAGGTCACGCTGCGCATCGGGGGTCCTCCTCGCTCACGGGGCTCGACCGTACGACGTCCCGGTGCGCTGCCGCGGGCTGTGCGCGCGGCGCGTCATCATCCTCCCGACTGCCCGGCCGGGGCATGTCCCGTCAGGACGAGTTCCTTCGCCCTGCGGTACTCGTCGTCCGTGATGGCACCGCTGTCGCGGATCTCGGACAGTCGGGCGAGCTCGTCGACACTGCTGGACCGGCCCTCACTGCCCGCTGCTTGCCTGATGCGGGCGTCGAAGGCCTCCTGCTGTGCTCGGGCCTGCGCCATCTCACGGCGACCCATGTTCTTGCCGCGGGCGATGACGTAGACGAACACGCCCAGGAAGGGCAGCACGACGGTCAACACCAGCCAGCCGGCCTTGGCCCAGCCGCTCAGGTCGTCGTCTCGGAAGATGTCGACCACCACACGGAAGAGCAGGATGAACCACATGATCCACAGGAAGAACAGGAGCATGCTCCAGAAGACGCTCAACAGGGGATAGTCGTAGGCCAGATACGTCTGCGCGCTCATCTCTCTCCTCCGTCCCGACGCCCGCCGGGCCACCGGCGGGTGCTGCCTTCAGCCTGATCCGGAAAGACCCGATCGACCTCACCCGGCGTGGGTGAGCGTGCGGCAGCCCGGTCACGGTCATGGATCACGAAACTGTCAGCTGCTCGGCCGGGTCCGCCTCGGGCCCGTCCGGTCCGGCGGCGGACGCGAGGATCGCCGATACGATCAGGACGGCCAGAGCGACACCGACGACGAGCGCCACGGCTCCGACGGTGGGGTGGTTCCAGAACACCAGGGCCAGAGCCGCGGCCGCCATCACCCCACCCGTGATCCACCGCTGATGGCCGGCCAGCCGACGTCCCACGGCACCCGTGCGCATTCCCGCGCTCTCGAGCGCCCTGCCGGTGGCCGTCGTACCCCGGTCCGCCGCCGCCCGCACGCCACGGGCGACGCGTCCCGGACCGTACAGGTACGCCAGCAGCGCGGTGATCACCGAGACGACCAGCAAGGTGAGGGTGCTGTCGCGCAGGAAGCGGACGAACGTGTCGTAGATGGTCGCGGCCGCGTCGGCGGGCAGCGCCGCGGGCGGGACCGAGTCCAGATAGACGCGCCGGACCAGGGCCAGCACGACGAGCAGCCCCACCATCATCACACCGACACCCGTGGCGGTGATCATCAGCATCACCCGGTGTGCGGGAGCGGCCCAGACGGCGAGCGCGGCCAGCACGACGGTGAGGACGGGCAGCCACGTGCCGATGACGTCCAGCAGCCGCATCGCGTCCTGTGCCTTGCCCAGCTGCTCGGTCTCGAACAGGGTGACCGTGCGATCCGTGTCCGGGATGGCGGCGGCCTTCTCGAAGCCCGCGTCCACGAGCCGCTGCTGCACCTGGTCGACGACTGCTCCCACATCCAGCTGGACGGTGCCGTTCACGGCCTCCACGGCACCCTCGCGGTCACCGGTGAGCATGTTCACCACGGCGGCGTGGGAACGCCGGTTCGCGCCCTCCCACACCTGCTGGAAGGTGTCGCTGGTGATCACGCTCGTGACCGTGCGGTCCACCGCGGTCCTGACCGCGTTGCGCAGCGGGCCCTCGAGGGACTCGGCGCCGGCGATGACGCGGGGCGGTGCCCCCGCGTCGCGAAGGGTCTTGACGAGCGAGTCCGTCACCGCCTGGACGTCGACGTTCTCCACCACGCGGTCCGTGATCCGGTTGATGACGACGTCCTGCACGGGTGGCGCGGACGCCAGCGGTGCGACGGTCGCCACGTACCTGTCCGTGTCCGAGACCGTGTCGTGGACCCAGGCCGCGACGACGGCCAGGGGCGCCAGCAGCAGGGCCGACAGGAGCAGGACCACCGATCCGGCGCGCCGTGCCCGCCGGTGACGTACGGCCGCGTGGCGGCGCAGCCGCTCGTACTCCGCTCGTTCCTCGTCGGTCATGACGTGCCGCGCGTGCGCGCCGTCGGCGGAGTGCGGGGAGTTCGGGGTTGCGGCCGGGTTCATGGGTGCGCCTTTCCGCGTGGTGCCGCGTGCGCGCCGCCCCGGGCGCTGCGGTCGTCGCCGCTCCAACGACGGAGGTGGGGCAGTTGCACGGCCGCGGCGCCTCCGTCGGGCCGGCGGGGTGTCTCAGGCCGCCTCGGAGGGGGCGTGCGGTCCCGCTGCGTGCGTCTTTCGGAGCGCGGCCCGCCACGCCAGGGCGACCGCCGTCTCGGCCAGTCCGAGCAGGACGAGCCACAGGCCGAGCAGCCGGGTCAGGGCGCGGGCGGACTCGGTGGGCAGGGCGAGCACCACGATCCCCGCGACGATGCCCAGCACGGCGGCGCCCAGGACGACACCGCGGTGCGGCAGGTCCTTGGCGACGACCGCCGTATAGAGGGTGAGGATCCCGGACACCAACCAGACGACGCCGGTGACCAGCGAGAGCACGGTGATCGTCTGCAGCGGGTTGCGCAGGCACAGCACTCCGGCCAGCACGTACACCACGGCCAGCAGGAGCCCCGGAAGCCGCTCACCGTGCTCCTCCCGGCCGAAGACGGCCACGAACCGGAACGCCCCGTTCACCAGCAGGTACAGCCCCACGAGGACGGCCAGGACGTGCAGGGTCGCCTCCGGCCAGACGAGGATCAGGACACCCGGCACCAGGGTCGCGACGGCCGAACCCATGAGCCAGGTCCATGAACGGCCCAGTCGTTCCAGCCCGTAGGCGGTGCCGGACGTCGAGGCGAAGACTGCCGCGTCGGACCGGTGTTCCTGCCCGGGGAGCGGTGTCGGACCACGCGACATGGTCATGGCTCCTCCTCGCGTGTAGGGGTTGCTTCGGGACCGCCCGCGGGGCGGTGTCCGAAGGGTGTGACAGGCCCGGTGCGCAGCTCTGCCGGCTCCAGAATCCCGCCTGCCGCGGGGTGCCGGGGTCACCCGCCAGGGGTGATATGCCGGTGAGCCCGCGAGCCCGGTGACGGAGCGGGTTCCCGGGGAACAGCTGCCGGCCGACGTCCTGAGGGAGCGTCAGGAAGCGTCTGTGAAGGAAGAGCTGGGTGCACGTGGGTCGGTCACGTCACTCCGGCACCGGTCGCATCTCCACGACTCGCAATCCCAGTGACTGGCAGCGAGCCAGCAGCCCGTACAGGTGCGCCTCGTCCACGACATGCCCGAACAGGACGGTCTGGCCGGCCATCACCACATGGCCCAGCTCCGGAAAGGCCTTCACCAGCGTTTCCGACAGGTGTCCCTCGACGCGGATCTCATAGCGCACGAGCTTGTCCTCCCACAGATGCCCGGGACAGGCGGACGGCGCCCTTTGTGCCATCGTCCGCCTCCGTACCTGCCCGGACCTCACCCGGAGCAGGTGACCCGGCGGGTGACGGACCCCGGGGCTCAGTGCTTCAGCACGATCTTGAAGGCGACGATGAGCAGGCCCAGCAGCAGATTGACCGACGCGGTGACGGCCATGAGCCGGGGCGAGGCACCGGCACGGCGGGCCGCTGCCACCGACCAGCCGATCTGGCCGACCACGGCGACACACAGAGCCAGCCAGAGGGCGCCTCGTACGTCCAGTCCCAGGAGCGGACTGACCGCCACCGCGGCGGCCGGCGGGACCGCGGCTTTGACGATGGGCCATTCGTCACGGCACACGTGCAGCACCAGGCCGCGGTTCGGCACCTGTTGTGCCAGACGCGCCCCGAACAGCTGGGCGTGCACATGCGCGATCCAGAACGCCACTCCCGTCAGAAGCAGCAGCACCACCAGTTCGGCCCGGGGGAACGAACCCGGAGTTCCGGCACCGGCCACCACGGAGGCCGCGAGCATGGAACCGTAGACGCCGCCGGTGTAGTCCGCGCTGGCCCGGCGCTCCGCACGGCGCTTGCGGTGTGCGGTGGGGGCGGTTGTGGTCCTGGACATGAGCGGCTCCCTGCGGACTCAGTGGGGAGACCCGGACGCCCCGGCCGTCGCTGCCGCACCTCGCTCCGGCGGCCGGCTCTCCCGGGCGGTGGGCAGATGCGGTGTGACCAGGAAACTGACCAGAGCGATGCCGCCGGTGGCCAGGACCGCCGCCTTCAGACCCTGCAACTGGGCGGCCGCGTAGGAATCCGCGACGGCGTCGACCTCGGACGGCGGCAGCCCGGCACGCTCGGCCGCCGAACGCACCTGATCGGTGGGGACGAAGGTGATCCCGGCCTCCAGGGCGACGCCGACCTGCCCACGGGTCTCCTCCGACAGTTGCGCGTTGTCTTCCACCCTGGTCGTGAAGGCGTGGGCCAGTGCGCCGATGAGAAGGGACCCGATGAGCGCGGTGCCCAGCGCCGAGCCCAGATTCTGTGCCGTGAACTGCAGCCCACCCGCCTCGCTGCGTTCCTCCTCGCCCACCCCTGACTGCACGACGTTGCCCAGCTGCGAGGCGAGCAGCCCGACTCCCACGCCCAGCACGGCCATGGCGCCGGCGAACTGCCCGTCGTCGATGGCCGGGTCGATCGTGGCCAGCAGCCACACGATGGCCGCCACCAGGGTCGCCAGGGCCAGCCGGACCACCCGGCGCGGCCCCACCACGCGCCCCAGCGAGGACCCGCACAGGGAGGTCACCAGCATGGTGGCGGACACCGGGAGCAGCCGCAGACCTGTCTCGAAGGCGTCGAACCCCTGAACCACCTGCAAGTACAGCGGAATGGTGAAGAACAGCCCCAGCAGGATGAGGTTCTGGCTCAGCAACGTCAGAAGGCCCGACCGCAGCACGGGCCGGCTCAGCAGCGACAGATGCACGAGCGGATCGGCGCTCGTGTGCTCCCTCCGCCGCTCCCACCACCCGAAGACCGCCAGGACGGCGGCCCCGGCACCGACGACGAACAGGGTCGGGGCGAAGCCCAGGACGGTGAAGGGAGGATTACGCGGTTGCAGCCATCCCCAGGTGCTGCTCTGCAGCACACCGAGGACGCCCAGCCCGAGTCCGGCGGCGGACAGGAGCGCACCCACCCCGTCCAGCCGGGGGCGCCGCCCGCTCGTGGTGGGCGTCGCGATCACCCGGCGGCACAGCAGCACCGCCACGACGACCACGACCTCGCCGGCGAACACCAGCCGCCAGGTCAGATATGTCGTCACCCATCCGCCCAGCAGCGGGCCGACCGCGATTCCCGCACCGGCGAGCCCACCGATGACCGCGTAGGCGATGGCCCGGTCGCGTCCGCGGTACGACTCCGCTACGAGCGCCGCCATGGCCGGCAGCACCATGGCGGCGCCCAGCCCCTCGATGACGGACCAGCCCAGCATGAGGACCCACAGCGCGGGCGCCAGAGCCGTCAGGCCCGACCCGAAGCCGTAGACGACCATCCCGAGCACGAACATGCGGCGGCGTCCCACGATGTCCCCGAGCCTGCCGCCGATGAGCATGAAAGCGGCCATGACCAGCGCGTACAAGGTGATGACGGCCTGGATGGCGGTGACCTCCGTGTCGAAGTCCTCGACCAGCTGGCTGATGGACACGTTCATCACGGAGGTGTCCAGGACCATCAGGAACTGGGCCGCCCCCAGGACGATCAGAGCCCGCCACCGCTTCACGGTGTCCACCTCGCCGAGTCGGACCGGTACGCCGGGCGCAGAGCCCGGCATGCGCCGGCGAACGCGTCGGCGTCTGTTCCTCATCGCACCCCGTGTGCGCGCCGCGCGCCTCACCCACGAAGGGGGAAGTACGGGCCGTGCGGCACAGGTGATCGGGCGCGGGTGATGCGGTGCGGCTCAGAGCATCCGCAGGTCGCGAGCGCGGCGGACCGCTTCGCCCCGCCGGTTCACCGCCAGTTTCCGGTAGACGCTCTTCAGGTGGGTCTTCACCGTGTTCACCGACAGGCAGAGATCGGCGGCGATCTCCTCCGTCGACATCATCCGGGCCACCCGGTCCAGTACGTCGTGCTCGCGGGCGCTCAGCTCCACCGCCACCAGCGGTGCGGGCGGCGCCTGCGGCCGGGTCCGCTCGCCCTGCGCGGCTGCGGCGGGTGTCAGCCAGCCTGCCGCCAGTTCGTGCAGCGGAGCCGTGGCGATGAGGGGCCGGATCCACGCTCCGGCGTCCAGGAACGGGCGTCGCAGCCGCTCACGGCGGGCGTCCAGCAGCGCCTGTGCCACGAGCTTGCGGGCCGTGGCTCCGTCTCCCGCCGCGGCGGCGGCCCCGGCCCTCACCAGCGCTGCCCTCACGGTCACCGCCGGGCCGGCGCGTCCCTCGGCGTGGACGCTGTCGAGCAGGTCGAAGGCTGCCCCGGGGCGCCGGGCGGCGAGCTGGATCGCCGCGGCCTCCACCGCGCACACCGGCTGGTCCCCGGAGACGGACCGCAGCACCTCCGCGGCCTCCTTCGGCCGCCCCTCGGCCAGGTGGGCGGCCGAGGTGACGAGCGCCTCGTGGCTACGCGCCCACGGCGAGTCCACGGCGGCGGGGACGGCCGGGTCCGCGGCCTCCACCGCGTCGCGTACCTTTCCCCGGGCCATCAGCAGGCGCGCCGCCGCAAGGGCTCGCCCCGCCGCCAGCACCGGATCAGGCGTCCCCGAGGAGAGCTCGGCCGCCTCGTCGATGAGGGTCTGCGCCCGGCCCAGTTCATTGCGGTCCACCGCGACGGCCGCCAGGACGAGCCTTCCGATGCCGGACCCGGACGGCCTGGGTGCGCCCGCCCGGTCCGCCTCGGACACCGCTGCCAGTGCCTTGCGCTCGGCCCGGCCCGGCCAGCCGTTCATGTAGTCGAGCAGGGCCAGATGCCCCATGGCCTCCTCCCGGGGCAGCGCGGTGGAGGTTCCGCCGGGAGCACCGGCCACGCTGGTCAGGACGGCGCGCGCGTCCTCGTAGCGCCCGGCCCACAGGAGCGTGGAACCGACATGCGTCATCAGGAGGGCGGTCAGTTCGGGATGCTTGTCCAGGAGGTGGACCGGAACCTCCTGCCTGAGCTCCGCGGCCGATTCGGCGGCCTTCTCGACCTCCGGGGGGCATCCGGTCAGGCGGGCGGCCAGGGCGTCCAGCAGCGCGCAGCTCAGCCGGGCGGCCGCCTCGTGCGCGCCGTTCCCCTCGTGGGCGAGCTGTTCCTCGGCGTGCCGCAGGCTGGCCAGGCCGTGATCGAGGTCGTGCCGGGCCAGGTCGTGGGCGGCGCGCACGAGATGGGTGGCCGGGCTCCTCGCCTCGGGCCCCATGTGGGAGAACAACCGAGCGAGGTTCTCCGAGCTCGGACCGGTGAAGAGCAGCCCGATCGCGAGATCGTCCACGAGGGCACCGGCGGTGAGGTCCCAGTCGCCCGCGGCTGCGCTGTGGGCGAGGGTCTCCTGCAGGAAGCCGTGACGGTGCAGCCACCGCGCGGCCCGTCGGTGCAGTTCCGGCTCCAGCCCGGGCAGGCGGACCCGCAGATGTGCGCGCAGTATCTCCCCGAACAGCGGGTGGAGCTGGTACCACGAGTGCCCGAGTCGCTCGACGAACGCGTTCTCCCGGTGCAGCCCGGTGAGGATGGCCTCGGCGTCGACGCGGTCGGTCAGCTCGTTGGCCAGATCGGGACAGAAGCGCTCCAGGACGCTGACGCGCAGCAGCAGGTCCTGCGTCTCCGGCGTCTGCCCCTTGAGGACCTCGGCCAGCAGGAAGTCCGCCACCGTGCTGCGGTCCGCCTCGAACTCCTTCAGATACAGCTCGGGGTCGGAACTCTCCCGGGCGGCCAGCGCGGACAGGCTCAGGCCGGCGGCCCAGCCCCGCGTGCGGTCGACCAGATTCCGCGCCGCCTGGACCGGGAGGCTCAGACCGTGCAGCTCCAGCAGCGTGGTGGCCTCTTCCGGGGTGAAGGCCAGTTCGGCGGAGCGGATCTCCGTCAGATCACCGGCCGCCCGGTAGCGGTGCAACGGCAGCAGTGGTTCCGTGCGGGTGACGAGCACGAGGTGCAGTCCGGGGCCGGAGTGGTGCAGGACGAACTCCAACTGCTCGGCGACCGTCGCGTCGGTCACGCGGTCGTACTCGTCGAGTACGAGGACGACCGGCCGCTCCCGGTCGTTCAACTCGCCGGCCAGTGCCGACAGAAGCCTGTGGTCCACTCCGGCGGCGTCCGCGGGCTCCCCGACCGCCTCGGACGCCGGCGCACCACAGGCCCGAAGGGCCTGCAGCACGTAGGCCCAGAACACCCCGGGACGGCAATCGCCCACATCGAAGGTGAGCCAGGCGACCGGAAGGTCCAGTCCCGAGGCCCAGTCCGCGGCCAGCAGGGTCTTGCCCGCTCCGGCGGGGCCGTTGAGCAGAGTCAGTGGCGTCCTCAGGGCCTGGTCGAGGTGGTCGACGAGCCGCTGACGACGCAGGAACGTGTGGGCCCTCGCGGGGAGGGCGAACCGGGTGCGCAGAAAAGGATCCCCCACGGGATCGGTGCGCGACAGCTCCGGTACGAGGCGAACCGCCGATCCTGGGACGTTCTCGTGGATTTCCGCCAAGGTGCTCATCACCCCTGTCGGTCAGGGCCACGTCATGGGCAGCGCTTCACCCTCAGCATCCCAGCCTTCCCTCCCTGCCGCACGGCATATCGCGCCAAAACTCCGCTGACCTGCGCTTTCGGTGGCAGACCAGCGGAATCAAGAGCGACCTCACCGGAATCGGGCCGACCTCGGCCCAGGCGTGCCACCGGTTCGGGCGGGGACGCCGGGAGAGGACGGCCCTCCTCGTCAGCGGGGCGGGCGCGGGGTGGCCGTGGGGCGGTAGGTGTCGTCGCGCTCACGCCAGGAAGCGTCCTCCGACGGCTCCAGGAGGTTGTCGCGGGGCACGACGCACAGGGCCCAGATGATGAAGCCCGAAAGCGCGATCATCACGACCGACCACACCGGGTACTGGGGCAGGGAGAGGAAGTTGGCGATGATGACGAGTCCGGCGATGGCCACGCCCATGACACGGGCCCACATCGCCGTCCTGAGCAGCCCCAGGCTGACGATCACGGCGAGTACGCCCAGGGCGAGGTGGACCCAGCCCCAGCCGGTCAGGTCGAACTCGAACACGTAGTTGCGGGTCGTCACGAAGATGTCGTCCTCGGCGATGGCCATGATGCCCCGGAAGATGTCGAGCAGGCCGACCAGGAAGAGCATCACAGCCGCGAAGGCGGTCAGGCCGGTGGCCCAGTCGTCCTTCGCGCTGTGTGCCGGTTGAGTGTGTGTCGCGGTCATCGTGCGCCTCGTTTGCGATGCTCAGGGACCGGAGGAAGCGAGGAGGCAGGGCCACGAACCCGAGGCCCCGCTCCGAACCGTTCGGTGTCCCCATCAGCGTGCCCACGGCAGGCAGCGGGCCGCCTCACCCGACGCGGGTGAGTGTGCGATGGCCGCAGCCCCCGCCCTCGTCGTCTCCGCCCCGTCACGCTGCGCCACCGGGCGCTGCCACCATGCGGAGGTCGCGTCGCGCAAGGTGCCGGTGCCGCGGTGCACCGCGGGATCTCCTGGCCGTCGGCGGTCAGCGCCTGCGAGTCACGGGTGACCACAGCCCCACGCCCGACGGACCAGCTGTCTTCACCACGCCCAGGGCAGGACCACCGACCCGGCCGGGTGCAGGCGCGAACGATACGTCCACGTGAACGCACCGCAGGTTCCTCCGGTCAGCGGCTACGCCCTGCAGGAGGAAGGACCGGGGGCTGTGCGTTCACCGTGCGACGAGGGTGGCTTCGTACCGAGCCGCCGACGGGGTTGCCCGCGTGAGTGGTTCAGGCGATGGAAGCCGAGATGAGCGCGGAGACGGCGAGGTTGCAGGATGCCGTCACCCAGACCGCGGGGTGCGGCTCCGCCTCGACCAGCGTCGCACCAAGGCGTCCCGGCGTGACCAGGTCCACCACCAGGAACGCCACCGCCATCATGACCAGCCCCAGCACTCCGAACGCCGCGGTCGAGACCAGCCCCTTGCCGAAGTCCTCGTACGTCGTCCAGATCGACGTGAACACGATGCCGCCGATACCGAGCAGCGCGGAACTGAGGACGGTGGCGGCGTTGCGGTTGCGCTCCTGCCAGATCTGCCGGCCGAGCTTGCCCGGCGTCAGCACGTCGACCAGGACGATGCCGAGGAGCAACAGAACCAGTCCCAGACCGCCGTATGCAGTGGCCCGGCCGAGTCCGTTGACGATGTCGCTCATGGGGGTGCCAACTCCGAAGCGTAGAGATCATGAGTGATCGCGGTCAAAGAGAGGCAAAATGTAGCGCACACGTGCCGCCCGGTGAACGGCGCCCGGCCCTCCGGGAGATCACCGGCCTGAGCGGCATGCTCCGGGTCCGGTCCCGGAATCGGTACGGCCCGCCCCGTCCACCCCGCCGGCACGTCCGTGGAGGTCATCAGGCACCGTAGGGTCCACAGTGGCCAGGTGGTTCGTCACCGGCCGCGGCGGATGAAGTGCCCTCCACCGGAACGGGAAGGAACCGACAGGACATGCGCGTCAACGCGGCCCACGGCCCGGGGGAGGCGTTCCGATGAGCGGAACCGAGGAACGGGAAGCCGTCCTCTTCCACACCAGCGGGCGCGCCGCCCACATCACGCTCAACCGGCCTCGGGCTCTCAACGCACTCACGCACACCATGGTCCGCCGCATCGACGAGGCGCTCCGCGCGTGGGAGCGGGACCCCGCCGTGCAGACCGTCGTCATCACCGGCGCGGGGGAGCGCGGCCTGTGCGCCGGCGGTGACATCCGCGCCATCCACGACGACGCCCGCGACGGCGACGGCAGCGCCTCGGCCGCGTTCTGGCGCGACGAGTACCGCCTCAACGCCCGCATCGCCCGCTGCTCCAAGCCGTACGTCGCCGTCATGGACGGCATCGTGATGGGCGGCGGTGTCGGTGTCTCGGCGCACGGCAGCGTCCGTGTCGTCACCGAGCGGTCCCGGATCGCCATGCCGGAAACAGGCATCGGTTTCGTGCCGGACGTGGGAGGCACCCACCTGCTCGCCGCAGCCCCCGGGGAGCTGGGCACGCATCTGGCCCTGACGGGAGCTCAGGTCGGCGCGGCCGACGCGATGCTGTGCGGACTCGCCGACCACTTCGTGCCGACGGACTCGCTGCGGGACTTCCTCGACGCCTTGGCCGAGCTGCCCGCGGAGGAAGCCCTGGCCGCTTGTGCGGGCACACCCCCGCAGGGCGTCCTGGCCTCCGGGCGTCACTGGATCGACGCCGGGTACGGTGCCGGCACCGTCGAGGAGATCGTGCGCCGGCTGCTGGCGCACGGTGACTCCGCCGCCAAGGAGGCCGCGGAGACCCTGCTCGCCAGGTCGCCGACCGCGCTCAAGGTCACCCTCGCCTCTCTGCGCCGCGCCCGGACGCTCGGCCCGCTGGAGCTGGTCCTGAACCAGGAGTACCGCGTGTCCTGTGCCGCCCTGGAGACACCCGACCTGGTGGAGGGCATCCGTGCCCAGGTCGTCGACAAGGACCGCAGGCCGCGCTGGTCGCCGAAGACCCTGGCCGAGGTCACCGATGCCGACGTCGAGCGCTTCTTCGCCTCGCTCGGCGAACACGAACTGGGTCTGTCTCCGGGACTCCTCGACTGACGGACCGGGCGGGTCGAACTCCGCTCGGCAGGGCTTCTGACGGCGCTCCAGGGGGCCGTCAGAAGCCGTTCGACGGAGCGCCGGGGCCCCAAGAGGCATCCTTCCCTCTTGCGAGCTCCGGAGCCCCGTCGGCTTCACGGGGTGTCAGAGCATGAGCAGCAGCCGTGTGTTGGCCACGAGCTTGCGGTTGACGCTCGTGCTCTGCACGAAGATGGTGAAGTGGTCGTTGTGGTCGGGCTTGACGCGCACCTCCGTGCTGGGCAGCCCGAGCAGGGCGCGGGCCTGGGGCCCCGTGTACACGCGGTCCGTCTCCTTCTCCAGCACCGCGATCTGCTTACGCGCCTGGATCTTCTCCGACTTGCTCAGCTCGTAGTACGCGCCACCGGTGGTGTAGGTGTGCCCGCACTCGACGACCCACTCCCGGATCGCGGCGTCGCGGGCGACCGGGATCAGCTGGTACTTCGACGGATCGGCCGGGGTCAGCCCGGCCGCCTTGATGGTGTCTTCGTTGACCGCTTCCGCGCCCGTGGAGAACACCGCACGCGATCCGCGGATGCCCTGGGTGCGGCCCATCATGAAGTTCTCGGTGGCCTGCCGGATCACCTGCCCGGCCTCCTCGAGGCCCTGTGTGCTGGTGGCGTCCCATATGGCGATGTTGTCCTTGGGGAAGCCGCACTGCATGGCCTCTCGCTTGCCCATCTGGTCGGGCACCAGCACGGCCAGCGTCCAGTTGTCCTGCTGGGTCCGGATCATCTCCGCGACGGCCTCGACCAGTTGACGTGGATTCCTGGCGGGGGCGTCCGGGCAGCGGTGGCTCGCGTTCTCCTGCCCGTCGGTCAGGACGAACGTCAGGAAACTGTGGTCCCCGTACAGTTGGGCCGTCTGAGCCAGCTCGCTCTGCGACTTCAGAGCGGCTGCCAGGAGGGCCGTCATCCCACCGGTCCGGTACAGCTGCTTCAGCGACGGCATGCGCAGCACGTCCTTGTCGTAGATGACGCACTCCACCTTGTCGGCGAAGACGTACACCGTGACGCGGGTCTCCTGGTCCAGTTCCCTCGAGCGGCGGGCGAGATAGGCGATCTGCTGGTCGGCGACTTCGACGACCTTGCGACTCAGGTGCGACATCGACGAGCTGGCATCCAGCACTAGAGCAACGTGGTTGATGTAGTTCTGGCTTTCGGACATCACAGCTCCCCCTCGTTCCGGCTTGGTGTGTCCACCCTCTCACCCACCACTGACAATCGATCTTGGAAGAACCGTGGGGCCGGGCCCGTGCGGTCAGCCGGTGCGGTCGGACCAGCCGGGCGGGAGGTCGCCCGGTGCCGTGGAGATGACGGTGTCGTCGTCCGGGCCGACGAACTCGAAGAGGGTGATCTCTGCGAACTCCGGGACCACATGGATCGGATAGGTCGGGCCCTCGTCGCGGAACCGGCGCATCTCGTCGAGGTGGTCGTTCTGGTAGAGGACGGTGCGCTCGCCGTGCTCCTCGACCCAGCGCGGGAAGAAGATCACTCCGTGCAGGCGGCGCTTTTGGGGCATGACGTTCACGCAGACCGAGGTGCCGGTGGGCTCGTTCCAGGACACCTTGTAGTGGTCGTCGTCCAGCCGGACCAGGTCGACCCGCTGGTCCTTGACCCACCGGCCGCCCACCATGCCGGAGTGGATCCGGTAGTCGATGGTGGTCGGGTTCTTCACGTACATCTCGTACTGCCAGCCGTTGGCATAGGTGTAGATGAACCGGTGGCCGACGATGCCGGAGAGCTGCTGCGGGGGGACGGGGCTGCGGACGGTGGTCTCGTGCGCTTCGCGGCTGTCCATCGGGGGACCTCCTCGTGGTCGTTGCGGTACGACATTGCGGTACCACTCAACTTTGCCACAAAACTATTTTGTGGCAAAACAATGTGCAGGGCATCATGAACCCATGGACACCGCGACTGATCTCGGCCGCCTCATCGGGCCCCTCAGGCGAGCCGTGCTGCTGCGCACCCGCCGTGCGGAAGACCTGCCGGATCTTCCCGAAGCCCAGATCGAACTCCTGAGAGTCCTGGCCGAGGCAGGACCCCTCGCGCCACGTGACGTCGCCTCCCGTTTGCGAGTGGCCTCCTCGACGGTCAGCAACCTCGTCCGCACCATGACCGCATCGGGTCTCGTCGAACGCAGGCCGTCGGTGACCGACCTGCGCACGGTCACCCTCGTCGCCTCCCCGCACGCTCTCGATCTCCTCGACCGGTACGACCGAGTGAGCACGGAGGAGCTGAGGAGCGCCCTGACCGCACTCACACCGCGAAGCCGACGGGCCATCGAGGACGCCCTGCCCGCGCTCAGGGAACTGCAGGGAGCCCTGGAGGGGCCGGGGGACCGGCCCCGGCGCTGAACGGTGAGACATGAGAGGTACGGGGCCGGCGGAAGCCGTCGGACGAGCGCCGACGGGGGTGAGGAGTGAGCCCCGCATCTCGGGGTAAGCGTTTGCCGCTGGACGGGAGGGGCCGCGACACCTGGGGAGGTCGGAGCGGCCCTTCCCCACCGGCTGTCCGCAGCACAGGTGGTCAGGCCGCTCCGGCCTCCCGGCGACCGACCTTGATCACGCCTGCAGCAACCTGCGCTTCTGCTCCTCGAACTCGGCCTCGGTGAGCACGCCCCGATCCCTGAGCTCACCGAGCTGCCTCAGCTGTTCGATCTTGTCCGTCATGTCCGGAGCCGGCGGTTCGGCGGCGGACTGCGGCGCGGGCGCGTACGCCCCGTATCCCTCCTGCGCTGCCCATCGGCCCTGCTGACGTCGGGTCACGCGGTTCGACACGGCGGTCGCCGTCCCGGCGACGACGGCGGTTCGAGCGACCCCGCGAATCAGACCTGGCATGGCTGTTTCCCTTCCTGGTCGTCGGCGTTGGCGAACGCCGTTCAGCGAGCCGCTTCGGCCGCGTCGAGGGCCGCGACGACGGCATCGACCGGGATGCGCCCCGAAGCGACCATCCTGGCCCCGCCACGGCGCAGGGCGGCGGCGAAGGGCGCGGCCCACACGTTCTCGTAGAGCAGGATGCCCGCGGAGCAGCCGGGCTCCAGCGCGGTGGCGGCCTCCTCGATGTCGTCCTGGCCCAGCAGACCCGACGAAGCGCCCTCGAAGACGGCCAGGTCGAGCTTGCCGTCTCCGGTGAGGTCGGCGATCTCCATGCCGGTCACCGTTCCGTCGTCGTCCTTCCTGACGAACATCAGGTCCAGGATCCGGATCAGGCCGCGGTCCACAAGATCGACGAGGAGGGGGAAGCCCTCACCGGTCATACGGTTGCCGGGGAACTCGACGACCAGGTAGTCGATGGGCCCCACGTCTCCGAGTTCCTCGCTCATGGTGTCACCTCTGGCTCTCGCGGCTGTCTCCTGCCGCCCCCGCCACCATTCCAGCACCGGGCCGTGGGCCTCGCACTCCGTAGGAGGGGCGCCGGCCCGGCTCGTTCGGGGAGTACGGCGGAGTCGGCGAGGACGGCCGTGTCCTGGCCGGGGTGCGCGTGACCGCTGTGGTTTCTTGAAGGCATGACCCGCGGTGTCGTCGCCCTCGTTCTGCCGGTTCCCCAACGCCGCTCGCTTCAGGAGTTGGCCGAGGACCTGGATCTGTCGTCCGGGGACACCCGGTCCAAACGTTCGGCGTTCTGGACCATGCTGACGCTGTCGTCGGTCATCGCAGCCTGCGGGGTCCTGACGGACTCGACGGCGACCGTGATCGGAGCGATGATCATCGCGCCCCTGTCGACACCGATCATGGGGATCGCCCTCGGCTCGGTGCGACGCCGACGCACCGGCGGTCTCGGCGTGGTCCTGTGCGCGTGCGTCCTGGTCATCGCACTCGGCACGGTGTTCTCGCAGGTGCTCCCCGACGACTACGATCTGCTCTCCAACAGCCAGATCCACTCGCGGACGTCACCAGGGCTTCTGGACCTGGTCGCCGCCCTGGCCACGGGTCTCGCCGGCGCGGTCGCACTCGCCCGACGGGACGTCGCCGCCGTGCTGCCCGGGGTCGCGATCGCCATCTCGCTCGTCCCGCCCCTGGTGGTGTCGGGCGTGTGCCTGGGACAGCTGGACGGGTGGCCGGCTCTGGGCGCCCTGGTGCTCTTCGTGTCCAACTTCTTCGCCCTGGTGTTCGGCGGCATGGTGATCTTCGCGGGCCTCGGCCACGACCGAGCAACCGTGAAGGCAGCCGGCGGCCCCGCGCGCCGGGCGTACACGGCCATGGCACTGCTCTTCGCCGCCGTGTTCATCCCCCTGGCCGCGAACACCGCGCTCACGCTTCTGCTCGAGATCTGGACGGGGCGCGCGAAGACAGCGGCGCAGCAGTGGCTCGCGAACCAGCCGGGCGCATCCGTCACCGGCGTCGACGCCGTCTCGCGGACGATGCACATCCATGTCCGCCTCCCCGGTGACCTTCCCCCGGTGCAGCCGCTGCTCGACCGGCTTCGGGGGCAGATCCCCGATGGCGTGCCCGTCATCGTGGACGACTCCCGTGGGCAGCGTGTCGATGCCGGACGAGTCGGCGACTGACCGTCCCTGCGCGGTGCGATCCCCCCCCGCTCTCCCGAAGGGCCGTGCCGCGAAGCACGCGGGTGAAGCCTGAGCCGCCGTCACCTCCCCGGGGCATGGATGAGGATCGCCGCCGCAACCGGCAGGGCCGGCGGCACCGACGCACTGGAGGCGAGAGTGATGAAAGAACGAGCCGGGCAGGCGGGCCCCCACACCATCGACGTCCCGGTCCTCATCGTGGGCGGCTCCCTGGTCGGCCTGGCGACCTCGTTGTTCCTGGGGCGGCTGGGCGTACGGCACCTGCTGGTGGAGCGCCACGCGGGCACCTCCATCCACCCGCGGGGCCGGGGCAACAACGTCCGCACCATGGAACTGTTCCGGGTGGCGGGGGTGGAGAAGGCGATCCAGGAGGCCGCCGCCACCCTGTCCGTCAACCACGGCATCCTGCAGGCGCCCACCCTGGTCGGTGACGCGGGCGAGTGGCTGTTCAGGGACATCGACCCGGGCGGCGGGCTGGCCCGCTTCAGCCCCAGCGCCTGGTGCCTGTGCAGCCAGAACGACCTCGAGCCGGTCCTGCTCGACCACGCCCGCGGGCACGGCGGCGACCTGCGCTTCTCCACCGAACTGATGTCGTTCGACAGCGACCTCACCGGTGTCACCGCCGTGGTCAAGAGCCGGGAGACAGGTGAGCACACCACCATCCGCGCGGACTATCTCGTCGCCGCGGACGGCCCCCGCAGTCCCGTGCGTGAGCAGCTCGGCATCGCCCAGAGCGGACCCGGCGACCTGTTCCACAACGTCAGCCTCACCTTCCGCTCGCGCCGCCTCGCCGACGTCGTGGGCGACCGCCACTTCATCGTCTGCTACCTGACCAACCCGGAGGCCGACGGCGCCCTGCTGCCCGTGGACAACCGGGAGAACTGGGTCTTCCACGCCCCCTGGCACCCCGAGCACGGGCAGTCGCTGGAGGAGTTCACGGACGACTGGTGCGCCGAACACATCCGCCGGGCGGTGGGCGTGCCGGACCTCGATGTGGAGATCACCGGCAAGGCGCCCTGGCACGCCGCCCAGAGGGTTGCCCGCAGCTATCGGTCGGGGCGGGTGTTCCTCGCCGGTGACTCGGCTCATGAGATGTCCCCCACCGGGGCCTTCGGGTCCAACACCGGCATCCAGGACGCCCACAACCTCGCCTGGAAGCTGGCCGCCGTACTCGACGGCTGGGCCGGCGAGGAACTGCTGGACAGCTATGACGCCGAGCGTCGGCCCGTGGCCGAGGCCACCAGCGCGCGGGCCGCGGCCCGGTCGGCCGAACACAGCCACCCGGGATTCGCCGCCCCGCCCGGAGCGGGCGGTGGTGGCCCACGGCAGGGAATCCTCAACGTGGCCCTCGGCTACCGCTACCCGCAGGGTGCGGTCGTCGGCGCCGACCCCGCGGCCCCGGTGGTGCCGGAGAGCCTCGACCTGACCGGCGCACCCGGCAGCAGGGCGCCGCACCTGTGGGTGCGCCGCGGGGACGAACGGATCTCGACCCTCGACCTCTACGAGCGGTCCCTCGTCCTGCTCAGCGACGCCTCGGAGCCGAACGAGTGGCACACGGCCGCCGTGCGCCTCGCCGGCGAACTGTCCCTCCCGCTCCAGTCGTACCGGGTGGGCACCGGAGCCCAGGCCGATCTGGCGCCCGAGGACGCGACCGACTGGGCGGAGCGCCACGGCACGGGGCCGGGGGGTGCCGTGCTCGTCCGGCCCGACGGCTTCGTCCTGTGGCGGTCACCGGGTCCGGACGCGCGGGCCGAGGCGGTGCTGCGCGAGGTCCTGAGGACCGGGCTGGCGGTCGCCTGAGCCCGCGCGCCCAGCCCGCGGCGGTGGTTTCTGCGTGAGTCCTGCCCCCCCCGGCGGCGGCCTCGGCCGTCTTCGCCACCGGCGCCTCTGACGCCGGTGGCGAAGACGGTGACACGGGCAGAAGGACGCCGGGACCGCGGACGCGCGCATCACCTGAGCGGAGGACCGCGACCGGCGGGCCGAGGAGCACGCCGACGGCCGAGGTCCCCCGCGCCCAGCGGGTCCGCTCGTCATCCGCCCTGTCACTCACGTACTTCGTCCGAGTCGCGCGATGTGCGGGGACGGGCACAGGATCGAGGAACGCTGACGTCGCATCACTGCGGCCAACGTTCACTTTCCCCTCCGCGAAGGAGATGTGCGCAGGATGACCACCACATCCGAACGGGTTGCAGGTTCGCGGGCGCAACAAGCGTCGCACCATGTCTCGCAGTCCGTGTTCGACGGTTCCCGGCTCCGAGTCGTCCTCCTGGTCGACGTCCACGACGGCGCCCACCAGGAGTTCCTCGACGCCTACGAACAGCTGTGCAACCAGGTCGCGTCCGTCCCCGGGCACGTCAGCGACCAGCTGTGCCAGTCGATCGAGAACCCCTCGCAATGGCTCATCACCAGCGAGTGGGAGAGCGCCCCGCCGTTCCTCGCCTGGGTCAACAGCGAGGAACACGTGCGGATGGTGGAGCCGCTGCACAGCTGCGTGCGCGACACCCGGTCCCTGCGCTTCCACGTCGTCCGCGAGACCGGCGGCCCGGCGGCGGACGCCGACCCGGCGGAACGCCGGCTCCAGACGGCGCCCAGGATCGGCGACGGCGTCATCCGGCACGCCCTCACGTTCACCGTCAAGCCGGGCAGCGAGGAGATCGTCGCCAAGATCCTCTCCGACTACGCCTCGCCCGAGCCGCAGGTCGACGACACCACCCGGCTGTGCCGCACCTCCCTGTTCATGCACGGCAACCGCGTGGTGCGGGCCATCGAGGTACGGGGCGACCTGCTGGCCGCGCTGCGTCACGTCGCCCGGCAGCCCGAGGTCCGGGCCGTCGAGGAGGCCATCAACCCCCATCTGGAGCAGGACCGGGACCTCGACGACCCCGAGTCCGCCCGGGTCTTCTTCACCAGGGCCGCGCTGCCGGCCGTCCACCACGTGATGGCGGGGCGGCAGGACCCTCAGGCCGAGCGGTACGCCCTGTACTACCCGGCCCGGCCGGACCTCGGCATGAAGCTGGCCGAAGTCCTCTCGCGCAGGGACGAGGCGGCGGCGGAGGACCCGCGCAGCCCGGTCCTGCGCAGCACCATCTTCCAGCGCGACGACGTCGTCGTACGGCTCATCGACGTGCGCGACGGGCTCGAAGCCGCCGACCCCGCCCAGATCCTGGGGCTCACCGACTCGGCGCAGGTGGCCGAACTGACGACGCTCCTCGACGACGCGGGCACGGACACCACCGCGTCGAAGGACGCCGGCATGGCGCGCCTCCTCGACATCGCCCGCATGGAGCTCGTCACCGACCGCCGGTCGCCCGACGCCTGATTCACCGCCTGGTGGGAGAGGCGGGCACCGCCTCTCCCACGGTCGTGCAGCACATCAACGGAGGAACGCGTGATCACATCTCGTCCCAGAATCGTGAGCATGAGCGACGTCGAGCCCAACCGCCGGCGAGGCGGTGACCTGCGGGCCATGCTCACTCCGGCCGCCGTCGGCGCCACCAGCGGTTTCATGGGCGTGGCCCTCATCGAGCCCGGTGACCGCATCGCCGAGCACTACCACCCGTACTCCGAGGAGTTCGTGTACGTGGTGTGCGGGCAGCTGGAGGTGGACCTCGACGGCGAGCCGCACCCGCTGCAGCCCGAGCAGGGGCTGCTGATCCCCCTCAACGTGCGCCACCGCTTCCGCAACGTCGGCGACGTGCAGGCACGGATGGTCTTCCACCTCGGTCCGCTGGCACCGAGCCCGCCGCTGGGCCACGTCGACACCGAGGGAACCGACGCCGAGTCCGCGGTGGTGGGGGCGGAGGCAGCCGCACGACGTCAGGTCCGGTCATGACGCGACGAGTGGTGGTCACCGGCATAGGCATCGTCGCCCCCGGCGGCATAGGCGTCCCGGCCTTCTGGAATCTCCTGGAGACCGGGCGTACGGCCACGCGGGCCATCACGTTCTTCGACCCGTCCGGTCTGCGTTCCCGGATCGCCGCCGAGTGCGACTTCGACCCGGCTGCCCACGGTCTGGACGCACGGGACGTGGAACGCTGCGACCGCTACATCCAGTTCGCCATGGTCGCGGGCGACGAAGCGGTACGGGATGCCGGTCTCGACGTGAGCGCCGAAAACCCGTGGCGTGTCGGCGTCTCGCTCGGCAGCGCCGTCGGCGGCACCACCCGGCTGGAGCACGACTACGTCCTGGTCAGCAGCAGCGGACAGCACTGGGACGTGGACCACCGCAAGGCGGGCCCGGAACTGCACCGCGCGTTCTCGCCCAGCACACTCGCCTCGACGGTGGCGGAGCGCTTCGGGGCGCGCGGCCCGGTGCAGACCGTCTCCACAGGCTGCACCTCCGGGCTCGACGCGGTCGGATACGCCTTCCACACCGTGCAGGAGGGCCGGGCCGACGTGTGCCTAGCCGGCGCCTCGGACTCGCCGATCTCCCCGATCACCATGGCGTGCTTCGACGCGATCAAGGCCACCTCCCCGAACAACGACGACCCGGCCCACGCCTCGCGTCCCTTCGACGCCGACCGCGACGGGTTCGTCATGGGCGAAGGCGGCGCCGTCCTGGTCCTGGAGGAGCTCGAGCACGCCAGGGCCCGCGGCGCCCACGTCTACTGCGAGCTCGGCGGATACGCCACCTTCGGCAACGCCTACCACATGACCGGCCTGACCAGCGAAGGCCTGGAGATGGCACGGGCGATCGAGGACGCACTGGACTGCGCTCGGCTCGACCCCACCGCGATCGACTACGTCAACGCGCACGGGTCGGGCACCAAGCAGAACGACCGTCACGAGACCGCCGCGGTGAAACGGGTTCTGGGCCCGCACGCCTACGACACCCCCATGAGCTCCATCAAGTCGATGGTGGGCCACTCCCTGGGCGCCATCGGAGCGATCGAACTCGTCGCCTGTGTGCTGGCCCTGGCCCACCAGGTGGTACCGCCGACCGCGAACTACGAGACGCCCGACCCCGAATGCGACCTGGACTACGTTCCGCGCGTCGCCCGCGAGCGCGAGCTCGCCAGCGTGCTCTCGGTGGGCAGCGGATTCGGTGGCTTCCAGTCCGCGGTGGTCATGAACCGGCCGAGGGAGAAGACACGATGAGCGAACCCCGCACACGGCGCGCGGCGGTCACGGGAATCGGTGTGGTCGCGCCCAACGGAGCCAGTACCGAGACCTTCTGGAAGTCCACCACGGAGGGCATCAACGCCCTGGAGCGGATCACCCGGGAGGGCTGTGAGCACCTGCCGCTGCGGGTGGCGGGCCAGGTGCGCGACTTCGACCCGTCGGCGGCCATCGAGGAACGCTTCCTGGTCCAGACCGACCGCTTCACCCACTTCGCGATGGCCGCGGCCGACCTCGCGCTGGACGACGCCCAGTTGCACCGGACCGAGACCGACGAGGCGCCGTTCTCCGTGGGCGTGGTCACCGCGGCCGGTTCCGGCGGCGGCGAGTTCGGGCAGCGCGAACTCCAGCAGTTGTGGGGCAAGGGCAGTCGCTTCGTCGGCCCCTACCAGTCCATCGCCTGGTTCTACGCCGCCAGCACCGGCCAGATCTCCATCCGCCGGGGCTTCAAGGGTCCCTGCTCGGTCGTCGCCGCCGACGAGGCCGGCGGCCTGGACGCCCTCGCCCACGCGGCGCGGGCCGTGCGGCGCGGCACCGACGTGATCGTGACCGGTGCCACCGAGGCGCCGATCGCGCCCTACTCGATGGTCTGCCAGCTCGGTTATCCAGAGCTCAGCACGGTCGACGACCCGACCCGTGCCTACCGTCCCTTCACGTCCTCGGCCTGCGGGTTCGTGCCCGGAGAGGGTGGCGCCATGGTCGTGGTGGAGGCCGAGGGCATGGCCCGGGAGCGGGGTGCACGCGTGCGGGCCCACCTGGCGGGACACGCGGCGACCTTCACCGGGGCCTCCCGCTGGGAGGCGTCCCGGGAAGGACTCGCCGAGGCCGTCCGAGGAGCCCTGGCCGAGGCCGACTGTGCTCCCGAGGACATCGACGTCGTCTTCGCCGACGCCCTCGGCGTACCGGAGGCGGACCGCGCCGAGGCCCTGGCCATCGCCGACGCTCTCGGGGCACACGGCACCCGCGTGCCCGTCACCGCGCCGAAGACCGGGATCGGCCGGGCCTACTGCGCGGCGCCGCTGATGGACGCCGCGACGGCGGTGCTCTCGATGGAGCACGGACTGATCCCGCCCACCCCCCATGTCTTCGACATCTGCCACGACCTCGACCTCGTGACCGGCCGGGCCCGTACCGCCGAGGTACGCACGGCACTGGTGCTGAGCCGGGGACTCATGGGGTCGAACTCGGCGCTCGTGCTGCGGCACGGCGTCACCGGCGCCTCGCGGTGAGGCGCCGCGGAGCAGGAGAGGAAGGGAACGGCATGACCGACCGCATCACTGTGGAAGAGCTGGCCGAGCTCATGAAGAAATGCACCGGTGTCACCGTCACGCCGGAGGAACTCCGCCGCGACGACACGGCCTTCGAAGGCCTCGGCGTCGACTCGCTGGGGCTGCTGGGCATCGTGGGTGAGCTGGAGAACCGGTACGGCACGCCGATGCCGACCGACGCCGAACGCTCCAAGACACCCCGGCAGTTTCTCGACCTCGTCAACAGCGCACTGCTGACAGGAGCATGAAATGACCGGACACACCCAGAACGAGATCACCATCGCGGCACCCCTGGACCTGGTCTGGGAGGTGACCAACGACCTGGAGAACTGGCCGCAGTTGTTCAGCGAGTACGCCTCCGTCGAGATCCTGTCCCGGCAGGGCCACAGGACGACCTTCCGGCTGACCATGCACCCGGACGAGAACGGCACCGTGTGGAGCTGGGTCTCGGAGCGCGAGCCGGACCGCGAGACGCTCACGGTCAAGGCCCGCCGGGTCGAGACGGGCCCCTTCGACCACATGGACATCCACTGGCGGTACGAGGAGGTACCGGCCGGCACGCGCATGGTCTGGACACAGGACTTCGCGATGAAGCCGGACGCGCCGGTCGACGACGAGTGGATGACCGACAACATCAACCGGAACTCCAAGGTGCAGATGGCCCTGATCCGCGACCGCATCGAGAAGATCGCAGCGGAGCGCGGTGCGACGCACCGTCTGAACGACTGAGCCGGACGGAGACCCACCCCATGCACCAAGCTCTGATCGTCGCCCGGATGGCCCCCGGATCGGCGCCCGACATCGCCAAGGTCTTCCAGGAGTCCGACCGGGGAGAGCTGCCGCGGCTCGTCGGGGTGACACGGCGCAGCCTGTTCCAGTTCGGCGATGTGTACATGCACTTGATCGAGGCCGAGCGCGATCCCGGTCCCGCCATCGCCAAGGTCGCCGGTCACCCCGAGTTCCGGGACGTCAGCGAACGGCTGGCCGCGTACGTCAGCGCGTACGACCCCGAGACCTGGCGTTCCCCCAAGGACGCCATGGCGCAGCGCTTCTACCTCTGGGAGCGTGAGCCGGCCGGCTGACGCCGCCGGTGACGACCGGGCGCCGGGTCCGCGACGCGGCGGACCCCGCGCCCCGCGGTTGCGGGGGGGCCCCGGGCACCACGGGGCCACCGGACGCGGGCGGGTGCGGGCTCTTATAAAAAAAAACGAGCCCCCGAGACAGGTGTCGATGTGGGAGT
>NZ_JBHJPX010000018.1:123104-182712 GCF_042262425.1 Streptomyces sp. NPDC056373
GACGCGATGGGGGCCCCCATCCCCCGGGGGGGGGGGGGGGGGGGGGGGGGGCCCCCGGGGGCCCCGGGGGGGGGGGGGGGGGGGGCGGGGGCCCCCCCCCCCCCCGGCGGTTGCGGTGGCGCCCCGGGCACCAGGGCTCCACGGGACGCGGTCGGATCAGCCCGGGACGTGGCAGTCGAACGCGTGCAGGTAGGGGTTGACCGGACTGATGTCGTCGATGACCAGGCCGGCATCGGTCAGCCGGTCCACCATGCTCCGGGTGGTGTGCTTCGCCCCGCCCACGTTGAGGAGCAGCAGCAGGTCCATCGCGGTGCTGAACCGCATGGACGGCGTGTCGTCGACGAGGTTCTCGATGACCACGACCCGCGTCCCGGGACCACCGGCCTCACGGACGTTGCGCAGCGTGCGGGCCGTGCTCTCGTCGTCCCACTCCAGGATGTTTTTGATGACGTAGACGTCGGCCTGCACCGGGACGGCCGTCCGGACGTCGCCCGGCACCACGCGCGCACGGTCCGCGAGGTCGCCCCCGGCGCGCAGTCTCGGCAGGGCGTTCTCCACCACCCGGGGGAGATCGAGCAGCGTCCCGTGCATCGTGGGGTACTTGTCCAGCAGGCTCGCGACCACGTGTCCCTGGCCCCCGCCGATGTCGGCGACCGACGCGCTCCCCGACAGGTCGAGGAACTCGGCGACATCGCGCGCCGACTGCACGCTGGAGGTCGTCATGGCGCGGTTGAAGACGTCGGCCGACTCCGGGGCGTCCTCGTTGAGGTACGGGAAGAACTCCTTGCCGTACAGGCCCTCCACCACATTGCGGCCGGTGCGCACCGCCTCGTCCAGCTTCGGCCAGGCGTCCCAGGTCCACGGCTCGGTGCACCACAGCGAGATGGCGCGCAGACTGTCGGGGTCGTCCTCGCGCAGCAGCCGGGAGACGTCGGTGTGCGCGAAGGTACCGTCCGGCTGCTCGGCGAAGACGCCGTAGCAGGACAGGGCCCGCAGGAGCCGGCGCAGCGGGCGGGGTTCGGTCTTCACCGCGGCCGCGATGTCCTCCACGGCCATGGGGGTGTCACCGAGGGCGTCGGCGACGCCCAGCCGGGCGGCCGCGCGCAGGGCGGCGGCACATGCCGCCCCGAATGCGAGTTCCCGCAGTCGCATGGACGGCGCAGGGGCAGGCTGAGTGGTCGTCATGTGCCGCCTTCCTTCCTTCTGGGGTCGTGTGAAGCACGAGGATCACGGGGCTTGGGTACGAGCCCCGGGTTCACGAAGAACGAGGTGGGCGGTCAGCACAGACCGGTGGGCCGGGACGACCCGCAGGAGTTGTCCTGGAACGTGTTGCCCAGGCCGGTGTCCGTGTTGACCAGGTCCGCGGGGGAGTTGCCCTGCAGCAGGTTGTCGCTGATCCGGTTCCGCTCACTGGGCGTGCCCACCAGGCTCTTGAACAGGACGATGCCTCCCGACAAGGAGGAGTTGCCGACGTTGTCCTTGATCACGTTGTGTGTGATCAGGTTGTCGTCCGCGCCCGTCACCACGATGCCGGATCCCTGCAGGGCGTCCAGCCGTGCGGTCTTGGGGCAGGACTTGTTGTTGCGCTCGATGCGGTTGGCGCGCACGGTCACGAAGCCGGCCTTGGGCTTGTTCTCGTCTCCGACGACGAAAACCGCCGCGCAGTTGCCCGTGAGGTGGTTGCCCTCGACCGTCAGGTTGCGCAGCCGGCGGACGGTGACGCCGATCCGATTGCCTTCCAGCCGGTTGTGCTCCACCACGGTGCCCCCGGTGTCCGGGGCCCCCAGCTCCTCCTTCACCGAGTTGGCGAGGAGCAGGCCCGCGTCGCCGTTGTCCCGGGCTGTGTTGCCGCGGAACACGCCACGGAGCGAATACTCGGTGGCGATGCCCCACACCCCGTTGCCGACGGCGGTGACATCCTGCACGGTCAGCCCGTCGGCCTCGTGGGCGTAGATGCCGGTCTTGTCGAAGCCGGTCACCGTCAGGGAGGCGATGGTGACGTCGTCGGCGCCGTGGTCCTTCGTGCCCACCACACAGATGCCGTTGCCGGCCGCGGCACAGCTGTCGGCGGCCTTCGCGAGGGGCGAAGCGGTGCTCGGGGCGGTGGTGGCGGTGCTCGTGCCCTGCGCCGGCCGGAGTACCGTGCCGCGGCCCATGCCCTGCAGGGTGAGCCCCGGCGTGGTCACGTTGACGCTCCCGTGGTGGGTGCCGCGCGCGAGCAGCACGGTGTCGCCCGGCCGGGCGGCGTCCACCGCCTTCTGGATCGATTCTCCCGGTCGTACGACATGAACCGTGTGGGCGGCGGTGGGCGGAGCGGCACCGAGCCCCGTCCCGACCAGCGCCGCCAGACACGCCAGAGGTGCGATATGGCATTTCTTCATATCGCGCAGATTATGTCCCTTGCACCCCAAACCGGCTGCTTGGTCCATCCGGCGGCGTGGCCCCGCCGCGCACCGGCCGGTGACCTGCCACCTTGCCGAGCCACTCCGTGGCCTCAGCCGGTACGGGTCAGGGCACCCCACGCGTCGGTGCACCGGTGCCGGTCCAGACCGACGGCCGAAAACTCGTCCTGACCGGCGCTCCTTACGACTCCAAGCCGCCGTAGCGCTTGAGAGACAGCGCTGCCGGCCGGCGCGAAGGGCTCGCCTTCCTCCACACGGAGCGGTCCGAGCACGAGGCCACCGCCGTCCCACACTGCAGCCCCCTGTTCGCCCACCCCGCCGAAGTACTCGGCCTCCACGTACGCCACAGGCCCACGGGTCGACCAGTCGGCCAGGATCTCCTCGAACGCGCCCGGGAGCCCATGGAAGCCCAACGCGCCTGGCCTACCCCCGTCTGCAACGCTTTCGCGCAGCGCGTCCGTCACCGGCAGGAGCGACAGACCCTGTCCGATCGATGTCGTCCGGGCGGCAGTCAGGCCCCGTGTGGCCACACGCAGTGCCTCTCCGGCCGCGATCACTGCCCGCAAGTCGTAGCTCATACCGGGTCCTCCTCGTCGAGGGCCCATCGTGCCGCATGTCGCGGCAGCGGTGACGCCGAGCCGGCCCCTGGTGCCGACCACGGCGGGCTGCCGCTTGCGGACCTGGGCGGCGGCGCCACGTCACCCCCGGGGCAGGAGGAGCCGGGCGAGAGCGGCGGTCGCGAGGAGGAGGGCGGCGACCGTGAGGAGGCCCACGCGCATGCCCGGAAGGGAGAAGGCTCCGCCGGGCCCGGAGAGCAGACCTCCGAAGAGGGCGACGGCGAGCGCACCGCCGGTCTGGCGAAGGGAGTTGAGGAGCCCGGAGGCCGTTCCTGCCCGCCCCTGCGGGACGACATCCATCAGCAGCGCCGTCACGGCGGGCACCGCGAGTGCCCCGCCGACGCTGAGCGGCAACAGCAGGACGAGCACGAGCCACAGCGGGGTCTGTGCGGCGAGGGGCAGCATGGCCAGCATCGCTCCGGTGAAGACGAGCTGCCCGATGACGATGACCGGGCGTCGCCCGACTCGCTCGGCGAGGCGAGGGGACACCAGGTTGGTCGCCGTCACGACCGCCGACATCGGCACGAACATCAAACCGGCCGCGACGGCCGACATGCCGCGCAGCTGCTGGTAGTACAGCCCGAGCAGGAAGATCCCTCCGTAGAAGGCGGCGTTGACGGCGAATCCGACGGCGAGTGGGACGGCTACCCGGCGGTCCCTCAGCATGGCCGGCGGAACCATCGGCCGAGGGTGCCGGGCCTCCACCGCGTGGAAGGCGCAACCGGAGACGAGCGCGAGCGCGGCGGCGCCCAGGACGGGTCCGCTGGTCCAGCCCAGGTGGCCGCCCTCGATCACCGCGAACGCCAGCCCTGCCAGGGCCACTACGGCGGTGAGCTGGCCGGCGACGTCCAGCGATGCGGGCCGGCGCGCAGAACGCGGCACCCGGACCAGCAGGCCCAGGACGACCGCGCCCACGGGAAGGTTGAGCAGGAAGACCGCCCGCCAGCCGGCCGTGTCGGTGAGCAGTCCGCCCAGCACAGGCCCCGCGGCCATCGCCACCGAGCCCCCGACCGTCCACAGGGCGATGGCCCGGGCGCGCGCCCGCGCGTCCTCGTAGGCCTGCCGGATCAGTGCCAGCGAGGCCGGCATGACGATCGCGGCGGCAGCGCCCTGCGCCACGCGCGAGGCGATCAGCACACCGATGTCGGGTGCCAGTGCGCACGCGAGGGACGCGAGGGTGAACAGGGCGACGCCCCAGGTGTAGGCGCGGCGGGCGCCGGTGCGGTCGGCGAGCGCGCCCGCCGAGAGCATCAGCGCCGCGAACATCAGAGTGTAGGCGTCGACGACCCACTGCAGTCCGGACATTCCGCTGTCGAGGGAGCTCCGGATGGAGGGCAGCGCGATGTTCACGGCCGAGACGTCGATGGTGATCACTGTGAAGCCGAGCAGTGAGGCGACCAGGGCGGCGCCGCCCCGTCGCGGCGCGGTGACGGTCTCGGAGGTCGGCCCGACCGGTAGGCCCTGGTCCGGCGTTTGCGTATGTCGCCCTGGCTTGGGTGCCGTCGCCTCTGCCTCGCGCCCGGGAGCTGAGGCGGTGGAGGAGGGCAGGGGCGGGGTGGCCGGCATGGTGAGCTCCTGAAATCCGCGAGAACGGCTGGGGAAAGGGAGGGTGCAAGGGACGGGCCCGGGCGGGCGGCCTCGGCGCACCGGGGCCGCGGTCCGGTGTCGCGCACCCCCTGGGCTCCGGCGGCCGGGCCGCCCGCTCCACCACACACCCTCCGCCCTGCCCGCGGCCCCCGACAGACCGCACTCAGCCCGGGGTGCGGCGTTCCTGGCCCTGACACGGCCCCTCACACCTCTTGACCACCTGCGACAATGCCCGGATGACAGCAGGGGATGCGAGGGGCACGGAGCTGGGCCGATACCTGAAGGCCCGCAGAGCGCAGGTACGCCCGGAGGATGTCGGTCTCCCGGCCGGCGCGGGCCTGCGCCGCACTCCCGGACTGCGTCGCGAGGAGCTGGCCGCACTGGCCGGAGTGAGCGTCGACTACTACATCCGCCTGGAGCGCGGCCGGGAGACCAACCCCTCTCCGGCAGTCGTGGACGCCCTCGGCCGTACCCTCCGGCTGCGCGGCGACGGCTTCGAGCGCCTGCACGAACTCGCGGAGCTGGCCTCCGGCCGCGCCTCCGAGCTGCAGGCCTGCGCGGACCACGACGTACGCGACTCGGTGCTGCGGATGCTGGAGTCGGTCCGTCCGCTGCCCGCCTACGTGGTGAGCCGGCACAGCCGCGTCCTGGCCGCGAACCCGCCCGGCCGGCGGTTGCTGCCCGGGCTGTGGGACTGGCCCGAGGACCAGCGGAACCTGACGCGCTATGTCTTCCTGCACCCGGTGGGCCGGACGCTCTACGAGCCCTGGGAGGAGACCGTCGCCCGGTCGGTCGCGCATCTGCGGGCGGTCGCCGGGGCCGACCCGGACAGCCCCGAACTCGCCGCACTCGTCGGCGAACTGATGCTGACGTCACCGCAGTTCGCCGCCCTCTGGGAGCGATACGACGTCTGCGAACGCGGCGGCGGCCAGAAGGCGTTCCGGCACCCCGAGGTCGGCCCGATGACCCTGACCTACGAGGTCATGCGACTGGCCAGGACGGGCGGCCAGCGCATGGTCGTCTACCAGGCAGCCCCCGGCACCCCGGACGAGGCAGCCATGCTCCGCCTCGACACCCCGGACACCCGCCCGGAACCGGCGGCCCCCGGACACGCGCAGCCGACCGACGCCCCGGCCACGGCAGACGCCTGCGCCCACCCCGTGAGCTGACTCAGTCCCGGCCCGAGACGCCGTTCTCCCCTCGTGGGAGGCGGCCGCTCAACCGGCGGGCGTGGCCTGCTCCCACACCCCGAACCACTGCTCGGCGTCGTACTCCTCGAACCGCTCCACCTCGGCGAACCCCAGCTTCACCGCGAGGCGCATCGCCCGCTCGTTGGCGGTCTGAGTGCAGAGCACCACCGGCTCGCCGGGATACGCGTGGCTGAACCGGTCGAGCGCCGCAGCGCACGCCTCGGCGGCATAGCCGCACCCCCAGACTTCCGGCAGCAGCATGTAACCGAGTTCGGCTTCCCCGCCCTCCGGCCGGACATGACCCGGACGCTCCGCGCCACGCCGGTCAAGCGTGACCATGCCGATCATCGCCCCCTCGAATTCGATCACGAAAAGGCCGGAGCGACGCCCCGGCACCTCGGGAACGACACGCTCGAGCTCATCACGCGGGCGGGCGCCGCCGATGTAGGTGCCCACGTCCGGCGACGCGAACAGTTCGATGAACGCGGCACGGTCCCGTGCCTCGGACGCGCGGAGCACGAGCCGTTCGGTCCGCAAGGGAGCGGGCGCCCCCCTGAGGGACTCGGGCCCTGGTTCAGTCATGGCGGGCAACTTATCGCAAGGTGCGCTCACCGGCAGCGCATCGGACCAGCGCTCAGAGGGCCCCGGCCGGCGCTGTGTCAGGCGCTCCTGTCGGGCGGGCAGGTGGCTCCTGCCGTCAGCTGTCCGTGGGCTCGGGCTGTGTCCCGGTTTCGGATGCGGCCTCCACGCTCTGCGCCGGCGCGCTGTAGAAGACGGACCTGCCCTGCTTCGAGCGCTCGGCCCCGCTCTTGGCCACGAGGCCTTCGAGGGTGACGCGTACGACCTTGGGCGAGATGTCACGGCCGGGGTGGGCCTGGCCGAGCGCCGTGGAGATCTCGGCGGCGGAGCGCGGCTCCTTCTGCTCGGAGAGGTGGCGGCGGATGAGCTCGACCAGCGTCAGCTCGGCGGCCTGTGCGGTGCTCGCCTTCGTGGCCGCGGGCTTCCGGGCCGTCTTCTTGGCGGGCGCGGCAGCCGACTTGCGTGCCTTCTGCTTCCCGCCGGCCGCGGCGGCGGCCTTCTTCCGTCGAGGAGCGGGCACGGTGGCGCTCTCGGACTCGGCCGCGGGCCCGGTCCGGGCCTGGGTGATGCCGAGTGCCTGCTGCATGCTTACCAGCACGCTGTGGTCATGTTGCAGAGCGGTGAGCTGCTCCTGCAGGGAGGCGATGTCCGCGCTGATGCGTTCCTGTTCCTTCAGGTTCGCATCGAGGTCGCCCGTCACCTGGGCGATGTACTGCGATGCCAGTTCGGTGGCGGGAGTTGCTGTCTCGGGCATGGCGCTGCCCCTTCCTGTCGTACCGCACGTGTCCTGGAGGGAGATGGTACGGACAAGAGCAGGGGCTTGTTCCCGCTGAGCAGCGTCCTTTTGCCCGGCGTCGGCTTCAGGTCTGCGATATCCGGTGTCAACGAGAGGATGTGCAGGGCGAGTTGACACCCGAGGTGCGAGTTGCGGCTGCCGGAAGACTTCGTCGGCGCTCGCACAGGCGGGCGAACGCCCCGGTGTCTGCGGGCGTGAAGGCGGGGCATACGGGCTGCATCCCCTTCGAGAGGAGCTCGTCATGCTCGGCATAGTCGCGGCAGTGCTGTTCTTCCTGGCGTTCCTGATCAACGCGGCAGAGATCAGCACCAACGATGTGTTCTCTTCGACGAACGTCATGTTGCTGGGATTGATGTGTCTGGCTCTGCAGGTGGCCGGTGTCGGTGGCGGCTGGGCCCGCCGACGCTGACGTCACGCTCCGGCAGGTCCGGTGACGTCTCGCCACCGGACCTGCGCCTGACCTGCATCGGCCCTGAAGGAGCCGGACGGGGCCGGTACTCGAGATGCATGCACCTGCTACCTCAGACCGACGCCCTCCAGGTAGCGGGCGAGATGCTCGGGGCCGTCAGCGGCCAGAGCGATGTGGTGATCCGGGCGGATGAGGAACAGCCCGGTGCCGAGTTCCTGCGCGAGCGGCCCGCCGGTCACCTGGTGGGTGCGCAGCCCCACTGCCTCGGGGGGCGCGGCACAGTTCACCGCGAGCACAGCGAAGTCCGGGCCTCTCAGCAGGTCGAAGAGGTTCTTGCAGGGGCCCTCGGTGGTGACGCACGGAAGGTCGGGCGCCCGGTCGCCGGCCTGCGGACCGGTCGGGGGACGGCGCTCCCGCGCGTCGGTCGAGAGCTCGCTGTCGCGGTAGTGCACCGACAGCAGGTGGCAGACCCGCCCCCGGTGGCGTGCCTGCTCGTCGGCGTTCTGAGGTTTGCGGCCGGCTCGGTACAGGCGCGTGCTGAGGTCCAGCGTGTCCGCCGCGGCGGCCCGGCGCTCGTCCTCGTAACTGTCCAGCAGCGTGTCCGGAGCATGGCGGCCGATGACCTGGCCCAGCTTCCAGCCCAGGTTGTAGGCGTCCTGCACACCGATGTTCAACCCTTGGCCACCGCCGGGCGGATGCACGTGTGCGGCGTCCCCGGCGAGGAAGACCCGTCCCTGACGGAAGCGTTCGGCCATCGCGGTACGAGGCCGGTAGAACGAGAACCACCGCACGTTTGTGACGGCGTCGGAGGGCAGATGGGTACGAGCGGCGACCAGGCCGCGCACGGTCTCGGGCGTCGCGGTGAACTCCTCACCGGTGATCTTGGCGTTCAGCTGGAAGTCGTCGGTTCCGGGCAGTGGACACAGCAGCAGTTCACCTGCCGGGTCGGGCCAGATGTGCCAGTGATCGCGATCCAGTCCCTCGACGCCGACGTCCGCCACCACGGCCGAGCGCAGCCCGCTCTCCTCACCCTTCATGGCGATGCCCAGGGACTCACGCACCGTGCTGCGGCTGCCGTCGGCGCCCACCAGGTAGAGCGCCGACATCGGGTGACGGCTCCCGCCGGAGTGCTTCACCTCGGCCGTCACGCGCGTGGCGGTCTGAGTGAGGGAGGTGAGCCGGGCACCGCACTCCAGCGTCCCGCCCAGGCCGAGCAGTCGATCGCGCAGGATGTCCTGCGTACGCCACTGAGGAACCAGCCATGGCCGCGGGTACCGTGACACCGGGGCCTCGGGGTCCGGCTGGATCAGCT
Source organism: Streptomyces sp. NPDC056373 (assembly GCF_042262425.1). Taxonomy (NCBI): domain Bacteria; kingdom Bacillati; phylum Actinomycetota; class Actinomycetes; order Kitasatosporales; family Streptomycetaceae; genus Streptomyces; species Streptomyces sp. NPDC056373. The sequence goes on from NZ_JBHJPX010000018.1 coordinate 131,997, forward strand.
GCCACTCGCCCTGGCGCTCACCGTCGCGCCAGGTCTGCATGGGCGGGAAGGCGGAGCCGGCGGCGATCAGCGCGTCGGCGACACCGAGATCGGCGAAGGTCTCAAGCGTGCGTGACTGCAGGCTCTTGCCGCGCGACCCGGTCAGGAGCCGGTCGGCGGCCTCGATGACATGGGTGCGCACACCACGCCTGGCCAGGTCGCAGGCGAGAGTGAGACCGGTGGGGCCGCCGCCGACGACCAGCACGTCAACGGCCGGCTGCTGCGGTGTCGGAGGAGTCGGATCGGGCATGTCTCCCCGCTCTCTGCCGTTTGACCCGGCACTGGGTGCATGGAGCGGCGCTCTGCCGCACTATGCGAAATGTCCCCCGAGGGCCGGGCGGCCGCAGCCCCGGGCCCCCGGCTTCGCCCGCATGGCCGCACCGCCGCACGCGCTCAGGAGCACACATGGCCCACGTCGCCGCCTGCCCCTTCGACTTCAGTGAGCAACTGGTCTTCGACCCGTCACTCGGACAGCTCATGGCCGACGGCCCGGTCAGCCGTATCCGGCTGCCCTACGGAGAAGCCGACGCGTGGCTGGTCACCAGCTTCGACGGCGTACGTCAGGTGACGACCGACGCGAGGTTCAGCCGGGCCGGCATCGTCGGCCGTGACTACCCCCGGATGACCCCCGAGCCGATCGTCTCCCCGGAGTCCCTCAACGTCATGGACCCGCCGCGCAGCACCCGACTCCGTCATGCCGCCGCCCGGGCCTTCACGCAGAGCGGCGTGAAGCGTATGACGCCGGCCATCGAGCAGGTGGCCCACCGCCTCGTGGACGAGATGATCGAGCACGGCTCCCCGGCCGACCTGGTCCGAAGTCTGTCCGCGCAGCTGCCCAACCACACCATCTGCGAGTTGCTGGACGTACCCGCCGCGGACCGGCCTCTCATGCTGCGCCACACCCAGCAGATGCTCACGACCGCCCCCGAAGCCAGGCAGGCGGCGGCCGAGGCCAAGCAGTTCCTGCGCTCCTACTTCACCGCGCTCGTCGCCGAACGCCGGGGGGAAGGGGGTGACGACCTCATCAACACCATGGCCGCCTGCGAGCAGGGGGAGGAGCCGCTGAGCGACGACGAGCTGGCCGTACTGGCACTGACCCTCATCCTCAGCGGCAACGACACGGCGACCTGTCAGATCAGCAACTTCGCCTTCACCCTGCTCACCCGATCCGAGCTCCTGGACCTGCTGAGGCGCGGTCCCGAGCAGCTGCCCCGGCTGCTGGACGAACTCCTGCGGCACATCCCCTTCCGCAAGGGCGTCGGCATCCCGCGCGTCGCCCTGGAGGACGTGAAAGTGGAGGGAGTGCTGATCCGCGCGGGTGACTTCGTCCACGTCTCCTATCTGGCGGCCAACCGGGACCCGGCGGTGTTCGCGGATCCCGACGCCCTGGATGTCGACCGTTCGCCCCATCCCCACATGACGTTCGGCTGGGGCAACCATCACTGCATCGCCAGCACGCTCGCGATCGCCGAACTCGGCACCGCGATCGGGGTGCTGTTCACCCGCCTGCCCGGCCTGCGCCTGGCGGTTCCGGCCGAGGCCGTGCGCTGGGACACCCGGACCATCCGGCGCTTCCCGCTGGAGCTGCCCGTGACGTGGTGAGACCTCGACCGGACGGGCCCGTTCCTGCTCGGTGCGCGCGGGGTGCGCCTCCCTCACGACAGCAGCATGCGCGTCCACGCGATGGCCAGGAAGGCGCAGGCGAGGGTGAACAGGCCTTGGACGACAGCCGTGACGGGCATCCTCAGGCGGGCGTGCACGACGGCGCCGGTTGCCGCCACCGCCGGAACGCCCCAGATGACGAGCCATGCCAGGACCGGGGTGTCGGAGGAGCGTGCGGTCGAAGGGGAGTCCGGCGAGCCCCCCGACCCCAACCCGACCGCGACGAGCAGCACCACGGCGACCACGACGATGACCGCGTCCGCGACCAGGAGCAGCAGGGCGACGGCGACGTCGATGAGCCGGGAGGGACGCTCGCGCCGGGGAGGCGTCGGGGCGTCCTGGTCGGCTGTGGGCAGTGGGGTCATGACCCGACTGCACCACGGAATGGAGCATTCGACACCGCCCCGGACCGTGGCGCACCCCGCGAGCGAACGGCCTGGCCCCTGGGCCGCCTGGTCAGACGCTGACGATCTGCCACTCCTGGTTGTCTCCGCCGGCGATGGGCCATTGGATGATGTCGGTGCGGTCGTCGATGGAGCCGCCGGCGACGTCGGCGCACCATCCGGCGCGGACGTCGACGAGCCGGTGGTAGCCGCTGGTGGTGGAAGGGACCAGCTTCCACCACTGGTTGTCGGTGCCGTTGTCGAGCCCCTGGGTGAGGGTGGTGCCCTGGGTGGGGTTGGGGCTCTGCAGGAGCATCTTGCTCTTGACGTTGGCGAGCCGGAAGGAGCCGTCCATGTTCGGCAGCAGGTTCCATTGCTGGTTGGTCCCGCCGCCGTAGGGATATTGGATGACCGGGGCGCCCCCCTCGGCGACGTCCAGTGCCTTCTTGCTCCGGTTGTTGATGATCTTGTAGGTGCCGAGGTCGGCGGTGAAGGGCCGGTCGTAGACCTCCAGGCTGCGGATGGACGCCCAGGTGGCCGAGGGCAGTCCGGTGACGGTGACGCGGACGTGGCGTGCCTGGGCCTGGAAGACGGTGGCCTGGACCTGACTGGTGGAGAGGGTGGCGGTGTTGTCGGCCAGTGTGGTCCACGTGCTGTTGTCGGTGGAGCCTTCGATCTTGTACCGGTAGTTGGTCTTGTCCAGTTCCCAGGCGATGCGGGTGCCGGTCAGCGAGCGGGTGGAACCGAGGTCGACCTTGAGCCAGTGGCCGGTGCTGCCGTCGTTGGCGCACCAGCGGGTGGCGGTGGAGCCGTCGACGGCCTTGGCCGCGGTGTTGCCCTTGGAACTCTCCTCGCTGCCGGCGGTGACGGACTTGCCCGCGGCGATGTCGGCCGGCTGCACGGAGCGGTCCAGGGTGACGCCGACGACGCTGTCCTCGGGGATGCGGGTGCGGTTGATACCGCTGATCGCCACCTTGCCGTCTGCGCCGACGTCGTACGGCGGCACCTACACCTACCAGGGGAGCTTCCGGCCGCTCGGTGAGATGTCCCGCGACGACACCCTGTTCAAGGACGACGACGGCACGGGGTACTTCGTCTCGGCGGCGAACAACAACGCCGACCTCCACATCTACAAGCTGACCGCCGACTACACCGGCATCGACAGCCTGGTCGCCAACCCATGGCCCGGCGCCTTCCGCGAGGCACCGGCCCTGTTCAAGCGGGGCGGCGTCTACTTCCCGGCGGCCGGCACGATCACCGGCGCCGGCGGTGGCCCCTACTACACCTTCGTCGCCGGGCACAGCGGCAGGTGCGTCGACGTCAAGGACAACTCCGCAGCCGACAGCTATGACGTCGTGCAGTACGACTGCAACGGCGGCCTCAACCAGCAGTGGCGGCTGAAGGCCACGGACAGCGGCTACGTCCAGATCATCGCCGAGCACAGCGGCAAGTGCCTCGACGTGGCCAACGGCTCCGGCGACCCCGGCGCCTACGTGCAGCAGTACCACTGCACCACCGGCACCAACCAGCAGTGGCTGCTCGAAGACCAGGGCAACGGCTCGTACCACCTCAAGTCCCGGAACAGCAACTTGTGCCTGGACGTCGCGAACGGCTCCACCGCCAACGGCGCCCGCCTCATCCAGTGGACCTGCAGCTCCACCGCCGCCAACCAGCAGTTCCAGCGGCGTACCGTCTGACGGATCGGCGGGGCTGCACCGCGCGTGATTGATGGGATGAGGAAGGGCTGGAGATCCGGATTCCTCGACAGAGCCCTGCCTGCCCGTGGTATCCATCCCATCAATCAGGCGGACACCCGTTGACATGGGTGGGCCGCATGGTCGACCTTCGTCCCTGGCCCCAGGGTGCTCGGGAGTATCGCCTCCGGTCGCACCCCCCTTCCCCTTCGTCGCAGGAACGCCCATGTCGAGCAGAACCAACAGAGCGCGGGCAGTGCCCCGCACCCGCACCTACACGCCCGACTGGGATTCGGTCGACCGGCATCCGCCGGCCCCGGAGTGGTTCAAAGACGCGAAGTTCGGCATCTACTTCCACTGGGGTGCTTTCAGCGTCCCCGCCTACGAGAGCGAGTGGTACCCGCGCCACATGTACATCGAGGGCAGTGCGGCCAACAAGCACCATGTCGCCACCTATGGCACGCCCTCGGCCTGGCCCTACCGCAACTTCATCGACGGGGGCAAGGATCTCGCGGGCAACACCGTGCAGTTCGCCCCGAAGCTCAAGTCCGCGGGCGGCAACTTCGACCCCGAGGAGTGGGTGCAGCTGTTCGTCGACGCCGGTGCCAGGTTCGCCGGCCCCGTCGCCGAGCACCACGACGGTTTCTCGATGTGGGACAGCAAGGTCAGCGAGTGGAACTCGGTCGCCAAGGGCCCGAAGCTCGATCTGCTGCGGCTGTTCACCGACGCCATCCGCGCCAAGGGCCTCAAGCTCCTGGTGGCGATGCACCACGCGTACCACTTCAACGGCTTCTTCGACCACGTGCCCGCACAGACGGACCCCAGCCTCAAGAAGCTGTACGGGCAGCTGAGTACGGCCGAGGAGAACCAGCTCTGGTACGACAAACTCAAGGAGGTCATCGACCGCGCCCGCCCCGACATCATCTGGCAGGACTTCAAGCTCGACGCTGTCGACGAGAAACAGCGGCTGAACTTCCTGGCGTACTACTACAACCAGGCCGACGCCTGGGGCAAGGAAGTCGTCGCCACCTACAAGGACGGCATGAGCGACCGCGGTCAGGTCTTCGACTACGAGCGCGGCGGCCCGGCCGACCTCACCACTCCGTACTGGCTCACCGACGACAGCATCTCCAGCTCGAGCTGGTGCTACACGGAGGGCATCGGCTACTACAGCATCCAGCAGATGCTGCACTCGTTCCTCGACCGGGTGAGCAAGAACGGCAACATGCTGCTCAACGTCGCGCCGGAGATCGACGGCACCATCCCGCAGGCGCAGAAGGACATCCTGCTGGGCATCGGTGACTACCTGAAGCGCTTCGGGGAGTCGGTGTACTCGACCCGCGCCTGGACCGCCTATGGCGAGGGCCCGACGAAGATGGGCGGCGGTGCCTTCACCAACCCGACCGCCGGCACGGCGCAGGACATCCGGTTCACCCGGAACAAGGCCAACACCGCCTTGTACGCCACCGTCCTGGGCTGGCCCGGAAGTTCGCTGACGATCGGCACGCTCAACTCCGACCGGATCGACCTCGGCTCGCTGCGGTCGGTGAAACTGCTCGACGACGAGGCCGGTCACTACATCACCCTGCCCAAGCCCGTGCAGGGCGCGACGGGCCTGAAGGTGAACCTCCCGGGGGCAGCGCCGTTCCAGGCCCACGCATACGTTCTGAAGCTCGAGTTCTCCGGTCAGATCCCCGGTCTGCGCCCTCTGCGCGGTGCCGTGGCCTTCCCGGACTCCGGCTACCGCGGGCCGGCCGCGGTCCTCGCTGCCGGCGATTACGACGCTGACCAGCTCAGGCTCGCCGGTCTCGGGCCCCGCAGCCTGTCCTCACTGCGACTGGCCCCCGGCTACCAGATGACCGGCTACTCCAAAGACGACTTCACCGGCACCTCCTGGATCTTCAGCACCGACGTTCCCGACCTTCGGAGCACCGGTGGCAGCGACAGGGTCGCCTCGCTGAGGGTCCAGTTCGCGCCGTCCTCGTACTTCAGGATCACCAACGTCACGGACGGCCTGGCCCTGGACTCCGGGGGCGACGTCGCTTCCGGCTCCGACCTCAAGCAATGGGGCTGGGACAACAGCCCCAACCTGCACTGGCAGGCGGTCGAAGTCGGCGGCGGCTACTACAAGTTGGTCAACCGCGCCAACGGCATGGTCGCCGACGGCTGGGGCGCCGCCGCCGACGGCTCCTCCGCCCGGCAGGCCGCCTGGAACGGTGGCGGCAACCAGCAGTGGCGGATCACCCACCGGGGCGACGGCCGCTACTCGATCGCCAACCGCACCACCGGCCTGGTCCTCGACGGCGGCGGCAACGTGCCCTCCGGCTCGGTCACCAAGCAATGGACCTACGACGGCAGCACCAATCTGATGTGGACCTTCACTGCTCTGTGAGGCCCACCGGCGGTCAGTACGCCAGGGTGATGCGACGCCGGATCGTTTCGCCCTTCTCGACCTCGTCGATCAGAGCCACCGCGTAGTCCTCGGCGCTGATGAAGCTGCTGCCGTCCTCGGCGGTCAGCAGCTCGTCGCCGCCGAGGCGGAAGGTGCCGGTGCGCTCGCCGGGAGCGATCTCGTCGGCGGGGGAGATGTAGGTCCACTCCAGGTCGTCCACCTCGGCGCGCAGCAGACGCAGGACCTCCCGGTGAGCGAGAGACTCGCCCTTGTACAGCGCGGGGAAGTCGGGGGTGTCGACCCGGTCGAGCCCTGAGGGGGTCTTCAGGCTGCCGGCGCCGCCGACGACGACAAGACGGCGAACGCCCGCGGTGCGCAGCCCTTCGAGTATGGAGCGGTAGAGCGCCAGCAGCGGAGCGGCCGGGTCGGAGCCGTCGCGGGGCGGGGAGACGGCGGAGACGACCACATCGTGCCCGGCGGCGGCCTCGGCGACCTTGGCGGGCACGGCGGCGTCGAGGGCCAGCGCGGTCAGGGAGTCGTGCTCGGGCAGGGCCGCCGCCGCGCCGGAGCGGGTCGCGGCGGTCACCTCGTGGCCGCGACCCAGCGCTTCCGAGGCGACCCGGGAGCCGATCATGCCGGTGGCGCCGATGAGGAGGATCTTCACGGGGGACTCCATTTCTTGCGGTTCTCTTCTTCCGGTTCTTCCGGTTCTTCCGGTTCTTTCGGGGCGCGGTCGGCGGGGGAGCGTCAGCGTCACTCGGGGGGACTCACCGTGCCGCGCGCGCAGTGGACGAGCACCTTGGTCACGAGCTCACGCAGCATCAGCCGCTCGACAGGAGTGAGGGGTTCCATCAGGTCGGCGGTGATCTGCGGGACGTGTGCGGTGAGGGCGCGCTCCAGTAGCTCGTACCCCTTCGGAGAGGCCTCCAGGAGAGTGGCCCGGCGATCGTCGGGATGGGGCAGACGAGTGATCAGCCCAGCCGTCTCCATACGTGCGATGAGCCGGGTCAGCCCACCCGAGGTGAACGACAGATCCTCGGCAAGGCGGGCAGCGGTCGTCCGGCGCTCCGGGTGGCGGGCCAGGCGCAGCAGCACCTCGAACTCGGAGCCGCCGAGTCCCGATGCCTCCCGGATCGTGCGCTCGGCCCGCCCTCCGACCGCGTCCGTCAGGCGCAGGACGTCCCCGTAGAGGACGACCGCCGGGTCGTTCAGCAGATCGCTCATAAAGCTGACCGTACAGCAATGTTCATCCCCTCTTCGGGTCGCTGAGCCCTGGCTACCAGGCATCACTGTAACTTGAAGTTTGAAATAAAGCTTCCGTGGAAGCTGTTTCGAGGTAGTCATCACACCGAAGGGAACGAACATGCCGGTCGGACGACGTCAGATCCTCGTAGCGGGGTCGCTCACAGCCGCAGGAGCCGCACTGGGCGCCGGAACGGGGCACGCGGCCGCACGCGGCGGCGAGGAGACCAAGAGCCTGTCGCAGCTGTACCGCGAGGCCAAAGCGGAGGGCGGTGTGCTCACCGTCTACGCGGGTGGTGACACCGCGACCCAGCAGGACGGCAACAAGGCCGCCTTCGAGAAGGCGTTCCCCGGCATATCGCTGAACATCGTCGTGGACTACAGCAAGTTCCACGACGCCCGCATCGACAACCAGCTCGCCACCGGCACCCTGGTCCCCGACGTCGTACAGCTGCAGACCCTCCAGGACTTCCCCCGCTGGAAGCACGAAGGAGCGCTGCTCCCCTACAAGCCGGCCGGCTTCTCCCGCGTCCACCCCGCCTTCAAGGACCCCGACGGCGCGTGGACCGGCATCTTCGTCGACGCCTTCTCCACGATCTACAACGTCGACAAGACCGGCTCGAACGCGCCCGCCTCGGCCCGGGACCTGCTCGACCCGCGCTGGAAGGGGAAGATTGTCTCGACGTACCCCAACGACGACGACGCGGTCCTGTACCTCTACAAGACCCTTGTCGACACCCACGGCTGGGACTGGCTGCGGCGCTTCGTCGCCCAGGACGTCGCCTGGGTGCGCGGCACGCAGGAACCCGCGGACCGCGTCGAGGCGGGGACCGCGGCCGTCGCCCTCGGCACGGACGGCATGCTCACCCCCGCCGACGGTGTGAAGACCCGGTTCGTCGTCCCGCGGCACGACCCCTTCATGGCCTGGGCCCAGCGCGCCGCCGTCTTCCGGCACGCCAAGCACCCCGCGGCCGCCAAGCTCTACCTCAACTGGTGGCTGTCGAAGCAGACCCAGTCCGACTTCTACATGTGGTCGGTTCGCACCGACGTGGCCCCTCACCGGGGCTACCGCCCCATCTGGGAGTATCCCAACGCCCACGTGGACGGCTTCGCCGCGTTCATGGACGACCGGGCCCTGGTGGAACGCTTCCGGCAGCAGCTGACCCTCTACGTCGGCGAGGTGACGGGCGCGCCGTCCCCGGGGTGGCTCGGGCTGCATCCCGGACGCCGCTAGCGGAACCAGCGCGGCCGGGCCGCCCGGGGTGTCGCGGGCGGCCCGGCTCTCCGGCGGGTCCGTCAGCTCTGGCCGGCCGTGCGGCGCCTGCGTCCGAAGTAGACCGCGGCGCTGCCGGCCACCACGACCGCGAGACCGCCACCGGCGACCAGGGGTGTGCTGCTCGACGCGCCGGTCTCGGCGAGATCCCCGTTCGTGGTGGGGTGGTTGGCGCTCGTGTGGTTCACGGGGACGGGGGACGGGGACGTACTGCCCCCGGGGGCCGGCTTCCGGCCGGGAGCATCGCTCTTCTTCGACAGCGTCGCCGCGAAGGCCGACGCGATCACCTTGTGCCCCTCGGCGTTGGGGTGCGGGTCCTGCTTCGGCGTGCACGCCCAGGTGAGCCGGCAGATCGCGGCCACGTTCGCCGGGACCTTGCCCGCGCCGGGCACGTCGACGAGTGTGCCGAAGTCGTCCGACGAGAAGGCCCCGGCCACGTCCGCCACCTTGAAGCCGGTGGCCGCGTACACCTGGGCGATCCCCTGGTTGCCCTCGTTGATCAGGGGCGCCGATGCCTTGGCGGCCTTCTGCCCCGCGTCACCCGCCGGCCATGTCGCCAGGAACGGGTTGTAGTACGTCGAGCCGCTGAACCGGGTGTTCGCCGTGCCGGCCTTGTGGAGCGCGCCCGTGATCCGGGCGAGGTTCTTCCCCATGGCCTGGCTCGCGTTGTTCAGGCACGTGCCGTCGAGGGTCCCGGCGGGGCTGACGCACGCCTGGATGTCGTTGGCGCCCACGCTGAGCGTCACGTAGGCGACCTTGCCGTGGTGCTGGGTCATGGCCTTGAGCGCGGCATCGAGCTGGGACGCGGCGCCGGGGTAGTGGCAGGTGCCGCCCTTGATCAGCGACTGCGTGGTCTCCCCGGTGCAGCCGAGGCGTATGTGCTTCAGCCCCGGGTCGCGCTGCTCGAGCTGTGCGTAGAGCCGGTCCGTGTAGGCGAGGTGGGTGTCCTTGTCGACGTCCGGCTGGTAGCCCGAGGCAAGGGAGTCGCCGAGCGAGATGTAGTAGGTGGCGCCGTTGTCGGCGCTCGCCTCGTCGGCGGCGGCCGGCCCGGGCGTGCCCAGCACGACCGTCATCGCGGAGATGACCAGTCCCGGACCGAACCGCTGAAGGATTCTCATCACTTGCGCGCTTTCCAATTGTTGGGGGGAGTGCATGCCGGAAGGCATGCCGCGAGGTGGGCGAGGAAGGGAGAAAGAGCGGGATCGCGGCCGCTGTGGTCTGCGGCGCCCGCGGGATCAATTTAGCGACCGCGTCCGCCGCTTGTACGTGTGTGTCCGACAAAATGACAGCCACTTGCGACACGTGTAAGCGTCAGAAAGGCCCGGTCGGTCGTAATGGGGTGAGCGGACCCGTTCGCCGTCAGGTGTTCCACCAGGCCCGTCATCTGCTCGGTGTCGATGCCGAGCTGCGTGAGGCTGCCGCGCACGGTGGCTTCGTAGAGGCCGCTGACCTGCTGGAGGAGGACGATGCCCTGATCGGTGACGGCCGCGTGGGCCGCGCGGGCGTCCCTTGGGCATGCCGTGCGGGAGATCAGCCCCCGGAGTTCCTGACGGGCGACGGCGCGGGACACGCGGCTTCTGGAGAATCCGAGCGCGGTGGCCAACTCCGTCATGTGCAGGAACTGGTGAGGGGATCTGTGGAGATGGGAGAGGGTCGCGTATTCCTCCCGTGCGAGAGCGAACTCCTGCTGCAGAACGCGGTTCACCGAGGTTTCGGCGAGACGGCTGATCAACGTGAGGGTTTCGTAGGCCAGGATGTCCGCCGCTGCGGAAACTCTTTCCATGGAAATGGCTCGCTTTTGAGGTTTCCCGCGCTCACTGAGCGAGCGGGTCGGGGGTGGCTCTCCAAGGACGGCACAGGGCCAGGAAGCAGGCAGCCGCGGCCAGCGCGAGGCCGAGGATTGACGCGGCCATGGGCAGGGCCGTGTTCTGGCCGCCGAGGCCGGCCAGGGCCGGGGCGAGAGCGCCCATGAGGAACTGGGTGGTGCCCAGCAGCGCCGACGCGCTGCCTGCCGTGTGCGGGGCGCGCTGAAGGCAGAGCGCCGTGGTGGTCGGCAAGATCATACCGACGGGGCAGGCGATGAGGAACAGGGCAGCCGCGATCCAGGGCAGGCCTGCGTGCGTGGTCGTCACCAGCAGGGCCAGGGTGGTGCCTGCGCAGGCGAGCACGATCAGGCCCGCTGTGAGGATGCGGTGCGAGGGGAAACGGCCGAGCAGGACCTTGCCGTTCAGCTGACCCGTCGCCACCATGCCGATCGAGTTGAGGGCGAACAGCAGGCTGTAGGCCTGCGGGGAGGCGCCGTAGATCCGCTGGAGAGTGAAGGAGGAGCCGGCGATATAGGCGAACAGGGCCGCGAAGCCGAGGCTGCCGGTGAGCAGGTAGCCGGTGAAAGGGCGGTCCTGGAGCAGGCCGCGCATGGTGCGCAGGGTGATGGCGAGTCCGCCGGGGCGGCGCCGGGGGATAGGCAGCGTCTCGGTCAGCAGCGCGGCGGTGGCGGTCAGGACGGCCAGGCCGAGCAGGGCGAGGGCGACGAAGACGCCGCGCCAGGAGGTCAGGCGCAGCAGCTGGGCACCGAGGACCGGAGCCAGGATCGGCGCGGTGCCGGAGACCAGCATCAGCGACGACAGCAGCCGGGCCGCGCCCAGACCGTCGTACAGGTCGCGGACGACGGCCCGGGCGATGACGATGCCCGCCGCGCCGGCCAGCCCCTGCACTCCTCGCATGCCGATGAGGATCGCCGGATCCGGCGCGACGGCGCACACGGCGCCTGCCACCACGTACACGGTCAGTCCGGCCAGCAGCGGCCGTCGCCGGCCGAGGGTGTCGCTGAGCGGGCCGATGACCAGCTGGCCCACCGCGATGCCCACCATGAAGGCGGTCAGGGTGAGCTGGGTGACGGCCTGTGAGACACGCAGATCCCCGCTGACCTCCGGGAGCGCGGGCAGGTAGAGGTCGATGGTGAGCGGGCCGAGTGCGGTCAACGAGCCCAGGAGCAGGACGAGCGGCAAGCGACGGGGGCCGACTGCCCGGACGGCGGCCTGGACCTCCGTGACGGCGGCGGCCGGGTGTGTTTCTGGCATGGATGGTCCAGGGACGCGGGAGTGGAGGCGGGCGGGGGAGCCGGGAGGGTGGCGAGGACCTGTGTGCGGCCGGACGGGCCGACCCTGACGATCTGCCGTGCGAAGGAGAAGGTCAGGTAGGTGGATCCGTCGGCGCCCAGCGTGATGTTCTCGGGCTGCTGGGCGGCTGCCAGGTCGAAATGGGCGGTGACACGGGGCCGTGAGACGGGAGCGGTGGCGGCGGAGGCGGTCGTGGCCGCCGCGGAGGCCGGCAGGGCGGCTGCCGCCGGCGCGGCGTGCACGGGTGGTTCTCCAGGAGAGGAGAGGAGCAGGGATCAGGGCGCGACGAGCTTGATGGTGCTCGCCCAGCCGTAGCCGCCCTCGCCGATCTGCAGTGCCATGTGCAGCAGTTGGAAGCCCTCCAGCTCGCGTGCGTGCTTGAGCGACCCGACGTCGACCGCGTGCAGTCCGCCGGAGGTCACCAGCTCCGCGACCTGCTCGCGGGCGGCCTCGTCGTCACCGGCGATGAAGACGTCCAGCGGGGTGCCGCCCACCTGGCCGGCCACCAGCGTCGTGGCGAACGTGGTGTTGAACGCCTTGACCACCTTGGTGCCGGGGGCGGCCACTGCGGCGATCTCCTCGGCGGCCGAGGTCCCCGGGGCGACGACGAGCGCGTCCAGCGAGGTGCCGACCGGGTTGCTGATGTCCACGAGGACCTTGCCGCTCAGCCGGCCCCCGAGGGAGGTCGTGAGCTCCTTGGCGGCGGCGAACGGCACGGCCAGGACGACGAGTTCGGCGGTGTCCACCGCGGAGTCGTCATCCGTGCGCACGGCGGCGTCGCCCGCCGCCTGTGCGCTCAGCTCTTCGGCGAGCCGGGCGGCCTTGGCCGGGTCCTTGGCGGTGAGGGTCACGGTGTGGCCGCCCGCCAGGGCGCGGGTCGCGATGCCGCGGGCCATGTTGCCGGCGCCGATGATGGTGATCTGCATGATGCCTGGTTCCCTTCGCGATCAGTGGGTGCGTGATCAGCGGGTGTGCGATGAGTAGGTGTGCGATCAGTGGGCGGCGTCGAACAGCGACCGGTTGGCGATGTCGATGATGAAGGGGCCGACGTGGGCGGGGTAGCGGTCCACGATCGCCTTCTTGTAGGCGTCGCCGTCGTCGCCGAGCAGCTCGCGGGCGTCGGCGAGGTAGCGGCGTACGTCCGCGTAGACCTCGGGCCCGGTGGGCAGGCCGTGACCGGCGAGGACGGTGTCGTAGCCGGACTCGGAGGCCAGTGCGTCGACGGCCTGCTGCCAGCCGGTGATGTCGTTGTTGCCCAGGTAGAGGTGGACGTCGTTGTACACGAGGTCCTGGGCGACCAGGACGCCCTGCTCGGGCAGCTTGACGATCAGTTCGTCGGCGGCCTCGCCGCCCGAGACGGCCTCGAAGACGAACGGAACGCCGTCGATGACCTCGGTGCCGGGGACGAGGTCCACGGTCGGGGTGAAGTCGCCTACGGGGATGACCAGTCCGGTCGGCAGCCGGCTGTCGCCGCGCGCGACGATCTGCTCGCGCACCACGGCCAGAGCGTGGACGGGGACCCCGAATCGCGCCGCGCCGTTGTAGTGGTCCGGATGGGCGTGGGTGACGATGAGCCGGTCAAGCGGCTTGCCCAGGCCCTTGGCGTAGGCGATGGCCTCGTCCGCGTAGGCGGGAAGCAGCTGGGCGTCGATCGCGATGATCCGCGCCGGGGTCTCGATCAGCTGGGTGGTGGTGTGGAAGGTGTCCGCCGGGGACATGTAGCTGTGGATGCGCACCGCGCCCTTGTCGAGGACCGTGACCGTGCCGTTCATGGGTGCTCCCTGAAGGTGAGGGCGGCCTTGCGTCGCCCTTGATGTCTTCCACTCTGGCCGCGAAAGCGCTGGCAGGCGAGATACGCTGGAGACCCGGCATGGTGAATCGAGGACATTCGGAGAATGCGATGACGGCCTCGGACCATGAGATGACGGCCTCGGACCATGACGCGGACGACCCTTCCCGGGGCAGCGCCATCCCCCGGTTCGACTTCAACCCGCCCGAGGAGCGGATCCCCGGCTTCGAGATCATCGACCTGTCCACCCTGCACGAGCGACGCCGACGCAGGCGCAGCCGGCTGGACGCGGTGCACCGGGTCGACTTCCACACCCTCACCCTCATCACCGAGGGCAGCGGGGAGCACGCCGTCGACTTCGTGACCTACCCCATCCGCCCCGGCACCCTGCTGTGGGTCCGCCCCGGGCAGGTGCAGAGTTTCGTGCGGCCGGGCACCGCGAACGGCACGCACCTGCTGTTCACTTCGGCGTTCCCGCCGCACGCCAGCAGCGCCGACCGGCTGGTCGGCGACTGGTACGGGGCCACGTGCCGGCAGCTGGGCGCGAGCCCCGAGTACGCCGTGCTGTCCACCCTGCTGGGCCAGCTGCGGGCCGAGTACGGCCGGCCGGCGCGGGACGTGTCCTCGGAGATCCTGCAACTGCTGCTGGCCACCGTGCTGTTGCAGGTCGACCGGCTGCCCCACCCCGAGGGCGACGGCGACCCCCACGCGGGCGGGGAGGTCTACGCCCGCTTCCGCGCCGAACTGGAGCGCTCCTACGCCACCACCCGGCGCGCCGCCGACTACGCCCACCGCCTCGGCTACACCGTCAAGACCCTCACCCGTGCCTGCGCGGCCGCCACCGGACAGCCCGTCAAGCACGTCATCGACGGCCGTGTCGCCCTGGAGGCCCGGCGCCTGCTCGCCCATACCGACGAACCGGTGGCGACCATCGCACGGCGCCTGGGCTTTCCCGAACCCACCAATTTCGGCAAGTTCTTCGCCCGTCACACGGGCGTGCCGCCGGGCACGTTCCGGCAGACGCATCAAAGCCGGCAGGTGAGGTCCGGCGAGGGTGCGGCATGATCGGGAGGGACGGGTGCGAGGAGGAGAGGGGTGGTGGAGCCGTGAACGAGCAGGCGGAGATCTCGACGCCGGGGGAAGCGGCGAACGACGCCCTGGTGCTGGCCTTCGGCCGGTTGCAGGGGGCCGCGAACCGGCTGGAGTACATCCTGGGCCGGGCGCTGGAGGTGGAGTGCGGCATCAGCCACTTGATGTTCGAGGTGCTGCTGATCCTGGGGCGGGCGGGGGAGCCCGGGCTGTCGATGGGCGCCATCGCCCAGGAGCAGGTGCTGACCACGGGAGGGGCCACCCGCCTGGTGGACCGCATGGTGGCGGCCGGTCTGGTCGAGCGGGTCGAGGACCCCGGCGACCGGCGTGCACGCCTGGTGCGCCTGACCGCCCAGGGGGAGGAGACCACGATCGCCGCGGCCCGGGCGCACGTGGAGAACATCAAGCGCTACTTCCTGGCGCCTCTGCCGGTAGAAGACCGGGAGCGGTTCGCCGAGAACCTCCGCGTTCTCAGCCACAGTGCGCGGGACATGCTGCCCCGCCTGCCCTGACGGCGCGGCGGCAGCGCAGGCGGGCGGGCTCCGCCCCGCCGGACGGCGGCGACAGCCATCGTGAGGCCGTCGCCGCCGTCGGTGTGCCTACGGCGGGGGCGGTCGGCGGGAGAACGCGTCAGCGCTTCGTGTAGATGAAGCCCAGCTTGTCGACCTCGGTACCGGCGCGCCCGTGGAACCCGGCGATCTGCCATCCTGATGGCGCGGTGCGCGTCACGCAGTCGGACGTGGTGGTTCCGCCGGACAGGCTCCTGCCGAGGTTGGTGGTGAACTTGGCAGAGAAGATCCGTGTGCGGCCGTCCTTCTCTCCCTGGCACAGCTGGGCGGAGCTGAGGAACTCCCCGCTGCCCAGGTTCAGGGTCGACACCGTGCCGCCGGTCCCGCCGTGACTGATGGTCTTCCCGTTGCCGAGCGTGAGGCCGACGCCGTCGACACGGGTGCCGCTGCGCAGCGAGAGGCTGACCGGGCGTGCGCCCGCCGGTACGGCGTCGATGTCGTTGTAGAAGTCGCCGTGCGGTCCGCCGAACTGGTCGCTGAGCTGGAAGTCCGCGGCGCGCGACCAGGAGAAGTCCACCTTGATCGGGTCGTGGTCGGACAGCATGAGCCCGCCATCGGTGAGGAACTTGGAGTGCTCGTTGTTGTACGAGGTGGCGTCGAGGGAGACGAGTTTGCTGTCGCGGTACAGGACCTTGTCCACGACCTCGCAGGTGTTGGGCACGGTGGGGCCGGTCTGGTCGCAGACCAGGGCGTCGCTGCCCTTGGCGGGCGGGGTGCCGCCGCGGATGAGCTGGACCCAGGGATCCGTCAGGCCGTTGGCGGCGGCGAACTCGGCGATGGTGTCGCCGGAGCGCGTGTAGCGGGTGTTGGTGTCGCCCATGACGACGACGGCGTTCCCGGCCGAATGGCTCTTGATGAAGGCCGTCAGCTGGTCGAGGTTGTCCGCCCGCGCGGTCAGGTCGCCGGGGTTCGTTCCGGCGTTGGTGTGCAGGTTGTAGAAGTCCACGTACACGCCCTCGGCGAGACGCTGGCGGATGAAGGTGAACCCCTTGGGCGTGAGGCAGTCACCGGAGTCGAACTGGCAGGACTTCCAGCGCACCCGCTCGAAGTCGTCGCTGTCGTAGGGGAGTTTCGCCAGGGTGTTGAGGCCGCTGCCGATCCCCGCACCGCCGCTGGTGGGGGTGCGGTAGGCGTGCGCGGTGTCGCCCGCGTAGAGGAAGGCGTGGTAGTTGAAGTCCTCCTGCACGTTGACGATGTCGTACGGCGCGATCCGCCGGCCGATCTCGGTGGTGGCGGGCTCGCGCGGGGTGGGAGCGCTGGAGATGCTCTCCGGCAGGCCGGCGACGTTGTAGGCGAGGACGCTGAAGGAACCGGACGCGGGGTCTGCGGCAGCGGCGGGGGACGTGTTCGTGATGAACCCGCCTATGGCCATGGACGCCACCGCGATGGAGGCTGGAAGTCGGCGCATGAAACCGGGGCTCCTGACAACGGGGAGTGGGGAGGGGGAACTTACCGCTGGTAACCCGCACTGTCGCCGACTGCTCGGTTAAGCGAGACCGAATCTTGACCGACGGGTCCGGACCAGACCGGCGGTAGCTTCGGGTGTCAGTGCCGACTGTCAACAGATGACAGGTGTTCGGTTACGATGAGTTTCCCCGGAGCCTGAAGGAGGCCTGGTCCGTGACCGGTCCGACGTTGTCCAGTCTGGCCCGCTCGACGACCCTGCGGGAGCAGGCGCTCCAGACGCTGCGAGCGGCGATCACCAGTGGCCGGTACCGGCCCGGTGACCATCTGGGCGAGGTGGAGATCGCGGAGCGGCTGGCCGTGAGCCGCGGGACCGTGCGGGAGGCGCTGCGTCACCTCCAGCAGGAGGGGCTGGTCACCGCCGGCGCCCGGGGCATGCTGCGGGTGTCCCGGCTGTCGCCGGCCGAGGTGCGGGAGTTGTTCCAGGTCCGGGAGGCGCTCGAAGGTCTGGCGATCACGCAGATCATCGAGTCGTCGCCGGGGCCCGAGGCGCTTCGGTCCCTGCGGGACGCCGTGGCGCGGCTCCACGCCGCCGTCGAGTCGGGCGCGGACCTGAGTGCCAAGGTGGAGGCCGACCTCGCCTTCCATCTGCTGCTGTGTGAACTGTCGGGCAACTCCGTCCTCCTGAAGACCTGGCGCGGGCTCGAGGGGCCGATCCGGGTGGTCGTCATGAGCGCGGCGGCCGAGCGGCGTGAGGTGGCCATGGCTGCGTCGGCTCATCTGCCGCTCGTGGAGGCGATCGAGCGCGGTGACGCGGCCGCGGCGCAGGGTGTTCTGCGCGCCCACATGGCCGCCGCCGTGGAGCAGCTCGGTGCCGCGGACGGGGACACCGGGGACGACCGACCCGTTCACTGACACCTCCCTCCTTCTGGAAAAGGCCTGGAGAGGCCCACCGGAAGGCCCACCGCAAAGGCCCATCGGCGACCGCTGGTGGGTCTTTTTCGTGGCCAGGGGTTGACACATGCGGACGCACTCCCCAGAGTCGACTCTCGACTGTTAACAGTCAACAGCCAACAGGGGCGGTTCAGGGACGGACCGCTCCGTCAGCGATCAAGGAGGATCGGCATGGCTGCTTCCCCGCCCCCAGGGCCGTCGGCCCAGGGCTCCCCCGAGCGCATGAGAGTCGCCGTCGGCTGCGGTGTCGGCGCGACCATCGAGACCTACGACTTCATCGGCTTCGGCACGGCCGCGGCGCTCTACTTCGGAGATGTGTTCTTCCCGGACTCCGACCCCCTGTCCGCCACTCTGCTGTCCTTCGCCACGCTGGGCATCGGCTTCGCCGCCCGCCCCCTCGGCGGTGTGATCGCCGGCCACCTGGGGGACCGCATCGGGCGCAAGCCGGTGCTGGTCGGATCGCTCTTGCTGATGGGCGTGGCGACGGTCCTGATCGGCTGTCTGCCCACCTACCAGATGGTCGGTGTCTGGGCCCCGGTGCTGCTCGTCGCCGTCCGCGTCGTCCAGGGACTCGCCTTCGGCGCGGAGTGGGGCGGCGCCATCCTGATGACCTTCGAGCACGCGCCGTGGCGACGACGCGGTCTCTACACGGGAATCACCCAGGCGGGCTTCCCCGTCGGTCTGCTCCTGGCCAACCTGGCCTTTCTCCTCAGCCGGCACACCCTCGACGACAACTGGGCCTGGCGGGTGCCGTTCCTGCTGAGCGCCGTACTGATCGCGGTCGGCATCTTCATCCGGCTCAAGATCGACGAATCCCCCCAGTTCGAGGAGTTGAAGGAGTCCGGCGACGTCGCCAAGAACCCACTGGGGGAGGTGCTCCGCAAGGACTGGCGGGGTCTGCTGCGGGCCTTCTGCCTCAGGACCACGGAAACGGCCGGTTACGCGGTCTCGGTCACCTTCGTCCTCTCCTACCTGAACGACGACCGCGCCCCCGACGTCTCCAGCGGTGTCAGCCTCACCGCGCTGGTGACCGCCGCGGCCCTGGGCATCGCCACCACGACAGGGTGGGGACTGCTGTCCGACCGGGTGGGACGCCGACCGGTGTACCTGCTGGGCTGTGCCGTGACCCTGCTGTGGGGCTTCCCGCTGTTCCTGCTGGTCAACACGGGCACTGCCGCGCTCGTCCTGGTCGCCTTCGTGATCAGTTACACGGTCTGCCAGAACTCCCTGGCGGGCGTTCAAGGGGCCTGGTTCTGCGAGCTGTTCGCCACCCGGACCCGAACCGCCGGCACGTCGCTCGCCTATCAGCTCTCCGCCGTCGTCTCCGGGTTCACGCCCATGATCGCGACCGCGCTGTACTCCGCCGTCGGATGGACCGGCCCGGCCGCCCTCTTCAGCTTCTACGGGCTGCTCGGTCTCGTCGCCGCAGTACTGACCCGCGAGACCTGGGGAGCACCCGAACGGCGGCAGGCCGACCTGGCCGCCCGGACAGCGCGCGACACCACCGCTCCCGCCGCCCTGTCCCACTGACCCGCAATCCAGAAGAAGGAGTTGACGTGGCCTCCACCGCCACCCCTACGCAGGCCGCCGGTCCGCGGACCGCCCCACCCGCGTCGCACGCCGAGCGACTGCGTGCTCTGCGCGAGTCCGCGTACCGCATCCGCACCCACGCCCTGAACATGGCCGAGGTCCAGGGCCAGGGCTACGTCGGACAGGCGCTCGGTGTGGCCGACATCCTCGCCGTCGTCTACCAGGACGTGCTCAACCACCGTCCCGAGGACCCGGAGTGGCCCGGGCGGGACAGGCTGCTGCTCTCCATCGGGCACTACGCCATCGCCCTGTACGCGGCGCTCGCGGAGGCAGGGGTGCTCGACACCGCGGAACTGGAGACGTACGGAAGTGACGGCTCCCGCCTGCCCATGTCGGGCATGGCCTCCTACACGCCCGGCATGGAGATCTCCGGAGGCTCGCTCGGGCACGGCCTGGGCATCGCCGCCGGACTGGGGCTCGGCCTGCGCCACCAGGGCAGCCGCGCACACGTGTACAACCTCCTCTCGGACGGCGAACTGGACGAGGGTTCCACCTGGGAGGCCGCCCTGGCCTGCGCCCACCACGGCCTCGACAACGTCACCGCCATCGTCGACGTCAACGCCCTGCAGGCCGACGGACCGACGAACGGCGTGCTGCGCACCGAGCCCGTCACCGACAAGTGGGAGGCGTTCGGCTGGCACGCGCTCCGGGTGGACGGCAACGACGTCGACGCCCTCGTCGCGGCCTTCGACAGCCTGCGCACCCACCGGGGCTCGCCGTCCGTGCTCGTCTGCGACACCCGCGTCGGCCGCGGTGTGCCGATGCTGGAGACGCGGGAGAAGGCGCACTTCATGCGGGTCGAGGAGCACGAGTGGCAGATCGCCCGGGACCAGCTGACCGAGCGGTTCCACGCCGAGTGCGCCGACCGGCACGCCGGCCGAAACGCAGCCACCACAGCCACCGCAGACGAGGAGCACACCGCATGAACACCGTCGGCGCCCCCGCAACCGGCACGCGCAGGCTCACCACCTCCGCCATGATCGCTTCCATCGCGGAAGACGGGCAGCGCACCACCAAGGCCCCCTTCGGGCACGCCCTCGCCCGGCTCGCCGACGAACGGCCGGACATCGTCGGTCTGTCGGCGGACCTCGCCAAGTACACCGACATGCACGTCTTCCGCGAGGCGCACCCCGAACGCTTCTTCCAGATGGGCATGGCGGAACAGGCGATGCTCGGCGCGGCCGCGGGGCTCGCAGAGTCGGGCCTGACCCCGTTCGCCTCCACCTACTCCGTCTTCGCCACCCGCCGTGCCTACGACTTCCTGTGCCTGGACATCGCCGAGCCGGGACTGAACGTCAACGTCGTCGGCGCCCTGCCGGGACTGACCACCGGCTACGGCCCCAGCCACCAGGCCACCGAGGACCTGGCGATCCTGCGTGCCATGCCCGGTCTGACCATCGTGGATCCGGCGGACTCGGTCGACATCCAACAGGCAGTACCCGCCCTGGCCGCGCACCCCGGCCCCACCTATCTGCGACTGCTGCGCGGCGCCGTCCCCACCGTGCTCGACGAGTACGACTACACCTTCCGGCTGGGACGCGCCGCCGAACTGCGCGGCGGACGTGACGTGTTGTTCATCTCCACCGGCCTGATGACGGTACGCGCGCTGTCGGCGGCCCGGGAACTCGAACGCGACCACATCGACGCCGCGGTCCTGCACGTGCCGACCATCAAGCCCTTCGACCGCGAGGCCGTCGTCCGGGAAGCGGCGAAGGACCGACTCGTCGTCACCCTCGAGAACCACAGTGTGATCGGAGGCCTGGCGGAGTCCGTCGCCGCCTGCCTGGCCTTCGCCCGGGTGACGGCCCACCTCGTCCCCGTGGGGCTGCCGGACGAGTTCCTCGCCGCGGGCGCACTGCCGACGCTGCACGACCGGTACGGCCTGTCGGTGGCGGCGATCAAGGACCTCGTCCGCCGCGAACTGTGAATCCGAGAGACACCGGCCCGACCACCGTGACCTCACCGCCCCCCTCAGGAGCCCGCATGACCACCCCGAACAGCCCGCGCACCGCCCTCGTCACCGGAGCCGGGTCCCGCCGCGGCATCGGCCGCGCCACCGCGCACGCGCTCGCAGCCGACGGCTATGCCGTCGCCGTACTCGACCTCGACAAGGAATCCGCCGAGGAAGCGGCTCGCGAAGTGGCCGCCCGCCACGGGGTCGAGACCCTCGCCCTCGCGGCGGACGTCACCGACGCCGACGCCGTCGACGCGGCGATCGCGCAGGCGGAAGCGGCCCTGCCGCCCATCGGCGCGCTCGTCAACAACGCGGGGATCACCTCGCCCGTGCCGTTCCTGGACGTCTCGCCCGCCGAATGGGACAGGATCTTCGACGTCAATGTGCGCGGTGGCTTCCTGGTCACCCAGCGCGTCGCCACGGGCATGGCGGAACGAGGATTCGGTCGCATCGTCTTTCTTTCCTCCGTCTCCGCCGAACGTGGGGGAGGGGTCTTCGGAGGGGTGGCCTACTCGGCGGCCAAGGCCGGACTCCTCGGCTTCGCCCGGGCGCTCGCCCGCGAACTGGGCCCGTCGGGCGTGACGGTCAACTGCGTGGCACCCGGGCTCATCGACACCGACATCACGCAGGGCAAGCTGGACGACGCCCGCAAGGCTGCCATGGTGGCGGACATCCCCGTGCGCCGGATCGGGGGCGTCGACGACGTCGCCGAGGTCATCGCCTTTCTGGCGCGGCCCGGCTCCGGATATGTCACCGGCGCCACGTACGACGTCAACGGCGGGTCCCACATCCACTGAGACGAACCGGGAGGAGGGGCCCGCTGCGTCAGCGGGCCCTCTCTCGTGACTGAAGCGTGCGGGCGGTCGCTTTCTCGGCGACCTTTTGAACTGCGGCACAGGCCTGTGTTCACCGGTCGGGGCAAGGACCGGCGATGACCGCCGCTCGGCCCGGGGCACCAGCTCGTGTGGCGAGCGACACGTCGCCATGGAAATATCTGACACGTCAGGGACTGTTGGGTCAGGTGAAATCGCCCGCACCGGGCGGGTGCCCCACCGTTGCGCTGAGGTCCTCGATGAAGCTCATCTACGTTTTCGACGCCTACTGCGGCTGGTCCCACGGGTTCTCCAGGACCCTCCATGAGGTGGTCTCGCGGCATCCGGAGCTCGATGTGGACGTCGTCTCCGGAGGCCTCTTCACCGGGCACCGCCGAGTGCCGATCCGCGAGTTCGGATACGTCCAGGGCGCGAACGCCAAGATCGCCGAGCTGACGGGGGCCGAGTTCGGCGAGGCGTACGACCGGCTGATCGCCGACGGTTCGTTCGTGATGGACTCCGAGGCCGCCGCACGGGGCGTCACCGCCCTGCGCCAGGGCGCGCCCACGCGGGACGTCGAGCTTGCCGGCGCACTCCAGCGGGCCTTCTACGTCGACGGCCTCAGCCTCTCCGACCCGGCGACGTACCGGAAGGTCGCCGAGGAGGCCGGACTGGACGCCGATGCCGTGATCGCCGCCTTCGAGGCACCCAGGGCTCAGGAGGCGGCCGAGGCCGACTTCCGCCGGGCCGCGGCCCTGGGCGTCACCGGATTCCCCACGCTCCTCGCCGTCGACGGTGACCGGGTCACCCTGCTGGCCTACGGAAACGCCACCGCCACCGAGGTCGAACAGCGGCTCTCGTCCCTCACCGCCCACTGAGCCTCCCCCCGTCCCCAGCCACCCCACACCGCAAGGAACCAGCGATGAGCACTCTCTCCTTCAAGGTCCTCGACCTCGACTTTCCCGCGGGCAGCAAGAACAAGACCGCCACCCTCGTCACCGGCGAGAACGAGGCACTCCTCGTGGACGCCGCCTTCACCCGCGCCGACGGTCACCGCCTGGCCGCCGAGATCCTCGACTCCGGCAAGAAGCTGACCACCGTCTTCGTCAGCCACGGCGACCCCGACTTCTACTTCGGCGCCGAGGTGCTCGCCGACGCCTTCCCGGAGGCGAGGTTCGTCGCCACCCCGATCGTCATCGAGCACATCCGGCACTCCTACGAGGGCAAGCTCAAGGCATGGGCGGCCGTGGGCGAGAACCTGCCGACCCGCCTCGTCGACCTGGAGCCCCTGACCGGCGGCCTCACCCTCGAAGGAAACCGTTTCGAGCTCAAGGGCGGCCCGGCCGATCTCCCCGACCGGCACTACCTGTGGCAGGCGGAGCACCGCGCGATCCTGGGCGGTGTGCTGCTCTTCCAGCAGGAGCACGTCTGGGTCGCCGACACACCGACCCCCGGTGACCGCTCCGCGTGGATCGTCCTCCTCGACGAGATGGCCGCCCTGCAGCCGGAGCTCGTGGTCCCCGGACACCGACTGCCCGGAGCTCCCGCCGACACCTCCGCCATCACCGCCACCCGCGAGTACCTCGTCGCCTTCGAGGAGGAGCTCGGCAAGGCCGCCGACGGCGCCGCGCTGACCGACGCCCTCGTCAAGCGCTACCCCGACAACGGCATGCTGATCGCCGCCCAGATCGGCGCGAAGGACGCCAAGGGCGAAATGCAGTGGGGCTGACCATGAGCGAGTTCACCACCTCCACCGCCCCCGCGGACGTCGTACGCCGCCAGTACCTGGCCTCCGCGGCCGGTGACCTGGCCGCCCTGCGCGCCACGCTCGCCCCCGACGTGGAGTGGACGGAGATGGCCGGCTTCCCCCTCGCCGGCACCTACCGCACCCCCGAGGGCGTCACCGCCAACGTGATGGAGAAGCTCGGCCAGGACTGGGACGGCTGGGCGGCCCACGACGACACCTACGTCGTCGACGGCGAGAACGTCGTGGTCCTCGCCCGCTACACCGCGACCCACAAGGGCACCGGCAAGCCGGTCGACGTCCGGGTGGCTCATCACTTCGTGGTGCGCGGCGGCCTGATCGTCCGCTTCGAACAGTTCACCGACACCGCGCTCGTCCGCGATGCCATGACCTCGTGAGGCCTTCCTGAGGCCCTCCTGGTGCATCCGGCCGCCGCTGTTGAGGCTGTGCAGCGGCCGGACGTGCCCGCGGCCGACTGACGTCGACCGGACTCCTGACGGCAGGCTCCCGGCATTCACGGACGCCGGGAGCCTGCCGTCACTGCTGCCGTCGACCGGGCGCGGTCAGCCGGCGCACCGGAGTGCACCGAGGACCTGCTGGTGGCCGCGAGGCGTGTGAGCCACCGCGCGGCGGGCCTGACACTGCAAAGCCGTGGGTCATTGCTCCGATGTATCTCGAGGCTGCGGACGCCTCTGCGGCGATGCCGCGGTGGCAGGGCCCCGCCGCCGCCGATGTGCGCGCCGCGGGTGGCGCACTGCCCCACAGTCCCGGCCGTGCCTGCCGCACCCTGAACGCCTCTCCGGCGTCGTTGGCCTGCTTCGGTCGGAGGGATCGCCTGCGAGTTGGGGAAATACGTCCGAGGTATCCGTTGCCAGCTGGTTTCTCTTGCGTTTACAGTCGCGCTGACGTCATACATCCGATGACTGGGGAGGCGCGGGACAGGCCGTCGCCTCCCCTCCGGGAACCGTCCAAGGCAAGGGAAAACCGCAGTGAAATTGCTGAGAGTCGGCGCAACCGGCGAAGAGCGCCCAGCTGTCCGTACCGGCGACGGCCGGCTGCTGGACCTGTCCTCCGTGACCTCCGACATCGACGGCGCGTTCCTCGCCTCGGACGGCATCGACCGTGCCCGCGCCGCGATCGCGGCGGGAAGCCTCCCCGCACTGGGCGCCGACGGGCTGAGGACCGGCCCGCCCATTGCACGCCCCGGCAAGATCGTCTGCGTAGGCCTCAACTACCGGGACCACGCCGCCGAGACCGGTGCCGCGATCCCCGAACGGCCGGTGGTGTTCATGAAGGACCCGGCGACCGTCGTCGGACCCTACGACCGGGTGCTCGTCCCGCGTGGCTCGGTGAAGACCGACTGGGAGGTCGAACTCGCGGTCGTCATCGGCCGCCGGGCCCGTTACCTGGACGGCCCGGAAGCCGCCCGGGCCGTCATCGCCGGGTACACGATCAGCCATGACGTCTCGGAGCGGGAGTTCCAGCTGGAGTACTCCTCGCAGTGGGACCTCGGCAAGTCCTGCGAGACCTTCAACCCGCTCGGCCCGTGGCTGGTCACGGCGGACGAGGTCGGCGACCCGCAGAACCTCGGGCTGCACCTCAGCGTCAACGGCGTGAAGCGGCAGAACGGACACACCCGGGACATGATCTTCCCGGTGGACCACATCGTGGCCTATCTGAGCCAGTACATGGTCCTGGAACCGGGCGACGTGATCAACACGGGTACGCCGGCGGGTGTGGCCCTCGGTCTGCCCGGCACTCCCTACCTCCGCCCGGGCGACACCGTCGAACTCTCCGTCGACGGCCTCGGCAGCCAGGGCCAGACCTTCGGCCAAGCGTGAAAGGGCCGCCCGTGACCGTCACCGCAGCCAGGATCACCGCGCTCGACACGTACGACGTCCGCTTCCCCACCTCGCGGGAACTGGACGGCTCCGACGCGATGAACCCGGATCCCGACTACTCCGCCGCCTACGTGGTGCTGCGCACCGACGCCGCCGACGGTCCGGAAGGCCATGGTTTCACCTTCACCATCGGGCGCGGCAACGACGTGCAGGTCGCCGCTGTCGACGCCCTGCGCCACCATGTCGTGGGACGTTCCGTCGCGGAACTCTGCGACGACCCGGGCTCGCTCAGCCGCGACCTGATCGGCGACAGCCAGCTCCGCTGGCTCGGCCCCGAGAAGGGCGTGATGCACATGGCCATCGGCGCCGTGGTCAACGCCGTGTGGGACCTGGCCGCCAAGTGCGCCGGGCAGCCGCTGTGGCGCCTGCTCGCCCACGCGGAACCCGAGTGGCTCGTCTCCCAGGTCGACTTCCGGTACCTCACCGACGCCCTCACCCCCGAGGAGGCCCTCGCCCTCCTGCACAAGGGCCGAGCGGGGCTCGCCGACCGCGAGGTGACGCTGCTGGAGCGCGGCTACCCGGGCTACACCACGTCCCCGGGCTGGCTCGGATACCCGGACGACAAGCTCACCCGGCTGGCCGAGCAGGCGGTCGACGACGGGTTCACCCAGATCAAGCTCAAGGTCGGCGCCGACCTCGGCGACGACATCCGGCGCCTGCGCACCGCCCGCGCGGCCGTCGGCGACGGCATCCGCATCGCCATCGACGCAAACCAGCGGTGGGGAGTGGCCGAGGCGATCGAGTGGACCAGCGCGCTCGCCGAGTTCAAGCCGTACTGGATCGAGGAACCCACCAGCCCCGACGACATCCTCGGGCACGCCGCCGTGCGCCGGGCCGTCGGCCCCGTCAAGGTCGCCACCGGCGAACACGTGCAGAACCGTGTCGTCTTCAAGCAACTCCTCCAGGCCGGTGCGATCGACGTGCTGCAGATCGACGCGGCACGGGTCGGGGGAGTGAACGAGAACCTGGCGATCCTGCTGCTCGCCGCGAAGTTCGGGGTGCCGGTGTGTCCGCACGCCGGGGGCGTGGGACTGTGCGAGCTGGTGCAGCACCTGTCCATGTTCGACTACCTCGCCCTGTCCGGGACGACCGAGGACCGGTCCATCGAGTACGTCGACCACCTCCACCAGCACTTCGACGTGCCTGTGATCATTCGGGACGGGCACTACACCGCCCCCGTCGACCCGGGCTTCTCCGCCACGATGCGCGAGGAGTCCATCGCCGCCTACCACTTCCCGGACGGAACTTTCTGGGTCGCCGACCGCGCCCGGCAGGAGAGTGACACATGAGTGAACTGTCAGGACTCAGGGCCCTCGTCACCGGCGGCGCGTCCGGAATCGGGCTCGCCACCGCACGCGCGCTCGCCGGTCGGGGCGGGGCGGTGGCCGTGCTCGACCTCGATCCGTCCGGGGTGCCCGAGCCGCTGTACCCCCTCAAGGCGGACGTCCGGGACGACACGTCGGTACGCCTCGCCGTGGAGGAAGCGGCCACGCGCCTCGGCGGTCTCGACATCGTCGTCAACAACGCCGGCACCGGAGCGATCGGCACGGTCGAGGACAACCCCGACGAAGAGTGGCACCGGGTCATGGACGTCAACGTCCTCGGCGTCGTGCGCACCACCCGCGCTGCCCTGCCGCATCTGCGGCGCTCGGCGCACGCGGCGATCGTCAACACCTGCTCGATCGGCGCCACCGCCGGCCTGCCGCAGCGCGCCCTCTACTGCGCGAGCAAGGGCGCAGTCCTGTCGCTGACCCTCGCCATGGCCGCCGACCACGTCCGCGAAGGCATCCGCGTCAACTGCGTCAATCCCGGCACCGCCGACACGCCCTGGGTGGCGCGGCTCCTGGACGCCGCCGACGACCCCCAGGCGGAACGGGCCGCCCTGAACGCCCGTCAGCCCATGGGGCGCCTGGTCACCGCGGACGAGGTCGCCGCCGCCATCGTCTATCTGGCGTCTCCGGCCGCCGCTTCCGTGACCGGTACGGCCCTCGCCGTCGACGGCGGCATGCAGGGGCTCAGGCTGCGCCCGGCGGCCGGCTCATGAAGACGGCGACACTGGGCAGCACCGGTGTCCGGGTCACCGAGCTGTCGTTCGGGGCCGCGGGGATCGGCAACCTCTACCGCCCGATCACCGACGAGGCGGCCCTCGCCACGGTCGACGCAGCATGGGACGCGGGCATCCGCACCTTCGACACCGCACCCCACTACGGGCTGGGCCTGTCCGAGCGCCGCCTGGGCGCGGCACTGCGTGAGCGCCCCCGGAACACGTACACCGTGTCCACCAAAGTCGGGCGGCTGCTGGAGCCGGACCCGCAGGGCGGCAAGGGCGACGACCTGGCACACGGCTTCGCCGTGTCCGACACGCACCGGCGCGTCTGGGACTTCAGCGCCGACGGGGTGCTGCGCTCCCTGGAAGCGAGCCTGCAACGCCTCGGCCTCGACCGCGTCGACGTGGCCCTGCTGCACGACCCGGACGACCACGCCGACCAGGCGTTGCGCGAGGCGTATCCGGCGCTGGAGCGGCTCCGCGCCGAAGGTGTGATCGGGGCGATCGGCGTCGGCATGAACCAGTGCGCGCTGCCCGCCCGTTTCCTGCGGGAGACCGACATCGACGTCGTCCTGCTCGCCGGCCGCTACACGCTGCTCGAACAGGAGGGCCTCGCCGAGACGCTGCCGGAGGCCGCCGCTCGCGGCAGGAGCGTCATCATCGGCGGGGTGTTCAACTCGGGGTTGCTGATCGCTCCGGAGCCCGGCGCGATGTACGACTACGCGCCCGCCCCGCAACCGGTGCTGGACCGCGCGCTGCGGCTGAAGGCCGTCGCCGAACACCACGGCGTGCCACTGCGCAGCGCCGCCCTTCACTTCCCCCACGGCCACCCCGCGGTCGCGAGCGTCCTGACCGGGGCCCGCTCCGCCGAGGAGGTGCGCGACACCGTGGCCCAGCTGCGGCACCCGGTCCCGCCCGCCCTCTGGGACGAGTTGCGCGCCGAGGGACTGCTGGCCCCGGACACGCCGACGCCCGCCGGTACGCCGTCGGAAAAGCAGCCATGAGCGGGGCTCCGCGCCGGGCGTCGGCAGAGGTGGTCGGCTGAAGGGTTCCGAACGAGAGCAGGCCGCCCGTGACACACCGCCGTGCGGCAACCCCACTCCTGGGGTCGCCGCACGGCGGTGTGTCATGCCGCTCCTACGGCATCACAGGGCAGTCCACTTCTGGCTGTTAGCTCCCGAGCGTGTCTGTCATCGCGCCGGAGCAGGAGTTGATCGGCCGGCCCCCGGCGTTCACCGGTGCCGGGAGCCGGCCCTTTCTCACCCGGCCTGAAGCGCCGTGAGCACGAACGTGAAGTCGGCGGGCCCGACTTCGAGCCGGTACCCGGGCAGGACCCCCGGTCCGACGGCACCGGAACCCAGCCCCTGCACCACGTGGTCGGTGTGCAGGTGCACCGTCGGTCCGGCGGTCAGGTCGGTCTGATGCCGGGCTTCGGCCAGGTGCCGGTCGCTCCACCTGCGGGCCGCCAGGTTGAACAGCTCAGCCCCTTCGACGCGCAGCCCCGCGCCCTTCTCGTCGACGATCTCGGCCCAGCGCACATCGGCCCGGTTGCCGTTGTCCTGCGGTCGCACGTACGGCGTCTGCAGCTCGTCGACACTCGCCCGGAACCGGCCGACCCGGGCCGCCTGCCGGGAGTCGGGGTAGGACTCACCCGGTCCCGCACCGAACCAGGTGACCCGCGACCACTCCCCGGGCAGCTCCCAGTGCAGGCCGATGCGGGCGAGGGAAGGCGCCTTGTTCCGGCGCTGGCGCTCCGCGTACTCCTCCGGCGCCAGGTCCGCTTCCACCATCGCCTCCTGGAAGCGGTCGTCCCGCTCGGGCCAGTGGCCGACCGGCTCGGTGTGGACGCGCACCCGCAGGCGCTGCCCGTCCGTCTCCCAGCGGTACGTGGTGAGGTAACCGCAGTCCGAAGCGGAGGCGGCACTGCGCACCACGACGGTCAGCCCTGCCGCGTCCGGATCGACGGACACCGTCCGATGACGCAGCCGCTGAAGGCCGCGTGCCTCCCAGTACATGGCGTCGCGCTGGGCCCAGGCGCGGTCGTTGTCGGTCGGCGCCCGCCACAGGGACAGCCGCGGCCCGTCGAACTCGTGGTCGCCGAGGCCGAGCAGGCGCCCGGTGCCGCGGTCGAAACGGGCCGGGCCGAGCAGGATCTGCGGGCCCGTCGTCTCGGCGGCCTCGAGTTCCGAGCCCAGTACAGCGCGGACGGCCTCTCCGCCGGAGGGCGGCAACGCGACCTGGCCCCAGGCGACCACATGACCCTCGGCGGCCCATGCGGCGGGCTTCGCCAGCTCTGCCTGCACGGTCAGCCAGCACTCGCCCTCGTCGTGGCCGTTCGCAGCCGCGGACGGCAGTGGGATCTCGGTCTCCTCTCCGGCGTCGAGGTCCGGCGTCGCGATCGTGCCCGCGTCGACCAGGACGCCGTCCCGGGTGAGAGACCAGGTGAACCGCAGATGTGACAGGTCGACGACGTCGTAGCGGTTGTGCACGCGGAGCCGGCCGGGCACGCTGCCGGGGCCCATGACGACGGGCTCGATGACCTTCTGGTACTCCAGCAGACCCGGTGACGGCGTGCCGTCGGGGAAGGCGAGTCCGTCGCAGATGAAGTTGCCGTCGTGCACCTCCTCCCCGAAGTCGCCCCCGTAGGCGAAGAACGCATGGCCCTGGTCGTCGGTGGTGCGCAGGCCCTGGTCCTTCCACTCCCACACGAACCCGCCCTGCACCCGCGGGTACCGGTCGCACAGCTGCATGTACTCGGCCAGTCCACCGGGACCGTTGCCCATCGCGTGGGCGAACTCGGTGTAGATGTAGGGCATGCGGTTGCGTGGCTCGTCCGCCGGATCGCCCTCGCCGTCGGCGGCCGGGTAGAACTTCTCGCCCGGCCGCAGCAGACCCCGGCCGATGCGGGCGACGTTGGCCGGCGTGCGGTACATCTCGCCGTAGAGGTCGACGTAGCGGGCCAGGCGGTCGCCTTCGTAGTGGATGGGCCGGGAGGGGTCCCGGTCGCGGATCCAGGCGGCCATCGCTTCGAGGTTGCGGCCGTCGCCGGCTTCGTTGCCCAGCGACCAGGAGATGACGCTCGCGTGGTTCTTGTCGCGTTCCACGGTCCGCTCGGCACGGTCCAGATACGCCTCACGCCACCGGGGGTCGCCGGACGGGTTGCCCGACCAGGGCTCCGGCTTCGTCATCTCGAAGCCGTGTGTCTCCAGGTCGCATTCGAGCATGACCCACAGGCCGTACTCGTCACACAGATCGAGGAACGCCGGGTGGGGCGGATAGTGCGAGGTGCGTACGGCGTTGATGTTGTGCCGCTTCATCGACAGCACGTCGTCGCGCATGTCGTCGACGGTGACGCAGCGGCCGCGGTCGGGATGGAACTCGTGCCGGTTGACACCGCGCAGGACCACCCGACGGCCGTTGACGGTCAGGACGCCGGAGTCGGTGACGGCGACCGTGCGGAAACCGATCCGGGTCCGGACCTCCTCCCCGTGCGTGGCGATCACGGCGTCGTAGAGGTGGGGGTCCTCCGCGCTCCACGGCCGTACCCCCTCGAAGGTGAACGTCTCGGTGACGGAGGCGCCCGTGACCCTGAGCGCGGGGATGCTGACCGTGGCCTCAGCGTCCGTGTCCACGTCGATCCGCAGCCGGCCCGCGCCGGTCACCGTGTCGTAGCCGGCGTGCACGAAGACGTCCCGGATGCCGTCGGCCGGGCGGGCCAGCAGGGACACGTCGCGGATGATCCCGGCCAGCCGCCAGGTGTCCTGGTCCTCCAGATACGTTCCCGACGAGTACTGGTGGACCCGCACCGCCAGCACGTTGCGTCCCGGCCGCAGCGCGTCGGTCACGTCGAACTCCGCGGCCAGGCGGCTTCCCAGGGTCACGCCGAGCTCCACGCCGTTGAGCCAGACCTGCGCGCACGACTCCACGCCCTCGAAACGCACCACGGCGGGCGTGTCCGCCCATGACTCGGGCAGCTCGAAGACGCGGCGGTAGTCACCGGTCGGGTTCTCGTCGGGGACGTACGGGGGATCCAGGGGGATGGGGTGGGGGATGTTCAGGTACACGGGCTTGCCGTAGCCGTGCAGCTGCCAGTGGGAGGGGACGGGCAGCCGGTCCCACTCCCCGTCGTGGAAATCGGGGAGCTCGAAGCCGTCCGTCTCGACGAGTCCGGTGGGCGAGAGACGGAAAGCCCAAGGACCGTTCAGGTCGATCCTCGGGGCGCTCGAGGAAAGGGCGGATCGGGGGCTCGTCCTGCCGTAGCCGGGGGAGAGCGCCTCGAAGTAACGCGGGGGCATAACGCTCCTTTTTACGCGTTGCGAAAGTATCGCGAGCGGTCTGGGTGTGAAAGGTGTCCCACGTGTGGTGTCGTGATCGGCTTTGTGCCTGGTCAGAAGAGCTTTACGGAGTACTCCGGCGGCCCCTGCCGATTGCGAAAGTCCAGGTATGCTTTCGTGATCCCCCGGGGTCGCGAAGGGGGTGCCGGAATGACGGCCTCACTGGGCGAGGGATGGGAAAGGCAACGTGCCGGACAACCGATCAGAAGCGCCTTCCACGGAAGAGACGGAAGAGTCGGAAGAACAGAGCACGGGCGGTGGAGGGCCGGCGGCCGTCACCATCGCGTACATCGCCGAGTCCGCCGGCGTCTCCGTCCCCACCGTGTCGAAGGTACTCAACGGGCGGTCCGGCGTGTCCGACGAGACCCGGGCCCGCATCGAGGAACTGATCCAGCGGTACGGCTACCGCAAGCCGCCGAAGAACCGCAGCAACCTCGTGGAGCTCGTGTTCCGCGAGCTGGAGAGCATGTGGGCCGTGGAGATCATCCGGGGGGTGGAACGGGCGGCCCGCAGGAACAAGGTCGGTGTCCTGGTCTCGGAGTTCGGTCTTCACGACACACCGGCCAGGACCATCGACGAGACCGTGGGCCGGCGCCCGCAATGCGTCCTGTCCGTGGCGTGGCTGTCCGAGGACGAGCGGGACCAGCTGAAGGCGAAAGGCATCCCGTTCGTGGTGTTCGACCCGAACGGCGAACTCCCCGACGACGTACCGTTCGTCGGTGCCACCAACTGGAGGGGCGGCCAGGCCGCGACCCGGCACCTCATCGAACTGGGGCACCTGCGCATCGCCATGATCACCGGACCTGATCATCCTTTCTGTCTCGCGCGGACCTCCGGCTACGTCTCGGCACTCGCCGAGGCCGGTCTGCCGGTGGACCCGGAGCTGATGGTCAAGACCCTGCTCACCCGCGAGGACGGCTACGCCGCGGCTCGCGAACTGCTCTCCCGGGACGATCGCCCCACCGCCGTCTTCACCGCCAACGACATGCAGGCCCTCGGCGTCTACCAGGCGGCGCGCGAGCTGGGACTGGGCATCCCGGAGGACCTGAGCGTGGTGGGCTTCGACGACGTACCGGCCGTGGCCTGGGTCGACCCGCCGCTGACCACGGTCCACCAGCCCCTCGCCGACATGGCCGTGGCCGCCACCGAACTGGCGCTGGCATTGGGCCGTGGCGAGGACGTTCCCCAGGTCGGACTGGAGATCGCGACCACGCTCACGATCCGGGAGAGCACGGCCCCGCCCAAGAGCTGAGGGAGGAGGGGGAGAACCCCGGGTGCCAGGAAGGCACCCGGGGCGAGGCACGGTCAGGCGACGGTTCCCGTCACAGAGTCCCCGTTCTTGGTGACGCGGTACGTCACGGTGGCTCCGCTCCAGAAGTGGAAGGTGAGCGTGGCCTGCGCACCGTCCTTCAGGGCGTTGAGGTAGGTGGGGGTCAGGGTCAGGGCGTTGCCCGAGTAGTCGGGGGAGAAGGCGTCGTTGAACGCCTGGTAGGGCGTCCAGGCGGTGTTGCCGGCGACGCTGCCGTCGGCGTACTTGGACTCCATGGTCGCCAGCTGGTCCCCGCGGAACTGGGTGGGGATGCTGAGCCCTCCGGAGGTGTCGCCGCTCGCGCCCGAGAGCACCGGCCTGTCATACGTGATCACGTAGAGGTTCCAGGGGACGCCCGCGGAGAAACGGGCCTGGATCGTCGCGTTGGTCCCGTAGGCGCGGTTGCCGGCCAGTCTGGTGAGAGCGGAGGCCGTGAGGGTCAGCTGGTTGCCGGAGACGGTGTAGTCCCGGCCTTGGACGAGTCGTGTGTTGCCTTGCCAGAGGCCCCGGAACGTTGTTCCGTTCGGGTTCAGTGTGAGTGTCTTGGCAGTGATGGCGCTCGACTTCGCCAGGAAGATCTGGTCCGAGGACGCGGTTCCCGAGCGGGTGGTCCAGCTGGACTTGATCGCGGCGAACAGCGCCGGGTCGCTCCACTTCAGCGTCGTGCGGTTGAAGTAGTTCCAGCTTCCGCCGTCCCACAGGGCCGTGGTCGCACCGGCGGTACGGGCGTAGTAGCCGAGCTCCTCGTAGTACTTCAGCACCTCGCCCCGCTCGATGCGGGAGGGATGGTTGTTGTCCGGGTAGCCCAGCAGGCCGTACTCGCCCAGGTAGGTGGGGATTCCCTGGGAGACGAAGATGGTGCGTATCCGGGTGAACGTGTCGGTCATGTCCTGCTGGGAGGTGGCGTCGTACCGGGTGCCGCCGGCGACGTTCACGCTGAACGGGAAGTAGCCGTAGTAGTGCACGGTGGCCGCCAGGTTGGGGTCGTTCATCGACTTGATCTGGCCGGCCAGGGGATCCATGCGTGCCTGGGAGGGCGTGCAACCGAGAGTGGGCAGGAACAGCAGGCGTGTCGCGTTGTTGCCGCCGGACTGGCGCACCACGGTGCGGAATGCGCTGTTCAGTTCGGCGTTGTACTGGATGCCCTGGGCCTCGGTGGTGTTGTTGAACTGCGGCTCGTTGTTGCCCTCGAAGAGCAGGGTCTGCGGGGAGTTGCGGAAGGTGGCGGCGATCTGGGTCCAGGTGGCCTTGAAGCGGGTCAGGACGCCGTCATGGTTGGTGGGCATGTCGGCGATCCACTGCCACGAGTCGTGGTGGACGTTGATCACGACGTAGAGGCCGTCGGCCAGGGCCAGGTTGACGGCGTTCTTGACGGAGGCCATCCACTCCGCGTCGATCGTGTAGGGGGCCGTCGTGGACTGGTGGTCGGTCCAGGTGACGGGGATCCGGACGCTGCGGTATCCCTGTGCCCTGATGGCGTCGAACAGGGCCTTGGTGGGTACCGAATTGCCCCAGGACGTCACGTCCGGAAAGGCGTCGAACGTGTTGCCCAGGTTCCAACTGGGCTGCATCGCCGCCACCGTGTCCGCCGGGCTCGCCGCGAGCGGCGTGATCCGGGTCGGGAGCGAGCCCTTGTGGGCGGGGGCGGCGAGGG
Organism: Streptomyces sp. NPDC056373; assembly: GCF_042262425.1. Classification (NCBI taxonomy): domain Bacteria; kingdom Bacillati; phylum Actinomycetota; class Actinomycetes; order Kitasatosporales; family Streptomycetaceae; genus Streptomyces; species Streptomyces sp. NPDC056373. The sequence continues at coordinate 166,951 of NZ_JBHJPX010000018.1, forward strand.
CCGCGGTGCTGGTCACCCCGATCATGGTGACCAACGCCAGCAGCAGGCCGAGCAGGCGACCGGGGCCGCGGCTTCGGCGACCGGTCAGGTGCTGCGTTCTCTGCATCTTTGACCCTTTTCTGTCGGCCGGGCGGGGGGTCCGCCCGTGGGGGGAAATGCGTTCAGATGGTCGGGGAGGACGCCTGGCGGACGGCGTTGCCTGGTCAGGAGTCCTGTGGGGTGTAGTCGAACCAGTCGAAGTGGACCGTGCCGGCGGCGGCGTACATGCCGATGACCCGTCCGGTGAAGCCGCCGGCCACCTCGGTCGACAGGTAACGGCCGTCCAGGGAGCCGAGTTCGGTGAAGGTGCCGTCCGGTTCCTCGACACCGAAGGCGAGGATGTCGGGCCCGGTGCGGGGGCCCAGGTCCGGAGCGGGGGAGAAGCGGACGCCCAGCACCACGGGACCGGCGGGCGCCGGCCGGGAGGCCAGGACCGTGCGCAGGGTCCCGGCGCGGGCGAGCACCCGGACCTCGCCCTCGGACGCCTCGATCTCGTAGTGGTGCTCCTCGTCGTAGCGGACGGCGAGACCGCCGCGACCCTGTTCGGTGTCGATGCGGGTGCGCGCCTCGCACGCCAGGTGCTGCTGGCGGCGGCCGACGAACACGGCGTCCGGCTCGTCCAGGGAGTCGCCGCGCGCACGCAGGGTCAGCCAGCCGGAACGTTCCTTGGTGGTGCAGTGCTCCGGGGAGCGGCCCCGCGGGGAGATCCACTGCGGCCGGAGTTCGCTGAGGTCGAAGTCGTCCCGCACCGGCTCGGCCGGGCCGGGTACCAACGGCCAGACAGGAGTCGGTAGTTCGGACGGGACCTCGCCGACCACGGGCCAGCCGTCCACCCACTCCACCGGCACCAGGAAGGTCTCCCGGCCCAGCACGTGCCAGCCCGGTGTACCGCCGCGCGGCCGGACCCCCAGGAGCACCATGCACCACGAGCCGTCGGGCGCCTCGACGAGGTCCGCGTGACCGGTGTTCTGGATCGGGCGGTTGGTACCGCGGTGGGTCAGCACCGGGTTGTGCGGGCACGGCTCGAACGGCCCGGAGGGAGAGGTCGCGCGGGCGATCGAGACGCTGTGGCCTCGCTCGGTGCCGCCCTCGGCGATGAGCAGGTACCAGTACGCGCCGATGCGGTACAGGTGCGGTGCCTCGGGGGCCTGCGCGCCGGGGGAGCCGGACCAGATCTTCTGCAGCTCCCCGAGCGTCTCCCCCGTGGACGGGTCCAGACGGACCTGACCGACCCCGGCGACCGTGCACCAGCAGGTGCCCTCGTCGTCCCAGGCGATGTCCGGGTCGATGCTGGGGAGGCCCGGCACCGGTACCGGATCCGACCAGGGGCCCGCCGCGTCGGTGGCCGTGACGAGAATGTTGCCGCCGCCGGCGACGTTGGTGACGATCAGCCAGAAGCGGCCGTCGTGATGGCGCAGAGTGGGCGCGTAGATGCCCGCCGAGGAGGGCAGTTCCGGCGGCAGCCGCAGCTGGCTGGGCCGGTCCAGGACGTTGCCGATCTGTGTCCAGTGCACCAGGTCGCGACTGTGGAAGACGGGGATGCCGGGGAAGTACTCGAAACTGGAGCAGACCAGGTAGTAGTCATTGCCCACACGGCAGACGCTGGGGTCGGGGTGGAGACCGGGGATGACGGGGTTGCGCACGGCAGCTCCCTGATTCTCTGACACGTGTTCAAGTCCTGTTCTTCATCGGGTCGTCGCTGTGGGCGAGACGGAGCAGCACCGCGGACGGAGCCGTGGGCAGCGCCACCGTGAGGTCGGCGGTGTCGGGGTTCCAGGTGGCGTCGGCCCGGCTCGCGGTGGGGTAGAGCATGTCGAGGCGAGCCGCGCAGCCTTGGAGGTGCGGCAGGGCGAGACGCGTCGTGGCCTCTGCACCGGGACGGCGCCACACCGTCAGGTACGTGGTGCCGGGGGTGCGCAGGGCCAGGGCGAGCCACGGGTCCTCCCAGGCCGGCAGCCCGAGCGGCCAGGTGGGGACGGCCCGGGCCAGGTCGTTGCGGACGGCCTTGTACACGGCGACGGCCTCGTGCACCAGGGCCAGCGCCTCGGGCCGCAGGTCCGGCAGCAGGCCCGACAGATGGATGCGGCCGAGGAGGGCGTTGGCCATGGTGAAGGCCACCTCGTCCAGGGAGTCCTGCGGCAGCGGGTAGGCCCAGACGGCGCCCTGCTCGGGGGTGACCGCAGTGGGGGCGGAGGCGGCGATGGGCGCGTACAGCTGGAGATTCTGCTGGTCACTGGTGGATTGCAGCTGCAGCCGGGACAGCAGCGCGTAGTCCCAGCGCATACCGCCGGACGAGCAGTTCTCCACCACCAGGTGCGGATGGCGGTCCAGGATGCCGTCGAGCCAGTCGAGGTGCGCCCGGTTGTGGCCGAGCAGACCGGCGCCCGGGGTCTCCCCGGGGTGGGCACTGGTGCCGGAGCCCGGGTCGATGTTGTGGTCGAGCTTGAGGTAGCCGACGCCCCACTCGCCTGCCAGGCGGTCCACGACCCGGTCCAGGTGGGCGCGGGCGGCGGGGTGGCGCAGGTCGAGGTGGTGGCGGCCGGCCTCCGTGACGCGGACACCGTCGCGGCGGAAGAACGCCTCGTCCGGGAGGGACTCGGCCAGGGGACTGCGTACACCGATCACCTCCGGCTCCAGCCACAGACCGGGCACCATGCCGCGCTCCCGGATCCGGTCCAGCACCTCGTGGATCCCGCGCTCGCCGGGGAAACGCGAGGCGGCGGGCTCCCAGGCGCCCACGCTGTCCCACCAGCCGCCGTTCTCGCCGTCGTACCAGCCGGCGTCGATGACGAAGTACTCCGCGCCCGCCTCGGCCGCCGCGTCGATCAGCGGCAGCAGCTTCTCCGTGGTGGGGTCGCCCATCAGGCAGTTCATGTAATCGTTGAAGATGACGGGGAGTCGCTCGTGGTCCGGGTGCGGGCGGCGGATGGCGCGGCGGTAGCGGGTGAGCGCGGCGAAGGCCTCGTCCGGGCCGCCGTCCTCATGGAAGGCGAGGGCCACCGGCACGGTGGTGAACTCGGCACCCGGCTCGAGCGGATGACGCCAGCCGTGGTGGGTGTCGTTCGGGCCCGACAGGGCCAGGTAGGCCAGCGTGTCGCGTTCGCCGCACTCCCAGTGCCAGCCGCCGCCGTTGTGCTCGATCTGCCACAGCCAGGTGCGGCCCGTGCCACGGTCGGTCAGACCGCCCATGGGCAGCCGGCCACAGCTGGACCACACACCCCGCCCGGTGCGCGTGAACTCGCCCTTGCCGTTGTCGTAGACCACGCGGTCGCCGAGGAAGGGCGAGGTCACCCGCATCGGCTGTCGCTGCCACCGGCATTCGGCGACCCAGTCGTTCTCGGCCCACAGCACGTCCGTCGCCTCGATGGCATCCCGCCCGTCGGCGAGAGCGCCCATGACGAGAGAGGTGACCGACTCCAGGTGGAGGGTGGCCTCCCCGTTGTTGCGCAGGACCACTGCGGCGCGCAGCACGGGCACGCCGTCCGGCGAGCGGTAGGTGACCTCCGACACGAGACCGGTCTCGGGGTCATGGAGTTCGACCGTGAGCACGCGCCACTCGCCGTCGTGCGTCACGCGGTGGGTGCGGTACCGCAGACGGCCGCCGAGGGACGTGTCGATCAGACGCCCGCCCGACCAGTTGCCGCCGTGGCCCGCGGCCGTCACCTCCACCAGGGGCAGCGGAGGCCGGTTGCGCCGCTCCGGAGGCGTGCCGCCGGGGCGGCCGATCCGCGTGAGGCGGGCGACGCCGTCCTCGGCGACGCCGATCTCGACCTCCAGGGCCCGGTGGCCCCATCGGAGAGTCTGCGGTGCGCTGGTCATGGTTGCCTTTCCGGTAGGGCGGCTGGATTCAGGCGATACGGAGTACGACGCAACCGCCGGGCGGCAGTTCGGACACCGGGCCGTCCGTGAGGAGGTCGTGGGTGGCCTCGGGCAGAGGCACGGGTTCGGCGCGGTGGTTGATCAGGAAGCGCCAGCTGCGGCCGTCCGCGGCGTGCCGGGTGACGGCCTCGACCCGGGGAGGCAGGCCCGGCACCTCCGGTCCCACGCCCGCCTCGTCGAGGAGCCGGGCGACCAGGGCCGTGTAGTCGGCGTCGTCGAGGCGGGTGGAGAGGTACCAGCCCCGGCCGGTGCCGTGGCGGTGACGGGTGAGCGCCGGGCTGCCTGTGAGCATGCCGTGGGTGTAGGAGGCGAGCGTTTGCGCACCATGGGCGCGCACGGACTCGCTCCATACGGTGCCGTGTGACCCGTCCGACAGGGTGATCCGCTCGTCCCGCCGCAACGGCCGGTACTCCTCGACGCGGATGCCCAGGGCCTCGCGCAGCGGAGAGGCCGGGTAGCCGCCGAGACGGGCGTGCAGGCGGTCGTCGACGTAGCCGCTCGCGTGCTGGACCAGGAGCGTGCCACCGCCGGCGACGTACCGGCGCAGGTTCTCGGCGGCCTCGTCGGAGAGGAGGAACAGGGCCGGTGCGATGACGAGCGGGTAGCGGCCCACGTCGTGTTCGGGGTGGGCGAAGTCGACCGTGACGCCGGCGTCCCACAGTGCACGGTGTGCCCGGCCGAGGGCGGCGTGGTAGTCGTCGAGACCCGCGGAGGGCAGGCCGTCCACGCCGAGTGCCCACCATGCGTCCGCGTCGTGCAGGACGGCCACCGACCCGGTGACCGTCGACCCCGCCAGCTCGCCGAGCCGGGCGACCGTCTCGCCGGTCTGGGTGACCTCGCGGAAGATCCGGCTGTCGGGCCCCGCGTGCGGCACCATCGCCGAGTGCCACGTCTCGGCGCCGGCCCGGGACTGCCGCCACTGGAAGAAGAGGGTGCCCTCCGAACCGCGCGCGATGTGGCCGAGGGTGTGGCGCAGCACCTCCCCGGGGTCCTTGGCGAGAATCCGGTCCTGGTCGTACACCGTGCTGGTGCCCTGCTCCATCAGCAACCACGGCCGTCCGCCGCCGAAGGAGCGGGCGCGGTCGGCGTGGAAAGCGACGTCGGCGGCGGCGTCCAGGCCCGGTGCGCCCGGGTACTGGTCGGAGCTGACCACGTCCAGCTCGCGGGCGAGCGCCCACAGATCCATGTTCTGGTACGCCGGCAGCATCAGGTTGGTCGTCACCGGCCGGTCGCTGTGTGCGCGGATCGCCTCGCGCTGCTCACGGTAGGCGGCGATCACCTCGTCGGACCAGAAGCGGTGGAAGTCCAGCTGCTGACCGGGGTTCTTGTGCCAGTTGGTGGCGCGCGGCGGCAGCACCTGCTCCCAGGAGCCGTACCGCTGGCTCCAGAACGCCGTCCCCCAGGCCTCGTTGAGGGCGTCGAGCGATCCGTGCCGCTCGCGCAGCCACCCACGGAAGGCGGCGGCGGTGTGGTCGCAGTAGCACAGCGTGGCGTACTCGTTGTGCACGTGCCACAGCGCGAGGGCGGGATGGTCCCCGTAGCGTTCCGCGAGGGCCCCGGCGATCCGTCGGGCCGCGTCCCGGTACGCGGGCGCGGTGAGGCAGTAGGTGTCCCGGCTGCCGTGGGTGAGGCGGGTGCCGTCGGGCCGGACCGTCAGCGCGTCCGGGTGGGCCAGGGTGAACCAGGGCGGCGGGGAGGCGGTGGGGGTGGCCAGGTCGACGGCCACGCCGTTCCGGTGCAGCCGGTCGAGGTGGGTGTCGAGCCAGGCGAAGTCGTAGCGGCCCTCCTCCGGTTCCAGCAGTGCCCAGGCGAAGACACCGACGGTGGCCAGGTTGACCCTGGCCCGGCGCATCAGCTCGTCGTCCTCCTTCCAGACCGGTTCGTCCCACTGTTCGGGGTTGTAGTCGCCGCCGAAGGCGAGTCCGCCCAGACGGTCGGTGAGGCTGAGCGGGGTCATGACGGGCCCTCCCGGTGAATCGACGTGTTGAGGGCGCTGCTCTGGCGCACCGTCAGAACTGGTTCCAGCAGCACCCGTTCGTCCTGCGGCGGCTCTCCGCGTGTCGCGGCGTCGAGTCGGCACATCAACTGTTCGACCGCCACCCGGCCGAGTTCCTGCGCCGGTCCGGAGACAGCGGTGAGCAGGGGGGCGTGCTGCTCGGCCAGCTGCTCCGGACACAGCGCGACCACCGAGGCGTCCTCGGGGACCGCACGCCCGCTGACGCGCAACAGGCTGAGGAGCGGGCCGATCGCCCCCTCGTTCTGCACCACGAAGCCCGTGGTGTCGGGCCGGTCGGCCAGGACGCGGGCGAGGGTTCCGGCGGTGCCTTCGTAGGTGCCGTCGCACGGGCGGTGCAGAAACCGCAGGCCGCGGCTCTCCGCGCGCTCGCGGAAGCCCGCCAGGGTGCGTTCCGCGTATCCGGCGTGGCGCTCGTAGACACCGGACGCGTAGCCGATGAAGGCGACGTGCCGGTGACCGAGGTCCGCGAGGTGGTCCGCGCACAGTGCCCCGGCGGAGGCGAAGTCGTGGTCGACGCAGGACAGTCCGCGCGGGTCGTCGGGCAGGCCGATGAGTACGGTCTGCGTGCCCTCGGCCCGCAGCGCGGGCAGGCGCTTGTCGTCCAGTACGACGTCCATGAGGATCACACCGTCCGCGAGGCCGCTCGCCGCGACCCGGCGCACTCCCCCGGGACCGCCGTCGCTGGTGATCAGCAGGACGTCGTAGCCGTGCAGGCGGGCCGCCGTGGTGACCGACACGGCGATCTCCATCATGATCGGGACGTACACGTCGGTGCGCAGCGGCACCACCAGGGCGATGACATGCGAGCGGCGGCCCGCCAGGGCGCGGGCACCGGCGTGCGGGTGGTAGCCGAGCGCGGCCACGGAGCGTTCGACGCGCAGGCGGGTCTCGTGGGAAATGGGGCGGTTGCCGTTGAGCGCGTAACTGACCGTGCTGGACGAGACGCCCGCGTGTCTGGCCACGTCGGCGATGGTCACCATGCTGTCCGCGTGTCCTTCCTGGCGGTGGTGGGGAGCGGCTCCGCTCCGGCAGCGGGGATGGGCAGGGGGAGCCGCTCCCGGTTCGAGGAGACAGGGGTGCCGGCGGTCGGGCCGGTTCACCCTTTGATGGCGCCCGTGAGCACGCCCGTCCGGAAGTGCTTCTGCACGAACGGGTAGACGATCAGCAGAGGCACGAGTGTCAGGACCACCACGGCCATTTGCAGCGACAGCGGAGCCGTCTGCTGCTGCACGGTGCCGAACCCGCCGTTGAGGGAGCCCGGCAGGCCGACGCCCCGGCTGACGTAGGTGAGCAGCACGTACTGCAGCGGCCACTTCTCGCTCTCCGTCGGCATGTACAGCATGACGTTGAAGAAGGAGTTCCAGTAGCCGACCCCGTAGAACAGGGCGATCACCGCGGTCACCGCCCGTGAGGTGGGCAGGACGACCGACCACAGGATCCGCCAGTCGCCGGCGCCGTCCGCGCGGGCCGCGTCGATCAGCTCGCCGGAGGTCGAGGAGTAGAAGGAGCGCAGGACCAGGATGTTGAAGACGGAGACGGCGCTCGGCAGGATCAGCGCCCAGTACTGGTTGTAGCCGCCGAGTCCGGTGACCACCAGGAAGGTGGGGATCATGCCGCCGCCGACGAACATCGTGATGATCAGCAGGAGCAGGATGAAGCGGTGTCCGAGCGAGCGTGACCGGGACAGGCCGTAGGCGCACAGCACCGAGACGACCATCGACAGCGCTGTGCCGACCACGGTGATGCCGAGGCTCACCAGCAGCGCGGTGCGGACCGTCGAGTCGCCCAGCATCTCCCGGTAGGCCTGGAAACTCAGGCCGTCCGGCCAGATGACCAGGCCGCCGGCGCGGTTGATGGCGCCTGGGGAGGAGACGCTGGTGAGGACGATGATCCACAGCGGGACCAGGACGACCGCCAGCACTCCGCCCAGGGTCAGCCCCTTCGCAGCCTGGCCGACGGCGGTCGGCGGTTCCTCCCAGACGGGGCGCCCGGCGCGCGATCCGCGCCTGGTGACCGGTGCCGCGGGGGTGCTCGTGACCGGTACGCGTTCGATCGTGGATGTGTTGGTCATTTCCGGTACAACCCGTCCTCCCCGAAGGCGTGCGCCAGCTTGTTGGCACCCCAGATCAGCAAGAGCGAGATGGCGCTCTTGAAGAGGCCGGCCGCCGCGCCGTAGCTGTAGTCGTTGGTGGCGATGCCGTAGTAGAAGGAGAAGGTGTCCAGGACGTCGGCGGCGTCGTGACCGACCGCGGGGCGCTGGATCAGGAACTGTTCGAAGCCTACGGACAGGGCGTTGCCGAGCCGGAGCACCAGCATCAGGACGATGACCCCGCGCAGGCCGGGCAGCGTGATGTGCCACATACGCCGCCAGCGCCCCGCGCCGTCGATCGCCGCCGCCTCGTACATCTCGTTGTTGATCGCGGCCAGCGCGGCGAGGAAGACGATGATGCCCCAGCCCGCCTCCTTCCACACCGCCTGGGAGGTGACCAGCAGCGCGAAGGTGTGCGGGTTGGTCATGATGTCCCAGGTACCGATGTCGTGGTTGCGCAGGAACTGGTTGAGGACGCCCGCGCCGCCCAGCATCTGCTGGAAGATCGTGATGGTGAGCACCCACGAGAAGAAGTGCGGCAGGTAGACGATCGACTGGAAGAGGTTGCGGATCCGTTCGCTGATGACGGTGTTCAGCAGCAGAGCCAACGCGATCGGTATCGGGAAGAACAGGATCAGTTGGACGAAGCTCAGGTAGACCGTGTTCTTCAGCGTCTCCCAGAACATCGGGTCGTCGAAGAGACGCTTGAACTGGTCGAGACCGGCCCAGTCGCTGTGCCAGACCCCGACCAGGGGGTCGTAGTACTGGAAGGCGGTGACGATCCCGAAGAGCGGTACGTAGTTGAAGACCAGCAGCAGGACGACCGTGGGCACCGTCATGATGAGCAGCGTCCGGTCGCGGCGCAGTCGGATGCGCCAGCTCAGCCGCTCGGGCCGGTGAGCCTGCCGAGCCTCCGCCGTGCTCACTGACCGGTCCCGTACTTGTCGAGCACGTTCTCTGTCATCCAGCGCTTGAGCCGGTCTCCGCTGTTCGACTTCCAGCTGGCGATGGCGGCCTGTACGTCCGAGACCTTCTTCTTGCCGTGCGTGCAGTCCGTGATGGTGTCGAAGACGGCCTGCCCCGCGGCGGCCGTGGCGATGCTCTGCGGCATGCTGATGTTCATGTTCCAGAAGACCGGCTTGTACAGGTACTTCACGTTGGCGGCCTGCCAGGCCGCGTAGTCCTTGGTGACGACGTCGGCGCCCTGGTTGCTGATCACGGCCTGCGGTGCGGCCAGGAACGGGTAGATTTGCGGCTGGACGTACTTCTTGCCTGCTTCCGTGGCTGTGGGCACCCCCTTCTTCATCGTGTAGTGGACGCCTTCGACGCCGAAGTTGACCATGGTGTACTCGCGTGAGCCGTACGGTGCGGCCAGGTAGTCGGCAACCGCCAGCAGCTCCTCGATCTGGCTGGGCTTCAGGCGGGCGTTGAGGTAGCTGAACATGCTGGTGCTGGGACCCATGTAGGTGCCGGGCTTGCTCTTGCCGTCGGCGGCGAAGATGTTGAACGATCCCCGCCGGTAGTCCTTGTTCGCGGCGGTGCCCGACTGGTAGTCGCTGAGGTTCCAGGCGCCGGTGCCGCCGCCCTGGATCAGCATCTTCCCCGAGTAGAAGAGGGTGGAAGCGGTCGAGGTGTTGCCGGCGAGGGCGTCGGGATGCATGTACCCGGACTTGGCCAGGCGGTAGTGCCAGTCGAGTGCCTCCAGGAACTGGGGCGTCTCGTACGCGTTGACCAGCTTGCCGTCCTCGATCTTCCAGCCGGAGGGCACGCCCCAGAACGGGCAGAGGTACATCCACACGTCGCCGAAGGCCCACACGCCTCGCTTGGCGTCGGTCAGTTCCTTGCCGAGGCTCATCAGGTCGGCGGCGGACTTCACGTCGTCCCCGGTGATGCCCTTCGACTCCAGGATGTCGCGCCGGTAGAAGGTGGTGCCGGACATGACGAACTTGCTGGCGAAGCACGGTATGCCGTACAGCTTGTTGCCCCAGGCGCCACCTTGCCAGCCGCCGGTGGGGAGGGCGGCGAGGTTGGGATACTGCTTGACCTTGTCGCCGGACAGGTAGGGAGTCAGGTCCGCGAGCTGGGTGCCTGCCAGCCGACCGACGTTCAGGTTGTTGTTCAGCCAGCTCGGCACCTGGATCCAGTCGGGCAGCCGCTTGGCGGCTGTCATGGTCGGGATGATGGTGGCGTAGTTGGTGCCGTCCGCGGGCTTGACGGTGAGGTCGAGGCCCAGAGCCTTGTTCATGGCCTCGAAGAAGGAGTTGCCGGGCGACGGGACGGTGCCCCAGAGCGGGGTGACCGCGGTGTACCTGCCGCCCTTGCCCGGTACGCCGGACACGGTGACGGGGTGCTCGGTCGGGTAGTGCAGGAAGGCGGGGTCCGTGGCCCGGTCGGCGCCGTTCGACACCGAAGGGATGTCGGGTGTCAGGGACTTGTTGGGCACGTAGGCGGGCAGTGCCTTCTTCAGTCCTGACGCGGTGTTCGAACCGGTCTGTTCTCCGCCGCCGTTGCCGCAGGCGGAGAGCAGGGGAGCCATCGCCGCGGCCCCCGCCACCGCGGTGGCCCTGCCGACGAAGCTTCTGCGGTTCAACTCGTTGCTCATGAGCGACCCTCTCCTCGGAGCGTCGAAGCGCTTCACTTGGCGGCGAACGTTAATGACATGTTTCTCGCGAAACAAGAGGGCGATACCTGAGAAACTTTCTTTCCTCCCGTGCATTGACAGCCTGCGAGGCCGGTGGCAGCGTCGAAGCGCTTCAACAATCCGAAACGGCCTGCTTCTAGGGGTTTGCCTCATGGGTTCTCCGTCCCTGACCGCCGCCGCCCGGCTCCCGTTCCGTGACCCCGCGCTGCCCGTTGCGAAACGCGTCGACGACCTGCTGGAGCGGCTCACACTCGACGAGCGGATCGCCCTTCTGCACCAGTACGCCCCGGCCGTCGAGCGGCTCGGCGTCGCCGCGTTCCGCACCGGCACGGAGGCGTTGCACGGGGTGTCCTGGCTCGGCGAAGCGACCGTCTTTCCGCAGGCGGTGGGGCTCGGCGCCACCTGGGACGAGGAACTGGTGCGGGAGGTCGCCCAGGCCGTCTCCGTCGAACTGCGCGCCTTTCACTACCATCGCCCGACAGCGAACGGCGTCGGCACCAACAGCCTCCAGGCCTGGGCGCCCGTGCTGAACCTGCTGCGCGACCCGCGCTGGGGCCGCAACGAGGAGGGCTACTCCGAGGACCCGGAGCACACCGCCCGGCTCGGCACGGCCTACTGCCGGGGCCTGGCCGGCGACCACCCCACGTACCTGCGGGCCGCTCCGGTGCTCAAGCACTTCCTCGCCTACAACAACGAGGACGACCGCTGCGTCACCTCCTCCGGCCTGCGCCCCCGCGTGCTCCAGGAGTACGACCTGGCAGCCTTCCGGCCCGCTGTCGCCTCGGGCGCGGCCACCGGCGCGATGGCCGCCTACAACCTCGTCAACGGCCGCCCCTGTCACGTCAGTCCGCTCATCCGGACGCAGCTGCGCGAGTGGGCCGTGCCGACCGGACACGAGCTCTTCGTGGTCAGCGACGCCGAGGCGCCGTCCAACCTCGTCGACCCGGAGCACTACTTCGCCGACCACCCCGAGGGGCACGCTGCGGCACTGAAGGCCGGCATCGACAGCTTCACCGACCAGAACGAGGACAGTTCCACCGTGACCGGCCGCTTGCGGGAAGCCCTGGAACGCGGCCTGATCGACGAGGCAGACATCGACCGCGCCGCCCGCCGCCACCTGCAACTCCGCTTCCGACTCGGCGAGTTCGACCCCGATCTGGACCCGTACGCCGGAATCGGCCCGGAAGTGATCGCCTGCCCAGGCCACCGCGCCCTCGCCCGGCGCGCCGCCACCGAGTCGGTGGTGCTGCTCAAGAACGACGGTCTGCTGCCCCTCCGGGCGGAGCGCTCCCCACGCATCGCCGTCATCGGTCCGCACGCCGACAGCGTGTACGAGGACTGGTACAGCGGCACCCTGCCCTACCGGGTCGGCATCGCGTCCGGGCTGCGTGCCGCCTCGGCGGAGGTCGTCACCGCCGAGGGCTCCGACCGGATCGTCCTGCGCTCACGCACCACGGGCGCACCGCTCGGCGGCACCACGTTCGACGTCCAGGACTGGGGCGGCGGCGCGCTGACGCTGCGCGACACCCTCACCGGCCGCTACCTCACCCGCAAGGACGACGACTCGCTCCTCGCGGAACCCACGGTCATCAAGAGCTGGTTCGTCAACGAAACTTTCCGACTGGAGCCCGATCCGCTCGGTGACGCCGACACCGTGCTCCTGCGCAACATCCACACCGGCCGCTACGCCGCGGTCGACTCCGCGGACGGCCGGGTCGCCACCACCGCCGCGACTCCGCAGGAGGCCGAGCGCTGGCAGCGCGAGTTGCTCCGGGACGGCACGGCCGAGGCCCGCGCCGCCGCCGAGGCGGCCGACGTCGCGATCGTCGTCCTCGGCAACCATCCGCTCATCGACGGCCGCGAGACCGAGGACCGCTCGGGCATCGCACTGCCTGCGGGCCAAGAGGCCCTGCTGCGCGCGGTCGCCGCGGTCCGCCCGGACACCGCGCTGGTCGTCATGAGCAGCTACCCCTACGCCCTCGACTGGGCCGACGAACACCTGCCCGCCGTGATGTGGACGTCTCACGGCGGGCAGGAAACAGGCACGGCACTGGCCGCCGTCCTGCTGGGTGAGGCCGACCCCGCCGGGCGCCTGCCGCAGACCTGGTACCGGGGCGACGACGAGCTCCCGCACCCCCTGGACTACGACGTCATCAAGGCGGGCTGGACGTACCAGTACCACCGTGCCGCACCCACCTACCCCTTCGGGCACGGCCTGTCCTACACGGAGTTCACCCACAGCGACCTGCGACTGTCCACGACGGAGGTGGCGGGGGACGGCGCGCTCGACGTCTCGCTGACCCTGACGAACACCGGCGGCCGCACCGGAAGCGAGGTGGTCCAGCTCTACGTCCGGGCGCTGAACGCCCGTTACGAGGCGCCGAGGCTGAGGCTCGCCGACTTCCGCAAGGTACGGCTCGAACCCGGGGCGAGCCGGGAGGTGGTCTTCCGGCTGCCCGCCGAGCGGTTCGCGCACTGGGACGTCGCCACCGGCGCCTTCACCGTGGACCCCGGCGCCTACGAGGTCCTCGTCGCACGGTCCGCCGAAGACGTCGTCCTGACCGCGCCGTTGACGGTACCCGGTGCGCCTCCCGCGCCCCGCGCGGTTCTCGGCCGGCGCACCCTGGCCGTCGACTTCGACGACTACACCGCCCTCGCCCTGGTCGACGCCGACCGCGCCGAAGGCGACGCCGTCGCCCCGGCCGGCCCCGCACGCCCCGCCGGCCTGCTGTTCCGCCGCGCCGATCTGACCGGTGCGGCCCGCTGCGAGGCGCGGGTCGCGCGGGTGGACGCCGGAGGGGGAGAGGCACGGCTGGAGATCCTGGCCGGGGACCGCCCGTTGACCGAACTCGCCGTACCGGTCACCGGGGGCCCCTACACCTGGACCACGGTGACGGCCGAGGTGACGGTACCCGTCGACGGTGTCCACGACCTGCGACTGATCCTGCACGGCGACTTCCGTCTCTCGTCCTTCTCCTTCGCCGCGTCGGGGGACGAGGGCGCATGAACAGCGCGGGGCGCCGCCGTCCACGGTGCCCCCCCCGGAGGGTGCCTGACCGGTGGTGTCCGTCGGATGTGTCGCTCCCGTGCGGTCGCTGCGCGTCAGTCCCGGCCGGTCCCGCTCTCCATGACCTCCACCAGCCTCTGCAGAGCCCCGATGACCCGCTGGCGATCCTCGCCCAGGTCCGTCAGCAGCTCGACCTCGGCGGCGAGCTGGCGAGGGAAGAAGGCGTCGATCGCCTGGGCGCCCGCTTCGGTGACGACGACCAGGGCGGCACGCCGGTCCGCGGGATTGGGGGTGCGGGCGATGAAACCACGGCGCTCCAGCTTGGCGAGGGTCTTGCTCATTCCGGCGCGGGACATCCCCATGCGATGGGCGAGACCGCTGGCGATGACCGGGTCGGTGGCGTGCCGCAGGGGGACCAGGACGTCGACCTCCGGGGCGGTGAGGGGGGCACCCGCGTAGAGCGGCTCGACGGCCCGGTCGAGTAGGCCCGTGACCCGTTTGAGCAGGCCGACGAGCTCCATGGGGGAGGTGTCCAGGTCAGGGTTGTGCTCCGCCCACTGGGCGCGGATCCCGTCGGGGGAGGGGAGAGGGGAGGGCATACGGCTCGTCTCCAGCTGTAGGGCAAATTTGTTAACCAGTGAATCATTAGCTAACGTTATTGCCATGATATCCCCGTCCCCCGCCCCTTCCACCGCTGAACGAGTCACCGATCCGGACACCGCACCCCGTGCGGCCAGGCGCTCGGCCCTCGCCCTGGTCGCCGTTCTCGGCGCCCTCACCGCCATGACGCCGCTGGCCATCGACATGTACGTGCCCGGCTTCCCCTCCATGGGCGACACGCTCGGCGCGAGCAGCTCCGCCGTGCAGCTCACGATGACCGCCTTCCTGGCCGGGCTCGTCGTCGGTCAGTTGGTGCTCGGCCCTCTCAGTGACCGGCTCGGGCGACGTGGGCTGCTCATCTCCGGGGTCGCCGGTTTCGCCTTCTTCTCCCTCGTGTGCGCGCTGGCCCCGAACGTCGGCGTGCTGACCGCAGCCCGCTTCCTGCAGGGTGTGACCGGTGCGGCGGGGGCCGTACTGGCCCGGGCCGTCCTGACGGACCGCTTCCGGGGCACCGAACTGCCCCGCTACTTCGCCGTGCTGTCCCAGATCATGGGCGTGGCACCCATCGCCGCGCCGGTGCTCGGCGGGGCGGTCCTGGCCGTCTCCACCTGGCGCGCGATCTTCGTCGTGCTGACCGTGCTGGGGGCCCTGCTCCTGCTGGCCGTGGTACGGGCCGTGCCCGAGTCCCTGCCGCCCGAGAGCCGACAGCACGGCGGGATCGCGAGCACCTTCCGGGCCATGGGCGCCCTGCTCGGCAACCGGGCCTTCATGGGCTACGTCCTCGTCCTCGCCTTCGTCTCCGCGGCGCTGTTCACCTACATCAGCGGCTCCAGCTTCGTCTTCGAGAACCTGCACGGAGTGTCCTCGACGACGTACTCGCTCATCTTCGCCACCAACGCGGCCGGCATGCTTGTCAGCGGGGCGGTCTTCTCCCGCCTGGTCCAGCGGGGCGTGCGGCTGAACACCCTTCTCACGGCCGGTGTCGGCATCGCCGCGCTCGGCGCCGTGGCCCAGGTCCTCCTCGTGGTCACCCTCGGCGAAACCCTCGCGGGCACCTGGATCACGCTGTTCGTCACCGTCGCCGGGATCGGCCTCGTCTTCCCGGCGGTCATGAGCATCGGCCAGACGCTCGGCCGCGAAGCTCCCGGCGCCGCCTCAGCCGTCCTGGGCGGCCTGCAGTTCCTGTGCGGCGCCCTCGTCTCGCCTCTGGTCGGCCTCTTCGGGGAGGACAGCTCCCTGCCGATGGCTCTCATCATGCTGTTCGCCGTGGCAGCCGCCGGAGTCTCCTTGTGCGCGCTGGCACGGCCCTGGCGCGGTGAGGGTGAGCCCTCCGACGGCTGAACGGCGCACGCGCCTGCGGGGCGGGGGCGGGTTGTTAACCCGCCCCCCCCCCCCGGGGGGGTGGCACCCGAGGGGGTGTGGTTGGCCCCCGACCCCAAGTTTTAGGGCGGGGGGGTGTTGTAGCCCCGCACCCAAAATGTTGCGGGGGT
>NZ_JBHJPX010000019.1:0-156500 GCF_042262425.1 Streptomyces sp. NPDC056373
GTCGGCGATGTCGTCGTCACCGCCCGGGACCACGACGGCGACAAGAGGCTGGTCGCGTATTACACGGGTGTCGGTGTGGAGGTGCAGGCCCTGCGTGAGCACCTGCGCGCCACCCTGCCCGACTACATGGTGCCTTCGTCCTTCGTACGGCTGGACGCCCTGCCGCTCACCCAGAACGGCAAGACCGACCGCAACGCCCTGCCCGCCCCGGACACCGACGCCCTCGCGCGCAGGGACTTCGAAGCGCCGGTGGGTGAGGTGGAGCAGGTCCTGGCCGAGACCTGGGCGGATCTGCTGGGGGTCGAGCGGGTCGGCCGTCACGACCACTTCTTCGAACTCGGTGGGCACTCCCTCCTGGCCGTCTCCATGACCGACCGGATACGCCGGACCGGGCTGCGGGCGGATGTGCGCACGCTCTTCACCTCACCGGTGCTGGCCGACTTCGCCGCGACGGTCGACGACGTGGACGGACAGGAGGCGGTCCCGCCGAACCTGCTCCCGCCGGACGGCGCGGTCATCACCCCGGACCTGCTGCCGCTGGTGGAACTGGAGCAGGGCGAGATCGACGAGATCGTCTCCCGGGTGCCCGGCGGCGCGGCCAACGTCCAGGACATCTACCCCCTGGCGCCCCTGCAGGAAGGCCTCCTGTTCCACCACATGATGAGCGCCGATGGCGACGTCTATCTGGACCTCTCGGTCCTGGCCTTCGACACGCGGGCCCGGCTGGACTCGTTCCTGGCGGCCTTGCAGGCGGCGGTCGACCGGCACGACATCCTCCGTACCGGAGTGACCTCCCAGGGCGTCCGCGAGCCGGTGCAGGTCGTGTGGCGCAAGGCGGTCCTGCCGGTCGAGGAGATCGCGCTGGACGAGGACCGCGACGCGGTGGAGGAACTGCGTACCCGCTTCGACCCGCGGGAATACCGGATCGACCTCGCACACGCGCCGCTGCTGCGGGTGATGATCGCCTTCGACCGGCGGCGGAACCGCTGGCTGTCCCTGCTGCTGACCCACCACCTGATACTGGACCAGACCACGGTGGCCCTGCTGCTCGACGAGGTCCGCACCCAGATGGACGGCGCGGCTTCGTCGGACGGTACGGCACCCTCCTCGCCGGCGGCCCCGCCGTTCCGGGACTACGTGGCCCGGACCCGGTCGGCGGTGAGCCACGGCGGACACGAGGAGTTCTTCACCCGGCTCCTCGGCGGGATCGACCAGCCGACGGCTCCGTTCGGCGTCCTCGACGTGCGGGGCGGCGCCGCCGGGGAGACCGAGGCACGGCACGCCCTCGACGAGGTCCTGGCCCTGCGGGTGCGCGAGCAGGCGCGGGTGCTGGGTGTGAGCCCGGCCGCCCTCTTCCATGTCGCGTGGGCTCAAGTCCTCGGGCGGCTGTGCGACCAGTCCGACGTGGTGTTCGGAACCGTTCTGTTCGGACGCGCACAGGGCGGAACGGACCGGATGCCGGGCATGTTCGTGAACACCCTGCCCCTGCGCGTCACCATCGGCGACGACAGCGTCCGCCACACCGTGGCCCGGACCCACGCCCTGCTGGCCGACCTGCTGCGCTACGAGTACGCCCCGCTCACCGCCGCCCAGCGGTGCAGCGGCGTCCCCGCCCCCACCCCGCTGTTCACCTCGTTGCTCAACTACCGGCATGTCGCGGCCCACAGCACGGTGACGGCTCCCCGCCCGGCCGGCGAAGGCATCGAGATCCTGCACACCGAGGAACGCACCAACTACCCCGTCGGCATCGCGGTCGACGACTTCGGCACGGCCTTCGAGCTCACCGCGCAGACGGCACGCGGCCTGGACGCGGAGTTGGTGTGCGACATGACGCGCACGGCCCTGGAGGGGCTCGTGGACGCGCTCCAGCACGCGCCCGAGACCCCGGCGGAGCGCATCGACGCCCTGCCCGCGCCGCACACCGAGCGGGTGGTGTACGAGTGGAACGACACCGCGGCCGCCTTCCCGGACGAGGCCTGTGCGCACGAGCTGTTCGAGCGGCAGGTGACCGTCCGCGCGGACGCCCCGGCCGTGGTCGCCGAGGACGGCACCCTGACCTACGGGCACCTCAACGCGGCGGCCAACCGACTGGCGCGACACCTGCGCTCCCTCGGCGTGGGACCCGACACGCGGGTCGCCGTCTGCCTCGAACGCGGCCTCGATCTCGTCGTCGCCGTGCTCGCGGTCCTGAAGGCCGGCGGCGCCTACGTCCCCCTCGACCCCGGCTACCCGCGGGAACGGCTCCGCTTCATGCTGGACGACAGCGCGCCCGTGGTGGCCCTGACCCACAGCCGGCTCGGCGGCCTTGTGGAGGACCACGGCCGTGTCGTCCGCGTGGATGCCGACGCCCACTACTGGGCCGACCTCGACGACACCGACCTCGACCGGGGCGGCCTCACCCCCGACCACCTCGCGTACGTCATCCACACCTCCGGCTCCACAGGCGTGCCGAAGGGCGTCATGGTCGAACACCGCAGCGTGTGCAACCTGGGGCTCTCTCGGCTCCCGGGGTTCGAAGTGGGGCCGGAGCACCGTCTCCTGCAGTTCGCCTCGTTCAGTTTCGACGGGTTCGTCTTCGAGCTGTTCGTCACCCTCTTCCGGGGCGCGTCCCTGCACGTCCCTCCGCCGGGCCCGTTGCTCGGCGACGATCTCCTCCGCATGGCCGCCGACCATGCGGTGACCCATGCCGTGCTGCCCCCGGCCGTCCTGGCCTCACTGCCCGACGACGCCGCTCTGCCGTCCGTCACGTCGCTCATCGTGTCCGGCGACGCGCCCCCGGAGACGGTCATGAACCGCTGGTCCGAGGGACGGTCGCTCGTCAACGGGTACGGACCGACGGAAGCCACCGTGTGCGCGACACTCCACCCCTGCGAGGAGGGCGGCACAACCGGCCGCACGCCCATCGGCCGCCCCATCGCGAACACCCGCGTCTACGTGCTGGACAGCCGGGGGCGTCCGGCGCCCGTGGGCGTGGTGGGCGAGTTGTACGTGGCGGGGGTCGGCGTCGGCCGTGGCTATCTGGGACGTGGGGAGCTGACGGCGGAGCGGTTCGTGGAGGATCCGTTCGTGCCGGGGAGCCGGATGTACCGCACGGGGGACCTGGGCCGCTGGCTGCCGGACGGTTCGGTCGAGTTCGCGGGCCGCGGCGACTTCCAGGTCAAGGTGCGCGGCTTCCGTGTCGAGTTGGGCGAGGTCGAGGCCCGGCTGGGTGAGATACCGGGCGTCGGCGACGTCGTCGTGACCGCCCGGAAGCACGAGGGAGACGACCGGCTCGTCGCGTATGTCACCGGTGAGGCGGAGGCGGAGTCGGTGCGTGCGCGTCTGGCGGCGGTGTTGCCGGAGTACATGGTGCCGGCGGCGTTCGTACGGCTGGCCGAGCTGCCACTGAGCCCCAACGGCAAGGTGGACCGCAAGGCCCTGCCCGCCCCGGACACCGACGCTTTCGCGCGCAGGGGTTTCGAGGCGCCGGCGGGCCAAGTGGAGGAGGCCCTCGCGGAGATCTGGGCGGACCTGCTGGGCATCGAGCGGGTCGGCCGCCTGGACCACTTCTTCGAACTCGGAGGACACTCCCTGCTCGCCGTGTCGCTCGTCGAGCGGATGCGGCGGGCGGGACTGACCGCTGACGTGCGGGCACTGTTCACCACTCCCGTCCTCGCCGACTTCGCCGCGACGGTGGACAACGCGGCCGACCAGGCGACGGTGCCGCCGAGCCTGATCGAGCCGGGCTGCACGCTGATCACGCCTGACCTGCTGCCGCTGGTGGAGCTGGAGCAGGACGAGATCGACGGGATCGTCTCCCGGGTGCCGGGCGGCACGGCGAACGTGCAGGACATCTACCCGTTGGCGCCCTTGCAGGAGGGCATCCTCTTCCACCACATGATGAGCGCGGAAGGAGACGTGTACCTCGATCCGTCGACCTTGACGTTCGACACGAGGGCCCGCCTCGACGCGTTCGTCGCGGCCTTGCAGGCGGTGGTGGACCGGCACGACATCCTGCGGACGGCGGTGGTGTGGCAGGGCGTGCGTGAGCCGGTGCAGGTGGTGTGGCGGCAGGCGACCGTGCCGGTGGAGGAGGTCCGGCTGGACGGTGCGGGGGAGGCGGTGGAGCAGTTGCGCGACCGCTTCGATCCCCGCCGGTACCGGATGGACGTCGGACAGGCCCCGCTGCTGCGGGCCGCCGTGGCCCACGACGGAGCCCGGGACCGGTGGCTGCTGCTGTTGCTGACCCACCACATGGTGGTGGACCACACCACGCTGGTCGTCCTGCTCGACGAGGTACGGCACGTCCTCCGCGGCGAGGCGGACGCTCTGCCGCCCGCCCTGCCGTTCCGCGACTTCGTCGTGCGGGCGCGGTCGGCGGTGAGCCGTGCCGAGCACGAGGAGTTCTTCACACGGCTGCTCGGCGAGGTCACCGAACCGACCACGCCGTTCGGGCTGCTGGACGTGCGCGGCGACGGCTCGGGGGTGACCGAGGCCAAGCGCGCGGTGGCACAGGGCCTGGCAGCACGGATCCGCGCACGGGCACGAGCGCTCGGAGTGAGCCCGGCCGCGCTCTGCCATGTGGCCTGGGCCCAGGTCCTCGGCCGGGTGTGCGACCGCACCGACGTGGTCTTCGGAACGGTGCTGCTCGGCCGCATGCAGGGCGGTGCCGGATCGGACCGGGTGCTGGGCATGTTCATCAACACCCTCCCCATCAGGGTCGAGATCGACGGCGGCGTACGCGACACCGTGCTGCGCACCTCCGCGCTGCTCGCGGACCTGCTCAGGCACGAGCACGCCCCGCTCACCCTCGCCCAGCGGTGCAGCCGCGTGACCGCCCCCACACCGCTGTTCACCTCCCTGCTCAACTACCGTCACACCTCGGCCGAGCAGGTCACCTCCCTGATCTCCGCCGACGGCGGCTGGGCGGGGACGGAGGTCCTCAGCAGCGACGAACGCAGCAACTACCCCCTGACCCTCGATGTCGACGACTTCGGCGCGGACTTCGAGCTGACAGCGCAGGCGGTGGACGGCGTGGACGCCGCGTCGGTGTGCGACATGATGCACACCGCGCTGGAAGGGCTGGTGGACGCGCTGGCGCAGGCTCCGGAGAGCCCCGCCGACCAGGTCGACGTGCTGCCCGCCGCCGCCCGGGACCAGGTGGTGGAGTCCTGGAACGACACGGCGGAAGCGTTCCCCCTCCACCTCTGCGCGCACGAGCTGATCCAGCAGCGGGCGGCCGAGTCCGGCGATGCGGTCGCGGTCGTGGCCGAGGAAGGGCAGCTCACCTACCGGGAGTTGAACACCGCGGCCAACCGGCTCGCCCGGCACCTGCGCTCGCTCGGGGTGACACCGGACACGCGGGTGGCGATCTGCCTGGACCGCGGCCTCGACATGGTCACCGCGCTGCTGGCCGTCCTCAAGGCGGGCGGGGCCTATGTCCCCCTCGACCCGACCTACCCGCGCGACCGCCTTCGGTTCATGGTCGCGGACAGTGCTCCTGTCGTGGTCCTCACCCGCACCCGCCACGACCACCTCGTCGACGACCACGACCGGGTCGTACGCATGGACGTCGACGGTGGCCTCTGGGCCGACCGGCCGGCCGACGACCTCGACCGGGACGAACTGACCGCGGAGCACCTCGCCTACGTCATCTACACCTCCGGCTCCACCGGAACGCCCAAGGGCGTCATGATCGAACACCGCCACCTGGTGAACTACGCGCTCGGAGCGGCCCGACTGTTCGGCATCACCCGCGACGACGTCGTCCTCCAGCAGAACACCCTGGGCTTCGACCTCTCGGTGGAGGAGATGTTCCCCGCCCTGGTCACCGGGGCGGCGCTGCTGGTGAGCACCGACCCGTTCGGAGCGGGCGATCCCGGCGACACGTCTCCGACGGTCCTGCATCTCACCGCGGCACACTGGCACGCCCTCGTCACCGAATGGGAGCGGTCGCCCGGTCTGATCCACGAGCAACTCCAGGCGGTACGACTGCTCAACGTCACCGGCGACACACTCTCCCCCCAGAAGCTGATGCGGTGGGACGCCGTACGGCCGACGGGAACACGGCTCGTCAACACGTACGGCCCGACAGAGGCGACCGTCTCCTGCACCGCCGCGTACGTCACGCACGACCCCGCTCTCGCGAGCGTCCCGATCGGGAGACCGCTGCCCAACTACCGCATCCACATCCTGGACGGCCGGGGTCGTCCGGTGCCCGCGGGTGCGGTGGGCGAGTTGCATGTGGCCGGGGTGAGCGTGGGACGCGGCTATCTGGGACGTGGGGAGCTGACGGCGGAGCGGTTCGTGGAGGATCCGTTCGTGCCGGGGGGCCGGATGTACCGGACGGGGGACCTGGGCCGCTGGCTGTCCGACGGTTCGATCGAGTTCCTGGGGCGCGGCGACTTCCAGGTGAAGGTGCGGGGCTTCCGGATCGAGTTGGGCGAGGTCGAGGCCCGGCTGGGCGAGGCGCCCGGCGTGGACGAGGCCGTGGTCGTGGCCCGTGAGGGCGACGACGGCAAGCAGTTGGTCGCGTATGTCACCGGTGAGGTGGAGGCGGAGTCGGTGCGCGCGCATCTGGCGGCGGTGCTGCCGGAGTACATGGTGCCGGCGGCGTTCGTACGGTTGGCCGAGCTGCCGCTGACACCGAACGGGAAGGTGGACCGTAAGGCCCTGCCCGCCCCTGGCACCGACGCTTTCGCGCGCAGGGGCTTCGAGGCGCCGGTGGGTGCGGTGGAGCAGGCGCTGGCGGAGATCTGGGCGGAGCTGCTGGGGGTGGAGCGGGTCGGCCGCCAGGATCACTTCTTCGAGCTGGGCGGGCACTCGCTGCTGGCGGTGTCGCTCGTCGAGCGGTTGCGGCGGGCGGGGCTGACCGCGGATGTGCGGGCGCTGTTCACCACTCCCGTCCTCGCCGACTTCGCGGCGACGGTCGGCGGCGCGGCCGACCGGGTCGTGGTGCCGCCGAGCCTGGTCGAGCCGGGCTGCACGCGGATCACGCCGGACCTGCTGCCGCTGGTGGAGCTGGAGCAGGACGAGATCGACGAGGTCGTCTCCCGGGTGCCCGGCGGCGCGGCCAACGTCCAGGACGTCTACCCGTTGGCGCCCTTGCAGGAGGGCATCCTCTTCCACCACATGATGGGGGACGGCGGCGACGCCTACCTCGAGACACTTGTCCTCGGCTTCGGCCCCGACCGAACAGAGATCTCCGCGTTCGTCGCGGCCTTGCAGGCGGTGGTGGACCGGCACGACATCCTGCGGACGGCGGTGGTGTGGCAGGGCGTGCGTGAGCCGGTGCAGGTGGTGTGGCGGCAGGCGACCGTGCCGGTGGAGGAGGTCCAGCTGGACGGTGCCGGGGACGCGGTGGAGCAGTTGCGCGACCGCTTCGATCCCCGCCGGTACCGGATGGACGTCGGCCAGGCCCCGCTGCTCCGCGTGATCACCGCGTTCGACCGGGGGCGGGGCAGGTGGCTGGTGCTCCTGTTGACCCATCACCTCGCCATCGACCATGTCGCGCAGGAAGTGCTGCAGGAAGAGGTCTTCCTCCACCACCAGGGCCGGACGGACGCCCTGCCGCCCGCGCTGCCGTTCCGCGACTTCGTGGCAGAGGCACGCCTGGGCGTGAGCCGCGCCGAACACGAGGAGTTCTTCACCCGGCAGCTGGGAGACGTCAGCGAGCCGACCGTGCCGTTCGGGCTCGTGGATGTGCGCGGCGACGGATCGGCCGTGGCAGAGGCGCATCATTCCGTGGAAGCGGACCTGGCGCGGCGGATCCGCGCCTGTGCCCGCACGTTGGGGGTGAGCGCGGCAGCGCTGTGGCATGTGGCGTGGGCGCAGGTTCTGGCCCGGGTGTGCGATCAGGACGACGTGGTGTTCGGGACGGTGCTGTTCGGCCGTATGCAGGCCGGTGCCGGATCGGACCGGGTGCTGGGCATGTTCATCAACACGCTGCCCCTGCGCGTCACCGTCGCCGACGACGGCGTACGGGAGGTCGTACGCGAGACCCACGCCCGCCTGGCAGACCTGTTGCGCCACGAACACGCGCCGCTGGTACTGGCGCAGGGGCGCAGCGGCGTCCCCGCCCCGGCCCCGCTGTTCACCTCGCTGCTCAACTACCGCCACAGCCAGGCGGAGGGCTCCGTCGATGCCGCCCTCACCTGGGAGGGCGTTGACGTGCTGTTCCGCGAGGAGCGCACCAACTACCCGGTCACCGTGTCGGTCGACGACTTCGGTGTCGGTTTCGAGCTCACCGCTCATGCCGCCGACGGAGCCGACCCGGAACTGCTGTGCGCGATGCTGCACACCGCCCTCGGCAACCTCGTGTCCGCGCTGGAGCAGTCGTCGCCCGAGACGCCCGCGAACCGGGTGGAGACGTTGCCCGACCGGTACCGCGTCCTTGTCCAGGACTGGAACGACACCGCGGTCGAGTACCCGGACCAGGCACTGGTGCACGAACTGTTCGAGCGGCAGGCGGCGCGGTCCGAGGACGCCGTGGCCGTCGTCGGCGTCGACGACCAGGAGATGACGTACCGGGAGCTGAACGCGGCGGCGAACCGGCTGGCGCGCCATCTGCGGTCGCTCGGCGTCGGGCCGGACACGCGGGTGGCGGTCTGCCTCGACCAGGGCGCGGACCTCGTCGTCGCCGTACTCGCCGTCCTGAAGGCCGGAGGCGCCTACGTCCCCCTGGACCCCGCCCACCCGCACCAGCGGCTACGGTTCATGCTCGCCGACAGTGACGCGGCCGTCGTGCTCACCCACACACGCCTCAAGGACCTCGCGGACGGCCACGACCGGGTCGTCCGCATGGACGTCGACGGCGGTCTCTGGGCCGACCGGCCGGACGACGACCTCGACCGGGGCGAGTCGACCGCCGACCACCTCGCCTACGTCATCTACACCTCGGGCTCCACCGGAGTACCCAAGGGCGTGGCGATGCCGCACGGGCCTTTGGTGAACCTCCTGCGCTGGCAGACGTCCCGCCCGGACTGGATCCCCCGTCGCACGGTGCAGTTCTCCGCGCTGGGATTCGACGTGTCCTTCCAGGAGATGTTCTCGACCCTCGTCTCCGGCGGGTGCTTCGTCCTCATGGACGCGAGCCTCAAGCCGGACGGGGAGAGGCTGCTGGCATTCCTCACGGAGCGGAAGATCGAACGTGTCTTCCTCCCGTACGCCGCCCTGCGCATGCTGGCCGACAGCGCCACCGGCGGGCCTGCCGCGATCCGCGCCCTCTCGCTACGGGAGGTGATCACCGCGGGGGAGCAGCTGGTCGTCAGCGGTTCGGTGGCCGCGTTCTTCGCGCAGCTGCCCGACTGCCGGCTGGAGAACCAGTACGGGCCGACCGAGACACACGTCGTCACCGCGCTGACCCTGCCGCGCGATGTCGCCCACTGGCCGAAGCTGCCGCCGATCGGCCGACCGGTCGCGAACACCCGGATCCACCTCCTCGACCGGCACGGTCGTCCCACACCCCAGGGTGCGGTCGGGGAGATCCATGTGAGCGGGGCCGGCGTGGCACGTGGGTACCTCGGTCGGCCGGACCTGACCGCGGAGCGGTTCGTGGAGGATCCTTTCGTGCCGGGTGCCCGGATGTACCGGACGGGGGACCTGGGCCGTTGGCTGCCCGACGGTTCGATCGAGTTCCTGGGGCGCAACGACTTCCAGGTGAAGATCCGGGGCTTCCGGGTCGACCCGGGGGAGATCGAGGCCCGCCTCGGCGATGTGCCCGGTGTGGGAGACGTCGTGGTCACGGCTCGCGAGCACGAGGGCGGCCACCGTCTGGTCGCCTACTACACCAGTGGTGAGGATTCCGTCGACGCCGGTCTGCTGCGCGCCCATCTGCGAGGCGTGCTGCCGGAGTACATGGTGCCGGCGGCGTTCGTACGGCTCGCCGAGCTGCCGTTGAGCCCGAACGGGAAGGTGGACCGCAGGGCCCTGCCCGCCCCGGACACCGACGCCTTCGCGAGCAGGGGCTTCGAAGCGCCGGTGGGTGCGGTGGAGCAGGCGCTGGCGGAGATCTGGGCGGAGCTGCTGGGAATCGAGCGTGTCGGCCGCCAGGACCACTTCTTCGAACTCGGAGGCCACTCCCTCCTGGCGGTGTCGCTCGTCGAGCGGATGCGCCGGGCGGGACTGCGAGGAGAGGTGCGGGCACTGTTCACCTCGCCTGTGCTGAGCGACTTCGCCGCGGCCATGGAGAGTGCGGGTGCCGAGGTCGCGGTACCGCCGAACCGGATCCCGCCGCACTGCGCGGCCATCACGCCCGACTTGCTGCCGCTGGTGGAGCTGGGCCAGGAGGAGATCGACGAGGTCGTCTCACGCGTGCCGGGCGGCGCGGAGAACGTGCAGGACATCTACCCGTTGGCGCCCTTGCAAGAGGGCATCTTCTTCCACCACATGATGGTGGGGAACGGCGATCCGTACGTACTTCCAGCCGTACTGGCCTTCGACAC
This sequence comes from Streptomyces sp. NPDC056373, assembly GCF_042262425.1. Lineage (NCBI taxonomy): Bacteria > Bacillati > Actinomycetota > Actinomycetes > Kitasatosporales > Streptomycetaceae > Streptomyces > Streptomyces sp. NPDC056373. The sequence continues at coordinate 10,422 of NZ_JBHJPX010000019.1, forward strand.
ACGGGCACGGCTGGACGGCTTCCTCGCCGCCCTGCAGACGGTCGTCGACCGGCACGACATCCTGCGGACCGGGGTGGTGTGGCAGGGCATCCGCGAGCCCGTCCAGGTGGTGTGGCGCGAGGCCGCCGTCTCACTGGACGAGGTCGTACTGAGCGGTGACGAGGACGCCGTCGAGCAGTTGCGCGACCGCTTCGATCCCCGCAGCCACCGGATGGATCTCGGTGCCGCCCCGCTGATGCAGGCCTTCGCCGCATTCGACGCGGAGCGTGGCCGTTGGCTGCTGCTGCTGTTGACCCACCACCTGATCCTGGACCACACCACCCTGGTGGTGCTCCTGGAGGAGGTGCGGCAGGTGCTTCGCGGTGACCGCGACACGCTGCCCCCCGCGCTGCCGTTCAGGAACTTCGTCGCACAGGCGCGGCTGGGCGTGAGCCGTGCCGAGCACGAGGAGTTCTTCACCCGTCTGCTGGCCGACATCGACGAACCCACCGCCCCCTTCGGCCTGTTGGACGTCCACGGTGACGCCTCAGGGGTGGCGGAGGCACGCCGTGCGGTGGAGGGGAACCTGGCGGCGCGCGTGCGGGAACAGGCGCGGGTGCTGGGGGTGAGTGCGGCAGCGCTGTGGCATGTGGCGTGGGCGCAGGTTCTGGCCCGGGTGTGCGATCAGGACGACGTGGTGTTCGGGACGGTGCTGTTCGGCCGTATGCAGGCCGGTGCCGGATCGGACCGGGTGCTGGGCATGTTCATCAACACGCTGCCCCTGCGCGTCACCGTCGCCGGCGACGGGGCACGGGAGACGGTGACGCGCACCCACGCGTTGCTCGCCGACCTGCTGCGCCACGAGCACGCTCCGCTCACCCTCGCCCAGCGGTGCAGCGCCGTCCCCGCCCCGGCCCCGCTGTTCACCTCGTTGCTCAACTACCGCCACTCCGCCGGCGAAGACCCCGCCGGCCAGTCCGCACTGCGGTGGGAAGGCGTCGAGGGGCTGCTCCACGAGGACCGCACGAACTACCCGGTGACGCTGTCGGTGGACGACCTCGGCGCGGGGTTCGACCTCACCGCACAGGTCGCGTCCGGAGCGGACCCCGAACAGGTCTGCGAGCTGACGCACACCGCCCTGGAGCGCCTGGTCGACGCTCTGGAACACGCTCCGGAAACCCCGATGGAGCTGATCGACGTACTGCCCGCTCCTCGGTGGAACGAGACAGCGCCCCGCGGGAACGACACCGCGATCGCGCACCCCGAGCAGCCGTGCGTCCATGAGCTGTTCCAACGGCAGGCCGCCGCCCGCGGGGACGCGGTCGCCGTGACCGCCGAGGACGGTGCCCTGACCTACGGTGAGCTGAACGCCCAGGCCAACCGGCTGGCCCGCCACCTGCGGTCGCTGGGCGTCGGACCGGACGTGCTGGTGGCGGTCTGCGTCGAACGCGGCCTGGACCTGATCGTGGCGGTGCTGGCGGTACTGAAGGCGGGCGCCGCGTACGTACCGCTGGATCCCGGCTACCCGGGGGAGCGGCTGCGGTTCATGATCACGGACAGCGCTCCCGCGGTCGTCCTGACGCAGGATCGTCTGGCCGACCGGTTCAGCGACCACGACCAGGTCGTGTGCCTGGACACCGACAGTCATCGATGGGGCGACCTCGCGGCCACCGACCTCGCCCGTGCCGGGCTGACCGGGGAACATCTCGCCTACGTCATCTACACCTCCGGCTCCACCGGAACCCCCAAGGGTGTGATGGTGGAGCACCGGCAGGTGACGCGGCTGTTCTCCGCCACACGCGAGCTGTTCGCGTTCGACAGCGGTGACGTCTGGTGCCTGTTCCACTCCTTCGCCTTCGACTTCTCGGTCTGGGAGATCTGGGGAGCCCTGGCTCACGGCGGCCGGCTCGTCGTCGTGGACAAGGACACCGCCCGCTCACCGGACGCCTTCCACGAACTGGTGTGCCGCGAAGGGGTGACGGTACTCAACCAGACACCGAGTGCCTTCCGGCGCTTCGTGACGGCGAGCGACGGCAGCGGCCGAAGCCACCGCCTGCGCCACGTGGTCTTCGGAGGCGAGGCACTGGACCCGGCCGCGCTGGAGCCCTGGTGGCGCGAGAACGACCCCGCCTCGACACGCCTGACGAACATGTACGGCATCACGGAGACGACGGTGCACGTCACCCACTGCCCGCTCGGCCCGGGTACGCGACAGTCGGGCGCGCACAGCCCGATCGGGACGCCGCTCGCCGACCTCTCGGTGTACCTGCTGGACCGGCGGGGCCGCCCGGTGCCGACCGGTGCCGTCGGTGAGATCCATGTCGGCGGCGCCGGTGTGGCTCGTGGCTACCTGGGCCGCCCGGAGCTGACGGCGCAGCGGTTCCTGCCGGATCCGTTCGTCTCCCGGCCGGACGCGCGGATGTACCGGTCGGGTGACCTGGGCCGATGGCGTCCGGACGGGACCCTTGAGTACCTGGGCCGCAACGACTTCCAGGTCAAGATCCGTGGCTTCCGCATCGAGTTGGGCGAGATCGAGGCCTGCCTGGCCGAGGCCGACGGAGTCCGCGAAGCCGTCGTGGTCGCACAGGAGCACGGCACGCATGAGCACGGCACGCATGAGCACGGCGCGGGCGACACGCGTCTGATCGCCTACTACGTCGCGTCCACCGACCCCGCCCCCGACGCACACCAGCTGCGCGAGCACCTCAGCGGCACCCTTCCCGACCACATGGTCCCGGCGGCGTTCGTACGCATCGCCCAGGTTCCGTTGACGGCGAACGGCAAGATCGACCGCAAGGCACTGCCCGCCCCGGACACGGGCGCCTTCGCGCAGCGCGGCTACGAGCCGCCGGCAGGCGAGGTGGAGGCGAGCCTGGCGCCGATCTGGGCGGAACTGCTGGGGGTGGAGCGCGTCGGACGCGGCGACCACTTCTTCGAACTCGGCGGCCACTCCCTGCTGGCGGTCTCCCTCATCGAGCGGATGCGTCAGGCCGGGCTGCGGGCCGACGTGCGGGCGTTGTTCACCAGCCCGACGCTGTCGGCGTTCGCGGCGGCGACGGAACTCACCAGGGCGCACGGCGTGGACGACGACATCACCGAGATCAGGTTGTGAGCCACCGGCCCGGGACAGCGCACGGTCCGTGACCTCGTACGACCGCCCCCCCCGCCGGGCGCGACACCACAGCCCATTGCCCACCTCACCGTCGAGGTGTGACCGAAGCCGACAGGACAGGGAGACGAAGAACAGTGAACGGACAGGACATCCGGGGCCAGGCCGACGCGTTGGCGGAGCGGTACCCGGACCTCCGCGACCGGGTGGACCCCTCCCGGGTCGAACGCCTGCTCGGCGAGGCGGCCAAGGACGCGGTACACCGCGACGACTTCGGTTCCTCCGCCGAGGGCGGACGGGGCCAGAGCTACGTCGCCGCGCAGCGGTCCACCCACACTCGGGCACACGGAATCAACCAGCTCGCGCGTCTTTTCACCGAGCGCAGCCGGGCCCAGTCGGACGTGGTGCTCGATCTGCTCGGCGGCGACGGGCTCGTAGCCCGGGTCCTGGAGTCGACCGGCACGACAGCCCCGCGGGTCATCACGTGCGACGCCTCGCCGTTCATGGTGGAGGCCGCCTGGGCCCAAGGCATCCCGGCCCTGCTGCAGCGCGCCGAGTCGCTGCTCTTCCACACCGGGTCGGTGGGCGGAGTGCTCTTGGCCTACGGCACGCACCACATCCCCGAGGCAGACCGGCAGCGGGTGGCCGACGAGGCGTTCCGGGTGATCGAACCCGGTGGTGTCTTCGTGCTGCACGACTTCCTGGCGGGTTCGCCGGTCGACACATGGTTCACCAAAGTCGTGGACGTGTATGCGGCGACCGGACACGACCACCCTCATTTCCAGCTCGAGGAGACGGAGTCCCTACTGACCTCGGCCGGGTTCACCGACGTCGAACTGCTGTCGCTGGACGACCCGTTCGTGGTCAAGGGCCCCACCCGGGAACAGGCCGAGCTTGAGCTGGGCCGCTACCTTGTCGACATGTACGGCCTTGTCGCGCTGGTCGACGAGTACGGGCCGGAGGACGCCGCCCGACGCGCGTTCGAGCTGGCCTGCGACATCTTCCAGTACGAACGACCGGAACCGGCCCGCAGCGCGGTGTGCGCGGAGCCGGACACGGTGGGCGATCAGTGGACGGTGACGATGCCGCGGGAGGCGCTGGTAGCTGTCGGACGCAGACCGCCGCGCGACGTGGCCGCCTGACGACGCCCCGGACGCCGGGCTGAGGAGGTTGATGAAAACGGACGCCGTCCGCAGACTTCCGGTTGGTGCCGGCCCGGCTCCCCACTGGCCTGACGGCATCCCGGACGGATGCGCTGCGGCTCAAGGCAAAGAACGTCCGACACCACGGACCGTTCATGGGTGGTGGAACCCTGCGCGTTGGTGCCGACGGGGTCAGGTGCTGGGTGCCTCGAAGGTCTCGATCGCGCAGCGTGTTGCCCCGCTGCGCTCGATCCTGGCGTCGCTGGTGATCAGTGGGACACCGAGGCTCTCTGCGAGGGCCACGTAATGGGCGTCGTAGACGGAGAGGTTGTTCGACAACTCGCGTACGCGCCGCCACAGGACCAGCGTGGGGTGCAGATCGAGGGCGAGGGTCTGGTAATCGGTGATCGCCTTCACGGCCTCCTTTTCCGTGATCTTCGGCTTGCTGCCTCGCCGGCCGCGGGCCAGCCCGAAGACGGCCGAGGTGATCTCGTAGTCCAGCAGGCCGGGCGCTGCGAGGCTGTCGGCGCGGCTCACCCGCTCACGGATCGCGGTTCCGGTCTCGCCGTGGTCGAGGAGGAAGTGCACGAGGCTGGAGCAGTCAACGACGATCAACGTCGGCCCCGCCCGTCCTCGATGGCGTCGAGGATGTCGGTCGTGCTGAGCTCGGTGCGGGTTTCCCGCTCCAGGCGGGTGGCCATCTCCGTGAGGGTGGGCTTGGCGGCTTCCCGGGAGAGAAGGTCCAGGGCGTACGCCTGGAGAGACTTGCCCGCCTGCGCGGCGCGGACCTTCAGGGCGTTGACTGTGTCGTCCGGGACATCCCGGATCGTGATCGCGGTCATGCCTTCACTTTAGCAGCCATGCAGGCAATATGCAGTCATCAGGGCCGGTCGTACTGCCACAGTGGTACTGGCCCAACCGTGGGGATGCGGCGAATCCAAACGCTGCCGCTTGTCGGGCTCGTCGACGGACGCGGTGCTGCGCCCGTCGACGGCTCCACATCGGCGGCCCGAGCTGGATCAACCAGCACGCCGACGGCAACCCCTGGCGGAACAACTTCCGTGCCCGGACCATGCAGGTGGGTAGAGGTCAGAGTGAGGTGCTACCGGGGACGATCCGTGGAGGAGCCCACTGGTGGATGGCTTGTAGAGGTCCCACAGTGACCTCCGCTCATCCCGCCGGCCGGTCGACCGTGTCGTTGCAAGCCCGGCTCCAGTCTCGCTGGCGGGCACGGCGAGAGCCCGCCGGTGGACAGGCGGTGGACAGACGCCTTTGGACGGTGCATCACGGGATGGCACGGGCTAACCTGCCGCACGTGCTCTGATCAGGAAAAACGTCACCGGACAGTACGGCGAGGCACTACGCAACACGAACGCTCATGGTCTCGTAATGCGTAGGTCTCGGGTTCGAATCCCGAAGGCGGCTCCATCCGGGACCCCAGGTCAGGCCTCTGACCTGGGGTTTTTTGTTGTTCGTGCTGTCTCGTCCGGGCAGGATTGCGGCTGTTGACCTGCGCAGCCGTGATGCGTAGGTCGGAGGTTTGATCGCGGGTGTGGTTCATATCGTCCGGGAGGTGAAAGCCGTCTGACCTGCTGCTTTCAAGGCTTGGATGATGCCTGATCAGTTTCGGATGTCGATGGTGCGCGCAAGGGGAGCGCATCGGTGCATTCGGAGTGCAGCGGGTGGTCTGAGTGACGGGCCGTCGAGCGGGGCGCGTCGTCCGTGCCGAGATTGTCGATGTCGGTCAACTTGCGGCGCAGTTGATCTCCTGTGTCGCGGGACAATCTGGGAAGTGCGCAGGTGGACACGGCGGTTTACTGTCAAAGGATCTGCCGTCTTTGCGCGGCGGATGCCAGGGGTTCGACTCCCCTGGGCTCCACTTGCTTGCACCTCTCTGAACTGCGGAAAAGCAGTCAGGGGGGTGCCAAAATGCAAGCGGCTAACGGGGCCGGGACGAGTTTCGTCCCGGTCTGGTACGGCAGAGGCGGTTGCGCCGGGTGAAAGGGAGGGCAGGCCGGCGACTTTGGGGCGGAGCCCTGAGCGGTATCGCCGGGCGGGCCGGGTGCCTGGTCGGAGGAGGGCGTGTCGCTCACTATGGGCAGTGCGAAGCCGAAGCCGCCCGGCACCAGCGCCGCGGAGACCATAACGACCGTGCGCTGCTGGGCGGCCGTCAACTGCGGCTGTCCGCTCTTGTGCACGCGGCCCCGAACTCCTCGTTGCCCAGGCCGACGTGCTCCTCGTCGTCGCGCTGTCGGCCATGGCTTTTAGAGGCGTCAGCGGTGTGCGTCGAGCAGTGCCTTGCGCAGAGCCTGGTCGTCCTCCGGGGTCGAGGATCCGGACTGCCACGGATAGTCCAGAACCTGTGCCACCGTCCGGGCCATCTCGGTCCCCTCAAGGCGGTCGACGAGGTGGAGTGCCATGTCGATGCCGGCGGAGACGCCCGCGCTGGTCACGATGTGTCCGGCGTCGACCCAGCGCTGCTCGGCGCGTACCTCGATGTCCGGGGAGTGCAACGCGAGGTCGTCAAGGACGCTCCAGTGAGAGGTCGCGGGGAGCCCGTTGAGGAGCCCTGCCGCCGCGAGGACGAGGGCGCCGTTGCAGACCGACGCCAGGAGCGCGCCCTCGGCCGAGAGGGACCGCAGGCGTGACAGGTGGGCCTGGTCGGTCTGGAGGGCGTCGACTCCGGCGCCGCCCGGATGGATGAGGAGGTCCGGCTTCGGGTCGTCGTCGACGGCGCCGTCGGGTGTGACCCTCAGCCCCAGACCGCAGCGCACCGGTCCGCCGTCGATGCTCGCGGTGCGGACGACGACGTCACGTTCGGTCAGCTCCTGCCAGAAGCGGAGGGCCTCCCACGGGCCGATCGCGTCCAACTCCTCGACGCCTTCGAACAACAACACGGTGACTCGGTACGGGCGGGCTTCGGGCATGACTGTGGACCTCCTGGCGGAGCGGGTGGGGTGAATTCGACGTGGTGCCGGGCCACTTGACCTGGTCGTTTCGATCGTCCGAGGACGCCGTCACCCCGACAAGTGGCAGAAGTGGCCAAGGCGGATAGATTTCTGCCATGACCGTTCATCGCGTCGCCGTGCTCGCCCTCGACGGAGTACTGCCGATGGAAGTCGGCATGCCCTTCCACATCCTCGACAGGCCGGAGCTGTCCTACGAGTTGACGCTCTGCGGCCGTACTCCCGGACCCGTCGTGACGGACAACGGATGGCCGCTGACCGCCACGCACGGCTTTGACGCGGTCGGCGCCGCGGACACCGTGATCGTGCCCGCCTTCCACGGTCACGGACCCGCCGGCGGCGTACCGGACGACGTGGTGGCGGCCCTGCGCCGGGCCCACCGCGACGGCGCCCGGATCGCCTCGATCTGCACCGGGGCGTTCGCGCTCGCCGCCGCGGGGCTGCTCGACGGCAGGCGCGCGACGACCCACTGGCGCTACGCCGACGACCTGGCCCGCCTCCACCCGGCGGTCGAGGTCGATCCCGACGTGCTCTATGTCGATGACGGGGGTGTCCTGACCTCCGCGGGGGTGGCCAGCGGCATCGACCTCTGCCTGCATCTTCTGCGCCGCGACAACGGGGCGGCCGTGGCGAACGCGGTGGCGCGGGAGATCGTCGCCGCACCGCGACGGGAGGGCGGGCAGGCGCAGTTCATCAGGAGGCCGTCCGCGCCGCCTGCGAGGACGGGTCTCGGGGCGACCCTGGAGTGGGCGCTGACCCGCCTCGACCAGCCGCTGACGGTCGCCGGACTGGCCGCCCACGCCCGGCTCTCCACCCGGACCTTCGTGCGCGCCTTCGCGGCCGAGACCGGCACCACCCCGATCCGCTGGCTCAACGCGGCACGTGTGGACCGGGCCCGCGAACTCCTGGAGACCACCGACGCCACCGTCGGCCGCATCGGCGAGCTCTGCGGCCTCGGCACCCCGGCGAACCTGCGGCAGCACTTCCGCCGCGCCACGGGGACCACGCCGAGCGAGTACCGCCAGGCATTCACCGTGATCCGACCCTTCCCCATGTGACGCACGTCATGGTCGAGCGTCGGAACTCGGTGCCTTGCCACTCCGACTCCTGGAGCGGCATGGCTTCAACCGCTGCCTCTCGTACGACGGTTCGATGAGAACGATGAGAACAGGAAGGTCGAGCATGGCCGAGTCCCCGCGCAGATTCCTGCCTCCGCCGACGCTCTGCGGCTTCCTGCTGCTTCTCGTCCTGGTGTTCTCGGTGTCGTACGCCGTCGGATCGGCCGCCGGACCGGTGGCGCCCGGTATGCGCGGCACGGGGAGCACCCCGACCGGCGGCGGGAGCGAAGGCGGCAGCGAGGGTGGCATGGAGGACATGCCGGGGATGCACGGGAGCGGCGAGTGACGGCGGATGAGCCGGTGACGAGCCCGGTGGTTACGGACATCGCCGTCGGCGGTATGACCTGCGCGGCCTGTGTCCGGCGGGTGGAGAAGAAGCTCGCCAAGCTGGACGGTGTCACCGCGACCGTGAACCTGGCCACCGGGCTGGCCCGGGTCAGTCATCCGGAGAGCGTGCTGCCGGAGGAACTCGTCGTCGCGGTCGAGCAGGCGGGCTATCAGGCCGTTTTGCCCGTACGCGAGGAGAAGAAGGGGGCAGCCGAGGACGACGGGTCCGCGGCCACCGCCCGTCAGGAACGCGAACGGCTCCTCGTCACCGCGCTGCTCGCCGTCCCGGTCCTGGTCCTCTCCATGGTTCCGGACCTGCAGTTCCGCAACTGGCAGTGGCTGTGTTTCGCGCTGGCCGCCCCGGTGGCGGTGTGGAGCGCCTGGCCCTTCCACGAGCGGGCGGTACGAGGGCTGCGGCATTCCACGGCCACCATGGACACCCTTGTCTCGCTGGGCGTCGTCGCCTCCTTCTCCTGGTCGGCGTACGCGCTGTTCCTCGGGGGAGCGGGTGAGCCGGGGATGCGGATGCCGTTCAGTCTGCTGCCGTCCGCGTCGGACGGCACGGCGCACGTCTATCTCGAAGCCGCCGTGAGCGTGCCGCTGTTCGTGCTGACCGGGCGGTTCCTGGAGGCGCGGGCACGCCGGGGGACCGGAGCGGCCCTGCGCTCGCTGGCGGAGCTGGCGGCCAAGGAGGTCTCCGTCCGTGACGAGCGCGGCGAACGCTCCGTCCCCATCGGGGAGTTGTGTGTCGGGCAGGTCTTCGTCGTGCGCCCCGGCGAGCGCGTCGCCACCGACGGGCGGGTGACGGAGGGCAGTTCCGCCGTGGACCTGTCCCTGGTCACCGGCGAGAGCGAGCCCGTCGAGGTGGGCCCCGGATCGGCGCTGGTCGGCGGGGCCGTGAATGCCGGCGGGCTGCTTCTCGTACGGGCCACGGCAGTTGGCGCCGACACCCAGCTGGCGCGGATCACCCGGCTGGTGACGGAGGCGCAGGCGGGCAAGGCTCGGGCGCAGCGGCTGGCCGACGCGGTGGCCGGGGTGTTCGTGCCGGTCGTGCTGTCCGTCGCGGTGACCGTCCTCGGGTTCTGGCTCGGCGCCGGGGCCGATCCGCAGGCGGCGCTCACCGCCTGTGTGGCCGTCCTCGTCGTGGCCTGCCCCTGTGCGCTCGGATTGGCCACCCCGACCGCCCTGATGGCCGCCACCGGGCGCGGGGCCCAGCTGGGTGTGCTGGTGAGCGGGCCGCAGACGCTGGAGGCGCTCCAGCACGTGGACACGGTCGTACTCGACAAGACCGGCACTCTGACCTCCGGCCATATGACGGTCGCCCAGGTGACCGCGGTGCCCGGTGGGCTGGGGCAGGAGGAGCTGTTGCGGCTGGCCGGGGCGGTGGAGCAGGGTTCCGAGCATCCGCTCGGTCGGGCGATCACGGCGCACGCGCGCCGTTCGTCGGCCGGGGAACCGCTGCCCGCCGTGCGGGACTTCGTCGCCACACCGGGACGGGGTGTCAAGGGCCGCGTGGACGGTCGTACGGTCGAAGTGGTCGCGTTGGATGGTGAGTTGACCGGCGTGCTGGCCGAGGCGCTGGCCGCGGCGGAGAGCGCCGCGCACACGCCCGTACTCGTGCGCGTGGACGGCCGGGCCGAGGCCCTGATCGCCGTCGGTGATCTCGTGCGGCCCGGCAGCTACCGGGCCGTGGACCGGCTGCGGCGGCTCGGTATCCGCCCGGTGCTCGCCACCGGCGACCACGAGGCGCCCGCACGTGCCGTGGCCGAGGCTCTGGGTATCGACGAGGTGCACGCCCGCTGCTCACCGGAGGACAAGGCCGCCCTGGTGCGTCAGTTGCAGGAGGAGGGCTACCGGGTCGCGGTCGTCGGGGACGGCGTGAACGATGCCGCCGCGCTCGCCGGCGCCGATTTGGGCATTGCCATGGGCGGCGGCACAGACGTGGCCATCGGGGCCGCCGACCTGACCCTGGTGCGCGGCGACATCGAGGCGCTCGCCGATGCCGTACGGCTGGCCCGGCGCACGCTCGGCACCATCCGCGCCAACCTGGTGTGGGCCTTCGGCTACAACGTTGTCACCGTGCCGCTCGCGATGGTCGGGCTGCTCAACCCCATGGTCGCCGCCGCCGCGATGTCGGCGAGCTCCGTGCTGGTGGTCGGCAACAGCCTGCGGCTGCGCGCCTGGCAGCCCTCGCCCACACGCACACGCGGGACGCTGTCCGGGCAGGCAGGTGCCGTCCGATGAGGAAAGCCCTGGAGCGGATATCGGCCCGGATCGGCGACCGGCGACGGCTGAGGGACACCGCCCTGGCCGCCCTCGTGCCCGTCGCCGCGTGCAGTGTGGCCCTGGCGGGACTGACTGCCTGGACGGGCACGGGCAAGGCCGGTACTCCGGCACGGGTACGGGTCACCGACGGACGCGTCCTGCTGCCGTCGGCGGGTGTCCCGGAGACGGCGGCGTTCTTCCGCATCGCCAACGAGGGCGGCTCGGCCGACCAGCTGATACGGGTCACCTCGCCCGACGTCCCCGGCGGCATCACGCTCGCCCGACACCGGATGAACGGGGGGAACGGGGCCTACCGGAGCGCGGTCGGCTCCGTCGCCGTCGCGGCGGGCGACAGCCTCGACATGTCGCCGACCGGGGTGGACCTGACGGTCTCCGCCGGTTCGGGGAAGTGGCGGTCGGGCGACCTCGTCCCCTTCACCCTGGAGTTCCGGCGCAGCGGGCGGGTCAAGGTGCTCGCGGTCGTGGTGCGTCCGGGGACCATCTCCTTCCAGTAGTCGTCCCGGTGGACCGTCGAGTTCCCGCGCCGATCAGGTGACATGAGTCACTGTCCGGTTCGTGAGTCGCGGGCCCGGGGTGCGTCCATACCCTCTGACGACGATTGGGACCCGGGTGCGAAGATGGGCGCGTCATGGCTGTCGGAGGGTGGTGCCGCACGCTGCGGGCCGGTGTGTTCGCCACCGCCTGCGTGCTGCTGGCTGCCCTCGGCCACGTGATGATGTCCGGCGCTACCGTCCCCTGGTGGACCATGGCCGCCGGTGCGGCGGCGACCGGCACGGCCGGCTGGCTGCTGGCCGGTCGTGAGCGCGGGCGCGCGCTGATCGTCACCGTCGTGGTCGCCGCCCAGGCGGTGCTCCACGAGACGTTCTCCCTGGGGCAGACCCTGATGTCCGGACCGGCATCCGATCCGGCTGCCACCCACACGGGCATGGACATGGATGCCATGGACATGGGGTCCATGGACACGGGCGGCATGACGCACATGACGCACATGACGCACGGCTCCGGCGGCATGGGGCACACGCACACCATGGGCGGCTCCGCCTCGTTCGGGATGCTCGCCGCCCACCTCCTCGCCGCCGTCCTGTGCGGCTTGTGGCTCGCGTACGGCGAGCGCGCCGTCTTCCGCGTCCTGCGGGCCGCGGCAGCCCGGCTGACCGCGCCGCTGCGGATGCTGCTGGCGCTGCCCGTGCCGGCCCGCCGTCCCTCCGTGTGCAGGCGCCGTACCGCGTTCCGGTCCGCTCTGGCCCGCTTCCTTCTCTGCTGCTCGGTCACCTCCCGGGGGCCGCCCGTGGGCGCCGCTGTCGTCTGAGACAGCCGGAACGACCGGGGCAGAACCGCTTTCCTCCATGCCGTGATTCCCGTGTGGAGGGCAGCACGCTCGCCGTACGAGCCAATGCGACGCGCGACGAGCCCCGGGCATTCGCCGTACCCACCGCGTACGGCCGCACCCATGTCCCGCAGAGCCGACGTGTCCCGTGACGGGACGCCGGCTCCGGATGACCCGAGAAGGACACCACGTGACCACTTCTGTCCTGCCCGCTCCCCGCCGGCCGGAGCGTGCCACGGCGGACGCCTCCGCCACCGCCTGGGCACTGGCCGCCCGCGGCGGCGACCCCGACGCGGCCGAGCACTTCGTCCGCGCGCTGCACGGCGACGTACTGCGCTACGTCGCCTTTCTGAGCGGCGATCCCCAGGCCGCCGACGACCTGGCCCAGGACACGTTCGTCCGGGCCCTCGACAGCCTGCCGAGGTTCGAGGGGCGGTCCTCGGCCCGCACCTGGCTGCTGTCCATCGCCCGTCGCGCGGTGGCCGACAGCTTCCGCCGGGCTGCGGTCCGGCCCCGGCTGGCCGACGCGCATGACTGGCAGTCGGCCATGGAGCGTGCCCAGCCATGCGGACTGCCGGGCTTCGACGACGGCGTCGCGCTCCTCGACCTGCTGGAGACGCTGTCGGACGAGCGCCGTGAGGCGTTCCTGCTGACGCAGGTGGTGGGGCTGCCGTACGACGAGGCGGCCGGTTTCATCGGCTGCCCCGTCGGCACGGTCCGCTCCAGGGTGGCCCGCGCCCGGGCCGCCCTGGACCGCCTGCTGCTGCAAGCCGAGACACAGGCCGCCGAAGCGGCGTGACGGGAAGGCCGGCGCCTGCCGGCAGGCGCCGGCCTTCGCCGAATACGCAGCGATCGACGGGAACTTGGAGCCGTCTCCTCCCGACTGCTGTACCAGAACCCTTCAGCGCAGTCCGTACGCAAGGAGCCCGCATGTCGATCAACCGGCCGGTCGCCACCGCCCTGGCCGCAGCCCTCTGCCTGCTCACGGCGGCGTGCGGCTCCTCGTCCGACGCCACGGCGGGCGACAGCACCACGGAGGCCGCCTCGAAGTCCGGCTACCCGGTGACCATCGACAACTGCGGTGTGAAGCAGACGTTCGAGAAGGCGCCCAGCCGGGTCGTCGTGATGAACGGTGCCTCCGTCGCCGAGGTCTCCACCCTCCTCGCCCTCGGCCTGGGCGACAGGATCGTCGCCAACCAGCAGTCGTACGGCGCGTCCGAGGTGCCGGGCCGCGCCGCGGCCATCAAGAAGCTGCCCACCGGTGACGTCAAGCTCAACGAGGCGTACGACATCCCGCGCGAGGCCATGCTCGGCCTGCGCCCCGACCTCGTCCTGTCCGTCACCACGTACGGCTTCGACCAGAAGAACGGCTTCGCCACCCGAGACCAGCTGAAGCAGGTGGGAGCGGCCAGCTACGTCTCCCCGCAGGGCTGCGACGACGACCCGTCGAAGATGACGATCGCCGACAGCTACCGACTCCTGCGCGACATGGGCAGGATCTTCAACGTCAGTGACAAGGCGGAGAAGTTGATCGCCGCCTCCGAGAAGAACATCGCGGCGGTCTCCGACAAGGTCAAGGGCAAGAAGAAGCCGAAGGTCATGGTGCTCTTCTCCAACATGACCATGGGCAGCAACGACTTCAGCTCGATCTTCTCCCGAGGCATCGTCAACGACATCCTCGCCAAGGCCGGCGCCTCCAACGCCTTCGAGAGCGCCGCCACGACCACCTTCGCGGACCTGAGCAAGGAGAAGGTGGCCGCCACCGACGTCGACGCCGTCGTCGTCATCGCCTACAACGACCCGAACCCGGCGGCCTACGCCAGGAAACTGCTCAAGGAGTTCCCCCAGTGGCCGGCGGCCAAGAACAACACGTACGTGACGGTGTCCGATTCGATGTACCTCGGCCCCAGCAACGACCTGGCCGTTCAGAAGATCGCCGAGAAGCTGCACCCGGACGCGTTCTGACCCGTATCCGGGTCCCGCTGGCCTTCACGCTTCTGCCCCTCGCCCTGCTCGCCGCCATGATCGTGGCGATCAGTATCGGCGCGGTGAACGTCCCGCTCGGTGACGTGTGGTCGATCGTCTTTCACCACGTCACCGGCGCGGGGAAGGCACCCTCCGACCCCGCGCTCGACCAGATCGTCTGGAACTTCCGCACCCCACGCGTGGTCCTGGCCGCCCTGGTCGGCGCGGGACTCGCCGTGACCGGCGCGGTCCTCCAGACGGTGGTGGCCAACCCGCTCGCCGACCCCGTCGTCCTCGGCTTCTCCTACGGCGCCACGCTCGGCGCGGTCCTCGTCATCACCCTGGGCGGTGGCGCGGCGCTCGCCGGGCTCGGAGTGTCGGCGGCGGCCTTCCTCGGGGCGATCGTGGCGGGCGCACTGGTCTTCGCGCTCGGGCAGCGGCGGGGACGCCTCGCGCCGACCCGGCTGGTCCTGGCGGGCGTGGCCGTCGGCTATGTCCTCCTCTCGGCGACCAGCTTCGTGCAACTCCAGGCGACGCCCAACGAGTTGCGGACGGTCATGTTCTGGATGCTGGGCAGTGTCGCGGGAGCCCAGTGGGACCAGATCCCCACGGTGACCGCGGTGGTGCTGGCCACCACCGTGCTCCTCACACTCTTCGGCCGGCGCCTCAACGCCCTGCTGGCCGGCGACGAGTCGGCCACCGCGCTCGGCGTCGACGTCAACCGGCTGCGCGCGGTGCTGCTGGTCCTCAGCGCGCTGCTGACAGGCACGGTCGTCGCCGTCGCGGGCGGTATCGGCTTCGTCGGCCTGATGATCCCGCACCTCGTCCGCCTGACCCTGGGCGCCGACCACCGCCGCCTGTTGCCCCTGACCGCCCTGCTCGGATCCGTCTACCTGGTCCTCGTCGACCTGCTCTCCCGCACCCTCACCCGCCCCAACGAACTGCCGCTGGGCATCATCACCGCCCTCCTCGGCGCTCCCTTCTTCCTGTGGCTGCTGCGCCGCAACAAGGGCTTGGACTGATCGATGAAACTCACCGTGGACCGGCTCCACATCACCCTGGACCACACCCCGATCCTCCACGACGTGCGTCTGGAGGCGCACAAGGGCGACATCGTCGGCCTCGTCGGCCCCAACGGCAGCGGAAAGTCGACCCTGTTGCGTGTCGTCTACCGCTCACTGCGCCCGGCGGAGGGCGTCGTCAGGGTCGGCGAGGACGACGTATGGTCGCTGTCTCCCCGTACCGCGGCACGCCGTACCGCGGCCGTCCTCCAGGACGCCGGCGGGAACACCACCGGGCTGAGCGTCACCGAGATCGTCGCCCTGGGCCGGTCGCCCCACCACGGTCTGCTCGGACGGGACGGCGCCCAGGACCACCGGGCCGTGGAGGAGGCCATCGACCGCTGCGGCGTACGGCCGTTCGCGGACCGCGAGTATGCCTCGCTCTCCGGCGGTGAACGCCAACGCGTCCTGCTGGCGCGGGCGTTGGCGCAGGACCCCCGGCTGCTGGTTCTGGACGAACTCACCAACCACCTCGACATCCGGGCCCGGTTCGAACTCCTGGACCTCATCCGGGCCACCGGCGTCACCACACTCGCCGTCCTGCACGACCTCGACCTGGCCGCCCGGCTCTGCGACCAGCTGGTCGTCCTGCACGAGGGCGCCGTGGTCGCTGCGGGGCCGGTCCTGGAGGTGCTGACCCCGCAGGTCCTCGCCGAGGTCTTCGGCGTCCGCGCGAGCACGGAACGCCACCCCGACGGCGTCATCCGCATCACGTACGCGGCCCAGCCCCTTGCCGAAACGGACACCGCGCCGGACGACACCCCCTCGCTCGTCGAGACCGCCGACCGCTGATCCGGCGTCCGGTCAGGCCCCGGAACCCGTCGCGGGTTCCGGGGCCTCGTACTGCCGTCCGGCCCAGCTCGTATGATCTCTCTCAGGTAGTCGTCAGTGAGCGGTATCGAGTTCCCGCGAGGCGGCGACTGCCGGAAGCATCGGGTGCGAATCGGCGCACGGCTGCCCCGGACCGCGCTCCGGGCGGCCCGCACGCGGGCGCGTCGCGCCGTGCACCCGGGGGTATGCCTCGGCCAACCCCAGTGAAAGGCAGCCCACCATGAGCGACACCAACGCGCTGGAACCGCTGGCGACCTTCTGCGGAGAGTGCGACTGCGGCTGTCCGCAGTTGTTCGTGGACCCGAGCGCCCCCGAGGACCGCCGCGTCCTGCTCACCGACGACTTCGGCCAGCGCGTCCAGATGAGCGCCGTCCAGTTCGCCTCGCTCGTGGAAGAGGCGAAGGCCGGAAAGCTGGACGGCATAGCAATCGCCTGACAGATGCCACACCTGCCGAAGGCCGGGGCCCGCCCTGTGTGGCCCTGGGACGAACAGCCCAGCAGGGGAACCTGGTTCGGCGACCTGTCGTGGCTGTTGCCGGTGGCCACGGCGCTGGTGCTGGCCGCCGGTTACGCATGGCTCGGCGAAACGGTGGCGGGAGCCGCCGGTGCCCTCGTCGGCTGCCTGGTCGGCCTCGTCGTGAGCGGCCTGCTCCACGTGCTGGTGGACCGCACCGTGTCGGGGCGAAGGCCGGCCAGGGGGCCGTCATCGCCCCGGCGGAACTGAACGCACCGCATTCAGGCCCGAATCGCGCCGAGCACGTCCCGGCAGGCGTCGGCGGCGCGTCCGGTCGCCTCGGCGCACAGACGGCAGTGCTCGTGGTGCCGGGCGTGCTCGGCGCACAGGTCATGGCTGCGCCGGCAGGCGATGAGACACGCCTCGACCTGCGCGGTGAGCAGCGCCGGGTCGTGTCCGCTGCGGCGCGTGAGGATCCGGCGGGTCGCGGCGGTGACATCGGCGCAGTCCATGTCCCGGCCGATGGACGCGCGCAGTTCGTCGGCGTCCTTCTGCGCGAGCATGCCCGCCGCGCAGGCGGTGACAGCCGTCTCGCACGCGGAGAGTGCGTCGAGGGCCATGGCCACGGCCTCACTGCTGAGGACGCTCTCGTTGGTGACGCTGTCGAGGAGTTGACGGGTCTGGATCATGACGACCTCCTTGGCGAGGCGGAGGGGCTCTGCCGACGCTAGTACCGTCCGTGCCGCCGAGGAAGTGACCGCACGACCCGGTGACGCTACGCGTGACCGCGACAACGCTCCTGTCCGTAAGGGGCAGCAAGCCCATCGGTGCCAGGAGTTGCTCCGGGGAACCAGGGCGCACCGCCCCACGACTACCTACCAATGCTGTGTTCTCTCCCTCGAATCCATGGCGGGGGACGGGAACTCGAAGACCTCTCCATCCGACTGCTTTCAGGACAGCGGCCGAAATCGGTGCGCGGATTTCGGTGCCTTGTGCACCGCAGAGACAGCACGAGGTGGAGAGATGTCCGTCAACTCCGATGCCCCCGACCTGCCCGAACCATGTGGATCCACCGAAGACGAACCCGGCGCCACAGCCACCGCGACCACAGCGCCCAGGCCCGCCGCTCCGGACCGCCGGCCCGGGGGCTTCGGCGCGCTGCTGACCCGGCTGCACTTCTACGCCGGCGTCATGGTCGCGCCCTTCCTGCTCGTCGCGGCCGTGACCGGTCTGCTCTACGCCTTCACACCGCAGCTGGACTCGCTCGTCTACGACAAGGAACTCCACGTCTCCCGCATGGGCGACAGCGTCCTGCCCCTGTCCGAACAGGTGGCAGCCGCACGCGCCGAGCACCCGAAGGGCACCCTGACCGCCGTACGCCCGGGAAGCGGCGACGACACCACACAGGTGGACTTCTCGCTCCCCGAACTCGGCGAGAAGACACACACCGTGTACGTCGACCCGTACACCGGTGACGTCACCGGGCAGTTGACCACGTGGTGGACCTCGACCCCGCTCACGACCTGGCTGGACGTCCTGCACCGCGATCTCCATCTGGGCACGGTCGGCAACCTGTACTCGGAGATCGCCGCCAGCTGGCTGTGGGTGCTCGTCCTGGGCGGACTGGTCCTGTGGTGGCGCCGACGGCGCGGCAACCGGATCGCCCGGCACCTGCTGCTGCCCGACCGGTCCGCGAAAAAGGGCGTACGGCGCACGCGCAGCCTGCACGCCGTGACGGGAGTGTGGATCGCGCTCGGTCTGCTCTCCCTCTCCGCGACCGGTCTGACCTGGTCCACGTACGCCGGCGCGAACTTCAGCAAGGCCCTGGACTCGCTGAAGTCCAGCACGCCGTACGTCTCCACCTCCCTGACCGATGCCAACGCCGCGGACCCGAAGAGCGCCGACCCGGCCGCCATCGACGAAGTCCTGAAAGCGGCCCGCGACGACGGTCTCAGCGGTCCCGTCTCGGTGAGCGTGCCGGAGGACGGCACGACGGCGTGGACCGTGACCCAGACCCGCAACCTCTGGCCCGTGGGGCGCGACAGCGTCGCGGTCGACCCGACGACCGACCAGGTGGTCGACCGGATCGACTTCGCCGACTGGCCCTTCCTGTCCAAGCTGACCACATGGGGCGTCCAGGCCCACATGGGCCTGCTGTTCGGCATCGTCAACCAGCTCGTGCTCGCCGCCCTGGCCATTGGCCTGATCTGCGTGATCGTGTGGGGCTACCGCATGTGGTGGCAGCGCCGCCCCACCCGCGCCGACCGACGGGCCCTCCTCGGCACCCCGCCCGCCCGCGGAGGCTGGCGCCAACTGCCGTCCTGGGCCGTCGCCGTGGGCATCCTCGCGGTCGCCGCCGTCGGCTGGGTGATCCCGCTATTCGGCATACCGCTCGCCGCGTTCCTGGTCGTCGACCTCGCGGTCGGCGCCGCCCGGAGCCGCAGCATCCCCACCGGCTGAGCACATCCCCCGACCCATCTGTATTTAGAGGCATACCGATGCCTCAACGACCCCCAGGAGTTGCGCCATGGCACGGAAGCACTACCTCGTCACCGGCATGAGCTGCGAGCACTGCGCCGCGAGCATCAGGGAAGAGATCTCCGAGGTACCCGGTGTGAGCGAGGTGGACGTCAATGTGGCCGCGGGCTCGGTCACCGTCGACGGCACGGACCTCGACGACACGCTGCTGCGCGCGGCGATCGTGGAGGCGGGGTACGAGGTGGCCGCGACGGCCGCGGTCTGACCGGCCTGCCCCGCTCGCGACTCACACGAGCAGGACGAACATGACCGCCATCCCCAGCGCCATCGCGGCATGACACGCGGGCGACAGGACCCCGCCCGGACCCACCGCCACCAACACGGTGCCGTCGTCCGGCTGTTCCTGCCGCCCGCTCCCGTGCCTGCCCTTCGCCCGGTCGAGAGCGCGAGTGAGCCAGGCCAGGCCGAGGCCCCCCAGGACAAGCGCGAGCAGCACCGCCGTCGCCCTCGGCCCCGCCCCCGTCAGGCTCATGGCGGAGACTCCGGAACCGCCGGACATGTCCATCCCCGGCATGTCCCGCATCCCACCCGCCTCCGTGTGGCCGGACATCGCGCCGTCGGCGTCCATCGCCGCCACCATCCAGGCCATCGCTCCCATCATCACGAGGTGCGGCAGCGCGTGGAGCACCGCGCCGCCCCGGGAGCGGTCACCGGCCCGGAACGGGGCCGCCACCAGGAACCACAGCCCGCCCGCCGAGAACAGCACGACCTGCGGAAGAGCCGGCAGCTCCATGCCCCACGGCCAGGCCATGGCGATCATCAGCACCCCCATCGCCGCGTGCAGCGCGTGATCGACCCGTCCGGCGATCCCCGTACCGGGCGAGACCAGCCGCCACACCCCGTACAGGATCGGCACGGCAAACATCAGGCTCAGAATCCAGCGCAGCCCGCTCGCGGCGACCACAGAACCACCCCTGCTCCAGGCCGCCGTACGGCGGCCGACTCCGGTCACCGAAACAGCGACTGCTCTCCCGCTCGATGTGCGCAAGAGGAGTCGGGGCGGCGACGCGGTGAGTTCCCCGCGAGGGGTGTGAGCGCGGTCACTCGGGCTTCGAGGTGTGCGGGGGCGGTTCAGCGAGTCGTCGGGTCGGCCAAGTCCGGCCGGCCGTAGGGCTGGTGGCAGATGCCCGCAGATCTGGAGCTTCAGAGAGGAAGGGGAGCCTGGGTGCGTGCCGGGTGGCGGGGGCCGAGGAAGACGACGATGCCCGTGCCCTCGGGGGAGGGGTGGGTGGCCTGGGCCCAGCCCTGCCGTCGGTAGAAGGCGACGGCACGCGGGGAGCGGACTGAGGTGAGCAGCCAGGAGCGTCCCTCGGGGGCGTCGTAGGTGACCGCATCCAGCAGGCCGGCGGCCAGACCCGTGCCACGAACAGACGGTCGGACAGCGAGTTCGTCGATCTCGCGGGCGCCGCACAGCCACTCCACCGTGCGCCGCGCCCCCAGTCCGGCGGCGGCCTGCGGATAGCAGCGGTCGGTGGGGAAGGGGGCCACGGTCGTCCAAGCGGTGGCGAAGCCGGCGACCTCGGCCCCGGCGAAGGCGAGCGCCGAGGTGAACCCGGGGCGCCGGACGCCGTCCACCAGCCGCCCCACGAACTCGACCGCCCGCTCCTCGTCCTCGTTCCAGGGCGGGGCGCAGAAGGCTTCGACGTATACGGAGTACAGGGCGTCGGCGTGCTTCAGCAGGTCCTTGCCGCGGAAGACGCGGATGTCGAAGCGGCTGTCGGTGCCGATGACCGCGGGGGAGCCCACATCTTCTCCTTGTGGCCTTCTATTTGTTGTTGCGAGTAGTGTGCAATAAGCCTCCTCGGATGTGTACCCGGGCCGCACGAAGCCCTGGTCGACTGCGCCGGAGGAGCCGACGGCACGGGCACCGGTCCGTGCCGCCGTCCCGTACCGGATGCGGGGCGCTGTTTCGCCTGACAGCGTCCGTCCCATGGGCAGTGCCCCGCATCCACCTCGACCGGTCGGGCCCGTCCGGCCCGCATGTGACGTGGAGCCCTGCCATGACCCGTCTGCTGCCGGACGCCGGACCGCAACGCGTCCTCGCGGCCTCGAACTTCGTCTACACCGTCGGCAGCGGCCTCTATCTGACCGCCGGGGTCCTGTACTTCACCGAAGGAGTCCACCTCCCGGCGGGCCAGGTCGGGCTCGGGCTCGGCATCGGCGGGATCGCCGCGCTAGCCCTGGGCGTCGCGATCGGCCACCTCGCGGACCGCTACGGAGCGCGCGGCATCTACGCCCTCACCCTGCTCGTCCAGGCGCTGGCCACGGCCGGCTTCGTCCTGGCGGACAGCTTCTGGCCGTTCGTGGTCGTGGTCTGCGTGGCCGCGGGGGCGAAGGCGGCCGGGATCGCCGCCCGCTCGCCGCTCATCCGGCACTACGGCGGAGACCGGCCGCAGGAGTTCCGGGCCTATCTGCGGGCGGTGACCAACGTCGGCGTCTCCTTCGGCGCCGTGCTGGCGGGCTGGGCCGTCCAGGTGGGCACGCTCACCGCCTACCAGCTCATGGCCGTGGGCAACGCGATCGCCTTCGTGGTCTCCGCGGTGCTGCTGCTCCTCCTGCCGCCGGTCGCCCCTGTTCCCCCTGTCGGCGGCCCTCGTTGGAGTGCGCTGCGGGATCACCCCTATCTGCTGCTGACCGCCCTCGACGGGGTCATGGCGATCCAGTTCAAGGTGCTCACCGTGGCCATCCCGCTCTGGATCGTCGGCGCCACCTCCGCCCCGCACTGGCTCATCTCGGCCACCATGCTCACCGGCACGGTCATCGTCGTCGCCTTCCAGGTACGGGCCAGCCGCAACGTCGATTCCCCCACGGCGGGCGCGCACGCCTACCGGCGGGCGGGCGCGGCCTTCCTCGTCGCCTGCTCGCTGATCTCGCTGTCCGCGGGGATACCGGCGTGGGCCGCGGCGGCCCTGCTCATCGCCGCGGTGGTGATCCACACGGTGGGGGAGCTGTGGCACTCCGCCGCCGGCTTCGAGGTGTCCTTCGCCCTCGCCCCGCGGCATGCCACCGGCCAGTACCTCGGCGTGTTCGGGCTCGGCGCGGGCCTGGCCGAGGCCCTCGGCCCGGGCCTGCTCATCGCGCTCTGCATCACCTGGGGCCGCCCGGGCTGGTACGTCGTGGGCGCCATGTTCGCCCTGACGGGCCTGGCGGCACCGGCCGCGGTCCGCAGGGCGGAGCGGTGTCAGCACGACTCCCGGATGCGGTCGGCGCCGGCGAAGGCGTCGACGGCCTGACCGGTGCAGGGTGCTGCCCCGCCAGGCGTCGCTCATCCGCTTCGCCGGGTCGGTGAGTGTCGTGGCCTGGTCTCTTTCCGAGTCGATGGCTGAAAACTGGCCCGGCCTTTGCCGCACTTATCTTGTAGTTGCAAATAAGTTGCAGAAGCCTGGACGGCGCGGCTGAAAACGGCCGACCGCCCAGAAGTAAGGCCCATGTCCCCATGACCACCGCTCCCGAACCCGTCAGGCAGCGCCTGCGCACCTCGATGACCCGCCAGGAGTGGGCGAGCCTCGGCGGGATGGCCGCGTTCATCCTGGCCCTGCACGTCATCGGCTGGTTCACCCTCGTCGCGGTCGTCGCCCCCGAGCATTACAGCCTGGGCACCAAGACCTTCGGCATCGGCATCGGCGTCACCGCCTACACCCTGGGCATGCGGCACGCCTTCGACGCCGACCACATCGCCGCCATCGACAACACCACCCGCAAACTGATGAACGACGGGCAACGCCCGCTGTCGGTCGGCTTCTGGTTCTCCCTCGGTCACTCCACGATCGTCTTCGCCCTCGCCTTCCTGCTCTCCCTCGGCGTCAAGGCGCTGGCAGGACCGGTCGAGAACGACGACTCCACCCTCCACGGCGTCACCGGGTGGATCGGCACGACCGTCTCCGGGACCTTCCTCTACGTCATCGCGATCATCAACATCGTGATCATGGCGGGGATCTGGAAGGTCTTCCGCCAGATGCGCACCGGCCACTTCGACGAGGCCGCCCTGGAGGAACAGCTCAACAACCGCGGCTTCATGAACCGACTCCTCGGCCGCGTCATGAAGTCGATCACCAAGCCGTGGCAGATGTACCCGCTCGGCGTGCTCTTCGGTCTCGGCTTCGACACCGCCACCGAGATCGCGCTGCTCGTGCTGGCCGGCTCGGGCGCCGCGTCCGGCCTGCCCTGGTACGCGATCCTGTGTCTGCCGGTCCTGTTCGCCGCCGGGATGTCGCTGCTGGACACGATCGACGGCTCGTTCATGAACTTCGCCTACGGCTGGGCGTTCTCCAAGCCGGTCCGCAAGGTCTACTACAACCTCACCATCACCGGCCTGTCCGTCGCCGTCGCGCTCATCATCGGCACGGTCGAGCTGCTGGGCCTGGTCGCGGAAAAGGCGGACCTGCACGGCCCGTTCTGGGACTGGGTGTCCGGCCTCGACCTCAACATCATCGGTTACGTCATCGTCGGCCTGTTCTTCGCCACCTGGGCGGTCGCCCTGCTGGTGTGGAAGGTCGGCCGTATCGAGGAGAAGTGGACGGCCGGACTGGCGCAGCCGACCCCGGCGGAACAGGCCGCCGACTAGGACGATGCCCGGCACCGACCCGCCGGGGGCTCGCTCATCGCGCCGCTCAGACGGTGCAGCGAGTGCACCGTCCGTAGATGAGAAGCGCCCCCTCGGCGTCGGGCCGCAGGCCCGTCAGCTCCGCGAGCCGGTCCACCGCCTCGGTCAGGTGACGGCTCGACAGGCCCGCGACGCTGCCGCACTCCCGGCACACGGTGTGGTGGTGTGGCTCCCCCGAGATGCCGTAGCGCGCCGGCCTGGGACCGTGGACCGCGTGCACGAGACCCGCCGCCGTCAGCGCGTCCAGCGCGCGATAGACGGTGGTCGGGTCCACGGCATGCCCGGAGAGGGCCAGTTCCTCGCAGACCTCGGCCGGCGAGAGATGCCGCTCCGACGCCGACAGCAGGACCAGTAAACCGAGCCGGCCCTGAGTACAGCACAGCAGCCCGTGCCCCTTCAGCCGCGCCCGGGCCTCCGCCCGCACTGCTGCCGCCGCGTCACACGACGGCTGCTGGACCACGCTCACGCTTGAGCCCCTTCCCCGCGGCCGATGCCCCACGGCAAAGACTCGGTTGCAACTGCCCCGCCACGGCCCCAAGTCCTAGGTCCAATGCCTGATCGTCGGCGACACTTCTTGCTGCTAGCGTGCAGCTGCACATCATTCGCAATTATGTCGGAGGACGTTGGACATGCCGGTGTACACGCTCCCGGAACTTCCGTACGACTACTCGGCGCTCGCTCCGGTCATCAGCCCCGAGATCATCGAGCTGCACCACGACAAGCACCACGCCGCCTACGTCAAAGGCGCCAACGACACGCTGGAGCAGCTGGCGGAGGCGCGGGACAAGGAGACCTGGGGCTCGATCAACGGCCTGGAGAAGAACCTGGCCTTCCACCTGTCCGGGCACATCCTGCACAGCATCTACTGGCAGAACATGACCGGCCCGAAGGACGGCGGCGGCGAGCCCCTGGCCGCCGACGGCGTGGGCGACCTCGCCAACGCGATCACCGAGTCCTTCGGCTCCTTCGCCGGCTTCAAGGCCCAGCTGACCAAGGCCGCCGCCACCACCCAGGGTTCGGGCTGGGGTGTGCTCGCCTACGAACCGCTGAGCGGACGGCTGGTCGTCGAGCAGGTCTACGACCACCAGGGCAACGTCGGCCAGGGCTCGACCCCGGTCCTGGTCTTCGACGCCTGGGAGCACGCCTTCTACCTCCAGTACAAGAACCAGAAGGTCGACTTCATCGACGCCATGTGGGCCGTCGTCAACTGGCAGGACGTGGCCAAGCGCTACGCCGCCGCCAAGGAGCGCGGCGACAGCCTGCTGCTCCGCCCCTGACGCCGTAGCAGCGGCCCCGTAGACGTCCTGCTCGTGATCGTCTTCTCACCCTTCACGTGGCAGGCGGTACAACGGACGGCTCCCGCGGGCCCGATGCCCGCGGGAGCCGTCCTGCTGCTCGGGGGTCTCGTGCGCCGTCAGGCGGTGATGAACCGCAGTTCGGGCCGCTCCCAGTCGACCTTCGGTGGCGAGGGGGCGACCGTCCCCACCCGCTCGGCGCCCAGGCGTCGGTAGAACTCTTCCGCCGGGGGATGGGAGACCACCCGTACCTCGGTCAGCCCGGCCGCCCTGGCCCGGGAGATCATGTGCTCGATGAGGAGTCGGCCGACGCCCTTGCCCTGGACGTCGTCCGCCACGAACGCCAGGTCCAACTCCGGTGGCTTGAGCAGCAGGGAGTAGAAGCCCTGGAGCCGCCCGGTCCCGTCCGCGGCCACGAAGACCTGGTGGCGGGCGATGTAGTCGGCGGTGACCCGGTAGCCGGAAATGATCGAGGCGTACGACCCCTGGTAGGCACCGCAGTTCTGGACCAGTCCGGTGAGACGGTCCGCGTCCTGCGCGACAGCGCGCTTGATCGTCGTGGACTCCATCCCTACCGCTCCCCGGCTTTTGCGGCGGTCAGTTCCTGCCAGTGGACGGTGCGTTCGCACCAGCGGTCCAGGAGTACGTGGTCGTGGCCGACGGCGAGCAGTCCGGCGCCGGTCGCGGCGCGGTAGTCCTCGACGGCTGCCACCAGGGCGGCGGTGGTGGAGGCGTCCAGCATCGCGGTCATCTCGTCGCAGATCAGCCAGCGGGGGCGCAGGACGAGAGCGCGGGCCAGGCAGGCGCGTTGGAGCTGGCCGTCGCTGACCTCGTGGGGCCGGCGCTCCAACAGGTCGGGGGTGAGTCCGACGGACACGGCCAACTCGGTTAGGCGCTGCGGGATTTCCGCACGGCGGCCGGTGGCGCGCAGGGGCTCGGCGATCAGGTCGGCCAGGCGCGGCCGGGGGTCGGCGGAAAGGCGGGGCTGCTGGAAGACGACGCCGATGGCGGTGCGCTGGGCGCGCGGAGCGCGGTGCCGCCAGCGGTGTACGGGTTCGCCGTCGAGCGTCACGGTGCCGGTGTCGGGGCGGTGCAGCAGGGCCGCGACCCGGGCGAGGGTGGACTTGCCGCAGCCGCTGGGGCCCAGCAGGCCGACGGACTCGCCGGGGGCGACGGTCAGGGTGGCGCCGCGGACGACGGGGGCTCCTCTGCCGTATCCGGCGGTGATGTCGTGCAGTTCAAGCACGGAGGTCCTCCGCCACGTGCGGGTGGTGGCAGGCGATGCCGCCGACCGGCTGGGGGAGGGCGGCGCAGGCACTGCTGACCCGCTCGCAGCGGGCGGCGAAGGCGCAGCCCCCGGGGAGGTCGCCGAGTTCGGGCGGCATGCCGGGGATCGGGGTGAAGGCGCGGTCGGGGAGGGCCTGGAGGAGGCCGCGGCTGTAGGGGTGGCGGGGGCCGGGAGTGCCGAAGAAGGCTTCCGCGTCGGCGAGTTCGACGATCCGGCCCGCGTACATCACGGCCACGCGGTCGGCGACGCGCTCGGCGGCGGCCAGGTCGTGGGTGATCACGAGCAGGGCCCGGTGGCCGGTGTCGACGTGGCGGCGCAGTTCGTCCACCGTGTGGTCGACCAGGTCACGGTCGAGGCCGGTGGTGGGTTCGTCGGCCAGCAGCAGGGGCGCCTCGCCGACCAGGGCGAGAGCGGTCGCGGCGCGCTGGGCGAGGCCGCCGGAGAGTTCGTGCGGGTGACGGTCGAGGTGACCGGCGGGGAAGGCTGCCCGCTCGGCGGCGGCCTCGGCAGCCTGACGTACGGCGGCCCGCCCCCGTATGCCGGTCAACGCACGGACGGTTTGCTCCAGTTGGGAGCGGACCGTGCGCACCGGGGTGAGATGCGCGGCGGGGCTCTGCGGGATCAGGCCGATCAGGCGGCCCCGTACCGTGCGGGCCAGGGTGCGTTCGTCCGCGGCGAGCAGGTCGAGGCCGCCCAGACACGCCTGACCCGCGGCCTGGGCATTGGCGGGCAGCAGGCCGAGCAGGGCGGAGGCCAGGACGGACTTGCCGCAGCCGCTCTCGCCGATCAGGGCGAGACACTCACCGGCCGCCACGTCGAAGCGGGCGTCCGTGACGGCCGCGATCCGGCGACCGCCAGGCATGAGGAAGCGCACCGAGAGTCCGCGTACGGAGAGAACCGGCGGGGTCACAGCATCAGCTCCGATCGGCGCCGGGGGTTGATCCGCTCCCGCCAGGCACCGGCGAGCCCGGCGATGGCGAGCGTGGGCACGATGATGAACAGGCCCGGGAAGAGGGTCGGCCACCACTGCCCCGCCAGCAGCGAACCCCGCGCGCCCTGGATGAGATTGCCGAGACTGGCCAGATGGGTGGGCAGCCCGAGGCCCAGGAAGGACAGCGCCGACTCGTGCCACATCGCGTGCGGCACCATCAGGACGGCGGCCAACGCGGCCTGCGGCAGCACCGCGGGCAGCAGGTGCCGTACCGTTACGCGCCACCTTGAGGCACCTCCGGAGACGGCGGCGTCGATGTACGGCCGTGAGCGCAGGGACAGTACCTCGGCGCGCACGAGACGGGCGGTGGACAGCCAGTGGGTGAGCGCGACGGACACGACCACCGGCCACACGCCGGGCCGGAACATGGCCACGATGAAGATGCCCAGTAGCAGGTGCGGCACGGAGGAGACGGTGTCGACGACCCGCATCAGAGCTCGGTCCGCCCAGCCGCCCAGCGCCCCGGCCGTGGCGCCGACGGCCGTGCCGATCACGGTCGCGGTCAGGGCCGCCGCGACCCCGACCAGCAGGGAGACGCGCAGGCCGTAGACACAGCGCAGGAGGAGATCGCGGCCGAGGTCGTCGGTGCCGAAGGGGTGCGACCAGCTCGGTGGGAGGAGTTTCGAGGACAGGTCGACGGCCTGCTGGTCGAGCTGGACCAGGGGCGGGACGAGGAGGACGGCCAGCACGGTCGCGGCCACCAGCGCGGCGGAGACGCGGACCCGTACCGCCCGGGTGGAGCGGCGGCCGGTGCCGTAGGACCGCCAGATGGGCTCGGCCGTGGCCGTGGGTTCACATGTCACTGAACTTCACCCTCGGGTCGAACAGGCCGTACAGCAGGTCGGCGAGGAGGTTGCCGAGCAGCACGGCGGCGGTGGCCAGGGTCGTGAGGGCGGCCAGCAGCGGGAAGTCGACGGCGGTGGCAGCCTCCACGGTGGCCGCCGCGATGCCCGGCCAGCTGAAGACACTCTCCACCAGCAGGGCGCCGGTGATGAGTTCGGGCACCCGGGAGCCGACCAGGGTGAGCACCGGCAGCAGCCCGGAGCGCAGGGCGTGGCCGAGCAGGACGGTGCGTTCGCTCAACCCCCGGGCACGGGCGCCGCGTACGGGATCCTCGGCGAGCGCGTCGCCGACCCCCTGACGGACGTACAGGGTGAACCAGGGCAGTTGGGAGACGGCGAGTACCCCGGCCGGAAGCACGATGTGGCTCGCGACCTGCCCGAAGGTGACCTGCTCGCTGGCGGTGTCGGTCAGACCGCCCGCCGGGAGCACCCCGAGCTGGAGGGCGAAGAGCCAGACGGCCAGGAGCGCGAGCCAGAAGACCGGCGCCGCCTCCAGGGAGTAGGCGACGGCGGTGACCATCCGGTCGAGCGCGGATCCGGGGCGGCGGGCGGCCAGCACGCCGAGCACCGTCCCCGCCAGCACGGCCACCACGAAGGCGACCGCGCACAACAGCGAGGACCAGACCAGGCGTTCGCCGATCACCTTGGCCACCGGCTGCCGCAGGACGCTGGACTGGCCGAGGTCGCCGCCGAGCGCGGCGGTCAGCCAGTGCCACCAGCGGGAGGTGAACGGCTGGTCCACGCCCAGGTTCTCCCGCAGCCGCGCCAGCGTCTTGGCATCCGCGCCGAGCGCGGCCGTACCGGCGTACGCCTTGACCGGGTCGAAAGGGGAGGCCGCCGCGATCGCGAAGACGCCGAAGGTAACGACGAGCAGGATCGGGGCGGCGAACAACAGCCGCCGCCCCGCCAGCCGCGCCATCGCACCCCAGGGCACAGATCTTCCGGGGCAGGGTGTCACTTCTTGGGCTGCCAGGCTTCGAGATTCCACCACGGGCCGGAGGCGAAGCCGTGCTCGTGCGGCTCGACCTGCGTGGTCAGACCGCTCCAGCGGTCGGCGAGGACGTAGACGTGGTCGATGTGGGTGAGGAAGGTGTAGCCAGGGTTCTTCACCAGCTCCCGCTGGAGGCTGTCGTACGCCGCCTCGCGGGTCGCCTGGTTCGAGGTACGGCGGCCGGTGTCGAGCGCCTCGTCCACGACCGGATCGTCGTAGCGGGCCATGTTGTTGAAACCGTCGCCGGCGAGCGAGGAGTGCAGCAGGGTGTAGAGGCCGTAGTCGGGGTCGCCGTTGCTGCCGAAGCCGGCCAGGACCGCGTCGGTCTTCATGCGCGGCTCGATGACCTCCCAGGTGGCGCTCTCCACCGTCACCTCGATACCGGCCTTCTTGGCGTCGGAGGCGTAGGCGAGGGCGTGGTCCTGGCGGACCTTGTCGCCGGAGGGGTAGAGGAGGGTGAAGGAGGCACGCTGCCCGCCCTTCGTCCGGATACCGCCGTCACCGGTCTTCCAGCCGGCCTGGTCGAGGATCCGCTTCGCCTTGGCCAGGTCCTGGTCGCGCTCGATGCCCTTCGCGAACCAGAGGTCGTCGACGGGCAGCGGCCCGTACGCCGGGCGTCCGGCGCCGTCGAGGATCTTGTCGACCATGGCCTGCCGGTCCATGGCGGCGTCCAGGGCCTGGCGGACGGCGCGGTCGGCGGTGACCTTGTTCTCCTGGGGGAGGGTGACCGTGCGGAAGTCGTAGGTCTTCGCGTCGTACGTCTTCTTCGTGCTGTCGCTCTTGAAGGTGGCGGCGAGGTTGGGCGGCAGGATCGCGCCGTCGAGGTCGCCGGAACGCAGCCGGGCGGCCCGCACGTCGTCGTCCTCGATGACCGCCATGGTCACCTTCTTCACCTTCGGCGCACCGCCCCAGTAATCGGGGTTGGCCTTGAAGGTGAGCTTCTCGCCCTTGCTCCAGGAGGCCAGGACGTACGGGCCGGTGCCGACCGGCTCGGTGTTGAAGGAGCCGGTGTTGGGGTCCTGCCCCTTCGCCAGGTGCTCGGGGACGACGGGCAGGACCGTGCGCCCCTCGAAGGGGGCGTAGGGGTACTTGAGGCTGAAGACCACCCTGTCATCGCCGTCCGCGCTCACCTTCTTGATGGCGTCCAGCTCGCTGCGGTTGGTGTTGTTGGTCTTCGAGTCGAGGATCGTCTCGTACGTGAAGACCACGTCGGCCGACGTAAGCGGCTTGCCGTCGCTGAACTTCACGCCGTCGCGCAGGGCGTAGGTGTAGGTCAGGCCGTCGGCGCTCACCTCGGGCAGGGCCTTGGCGAGGGCCGGCTTCAGCTTCAGGTCGGTGTCCCGGGCCAGCAGGCCGTCGAAGATCTTCGAGTTGCCGTCCTTGCCGTAGCCGAGCAGCGGACTGAGCGTGTCCGGCTCGGAGGCCACCCCGATCACGACGGAGTCGGCCGCGTTGCCGCTGCCTGTGCTGTTGCCGGGGGCCGAGCAGGCGGCGACGCCGGTGAGTATCGCCGCCGTGGCGGCGGCTGTCCGTATCCGACGGACCGTCATGGACCTCACACCCTTAATGATGATCTCAAGCTGTTGCATATTAATTGCAATAAGGGCTACCCGGGCAGGTCGGAGGGCAGTCCGGTACCGGAAGGTTCTTCTCGGGCCTCATCCGGACCGGGCTGTGAGGGGAGGATGGCGTCCATGACGCAACACGCCGCAGGCCGTGTCCCGGCGGAGGCCGCCGGGGGAGGGCAACCGCTGGTCGTCGTGGCGGCTGCCGTCGTACGGGCCGGACGGCTCCTGGTCGTGAGCAAGCAGGCGGCCCCGGAAGTCTTCTACCTACCAGGAGGCAAGCCCGATCCGGGTGAGGAACCGCTGGAGACGCTGTCACGTGAGCTGGACGAGGAACTCGGCGTCCGTCCCGTCACCCCACGCCTGCTGGCCGACGTCGAGGCCATCGCGGCCCTTGAGGGGGTGCCGATGAGGATGACGGTGTACGAAGCCGGCATCAGCCAGGATCCCCGGCCCGCCGCCGAACTGGCCGCCCTGCGCTGGATCTCCGGTGCCGCAGACGGTCTCGAACTGGCTCCGGCGGTCAGGGACCACGTGCTGCCGCTGCTGAGGGAACGTGGCCTGTTGGAGTGCTGAGCAGGCTGGACTCGGACCGCCCGCGTGGTTACTTCGGCGCGAGGAACACCACGATGTCCGTCTCGTCGCCGGGCAGTGGTGCGGGCTCCTCCCAGGCGATGCGGCGGTAGAACGCGAGGGTGTCCGTCGCCTGACTCCAGGCCAGCAACCAGGCCCGCCCGTCCGGCACGGTGGCAGTGAGGGCGGACAGCAGCCGCCGTCCCAGACCGGTCCCGCGGGCGTGGCGCCGTACCCCCAGCTCGTCGACTTCGAAGGCCCCGACCAGCAGCTCGTCCACCCGGACCGCGCCCAGACGGCGCGTCACCTGGGCGTAGGCGCGGTCGGTGCGGAACGGTGCGAGGGTGGTCCAGCCGGTGGCGAACCCGTCGATCTCACCGTGCTCCGACAGGGCGAGTACGGCGCGGAATCCGGGACGGTGCGCGTCGGTCTCCAGCCGCTCTCGGAACGCCACCCGGGTCTTCTCCTTGTTCCGGTGCTGCCAGGGAGGGGCGGTGAAGACCTCTGCGTATGCCTCCGCGAGTTCGTCGGCCACGGTGAGGATGTCCTGGGTGAAGTGCCGCATGGAAGGTGAACCTATCCGCAGACGTGGGGCGACGGGGAACTGGAGATGCCGTGAGCGATCGCGGTAACTGGGGCCGTCGCCGGGGAACCACGTTGATCCGGCCTGTGGCCTCGTACGCGAGGCCGGATCAGCGGGCATTGCCAAGGGGGAGGGAACGGATTCCCTCCCCGGCAGGCGGGCGTCAGCCTCAGGATTCGGAGATTTCCTCGCGGACGGTGCGGGCCGCGGTCACGAGGTTCTCCAGCGAGGCGCGGGTCTCGGGCCAGCCCCGGGTCTTCAGGCCGCAGTCGGGATTCACCCAGAGCCGCTCCGGAGGGATCGCCTCAAGTCCCTTCCGTAGGAGGGCGGCTGCCTCGGCCGCGCTCGGTACGCGGGGGGAGTGGATGTCGTACACGCCGGGCCCGGCCTCACGCGGGTAGCCGTGTGCGGCGAGTTCGCGGGCGACCTGCATGTGGGAGCGGGCGGCCTCCAGGCTGATCACGTCGGCGTCGAGGTCGTCGATGGCCTGGACGATGTCGCCGAACTCGGCGTAGCACATGTGGGTGTGGATCTGGGTGTCCGGCCGTACGTCGGAGGTGGTGAGGCGGAACGCCTCGGTGGCCCAGTCCAGATACGCGGTACGGTTTTCGGCGCGCAGGGGGAGGGTTTCGCGCAGGGCGGGCTCGTCGACCTGGATGACCGAAGTTCCTGCCGTCTCCAGGTCGTTGACCTCGTCGCGCAGGGCGAGGGCGACCTGGCGGGCGGTGTCGGCGAGGGGCTGGTCGTCGCGGACGAAGGACCAGGCGAGCATGGTGACCGGTCCGGTGAGCATGCCCTTGACCGGGCGGGAGGTGAGGGACTGGGCGTACATCGTCCAGCGCACCGTCATCGGTTCGGGGCGGGAGATGTCGCCGGCCAGGATCGGCGGGCGGACGTAGCGGGTGCCGTAGGACTGCACCCAGCCGTGCTGGGTGGCGAGGTAGCCGGTGAGCTGTTCGGCGAAGTACTGGACCATGTCGTTGCGTTCGGGCTCACCGTGCACCAGGACGTCGAGGCCGGTCTTCTCCTGGAAGGCGATCACCTCGCTGATCTCTGCCCTGACGCGCTCCTCGTAGGCCGCTGTGTCGATCCGGCTGGCGCGCAGATCGGCGCGGGCGGTGCGCAGTTCGCCGGTCTGTGGGAACGAGCCGATGGTGGTAGTGGGCAGCAACGGCAGCTTCAGATAGGCCCGTTGGGCGGCGGCTCGCTGACGGTACGGGTAGGAGCGGCGCGTGTCGAACGCGGTGACGGCCGCCGCGCGGGCCCGGACGGCCGGATCGCGGGTGATCGGTGAACCCGCCCGGGAGGCCAGGTCTGCCCGGTTGGCGGCGAGTTCCGCGGCGATCGTGTCGGTGCCCTGGGCGAGTCCCTTGGCGAGGGTGACGATCTCGGCGGTCTTCTGGCGGGCGAAGGCGAGCCAGCGCAGGATCTGAGGCTCGATGTCCCGCTCCGCCGCCGCGTCGAGAGGGACGTGCAGGAGGGAGCAGGAGGCGGCCACGTCCACCCGGTCGGCCAGTCCCAGCAGCGTGCCGAGCGTGGTGAGCGAGGCCGACAGGTCGTTGACCCAGATGTTGCGGCCGTTGACCACACCCGCGATCAGGCGCTTGCCGGGCAGCCCGCCCACCCCGGCGAGGGCGTCGAGGTTGGCGGCGGCCGACTCGGTGAAGTCCAGGGCGAGTCCCTCGACCGGCGCCTTGGCCAGCACGGGCAGGGCGTCGCCGAGCCGGTCGAAGTACGAGGCCACCAGCAGCTTCGGCCGCTCGGTGAGGGCGCCGAGGTCGCGATATGTGCGCGCGGTGGCGTTCAGTTCGGCCGGGGTGCAGTCCTGGACCAGGGCGGGCTCGTCGAGCTGCACCCACTCGGCGCCCGCCGCCCGCAGGTCGGCGAGGACCTCGGCGTACACCGGCAGCAGCCGGTCGAGGAGGGTGAGCGGCGCGAAGTCCGCGGGCACGCCGGGGGCGGGCTTGGCCAGCAGCAGGTAGGTGACGGGACCGACCAGGACGGGCCGGGCGGCCAGACCGAGAGCGAGGGCCTCCTTCAACTCGGCGACCTGCTTGGCCGAATCGGCCGTGAAGACCGTGTCCGGCCCCAACTCCGGCACTAGATAGTGGTAGTTGGTGTCGAACCACTTCGTCATCTCCAGCGGCGCGACGTCCTGGGTACCGCGCGCCATGGCGAAGTAGCCGTCCAGGGCGTCGGCTTCGACGGCGGCCCGGTGCCGCTGGGGGATCGCGCCGACCATGACGGTGGTGTCGAGGACGTGGTCGTAGTACGAGAAGTCACCGGTGGGCACTTCGTGGATGCCGACGTCGGTGAGCTGCTGCCAGTTCGTACGGGGTAGCTCGGCCGCGGTGTCCTGGAGCGCGGCGGCGGTGACGCGGCCCTTCCAGTAGCCCTCGACGGCCTTCTTCAGTTCCCGGCCCGGTCCCTGGCGGGGGTAGCCGTACACGGTGGCCCGTGCTGCCGCGGCTGCGGACTTCGATGTCACGGAGATCTCCTTCGCGAGATGATTCCCTGAGACCCGGCGACGGGACGAGAGCGCGAAGGGGTGACGGACCGGACGGAAACGGCTCGTTGGCCGCCCGCTCGGTATGCACGCCGACCCGCCCACGAGGTCACCGGGACATCCGCGTACGAGTCGTCCGTACGCGGGCAACGGGCAGGTCTTCGGACTCACGGGCACGTCCCGTCGTACGAAACCGCCGTACGAGACACCTACTGGCCGTCGCTTCCCAGGCCCTGTACCTCGGGCCCAGTGCGTATGACGGCGGTCGTTCCCGCTCACCGCTGCGGGGCAGTCCCGGATTCCCACCGGGTTCCCTCTTGCGACGCGCCTGCCTGGCGGACAGGGCGAACCAGCTGCGCGCCACAGCCTATAGCCACCGAGGCGACACGGCTGTACCGCTTCGGCGGCACCGGCTTGACAGACGAACCGCACCACCTCGCGAAGGACGACACCACGATCCAAGTGACCGTCGGCCACCCGTGGCAGCGACGTACCCGATCTGGCCCAAGGACCGACCGGAGCAGGTCGCGGACAACCTCGCGGGGGTACAGCTCCTCCGTGACCACCAACCGCGACGACGCGTCCCGTGGACTGACACGCGCGGAACTGCTCGCGCTGCCTGCAGCAGTGGACCTGGAGACGGCGAACCGTGCGCTGTCCCTCAGCCGCACCACGGGATACCAGCTCGCCAAACATGGGCGTTATCCGTGCACGGTCCTCCGGCTGGGCAACGCCTATCGGGTCGTCACCGCCGATCTGCTCAAGCTGCTGCGCATCGACGTGGCGGAGACCGCGGAAGCCGAAGAGGCCGCCGCCGCGACGACGACGGCCGACGACGTCCCTGCGGCCTGCTGTTGCTGCAGATGCTGTTGCGCTCATCGCTGCGGGCGGCCTGTGTGATCCCGACAAAATGTGTCAGCATGGTGGCGTCGAGGGCCTACTTGTCTTCGCGTACCGCGTCGCTCAGGGGGCGGGGAGCGCAAGGGGAGCGCGGACGCCTGTGGACGGCGTAACACGGCGTACCGGCAGCGGGACCGCGATCGGTGCTCTGATCTGCGAAAACAGGATCTGATGCGATTGCGTGGCACACCTCGTCACGATCCCTATCGGGCTCGTAATGCGTAGGTCTCGGGTTCGAATCCCGAAGGCGGCTCTCTCTGAGGCCAGGTCAGATTCCTTCTGACCTGGCCTTTTGCGTTACGGCCCGGCAGCAAGCCCCCCGGCGACACGAGCCTGCTGAAGCGCGGACGGGGCTTTTGTGCGATATACAGTCATTTGGGTACCCCGCTTGCCGTCAGGCTTGATTCTCTGGAGTCCTCCCGATGACGTCGATGAGTCGCCTGCCATGAGGCCCCACCCGACGCGGGGGCGGATCACGGCGCTGGACGCCTACGACATCCGGTTTCCCACGTCGCGCCGGCTCGAAGGGTCGGACGCCATGAATCCCGATCCGGATTATTCGGCGTCCTATGTGATCATCCGCACCGATGCCGGGGACGGGCTGGAGGGGCACGGGTTCTGCTTCACCATCGGCCGGGGCAATGAGGTCGAGGTGGCGGCGATCGACGCGTTGCGCCCGCATGTGGTGGGGCTGCGGCTGCAAGAGGTCCTCTCCGACCTCGGAGGGTTCAGTCGCTCGCTCGTCGGCGACAGCCAGCTGCGCTGGCTGGGGCCGGAGAAGGGCGTGGTGCACATGGCCATCGGGGCGGTGGTGAACGCCGTGTGGGATCTGTACGCCAAGCGGGAGGGGAAGCCGCTGTGGAAGGTGCTGGCCGGGCTGTCGCCCGAGCAGGTGGTCGAGTTGATCGACTTCCGCTATATCGAGGACGCGCTGACCCCCGATGAGGCGCTGGAGATTCTGCGGCGGGCGCGGGGCGGGACGCAGGAGCGGCAGGCGCGGCTGCTCGCTGCGGGGTATCCGGCGTATGCCACGTCTCCCGGCTGGCTCGGTTACCCCGACCGCAAGGTCGCCGGGTTGGCACGGGAGGCCATGGACAGCGGGTTCGGGCAGATCAAACTCAAGGTCGGCGTCGATCCCGAAGACGATGAGCGGCGGTGCCGTACCGTGCGGGCGACGATCGGCCCCGGCGTGCGGATGGCGCTGGACGCCAATCAGCGCTGGGGGGTCGACGAGGCGGTCGGGTGGATCGGGCGGCTGGCGGAGTTCGACCCGTACTGGATCGAGGAGCCGACCAGCCCGGATGACGTTCTCGGTCTCGCGGCGATCCGCCGGGAGGTGGCGCCGGTGCGGGTGGCGACCGGCGAACACGTGCACAACCGGGTGATGTTCAAGCAGCTGCTCCAGGCGGAGGCGCTCGACTTCCTGCAGGTGGACGCCTGCAGGGTCGGGGGAGTCAACGAGAACGTGGCGATCCTCCTGCTCGCGGCCAAGTTCGGGATCCCGGTGTGTCCGCACGCGGGCGGGGTGGGCTTGTGCGAGCTCGTGCAGCACCTGGCGATGTTCGACTACCTTGCGGTTTCCGGCACCCTTCAGGACCGGGTCATCGAGTACGTGGATCATCTGCACGAGCACTTCCTCGACCCGGTCGTGATCGTCGGCGGGCGGTACGCGGCCCCGACCGCCCCCGGCTTCAGCTCGGCGATGCCGCCCGAGTCGCTCGCCGCGTACGCGTTCCCCGGCGGCGCCGCCTGGCAGAGCCCGTACGACGTGCCGGCCGAGGGCCCCCCGGCATGACGCCCGGCGGGGAATTCCAGGGACTGGCCGCGGTCGTCACCGGCGGGGCGTCCGGGATCGGCCTGGCCACCGCCGAGACCCTGGCCGCGAGGGGGTGCCGGGTGGCGGTGCTCGACCGGAGCCCTGGGCCCGTGCCCGCATGGCTGCACCCGGTACAGGCCGATGTCGGGGAGGCGGCCTCGGTGGCCGAGGCCGTGAGCCGGGTGGCGGACTTGTTCGGGCGCCTGGACGTGCTGGTCAACAACGCCGGCATCGGCGCACTGGGCACCGTCGAGGACAACGCGGACGACGAATGGCACCACGTGCTGGACATCAATGTGCTCGGCATCGTCCGCACCAGCCGGGCGGCACTGCCTCACCTGCGCCGGTCTCCCAGCGCGTCCATCGTCAACACCTGCTCGGTCGCGGCGCTGGCCGGGCTGCCGCAGCGGGCGCTGTACGCGGCCAGCAAGGGCGCGGTGCTCGCACTGACCCTGGCGATGGCCGCCGACCACAGCGGTGAGGGCATCCGGGTCAACTGCGTCAACCCAGGAACCGTGGACACCCCCTGGGTGCGTCGGCTGCTCGAACACTCCGACGACCCGGAGGCCGAACGCGCCGCTCTCGCCGCCCGTCAGCCCACCGGCCGCCTGGTGACCGCCCAGCAGGTCGCGGACGCCATCGCCTACCTCGCCGGGCCACTCGCCGGTGCCACCACCGGGACGGCACTCGCCGTGGACGGAGGGATACACGGCATCCGCACGCGTCCGGACTCCTTCCACTGACATGACCAGCCACTGACCGCTTACTCGGAGCCGAGCATCATGAAGCGACGCATCGCTGCTGTCGGAACAGCCCTCGCACTCGGCTGCGGGCCGGCCGTCACCGCCTGCGGTGGCGGCACGAGCAGCCCGACGGAGAACGCTTCGGGCAAGGCCGGGGTGGTGCTGCCGCTGCTCACCTCACCGTTCTGGGAGTCCTACGACTCCTACATCCCCAAGCAGGCCGCCGACCAGGACGTCCCAGTGCTCCAGACGGTGAACTCCGACTCCGATCCGAGCAGACAGATCACCGACATCCAGAACCTGCTCGCCCAGAACGTGAAGGGCCTGGTCGTCTCGCCGCTGGACTCCGCGGCGATCGTCGCCGGGCTGGACGCCGCGCAGCGCAAGGGCGTGCCGGTCGTCGCCGTCGACGTGGCGCCGGACAAGGGCAAGGTCGCGATGGTGGTCAGGGCCGACAACCGTGCCTTCGGGGAGAAGGCCTGCCGGCAGCTCGGCGATGCGGTGAAGACGGGCAAGGTCGTACAGATTCAGGGCGACTTGGCGTCGGTCAACGGGCGGGACCGGTCGGAGGCGTTCAGCGCGTGCATCAAGAAGAACTACCCCGGCATCAGGGTGCTGGACATCCCCGCCGTCTGGAAGGCGGAAAGGGCGGCGGCCGGTCTGGAGGCGCTGTACACCGCCAACCCCGACATCAAGGGCATCTACCTGCAGTCCGGCGGCGTGTACCTGGCCCCCACGCTGAGCACGCTGCGGCGGCACGACGCGCTGGTGGCGGCGGGCAATTCCCGGCACATCGTGATCGTCTCCAACGACGGCATCCCGCAGGAGCTGGACGCGATCCGCAAGGGCCTGATCGACGCGACGGTCTCCCAGCCGGCCGACCAGTACGCCAAGTACGGCATCTTCTACATCAAGCGGGCGATGGAGGGCCAGACCTTCCACCCCGGCCCGACCGACCACGACAGCACCATCGTCCGGCTGCCCGGCGGAATCCTGGAGGACCAGCTCCCGGCACCGCTGGTGACCGAGGGCAACGCCGACGACCCGTCGCTGTGGGGCAACCAGATCGGCAAGAGCTCCTGATCACCCGGAAGGCCGTCTCCCCGGGCCCCCAGGAAGCGAGAGGGCGATGAAGCAGAGGCCACCGACCCACTCCCGCGCCGACGACGCCGGCCGCCGTGCGGTGGCCGAGGCCCACGGGATCCGGAAGCGCTACGGGCCCACCGTGGCCCTGGACGACGTGCGGATCGCCGTCCGGGCCGGGGAGTCGCACGCCTTGGTCGGCCGTAACGGGGCCGGCAAGTCGACCCTGGTGGCCGTTCTGACCGGACTGCTGCGGCCGGACCGCGGGGTCGTCCTGTTCGACGGTGAACCCGCGCCCGGCCTGGCGGACCGTGAGGCGTGGCAGCGGCGGGTCGCCTGCGTCTACCAGCAGTCGACGATCATCCCTGATCTCACGGTCGCCGAGAACCTGTACGTCAACCGGCAACCCACGGTTCGTGGCCGGGTGATCAGCTGGCGGCGGATGCGCGCGGCGGCCCGCGAGCTGCTGGACGAATGGGGTGTGGAGGTCGACGAGAACGTCCCGGCCGGCGGGCTCACGGTCGAGGACGCCAAGATGGTGGAGATCGCACGGTCGATCTCGCGCGGAACCCGGTTCATCATTCTGGACGAGCCGACCGCCCAGCTGGACAGCCGGGCGATCGACCGGCTGTTCACCCACGTCCGGCGGTTGCAACGGGCCGGGATCACCTTTCTCTACATCTCCCACCATCTGGAGGAGGTCTACGACGTCTGCCAGGTCGTCACCGTCCTGCGGGACGCCCGCTGGATCACCACCGCGCCCGTGGGCGAGCTGGGCAGGAGCGAACTCGTCCAGGCGATGACCGGAG
The DNA here is from genome assembly GCF_042262425.1 of Streptomyces sp. NPDC056373. NCBI lineage: Bacteria > Bacillati > Actinomycetota > Actinomycetes > Kitasatosporales > Streptomycetaceae > Streptomyces > Streptomyces sp. NPDC056373. The sequence goes on from NZ_JBHJPX010000019.1 coordinate 50,113, forward strand.
AGCGGGGCGCGGGTGCGGTCCCCGGTTCCGGCGCGATCCGGTCGCGGCCGGCGGAACACGCGCCCGCGGCCGTACGGGTGGACCGGCTGAGCGGCCCGCATTTCACAGACGTCAGCTTCGCCGTCCGGTCCGGGGAGACGGTGGGGCTGACCGGGCTCGCGGGCTCGGGGAGCCGTCAGGTCGCCGAGGCGGTGGCAGGGCTGTACCGGCCCGACAGCGGGCGGATCGAGGTTCTCGGCCGTGCGACGCGGCCGGGCAGCGTGACCTCGGCGCTCGCGGCGGGCGTGGGCTGTGTGCCGCGCGACCGGCACCACGAAGGCCTGGTACCGGAACTGTCGGTGGGAGAGAACGCCTCCATGACCATCACGGACCGGCTGGGGCGACTGGGTGTGATCTCGCGCCGGGCCAGGGACGCCTTCGCCCGGCGGACGATCGCCGGTCTCGACATCACGACGGACGGTCCGGCCCAGCCGGTCAAGGACTTGTCGGGCGGCAACCAGCAGAAGGTCGTCATGGGCCGGGCGCTGGCCAACGACCCGGGGGTGCTGGTGCTCATCAACCCGACGGCGGGTGTAGACGTGAAGTCCAAGCGGGCGCTGCTGGCGGTCGTCGACCGGGCCAGGGCCGCGGGACGTGCGGCGATCGTCGTCTCGGACGAGCTGGCGGACCTGCGGACCTGCGACCGCGTGCTGGTGATGTTCAACGGCTCGCTCGCCGCCGAGTACACCGTCGGCTGGACCGACGAAGAACTGGTGGCCTCGATCGAAGGGGTCGGCACCGGCCATGAATGACACCGCGCCGAACGGCCCGACGCCCGGTGCTGGACCGGACCTGGCGGCCCACCGCCCCCTCCGCGCGGTCGCCCTCGGCCGGATCCGCGACCTGGCGCTGCTGCCCGCGGTGCTCCTGCTGCTGGTCATCGGCGCGGTCAGCAACGAGAGCTTCCTCGAGCGGGACAACCTGCTGAATGTGCTCAGCGCCTCCTCGGCGCTCGGGTTGCTGGTGCTCGCCGAGGCGGTGATCCTCATCAGCGGCAAGATCGACCTCTCGCTGGAGTCGGTCGCGGGGATCGCTCCGGCGCTCGGCTTCATGACCGTGATCCCGGCCGCCTCGGCGGGTTTCGGCAGCGAGCTGCCCGCCTGGTCCGGCCTGCTGATCATTCCCCTCGCCGGAGCGCTGATCGGGGTCGTGAACGGTCTGCTGATCGTCAAGCTCCAGCTCAACGGCTTCATCGTGACCCTGGCGATGAACATCGTGCTGCGCGGAATCCTGGTCGGCATGGTGTCAGGCAAGACCCTGTTCGAGGCCCCGGCCGCGTTCTTCGCCCTGGGGTCCGACAACTGGCTCGGCATCCCCGTCTCCGTATGGGTGACCGGCGCCTGCTTCGCTGTCGCCGGGTGGGTGCTGCACTACCACCGGCTGGGACGCGCGGTGTACGCGGTCGGCGGCAACGCCCCGGCCGCGCGCGCGGCGGGCATCCGCGCCGACCGGGTGGCCTGGGGCGTTCTGGTCATCGGGGGGACACTGGCCGCGCTGGCGGGCCTGGTGATCGCCGGACGGGTCGGGGCGATCAACGCCAATCAAGGCCAGAACCTGATCTTCACCGTGTTCGCGGCCGCGGTCATCGGCGGCATCAGCCTGAACGGCGGCAAGGGATCCCTGGCCGGGGCGTTGCTCGGGGTCCTGCTGCTGGGCATGCTGGAGAACCTGCTCACTCTGGCGCAGGTGTCGTCCTTCTGGATCCAGGCCATCTACGGCGCGATCATCCTGGTGGCGCTGATGATCGCCCGGCTCACCACCGGCGAGGGCCAGGACTAGCGCACGGCCCGGACCGTTCGTCGAGGGGCGCAGCGCCGTGCCATACGCCCTAGAATGTCGGATATGCCATCCGCCAGATAGGACGGCTGCCATGGTGTTCCACACGGAGGCAACACCGGACGGAACGCATGGACCGTTCGAGACCGCCAACGTGGCTGCTGCGGTGATCGACGCGAAGGGCAAGGTCATCGGCTGGACCGGGGCCGCTGAGCGGCTCCTGGGATACGGCGCGGCGGAGATCCTCGACCGTCCCGGGGCGACGCTGCTGGCACAGCCCGAAGACGCCTCACGGGCGGCCGAGGTCGCCGAGGAGTGCGGCACCCGGGAGAGCTGGGGCGGCCTGGTCGGCGCCCGGCACCGTGACGGCCGCCGCCTCGAGGTCGGCCTGCGCGTGACCGCGATGTCCGACACCGACGGCCGCAAAGCATGGCTCGTATCGGCGATCGATGTGTCGAAGTCCCCGACCTGGGCGGTCAGCGGGGAGGTGCTGGAGGCTTTTCTCACCCGCTCCCCCCTCGGCATGGCCGTGCTGAGCCCGGACCTGCGGTACGTGTGGTTGAACGACACCCTGGAGCGCTACGGCGGCGTCCCGCGCGATGAGCGGCTCGGGCGCCGGATGTCGGACTCGTTGCCGGGCCTGAACACCGAGGCGCTCGAAGCGCAGATGCGGCAGGTGCTGGAGACCGGCGTGCCGGTCATCGACTACGAGTACCGGGGCTGGACCTGGGCGGATCCGCACCAGGAACACGCCTACTCCACTTCGTTCTTCCGGCTCGACGACCCCGACGGCAGCCCGCTGGGCGTGTGCTACATGGGCATGGACGTCACCGACCGATGGCGGGCCCGGCAGCGCCTGGCCCTGCTCAGCGAGGCCAGCGCCTGTATCGGGGGCACGCTGAATGTGATGCAGACCGCCCAGGAGCTGGCCGACTTCTCGGTGCCGAGGCTCGCCGACTTCGTGACCGTCGACCTGCTGGAGGCGGTGCTGCACGGCGACGAACCCGGCTCGGGGCCGGCCGACAGCGCGTACCTGGTGCGGCGTGCCGGGCAGCAGTCGATCCACGAGGGCTGCCCGGAGTCGGTGATCAGAACCGGCGACCTGATCGACGCGCCCAGGTCCTCGCCGTACTTCGAGAGCATGGTCAACGGCAGCCCTGTGCTGGAACCCTTCATGAACCCGGCCATCGCCCCGTGGGTCGCGCAGGACCCGGCGCGGGCCAGGAGCATCGCGGAGTTCGGGATGCACTCGGTGATGTGGGTGCCGCTGTCCGCGCGCGGAGCCGTGCTGGGAGTGGCCACCTTCGTCCGGACGGAGCATCCACAGCCGTTCGAGGAGGACGACCTGCTGCTCGCCGAGGAGCTGGTCGGCCGGGCCGCTGTGTGGGTGGAGAACGCCCGCCGCTACACCCGTGAGCATGCCGCGGCGCTGGCCCTGCAGCGCAGTCTGCTCCCGCGCGGGCTGAACGGCGGGACGGCCATGGAGGTGGCCTCGCGCTATCTGCCGGCCGATGCCCGTGAGGGGGTGAGCGGCGACTGGTTCGATGTGATCCAGCTGTCCGGCGCCCGGGTCGCCCTGGTCGTCGGTGACGTGGTCGGGCACGGCCTCAACGCCGCGGCGACCATGGGCAGGCTGCGCACCGCCGTCCAGACGCTCGCCGATATGGACCTGCCGCCCGATGAGCTGCTGGCGCACCTGGACGACCTGGTGATCCGCCTGACGGAGGAGAAGGGCGGCGACGACGAGCCCATCGCCACCGCGGTGCTGGGCGCCACCTGCCTCTATGCCGTCTACGACCCGGTCACCCAGCTGTGCACCATGGCCCGGGCCGGACATCCGCCGCCCGCCGTGGTCACCCCCGGCGGCAAGGTCGTCTTCCCGGACCTTCCGGCGGGTCCTCCGCTGGGCCTCGGCTCGTTGCCCTTCGAGTCCGCCGAGATATCCCTCCCCGAGGGAAGCCTGATCGCCCTCTACACCGATGGCCTCATCGAGACCAGTGACCAGGACATCGACGTCGGGCTGTCCCGCCTCAGCGACGTGCTCGCGCAGTCCGGCCTGCCGCCGGAGAAGTTGTGCTCGGCGGTCGTGAACAATCTGCTGGTCGGCCCGCAGACCGACGACGTCGCCCTGCTCCTGGCCCGGCCGCATGCCCTGGGCGCCGACCGGGTCGTCTCGTGGGACCTGCCGACGGATCCGGCGATCGTCGCGAGCGCCAGGGAGCTGGCCGTCCGCGCCCTGCTCGGATGGCAGCTGGACGACCTGGTGACGACCACAGAACTGGTGGTCAGCGAGTTGGTCACCAACGCCATTCGGCATGGCACCGGACCCGTCAGGCTGCGCATGATCCGGCACGACAAGCTGATCTGCGAGGTGTCCGACACCAGCAACACCTCGCCCCGGATGGGTCATGCGCGGACCACCGACGAGGGCGGCCGGGGGTTGTTCCTGGTCGCGCAGCTGACCCGCCGGTGGGGTACGCGCTACACCCCGGCCGGAAAGATCATCTGGGCCGAGCAGGACCTCCCGGGCGAGTGGACCACCGGGGCGGGGGCCGGCGGCCCGGGTGCTTGAGAGCCCCTCTGCGGCGGGGCTGCCCGCGGCGTGAGCGCGAAGGGCCCGAGGCGACCGTGAGGCACCGGGCCCCGGGCCGGGCGGATCCGGCCCGGGGTTCTTGCGCGTTTTCAGCGGGTGGTTTCCCGTTCGACCGGCAGCCACAGCTCGGCGTCCGCCTCCGTGCCGTCGGGGGACAGGCGGGTGCGGAGGATCTCCGGGCCGGGGCGGGTGCGGTAGGGGTTGGACGGGAACCACTCGGTGTACACGTCGTGCCAGAGTCGCTGGATAGCATCGGGGGCGGGCCCCGAGGTGGTGAAGACAGCCCAGGTGCCGGGCGGTACCGGGAGTGCGGTGGTGCCCTCGGGTGCCGGAGCCGGTGTCGGGCCGGAGGTGATCACGGCGTGGTAGTAGTCGAGTTCCGTGCCCTCCGCGCGGCTCGGATCCAGGTCGTCGCAGACCGCGACGAGGCCCTGCGGCTCCTGGCCGGACAGTTTTCCCAGCCGGTCCACGGCGGGCTTGTCGAGGCCCCGGACGAAGTCGATGATCACCTGGTTCGGGCCGGAGTGGATCAGGGGGATCCTGGTCTTGAAGCCCGTGACGGTGAAGGCCGGGCGGTCCATGACGCGGTAGTGCATGCTGCTGCTCCCTTCGACGGTGAGGCGGAAGGTCAACCGGGGCTGGGAGACGAGCGCGGCGCCGGTGCGACGGGCCTCGCCCGGGCCCACGCCGTGCATCGCGCGGAACGCCCGCGCGAACGCCTCGCCGGAGCCGTAGCCGTAGCGGACCGCGATCTCCAGGAGCGTTTCGTCCCCGGCCAGCACCTCCGCCCCCGCGACCGTCAGCCGGCGGCGGCGGACGTACTCCGACAGCGGCATGCCGGCCAGGGCCGAGAACATGCGGCGCAGGTGGTACTCCGAGGTGCAGGCCGTACGCGCCAGTTCGGCCGTGTCGACGGTGCGGCCGAGGTCGCGTTCGATCCGTTCCATCACCTGGTTGAGCCGGTCCAGCACGTCCGGTCTCCTTCCTTTCGAGCCCTCACGCTAGGCAGCGCGTGCCGTGCCGCACCCGACATCCTGTGCCCGTTCCGGTCGGGTGCCGCCCTGCGCCGAACGGCGTAGCCCACCACCGTCCGGCAGGCGTCCTCAAGACGTCCCTACCGTGAACGGCTAGCATCGCCCGTCGATCAGTCAGCTGCCGACCGGTACGAGGTGAGGACATGAGGGCGCCCAGGATCGCCGTCGCCGTGGTGACGATGGGCAACCGGCCCGACGAGGTCGACGCCCTGCTGGAGTCCGTCGCCAAACAGGACGTGCCGCCCGAGCGGATCGTCGTCGTCGGCAACGGCTGCCCGCTGCCCGACTTCGCCCACCGGCTGTCCCTGCCCGGCGAGGTCACCACCGTCGAGCTCGACGAGAACGTCGGCTGTCCCGGCGGGCGCAACGCGGCCCTTGCGCGGCTGCGGGAGTTCGGCGACATCGACGTCGTGGTGGATCTGGACGACGACGGACTGCTCGTCGACCCCGACGTGCTGCGCCGCGTGCGGGACCTGTACGCCGCCGACGAGCGGCTCGGCATCGTCGGCTTCCGCATCGCCGACGAACTCGGCGAGACGCAGCAGCGGCACGTGCCCCGCCTCGGCAACTCGGACCCCCACCGGGGTGGTTACGTCACCGGTTTCCTCGGCGGCGGGCACGGGTTGCGGATGGCGATGCTCGACGAGGTCGGCGACTGGCCCGCCGAGTTCTTCTTCGCGCACGAGGAGACCGACCTCGCGTGGCGGGCGGTCGATGCCGGGTGGCGGATCCTGTACGCGCCTGAGCTGCTGCTCCGGCACCCTCGGACCTCGCCCGCCCGGCACGCCATCTACTACCGGGTGAACGCCCGCAACCGGGTCTGGCTGGCCCGGCGCCGGCTGCCGCTCCCGCTCGTTCCCGTCCATCTGGGTGTGTGGGTGCTGCTCACCCTCGCCCGCAATCGGACGGGCGCCGGGCTGCGCGCATGGTTCGGCGGATTCGTGGAGGGCGTACGGGAGCCGGCGGGGGAGCGGCGGCCCATGCGGTGGCGGACGGTGTGGCGACTGACCCGGCTGGGACGGCCACCCGTGATCTGACGTGCCGCCGGGAACTGACATGGCGCCCGTGATCTGACGTGCCGCCGGGAACTGACATGGCGCCCGTGATCTGACGTGCCGCCGGGAACTGACATGGCGCCCGTGATCTGACGTCATCCCCGTGCCATCCGTCATTCGACGTGGCGCCTGTCATCCGACGTGGCGCCCGTCATGGCGCGTCGGCGGAGTCCGCCTTGCCGGACAACCCGCCGCGGCGGGGAGGTGGAGAGGGTCCCGGCCGTTCACCTCTCCGGCCGGGACCCGGACCCGGCCGCGGCGGCGACACTCCCCCGAGTTGCGCGTTCAGACGCGCGCACCGCCGGGCCAGATCCGATGTAGTGATCACATCAGGCTTTGCCAACGGATCGCTAACATGTGGCCAATGCTTCGCCGTTGGGTCATCCGCCGGTCGGCCGGAAGTCGCCGAACCCGGGTGGAGGACGGCCAGGGCATCGGCGGTTCCCGACGCGGCAGGTGAAGGGGAGGGTGGCGGAAATCCGTCGCCCGAGGGCGGAAACCCGCCAAGGCGGGTTCACGGGGGAGTGGCGCGATGATGCGGTTCGGGCTGTTGGGCCCACCGGTGCTGTTCCGCGACGACCAAGGCGGGCCCCTGAGCGACGCCATGCCCGTCGCAAGCGCCAAGTCCCGTGCTCTGCTGGCCACGTTGCTCCTCGACGCCGGACGGGTGGTCCCCGCCGAGGCGCTGGAGGACGCGCTGTGGAGCGGAGCGCCTCCCCTTTCCGCCCGGGCCTCGCTGCACAATCACATCGCCCGGCTGCGGCGGCTGCTCGACGATCCGGGACGGCTGCGCACGGTGCCGTCCGGGTACGTGCTGCGGCTGGACGAAGGCGAGTTGGACGTCCACGTCTTCGACGGACACGTCAGCGCCGCGAGGGCCGCGCACACCGGCCGGGCCTGGGAGCGGGTCCTGCGCGAGAGCGCGGGCGCGCTCGGGCTGTGGCGGGGCGCGCCGCTCGCCGGGCTGGCCCCCGAGGTGGGCGGGTACGCCTTCGCGCAGCGGCTGTGCGAGGCCCGGCTGTTGCTGCTGGAGTGGCGCCACGACGCCGAGCTGGCGCTGGGCGGTCCGCGCCTGCACGAGCTGGTGCCGGAGCTGGCGATCCTGACCGGCGAGTATCCGCTACGGGAGGTCTACCACCGGCAGTTGATGCTCGCCCTGCACCGCACCGGCCGTCAGGCCGAGGCCCTGGCCGTCCACCGGGACCTGAGGACTCGCCTCGTCGGCCGGCTCGGCATCGAACCGGGGGCGGGGGTGCGGGAAGCGCATGCGGAGGTGCTGCGGGGGGTCGTGGGCGACGGCGGTGCAGCGCAGCCGGGTGGCAGCGGCAGGGTACTGATGTGCCCGGCCGACGGAACGCCGCCCGATGGCCCGGGCGCACCGGTGCCTCCCCCTGCATCACCCGGTGACCCGGGCGCACCGGTGCCTCCCCCCGCATCACCCGGCGACCCTGCCGGACCGGTGCCTCCCCACGCCCAACTCGCCCAACCGCCCCATGCCCAACTGCCCCCGGCTCCGACCCCCTTCGTCGGCCGCCGTGCCCTGCGCGACTCCCTGCGGCGCGCGCTCACGGCGCCCGGCCCCCACCCCGTCGCCGTCATCAGCGGCATGGCCGGCGTGGGGAAGAGCGCGCTCGCCCTGGAGGTCGCCCACCAGGTGGCGGAACGTTTCCCCGATGGGCAGTTGCACCTCGATCTGCACGGTGCCACCCCGGGCAGGACGCCTCTCACCCCTGGCGAGGCCCTCACCGCGCTGCTGCGTGACCTCGGCACCGAGCCCTGCCGCATCCCCGAGCGGCCGGACGCCGCCGCCGCGTTGCTCCGGTCGCTGCTCGCGCCGACCCGCATGCTCCTGGTGCTGGACGACGCGGCGAGCGCCGCGCAGGTACGGCCGCTGCTGCCGGGCGGCGCCCGGTGCGCGGTGCTCGTCACCGGCCGTTCGCCGCTGACCGCTCTCGACGGCGCGGCCCGGTTCCCGCTGGGCCCGCTGTCGGACGAGGAGAGCGCCGAACTCCTGCGCAGCGCCTCGGGCCGCGACGGCCTGGACGGCACGGACGCCGCCCGGCTCCTCGTCGAGCTGACCGGCCGGCTTCCGCTGGCCCTGCGCGTCCTCGCCGCGCGGCTCGCCGCCCGCCGGGCCCTGACGCCCGAGGCGCTCGCCGGGCAACTCGCCACCCCCGGGCAGCGGTTGCGCCACCTGGAGTACGACGACCTGAGCGTCCGCCGCTCCCTGGCCGTCGCCTACGACGCACTCGCCGCCTCCGCGTGCGAGACCGACCGGGACGCGGCCCACACCCTGCGCGGTATCGGCACGCTCGACCTGCCCGCCTACGGCGTCCCCCTGCTCGCCCGTCTCACCGGCATCGGCGAAGCCCGCACCGAGGCGGCCCTCGACCGTCTCCTCGACGTGGCCCTGCTGGAGGAGACGACGTACGGCCGCTACCTGCCGCACGTCCTGGTGCGCGACTTCGCCCGTGAACGGGCCGGAGAACCGGGCGCCGTGGACACCGCCGGCACGGCGCTGCGCTGGTACGCCGCTGTCGCCGAGCAGATCCTCGCCGCCTCGGTGGGACCCGGCCCCGGCCGGGACGGCATCCCTCCAGGCGGACCACGGGCCGGCATCGAGCAGGGAGCCGCGTGAGCTCCCGGGGTGCCGGGTGATCACTTGGCGTCCGCGTAGCACTCCACCACGGCCGTCGTGAACGGGAAGCGCACCGGTGTCTGGCCGAAGGTCAGCCGCCCGGCCAGGGCCGCCGCCTCGCGGATCGCCGCCACGACCGCCTCGGCCTCCTCCGTGGGGCAGTGCACGATCACCTCGTCGTGCTGGAAGAAGACCAGCTCGGCCGCCAGCTCCGCGCAGCTCCTGCGCAGCGCGGCGAGCAGCAGCAGCGCCCAGTCGGCGGCGCTGCCCTGGACGACGAAGTTGCGGGCGAAGCGGCCGCGGGCGCGGGCGTTGGTGGAGGCGTAGCCGGGCACCCACGCGGCGCTGTCGTCGGACCGGTCCGCCTCGGCGGCCGGGATGCCCGCTTCCTCGGTCGCGTCGTCCGTCCCCCGGGCCGCCGGCGGACAGGTCCGGCCGAGCCAGGTCCGCACGAGCCGGCCCTCCTCACCGGCCCGGGCCGCGTCGTCGACGTAGGCCACGGCTCTGGGGAAGCGGCGTCTGAGTGCCGCGAGGTTCTTCAGACCGTCGCCGGAGGTCTGGCCGTAGACCGCGCCGAGCACGGCGAGTTTGGCCTGGGAGCGGTCGCCGGAGAAGGCCCGGTCGGAGACCGACTGGTACAGGTCGCTCTCCCGCCCGGCCACCTCCATCAGGCCCGGGTCGCGGGAGATCGCGGCGAGGACGCGCGGTTCCATCTGGTCGGCGTCGGCGACGACGAGCCGCCAGCCGGGGTCGGCGACCACGGCCCGCCGGATCACCTTGGGGATCTGGAGCCCGCCCCCGCCGTTGGTGACCCAGCGGCCGGTCACCGTCCCGCCCGCGAGGAACTCGGGCCGGAAGCGGCCCTCGCGCACCCAGTCCTGCAGCCAGGACCAGCCGTGGGCGACCCAGATGCGGTACAGCTTCTTGTGTTCCAGCAGGGGTTTGACGGCCGGATGGTCGATCGTCCCGATCTCCCACTTACGGGTCGAGGAGACCTTGATGCCGGCCTGGGCGAACGCCTTGACCACGTCGGCGGGCAGGTCGGGCCGCACCCGGCGGCCGAAGGCCCTGGACACCTCCTCGGCCAGCTCGGCCAGCCGGCGTGGCTCGCCGCCGCCCGCGTAGCGATCGCCCAGCAGGTCGTGCAGCAGGGCGCGGTGCACCTCGGCGCTCCAGGGCAGCCCGGCACGGTTCATCTCGGCCGCCACCAGCATGCCCGCCGACTCGGCGGCCGTGAGCAGCCGCATGCGGTCGGGGTGCTCTGCGCTGTCGTGCCGCCGCTGCTGCCCGGCGTACACCGCGAGGAGGTCCGTCAGGGGCAGGTGGACGCCCTGAGGCTCGAACAGGGAGGACTGGGAGCCCGGTTCCGCGGACCGCTGCGGCGGATCGGGCGGTACGGGGCCGCCGCGCAGCCGGGCCAGGGCGGCCGCGGCCGAGCGTGGTTCCCCGTACCGCCCCTCGTGGCCGAGGAGGAGCGTCTCGGCGGCCTCGATGTCGTAGCACCGCTCGACTCGCACCCCCGTGGCGAGCAGGCGCGGGTAGACCTCGGCGGTGGACCGCCACACCCACCGTGTGACGCCGGGACGGCTCCGTACGGCGTCGGCGGGATCCGCCTCCCGCCGCACCGGTCCTCCGGGCAGCCCGTCCGGGCCGAGGGGGGCGACGTCCACGCCACCGTCCTCGGCCGGGGCGAGTGCCCAGCGGTCGGCCATGCGGTGAGTGTGACAGGGGGGTCTGACAACGCCCCCTGCCGCCGCCGACGTGGCTCAGGACTCGTCCGGCATGTCCTTCTGCGCCTGCACGATCTTCTCCAGGGCCTCGGTCACGAACCGCTCGGTCCGCTCCTTGCCGATGCCCAGGCCGCTGAGGACCCCCTGGCCGTTCTCGTGCTCCAGCAGGGCGAGCAGGACGTGCTCGGTGCCGATGTAGTTGTGGCCGAGGCGCAGGGCCTCGCGGAAGGTGAGTTCCAGGACCTTCTTGGCGGCCGGGCCGTACGGCACGAGCTCCGGGGCGTCCTCGACGGCCGGCGGGAGCGCCGCCGTGGCCGCCGCGCGGACCGCGTCGAGCGAGACCCCCTGCTCGACGATCGCCTTCGCGGCGAGTCCCTCCGGTTCGGCCAGCAGCCCGAGGACGAGGTGTTCGGGCAGGCCCTCGGCGTTGTGCGCGGCCTTGGACGCGTTGTGCGCGGCCATCACCACGCTGCGGGCGCGCGGCGTGTACCGGTTGAAGCCCTGGCTCGGGTCGAGGTCGGCCGACTCCTTGGGCACGAACCGCTTCTGCGCGGCCTGCCGGGTGACGCCCATGCTCTTGCCGATGTCGGTCCAGGAGGCGCCGGAGCGCCGGGCCTGGTCGACGAAGTGGCCGATCAGGTGGTCGGCCACGTCGCCCAGGTGGTCCGCGGCGATCACCGCGTCCTGGAGCTGGTCGAGCGGCTCCTCGTGGACCTTCTTGATGGCCGCGATGAGGTCGTCGAGACGGATGGATGACGTGGTGTCGGGATGCGTCATGTGTCAACCGTAGGTTGCGCCCCAGCGACTGTCAACCGAGAGTTGACACTCGACCGCGGGTTCCGGGACGGGCCTCACGGCGTGGCACCATCGGCCCGTGAGTACGTCCAGCACCGTCGACCGCGCGTTCGCAGCGGCCCTCTACGAGACCGGCGAGACGGCCCTCGACACCGGTGCCTCCCTGCTCGCCTGCGACCCGGCGGCGGACCGTGAACTCGACCGGCGCGGACAGGAGTTCGTGGCGGCGGCCTGGCGGCGCGGCTGGCAGCCGGCCGATGTCGTCCGGCTCGTCCGGCGCGAGCTGGACGACGTCCACGTGCTCCTGGTGGCCGCGCTGATCCGCGCGCAGGCGCCCGGCGACGGCCCCCGGGGCCGCCGCTGGACCGGGCAGCTCGCGGACCTCCCCGCCGACGCCCCGCCCCGCACCGACCGCTTCTCGTACGCCACGGCCGTGCTGGAGCTGTACCGGCTGCTGCTGCGGCTGCCCTCCCTGGAGGCCCTCGACGAGCCGCCCGGGGCCGCGCCCGGAGAGGGCGGCGCCGAGTCGCGGATGCTCACCCGCATCCGCGCGCTGCTGGCCAAGGCGGAGGCGACCGGTTTCCCGGAGGAGGCGGAGGCGCTCAGCGCCAAGGCGCAGGAGCTGATGGCCCGGCACAGCGTCGACGAGGCGCTGCTCGCGGCTCGGGCACCCTCGCCGGACACGCCAGGGGCCTGCCGGGTCGGGGTCGAGCCGCCGTACGAACAGGCCAAGGCGGTGCTGCTGGACGCCGTCGCCGGCGCCAACCACTGCCGGGCGGTGTGGAACGAGCCGCTCGGCTTCTCCACGGTCGTCGGCTTCGAGGCCGACCTGGAGGCGGTCGAACTCCTCTACACCTCGCTCCTCGTGCAGGCCACGACCGCGATGACCAGGGCGGAAGCCGCACAGAGGGCCGGTGGCCGCAAGCGCACCAAGACGTTCCGGCAGTCGTTCCTCGCCGCCTACGCCCATCGCATCGGCACCCGGCTGGCGGCAGCCGCCAAGACCCAGGTGACCGACGATCTGCTGCCGGTCCTCGCCTCCCGCGAGGTCGCCGTCACCGGGCGGCTGGAGCGGATGTTCCCGGAGACGACCACGACCCGGCTGCGCGGGGTGCGCGACGAGGAGGGCTGGACGCAGGGCGCGCAGGCGGCGGACGGTGCCCAGGTCCGCCACCGGCCGCCGCTGCGCTGACCCGCCGTCGGCGCCCTCGGCCCGTCAGTCGCCCGACGTCTCGAAGCCGCTCACCGAGGGCTTCTTGTCCGCCGCCCAGGCGACCTCGCCGTACGACCACTTCAGCTCGTGGGCGGTCTTGGTGTCGCCGGGCAGGGTGAAGGACGCCTTGCGCACGGCCAGGCTCTCCGCGGAGCCCGCCTCGCCCCGGACGTAGGTGATCGTGAAGGACGTGGTGCCGCCCTTCCCCAGGGTCAGCGACTGGGCCTTCGCGCCCTCGTCCGGGGAGACGGAGGTCGTCTTGTCGTCGGCCAGCAGGTCCACGCCGGGGAAGCCCTTCAGCGTGCACTGTGCGCCCTTGTTGGTGAGCGTGACGGTGACGGTGCCGGTGTCCCCGGCGGCCGGGGCGGCCCCGGCGCCGACCTCGACGCCCATGTTGCCGAGCGCGCAGGCCGCGTCGCCGGGCCGGTCCGCGTTCTTGACGTCGTCACCACCGGCCTTGTCGTCGCTGCAGCCGGTCAGCAGGACCGTCGCGGCGAGGGCGGCGGCCAGGGTGAGGGGATAGGTGCGCATGTGGTCCTCTGAGCGTGTCGAACGGGAGCGGCATCGGGCCCCTGGATCATCACGCACGCGCGCACCGCACGGCCACGCACCCCCTGCGATTCCCCCGAACGCCGGACTCCGGGACCTGCGCGTGGTAATCCGTGGAATGCACGCTCCACGCCCCTCGCACCACGCGCCACGCCCCTCGCGCCACGCGCTCCCGGCACCGGACAGGCCGCGGTGCCCGTCGGCGATCCGCGGCCGTCCGTCCGGAGCCCGTGTGTCAGCCGAGGCTCGCCGTCGGCAGCCCCGTCGGCAGTTTGCCGCCCTCGGCCTTCGTGTACGTCTCCGTGCCGAGGCCGCCCTCCCAGGTGACCTTCAGGCTGTTCTTGTTCACCGAGTCGACCATGCCGGTCGCCCGGTCCTTGGAGCCGTCCGTGCACCTCAGGCGGATCATCCGCATGCCGGACTGCTCGCCCGCGGTGCCGCTGCACACGCTGCCGCCGGTGGCGAACAGCGCCGCCTGCTTGCCGGTGATCACCAGGGCCACGGCCTTGCCGCCGGTCGTCGCGAGCCAGCTGCCCGCCAGCGCACCGCCGGACGTCCCGCCGGAACCGGAACCGGAGTCTGCGCCCGCCGGGGCGGACGCCGAGGCCGACGGGGAGGGGGCGGCGGACGCGTCGTCGCCCGAGTCGCCTCCGCTGCTGCACGCGCTCAGCACGAGCGCGCCCGCCAGCCCCGCGGCCGCCGCGGCGACGCGCACGGCGCCGGAGCGGCGCGGGAAGATCACCGAAGTCACTGCAAGCCCCCAAGCTGTAACCGGGCCGACCGGCCCGGACGGCACCGGCCGGCCCCGTGGCCGGAACGATCGCAGCAAGCTACCAGGGCCCGTCAAGAGCCCCCGGAGCGACCGCAACAAACTGCCAGGGCCCGCCGAGAGCCCCATGACCACCTCTTACCAGGACGACTTGCGCACGCCGGGCAGATGTCCCGCGTGCGCCTGCTCCCGCAGACCCACCCGGGACAGCCCGAACGCGCGGAAGTAGCCGCGCGGCCGGCCGTCCACCTGGTCGCGGTTGCGTACGCGCGTGGCACTCGCGTCGCGCGGCTGCCTGCGCAGCTCCGCCTGCGCGGCGAGCCGTTCGGCCTGCGTCGACGACGGCCGCCGGATGATCTCCTTCAGCTCGGCCCGCCGGGCGGCGTACCGCGCGACGACCTCCTGCCGCCTGTCGTTCTTCGCGATCTTGCTCTTCTTCGCCATCAGATCCTCACTCCCCGGGCGCGGATCCGGGCGACGGCCGCCTCGATCCCGATCGTGTCGACGGTCTTGATGCCCTTGGTGCTGAGCCGGAGCCGGACGTACCGGCCCTCGCTCGGCAGCCAGTAGCGCTTGGACTGGATGTTGGGGTCGAACCGGCGCGGCGTGCGCCGGTGGGAGTGGGAGATGCGGTTGCCGAAGCCGGGCTGTGTGCCGGTCAGCATGCAGTGCGCGGACATGGGTGGTGACGTACCTCTCTGCCTCAAGTTGTGGAAATGGATTTCATTTTCAGTATCATAGCGGCATGGCACGCAACGAACTCCGTCCGGTCATCAAGCTCCGGTCCACCGCCGGGACCGGCTTCACCTACGTGACCCGCAAGAACCGCCGCAACGACCCGGACCGCATGACCCTGCGCAAGTTCGATCCGGTCGCCGGTCGTCACGTCGACTTCCGAGAGGAGCGCTGAGCATGCGCCAGGGAATCCACCCGGAGTACGGGCCCGTCGTCTTCCGCGACCGTGCCGCGAACTACGCCTTCCTCACCCGCTCGACCCTCTCCGCCACGGCGGGCGAGAAGACGATCGAGTGGGAGGACGGCAACACCTACCCGGTCGTCGACGTCGAGATCTCCGACGTCAGCCACCCCTTCTACACCGGCACCGCCCGCGTCCTGGACACCGCAGGCCGCGTCGAGCGCTTCGAGCGCCGGTACGGAAAGAAGGGCTGATCGCGTGACCGTCCCCCCTCGGCTCCCGGTCGTGATCGTCGCAGGGCTGCACGCCGACGCCCGCAGAGCGGCCGTCGCGCGGCTGCTCGCCGACGTGCCCGGCGGTGTCGTCCTCCACCACGACCTGGCGACGGCCGCCACGGGCACGGTCGTACGGACCGTCCGGGACGCCTCCGGTGTCCTCGACGCCGGGGAGGCGCCGCTCGTCAACGACTGCGCGTGCTGCGCCCTGCGCGAGGACCTGGTGCCCGAGCTGGAGCGGCTGCGGGACGCCGGATCCACCCGGCTGGCCGTCGTCGAACTGTGGGACTCCGTCGAGCCCAAGGCCATGGCCGAGGTCGTCACGGCGGGCGGGCTCACCGTCACCGGCGTGATCACGGCCGTCGACCCGGCCCTGGTCCTGCCGTACCTCGGCAACGGCGACGACCTCGCCGACGCCGGTCTCGCCGCCGCCGCGACCGACCGGCGCACGGTCGCCGACACTTTCGCGCGCCAGCTGGAGTACGCCCCGGTCCTCGCCGTCGCCGACTCGCCGGAGGCCGACGACGAGGACCACGAGCTGCTCGCGCAACTGCACCCGACGGCCCGCCGGGCACCGGTCGGGCAGGAAGCCCTCGCGGACCGGGCCGACGACGGCCTGACCGTGCCGACCCCGCGCAGGGGTCCGCTCTCCCCGCTGGCCGAGGCCGCCCTGGCCGGATTCGACGTCGAGGCGGCCGCCGCCGCCCAGCACCCGGCCTGCGCGCTGCTCCCCGCCGAGGCCGACGCGCACGGCGTCTCCACCCTGGTGTGGCACCGGCGCCGCCCCTTCCACCCGGAGCGGCTGTACGCCGCGCTGGAGGACCTGACCTGCGCGGCCGCCCGCAGCCGGGGCCGGTTCTGGCTCGCCGACAAGCCCGACACGCTCTTCCACTGGGACGCGGCGGGCGGGGCCCTGTGCGTGGAGAGCACGGGCCCGTGGCTGGCGTCCCTGCCGGACGCGGCCTGGGAGATGGTCCCGCCGGTGCGCCGTGCCGCCGCCGCGCTGGACTGGCACCCCGAGCACGGGGACCGCGGCCAGCACCTGGTCTTCACCTCGCCCGGCCTCGACCGGGACGGCCTGGAACGGCTGCTGGAGTCCTGCCTGCTGACCGACGCCGAGTACGCCGCCGGCCCCGACGCCTGGCAGCGCCTGCCGCACGCCTTCGACACCCTCCTGGAGGTCTGACCCGCCATGCCCCGCAAGCCCGACCGCAAGCCCGCCAAGGACCGGCCCAACCCCCTGGACCAGGCCGGGATCACGTACATCGACTACAAGGACACCGACCTGCTGCGGAAGTTCATCTCCGACCGCGGCAAGATCCGCAGCCGCCGCGTCACCCGGGTGTCGTCCCAGCAGCAACGGCAGCTGGCCAGGGCCGTCAAGAACGCCCGCGAGATGGCACTCCTGCCGTACACCGCCCGCTGACGCCGAGCCCGTCCGGCCCGGGTGAGGTTCCCCACGCTTGACGGGTGGGGAACCCTTTGCCCGTCCCACGGCCGGGCAGGGGGCCGCCGCCGACCGTCCGGCGCGACGACACGTGGCGGGTGGCCGGGACCGGGCCGGACGCCGGTCGGACCGGCCGCGCGGCGGCATTCCCGTGAGCCGTGCCGGGGCGCGGGGTGCGCAGGCCGGCGGGAGCCGCAAGCCGAGCGGGTGTCCGGCGATGGTCCGAGCCGGGCACCGGCCACCAGCACGACACCGGTCTCCTGCGACCGGCCCATTTCTCCCCGTCCTCGCAGGCCACGGCCGCCTTCCGGATGCGGGTCGGCCGGCCGAACGCCCTTCGCACAGCCGTGCGTCTCAGCTCCCGCTTCTCCGGTACGGCCGCCGCGCCGTCGCCTCGGCCCGCCGCCGAGCGGATGCTCCGCCTCCACCGGACCTCCCCGAACCGGGCCACTTCCGCGCAGGCCGCGGGGAACGAGAGGCGGGGGCGAGCCGTCAAACAGTCGAGAGCTTCGGTCAAGCGGTCGTCAAAGCTGTAACCGTGGAACCACCCCGCGTGCACGTGCATCTGCCCATGCATCTGCACATGAACAGGGCTATGATCCGGGTCAGTTGACCACTGCACCAATGGCCACACCAGCCAGTGCACCACCGGGGAGCGACCTGTGGACCACGACGTGTACAACGGTATGGCGGCCGCCGGACTGCGCGGTGTGGCCTGGCAGAAGAGCCGGCACAGCAACTCGCAGGGCTCGTGCGTGGAGTTCGCCCGGCTGCCGGGCGGTGATGTGGCCGTACGCAACTCGCGCTTTCCCGACGGCCCCGCGCTGGTCTACACCCGTGCCGAGATCGAGGCGATGCTGCTCGGCGTGAAGGACGGCGAGTTCGACCATCTGGTCGGCGGCTGAGGCTCCGTCGGCCCCGGTGAAATCGGGGCGAAGTGCCCTCGGTGCGCGGTGACGCGCGTAGAATTGCGGCGCGAGAATGCGCCGCGGTCTCTCATTCCCCGCCGGGGTGTGGACCGGCGTGCGGCAGCCGGAACAGCGCCCAGACCACCTTGCCGTCGAGCGCGCCCGCGAGCGGGTGCCAGCCCCAGCTGTCGCTGAAGGAGTCGACGAGGAAAAGCCCGCGGCCCGACTCGGCCGAGAAGTCGTCGGTCTCCCGGGCGACCGGACTGTCGTGGCTGGGATCGCGTACCGCGCACACCAGCCGCTCGGACCACCGCATCAGGTGCAGGCGCACAGGGGGTTCGCGGTCGCCGGTACACGCGTTGCCCGTGGGCAGGCCGTGCCGCAGCGCGTTGGTGACGAGTTCCGAGACCACCAGGCAGACGTCGTCGAACCGCTCGCCCATGTCCCACTGGTCGAGGGTCCGGCGGGTGAACCGCCGCGCCTCGCGGACCGCTTCGTAGCGGGCGGGAAGGGCGCAGGAAGCGGCGTCGGACACGGCCGCGGGATCCAGCGGCGGAAGGCCCTGCCGTAACGGCTCGAGCATGGTCGATCCATTCGTCCCCATGCGAGGCACTCCCGGGAATTCGCGGTCGGTGCGATGCGGCGGTGGTGCGGGACCATGGTTTCGGATGCGTACAGCAGATGCAAGGGCAGATGCACGTGCACGTGACCGGAATGAGATGTCCCGTACCGGTTGTTGGGAAATTTTTCCGTCATCTTCGCGTCGCTCTTTGGCCGTTCACTTGCCTTCTTCTTGCTCCCGCGCGCGAGCGTCGACCGACTCGATTCCGTTTCCGTAACCGGACGAGTACTGCTCGGAGTGTTTTAGTGGCAGACTGCGGCCCCTGAAGACGTTGGGGAGGCTGGCGAACGTGAGCGCGGGAGAGCCGGGATCGGTGGTGCGGCGCATGCTGCTCGGATCACAACTCAGGCGACTGCGTGAGGCGCGGGGCATCACGCGCGAGGCGGCGGGCTATTCGATCCGCGCCTCCGAGTCGAAGATCAGCCGGATGGAGCTGGGCCGGGTGAGCTTCAAGACCAGAGACGTCGAGGACCTGCTGACCCTGTACGGCATCACCGACGAGCAGGAGCGCTCCTCCCTGCTGTCCCTGGCCAAAGAGGCCAACGTCGCCGGGTGGTGGCACAGTTACTCGGACGTGCTGCCCAGCTGGTTCCCGACCTACGTCGGCCTGGAGGGCGCCGCCTCGCTGATCCGGGCGTACGAGGTGCAGTTCGTGCACGGACTGCTGCAGACCGAGGCGTACGCCCACGCGGTGGTCCGCCGGGGCATGCAGGGCGCGAGCGAGGCCGACGTCGAACGCCGCGTGGCGCTGCGGCTGGAGCGGCAGAAGTACCTCTTCGACGAGCGCGCGCCCGACTTCCACATCATCCTGGACGAGGCCGCCCTGCGCCGCCCGTACGGCGACCGCGAGGTGATGCGGGGCCAGCTCCAGCACCTCATCGAGATCTCCGAGCGGCCCAACGTCCGGCTCCAGGTGGTGCCGTTCAGCCTCGGCGGCCACTCCGGCGAAAGTGGCGCGTTCACGATCCTCAGCTTCCCCGAGTCCGACCTGTCGGACGTCGTCTACCTGGAGCAGCTCACCAGCGCGCTGTACCTGGACAAGGCCGAGGACGTCGCCCAGTACGAGAAGGCGCTCAAAGAGCTCCAGAGCGACAGCCCGGGCCCGTCGGAGAGCCGGGACCTTCTGCGGGGCCTCCTCCAGCTCTCCTGAAGTACTCCTCCAACTCGCCTGAAACATCAGTACGATGACGTGTGATCAGATCGTGAAGGCGCGATCGGAGATCTTCCAGGGATCGAGGGATCACACATGTCGTCGTCCTGCTTCACCGACCTCGCACAGCAGTACATCGACGGTGAGTGGCGCCCGGGCACCGGTTCCTGGGACATCATCGACTTCAACCCGTACGACGACGAGAAGCTGGCGTCGATCACCATAGCCACGGCCGACGAGGTCGATCAGGCGTACCGGGCGGCGGCCCGCGCCCAGAAGCAGTGGGCCGCGACCAACCCCTACGCCCGCCGGGCGGTCTTCGAGAAGGCGCTGCGCCTGATCGAGGAGCGCGAGGCCGAGATCTCCGAGGCCATCATCGCCGAGCTCGGCGGCACACGCCTGAAGGCGGCCTTCGAGCTGCACCTCGCCAAGGAGTTCCTGCGCGAGGCGGTCCATCTGGCGCTGGCCCCCGAGGGCCGGATCATCCCCTCGCCGGTGGACGGCAAGGAGAACCGCGTCTACCGCGTGCCGGTCGGCGTCGTGGGTGTGATCAGCCCCTTCAACTTCCCGTTCCTGCTGTCGATCAAGTCGGTCGCCCCGGCGCTCGCGCTCGGCAACGCCGTGGTGCTCAAGCCGCACCAGAACACGCCGATCGTCGGCGGCTCCCTGGTCGCGAAGCTCTTCGAGGACGCGGGGCTGCCCGGCGGGCTGCTGAACGTCGTCATCACCGACATCGCGGAGATCGGCGACGCCTTCATCGAGCACCCGGTCCCCAAGGTCATCTCCTTCACCGGCTCCGACGCGGTCGGCCGGCACGTGGCGACCGTCTGCGCCCGGCTGTTCAAGCGCTCCGTGCTCGAACTGGGCGGCAACAGCGCGCTGGTGGTCCTCGACGACGCCGACATCGACTACGCGGTCGACGCGGCGGTCTTCAGCCGGTACGTCCATCAGGGCCAGGTCTGCATGGCCGCCAACCGGGTCCTCGTGGACCGGTCGGTCGCGGACGAGTTCACCGAGAAGTTCGTGGCCAAGGTCAAGACCCTCAGGACGGGCGACCCGCGCGACCCGGAGACCGTCATCGGCCCGGTCATCAACTCCTCCCAGGCGGACGCCGTCTCCGGCGTGGTCGAGCAGGCCCTCGCCGAGGGCGCCACGGCCCTGGTGCGCGGTGGGCGGACCGACAACCTCGTCGAGCCGTCGGTGCTGACCGGCCTCCCCGCCGACTCGGCGCTGCTCCGGCAGGAGGTCTTCGGCCCGGTCGCCTTCCTGGTCCCGTTCGACGGCGAGGAGGAGGCCGTACGGCTCGTCAACGACACGCCGTACGGCCTGAGCGGTGCCGTCCACACCGGGGACGTCGAGCGGGGTGTGGCGTTCGCCAAGCGGATCGACACGGGCATGTTCCACGTGAACGACGGCACCGTGCACGACGAGCCGATCGTCCCCTTCGGCGGTGAGAAGCACTCGGGCATCGGCCGGCTCAACGGCGACACGATGCTCGACTCGTTCACCACGACCAAGTGGATCTCGGTGCAGCACGGCCGGAGCGGGTTCCCGTTCTAGAGCCCTCATCTTTCGAGTTGCCGGCGCGCGGGCCCTTGCGGACGGAACCTGACCGCAAGGGCCCGTAGCTTGGTCGGTGTCAGGGGGAGAGGCCCCCGGGCCCGACGAAAGGCGGCGGTCATGGTCACCCACGTTCCGGCGGAGGCACACGGCGACGAGCGCGGAGCGCTCCTGTCCTTCATCGCCGAGCAGCGCGGCGGCGTCCGCCGGGCGGTGCTCGGGCTGACGGACGAGCAGGCGGGCTCCCGCCCCAGCGCCAGTGAGCTGTCCCTGGCCGGGCTGGTCAAGCACGTCGCCGAGGTCGAGCAGATGTGGGTCTCCCTGGCCAAGGGCGAGCCGCCTGCGGTGGTGCGGGACCGGACCAACTGGCACGAGTGCTTCCAGCTGGTCGAGGGCGAGACCGTCGCGTCGCAGCTGGCCTACTGGGAGAAGGTCGCCGCAGAGACGGAGGCCTGCATCCGCTCGGTTCCGAGTCTCGACGACACCTTCGCGCTGCCGGCGCAGCCCTGGTTCCCGCCGGACGGCCGGGTCTCCCACCGCTGGCTCTGCCTCCACCTCATCCGTGAGACGGCCCGGCACGCCGGTCACGCCGACATCATCCGCGAGTCCCTGGACGGCAGGACCGCCTTCGAGCTGGTGGCCGAGGAACAGCGGGCGGCGGCCGCGTCCTAACCT
Source organism: Streptomyces sp. NPDC056373 (assembly GCF_042262425.1). NCBI lineage: Bacteria > Bacillati > Actinomycetota > Actinomycetes > Kitasatosporales > Streptomycetaceae > Streptomyces > Streptomyces sp. NPDC056373. Next base: position 71,857 of record NZ_JBHJPX010000019.1, read on the forward strand.
GGACCGCATGTCAGCGATCCGCCTCCTCGTGCTCGGCGCGGTCCGTATGCACGGCCGCGCCCACGGCTACCAGGTGCGCAACGACCTGGAGTACTGGGGCGCGCACGAGTGGTCCAACGCCAAGCCCGGCTCGATCTACCACGCCCTGAAGCAGATGGCGAAGCAGGGGCTGCTGCACGCGCACGAGATCGCCCCGTCCACGGCGGGCGGCCCGCCGCGTACGGAGTACGAGATCACCGGGCAGGGCACCGAGGAGTACTTCAGGCTGCTGCGGGACGCGCTGGTCACCTACGACCAGCGGGGGGACGTGAAGACGGCCGCCGTCGGCTTCGTCGTCGATCTGCCGCGGGCGGAGGCGGTGGCGCTGCTGAAGGAGCGGACCCTGCGGATCGAGCAGTGGCGGGCCTCCGTCCTGGAGCACTACGTGCCCGAGGAGGGGCCCGAACAGCTCGGGCACATCGGCGAGATCATGAACATGTGGGTCCACACGGCCGACTCCGAGGGCGAGTGGACCCGCGGTCTCATCGAGCGCATCGAGGGCGGCGCCTACACCTTCGCCGACGAGGGCGACCCGTTCGTCGGCATCCTGGCCGACGATGTGGAGAACCCCTACGCGACGGGGGAGCCGCATCCCGGAGATGCTCACTAATCAAGTTTGACGACTGGCCTCGACGGGGTTACCTTCGAGCATGTAGTCAAGTTTGACTAAAGAGGGAGGCTCGGTGGCCGACACGGCGATCATCGTCGAAGGCGCGGAGAAGACGTACGGCGGCAAGAAGGCGCTGAACGGGCTCGGCCTCACGGTCGCGCGCGGCACGGTGCACGGGGTGCTCGGCCCGAACGGCGCGGGCAAGACCACCCTGGTGAGGGTCCTGTCCACGCTGCTGCGGCCCGACGCGGGCCGGATCGAGGTGGCAGGGCACGACGTGGTGCGCGAGGCCTACGCCGTGCGGCTGCGCATCGGCCTGCTCGGCCAGCACGCCGCGCTCGACGAGGAGCTCGGCGGACGGCAGAACCTGGAGCTGTTCGGCCGGCTGCACCATCTGGGCACGCGGCGGGCACGCGCGCGTGCGGACGAACTCCTGGAGCGTTTCGGCCTGGCCGACACCGGCCGCAAGGCGGTGCGGCAGTACAGCGGCGGCATGCGGCGCCGCCTGGACCTCGCCGCGTCCCTGATCACCGAGCCGGAGGTGCTGTTCCTGGACGAGCCCACCACCGGTCTGGACCCACGCGGCCGCGCCGAGGTGTGGTCGTCCGTCCGCTCGCTGGTCGGCGGCGGCACGACGGTCCTGCTCACCACCCAGTACCTGGAGGAGGCCGACCAGCTCGCCGACCGCATCTCGGTCGTCGACGCCGGCCGGGTCATCGCCGAGGGCACGGCGGACGAGCTGAAGGCCGAGACGGGGGGCGACCGCATCGACGTGGTCCTGCGCGACGCCGGCCAACTGGGTGCCGCGGTCGCGCTCCTGCCGCTGACGGGGATCAGCGTCGACACCGACCGCCGGCTGCTGAGCGCCCCGGTCACCGACCGCATGGAGGCACTCTCCGGCGTCGTACGGGCCCTTCGGGAGGCCGGGATCGAGGCGGAGGACGTCGCGCTGCGCCGCCCGACGCTGGACGAGGTGTTCCTGCACCTCACCGGGGACGACCGCCGAGTGAAGGAGGCCGCGTGACCGCCTACGCCCTGACCGACTCCTGGACCATGACCCGCCGGGAACTCGCCCGCTGGGGGCGGCAGCCGGTCCAGGTCGTCGTCAACCTGGTCTTCCCGGTGATGCTGCTGCTGATGTTCGGCTACCTCGTCGGCGGCGGCCGCGGGGTGAGCGGCGAGTACCGCGACTACCTGATCCCCGGCATGCTCGCGCTCACCATGGCCTTCGGCCTGGAGGGCACGATGCTCGCCGTCACGCAGGACCTGAACAAGGGCGTGATCGACCGCTTCCGCTCGATGCCCATGGCCAACGGGGCGGTACTGGTGGGCCGTTCGGCATCCGACATGCTCCAGTCGGCGCTGGCCCTGGTCGTGCTGATCGGCGTGGGCGCCGCGCTCGGCTGGCGTCCCGGCGGCGGCCCGACCGCGCTCCTCGGGGCGGTGGGCCTGCTGCTCCTGTTCCGGTTCGCCATGCTGTGGATCGGCATCCACCTGGCACTGGTGGCGGGGAAGCCGGAGATGGTCCAGGCCGTGCAGATCCTGGTCTGGCCGGTCGGCTTCCTCTCCAACGCGCTGGCCGCACCCGGCTCCATGCCCGGCTGGCTGGGCACGGTCGTCGAATGGAACCCCATGTCCCACACGGCCACGGCCGTACGGCACCTGTTCGGCGTGCCCGGCACCGAGTCCGGGCACGCCTGGGCCGCGGTCGTCTGGCCCCTGGCCCTGCTGGCGGTGTTCTTCCCGCTGGCGGTACGCAGGTTCGCGCGGCTGAGCCGCTAGGCGGTTCCCGCGCGGTTCCGGCGGGATCCCTCTAGTGGTGGAAGCTCGTCGCCGCGCCCCTGTCCTCGGTCAGCGGGCGCGGCTGCCGCCGCAGGTCCGGCAGCAGCCGCTCCAGGTCCTGCGCGAGCAGGTCGGCGAGGTCGGCGGAGAAACCGTTGCGGCACACCACCCGCAGCACGGACAGGTCCTGACGGTTCTCCGGGAAGGTGTACGCGGGCACCAGCCAGCCGTGCTCGCGCAGCCGCCGGGACACGTCGAAGACGTCGTACGCCTTCACGTCCGGGGCGGTCGTGAAGGCGAACACCGGCAGTTCGTCGCCCCGGGTCAGCAGCCGGAAGTCGCCGAGCGCCTCGACCCGCCCGGCCAGCCCCGTGGCCACGTCCCGCGCGGCCTGCTGGACGGCCCGGTAGCCGTCCCGGCCCAGTCGCAGGAACGTGTAGTACTGCGCCACGACCTGCGCGCCCGGGCGGGAGAAGTTCAGCGCGAACGTCGGCATGTCGCCGCCCAGGTAGTTCACCCGGAACACCAGCTCCTCCGGCAGGGCCTCCGCGTCCCGCCACAGCGCCCAGCCGACGCCCGGGTAGACCAGCCCGTACTTGTGCCCCGAGGTGTTGATCGACGCCACCCTCGGCAGCCGGAAGTCCCACACCAGGTCCTCGTCGAGGAACGGCGCGACCATGGCCCCGGACGCCCCGTCGACGTGCACGGGGACGTCGTGCCCGGTCCGCTCCTGCAGCGCGTCCAGCGCCGCGCACAGGTCCGCGATCGGCTCGTAGGACCCGTCGAAGGTGGAGCCGAGGATGCCCACGACCCCGATGGTGTTCTCGTCGCACAGCTCGGCAGCGGCCTGCGGGTCCAGGTGGAACCGCTCGCCCTCCATGGGCACCAGACGGGCCTCCACCTCCCAGAAGTTGCAGAACTTCTCCCAGCAGACCTGCACGTTCACGCCCATGACGAGGTTGGGCCGGGCGCCGGGGTAGCGGTCGGCGTTGCGTTTCGCCCAGCGCCGCTTCAGCGCCATCCCGGCGAGCATGCACGCCTCGCTCGACCCGGTCGTCGAACATCCCACGGCGGTCGACGGGTCGGGCGCGTTCCACAGGTCCGCGAGCATCGCCACACAGCGCCGCTCCAGCTCGGCGGTGCGCGGGTACTCGTCCTTGTCGATCATGTTCTTGTCCCGGCACTCCGCCATCAGCAGCCCGGCCTCCGGCTCCATCCAGGTGGTGACGAAGGTGGCGAGGTTCAGCCGGGCGTTGCCGTCGAGCATCAGTTCGTCGCGCACCAGCTGGTGGGCGGTCGCCGGTGCGATGGGCTGGCCCGGGAGCCGGTGGGTGGGCGGGGCCTCGGCCATGTCGCCGAGCGGGTTGGCGGGCCCGTAGAAGGGGTTGACGGACAGGCGGCTCTCGGCGGCTCGGCGGGGGCCTTCGTGGAGCGGCATGGGTGCCTCCAGGGGTGAGTTCTGCGGGGGGGAGAGAGATTTCGACAGGAGCTCAGCGGACCGAGGTGCCGTCCTTGCGCAGCTGCATCTGAGGCCGGCCCGTGACCAGCAGCCAGGCGGGCAGCGAGGCGATGCAGAGCAGGGCGATGATCCCGGGCTCGGCGACCAGCACCGCGGCCACGAACAGGCTGAGCCAGCCCTGCCGCGTGATGGCCAGCAGCACTCCGAGCACCCCGGCGGACACCCCCACCGAGGGGTGCACCCCGGACACCAGCGCGTGCGCGCACAGGCCGAGGGTGGTGCCGACGAACACGGCGGGAAAGATCCGCCCGCCCCGGAAACCGCAGGACGCGGCGACGACCAGGGCGGCCAGCTTCACCACCGTCATGACGGCGAACTCCCCGGCCGACCAGCCGTCCGGGTCGTGCGCCAGCGTGGCGATCTCGTCGAGCCCCTTGAACAGCGTCAGATGACCGCCCAGGGCCGCGAGAGCGCCGAGCACGAGCCCGCCCGCCGGGAGCGTCAGCATCGGGTGCCCCAGCCGCCGGAACGCCGCGTGGACGTACGGGAAGGCCCGAACGGCGCACAGGGCGAGCAGCGCGCCCACCGAGGCGACCACGATCGACGCCAGCAGGTCGGACCAGCCCGCCCGGCCGAAGGACGGCAGGTTCAGGGCGAAGCTCGGGTGGTCGAGGAGGGTAACGGTCAGGGAACCGGCGGCCGCGGCGGTCAGCGGCGCGAAGAGGTTGTCCCACAGCATGCCGCGGGTCTCCCGGCGGGCCAGCAGCTCGGAGATCGCCAGGGCGGCCGCCACCGGGGTGCCGAACAGGGCGCCGATGGTCGCCGCCTCCGCGAGTGCCGGCCAGATCCGCCCCGGCGCCCGGGGGATGAACCGGCCACCCAGCCAGACCGCGAGGCCCACGTTCACGGTGATGATCGGGTTCTCGGGGCCCAGGCTGGGCCCGCCGGCCAGCATGAGCGCGGTCACCAGCACCAGCCCCGGCAGCACGACGGGCGGCAGCACGGGAGCGTCCAGCCCGACGGTCGCCGGATCCGGGCCGGCGTGTCCCGGTACCTTCCACACCACCAGCCCGACCGCGACGCCGGTCGCGGTGAGCACGGCGAACATCCACGCCACCGAGTACCGGCCGATGCCGAGCGCGTCCGGCACGGTCTCCCACAGCACGTCCTGCAGCTGCTCGGCCGCGACCTCCACCCCCACCAGGATCAGGCTGGAGATCACGCCCACGACGACGGCGGGCACGATCGACGGCAGCAGGGCGCGGGCGGGCGTCGACGCATGGACGGCGGGTGCCTGGTCTTCGGAGTCCTGGACCACGGGCACACGATAAACGGATCAAACCGTACAAACAGGATAAGTGGGCAACACGCTTGCACCTCACGTGGCGTGAGGCCCGACCGTGGAGCACGGAAGAAGCGGAAGGAGGGCGCGGAAGTGAGCTACGCCGTGGGACAGGTCGCGGGCTTCGCCGGTGTCACGGTGCGCACGCTGCACCACTACGACGACATCGGCCTGCTCGTGCCGAGCGAACGCAGCCACGCGGGCCACCGGCGCTACAGCGACGCCGACCTCGACCGGCTGCAGCAGATCCTGTTCTACCGGGAACTCGGCTTCCCGCTCGACGAGGTCGCCGCCCTGCTCGACGACCCGGAAGCGGACCCGCGCGCGCACCTGCGCCGCCAGCACGAACTGCTGACCGCCCGGATCGAGAAGCTGCGGAAGATGGCGGCGGCCGTGGAGCACGCCATGGAGGCACGCACGATGGGAATCAACCTGACGCCCGAGGAGAAGTTCGAGGTGTTCGGCGACAAGGACCCGGAGCAGTACGCCGAGGAGGCGGAGCAGCGCTGGGGCGGCACCGAGGCGTACGCCGAGTCACAGCGCCGCGCCGCGCACTACACCAAGGAGGACTGGAAGCGCATGCAGGCCGAGGTGGCCGACTGGGGCGAGCGCTACGACGCCCTGATGACCGCAGGCGAGTCCCCGACCGGCGAAGCGGCCATGGACATGGCCGAGGAGCACCGGCAGCACATCTGCGGATGGTTCTACGAGTGCTCGTACGAGATGCACCAGGGTCTCGGCGAGATGTACGTCGCCGACGAGCGCTTCAAGGCGTTCTACGACTCCATGCGCCCGGGCCTCGCCGAACACCTGAGGGACGCGATCGTCGCGAACGCCGCCCGCCACCACGCGTGAGAGGTCCTGACCCGGGCGGCTACTCCCGGGTCAGGACCACCGCCGTGCCGTACGCGCACACCTCGGTGCCGACGTCCGCCGCCTCCGTCACGTCGAAGCGGAAGGCCAGGATGCCGTTGGCGCCACGCGAGCGTGCCTGTTCGACCAGCCGCTCCATGGCCTGGTTGCGGGTCTGCACCAGCGTCTTCGTGAGCCCGCGCAGCTCGCCGCCGACCATCGACTTCAGCCCGGCGCCGATCTGGCTCCCCACGTGCCGGGAGCGCACGGTCAGGCCGAAGACCTCGCCGATCACCTCCCGCACGTGGTAGCCGGGTACCTCGTTCGTCGTGACGACGAGAACCTCGGGATCCGGGCCCTGTCCGCCGCCGTACTCATCGATGCCCATGGTCCACAGCTTTGTCCGGGCCCGCCCACAGTGCATCCTGAGTACGCCCATGGAACCTGGGCCATGACGGCTGCGTTGATACTTTGAGGCAGCCAGCCCCCGCCCGTACCCCACTGCAGCAGGAGCCACATCCCCGTGACCACGCTTGCGCTCGGCCCCGAGTGGCTCAGCCCGGACTACCTGATCTCGACGTTCAGCCTGCCCGGCATCCTGCTCATCGTCTTCGCGGAGTCCGGGCTCTTCGCGTTCCTGCCGGGCGACTCCCTGCTGTTCACGGCCGGTCTCTTCGTGGCCGAGGGCACCTACATCACCCAGCCGCTGTGGCTGGTCTGCGCCCTGATCGTGCTCGCCGCCGTCCTCGGCGACCAAGTGGGCTACATGATCGGCAAGTTCCTGGGCCCGAAGCTCTTCAACCGCCCCAACTCCAAGCTCTTCAAGCAGGAGAACCTGGACAAGGCCCACGAGTTCATGGAGAAGTACGGCCCCAAGGCGATCGTCCTGGCCCGCTTCGTCCCCATCGTGCGCACCTTCGCCCCCATCGTGGCCGGCGCCGGCCGCATGAAGTACCGCACGTTCCTCACGTACAACGTCATCGGCGGCGTGGCCTGGGGCACCGGCGTCACCCTCGCGGGCTACTGGCTCGGCCAGATCGGCTTCATCAAGAAGAACGTCGAGGCGATCCTCGTCCTGATCGTCGTGCTCTCCGTCGTCCCGATCATCATCGAGTACCTGCGCGACCGCTCGAAGAAGAAGCGCGCGGCGGGCGAGGCCCCCGAGCAGCACCGGCAGCAGCCCCCCGCCATGGACGACGCGACGACCCAGCTCCGCCGCATCACCCCCGACGACCAGCCGCCCCACCAGCAGCCGCAGCAGCAGCCCTACGGCAACCAGAACGGCTACAACGACCAGCAGTACTACGGCCAGTACCCGCAGAGCCCGGGCTACGGGCAGCAGCAGGGCGGCCACCAGCAGCCTGCCCCGGGCTACGGCCACCAGCAACAGGGCGGTCACCAGCAGCAGGGCGGTCACCAGCAGCCGTACGGCACGCAGCAGGGGCCTTACGGCAACGGCTACTGAGCCGACTGTCCTGGGGGCGCGGGGACCTGCGCGAACACCCCCACCGGCCCGCGGCCGCCGGCGTACCCCCGGGCCCCGACCTTCTCGGGGCTAGAAACCCCTGGTGCGCTTGGCGGCCCGCCGCTTGTCCGCGGACCCGATGCGCAGGAACATCCGGGAGATCTCCGACCCGAGGTTCACCCCGATGGCGATGGCCATGGCGAGCGCCACCGCCTTCGACAGCGACACCAGCCCCTCGTCCACCTCGTTCTGGGCGATCGCCAGCAGTCCGAAGTACGTCGCGGAACCCGGCAGCAGGGGCCCGATCGCCGCCGTCGTGTAGGGCAGGGCTGAGGCGAACTGATACCGGGACAGCAACTGCCCGAACAGCCCCACCAGCCCCGCGGCCGCCGCCGTGGACGCCACCGGCGAGATGTCCCCCACGAGGTGCATCGCGCCGTAGACGACCCACGCGACACCGCCGTTCAGCGTCACCCAGATCACGGTGGATCGTTCCTGCTGGAGCAGCACCGCGAACGCCAGGGACAGCAGCATCGACGCCCCGATCATCATCACCGGGTCGTCGGAGGCACCGAGCGCCTGGTCGGGGTTGAGCCGCGCGCCCAGCTGCACGCCGAAGTACAGCACCAGCAGCACACCCGCGACGATGCCGACGAAGAAGTACATGACCTCCAGCAGCCGCGCGGACGCGGTGATGTAGAAACCGGTCAGCCCGTCCTGCACCCCCGCCACCAGCGCCCGCCCGGGCAGCAGCGCGAACAGCCCACCGGTGATGACCGCGGAGGCCTTCACGTCCACATGGCCGATCGTCAGCGCGACCCCGATCGCGGCCGGCGGCATCGCGGCGACCGTGAACTGGTAGAACTCCGGCAGCCCGCGCCCCGCGCACAGCCACGCCAGCCGGTCACCGAGCATCGCGCCCAGCGCCGCGGCGACGAACACGATCATGTCGCCGCCCACCAGCACGGAGGCCGCACCGGCCAGCAGCCCGCTCGCCCCGGTCAGCGCCCAGCCCGGATAGGGGTGCCGGTTACGGCGGATCTCCGCCAGCCGCCGGTAGGCCTCCTCCAGGGAGACCGCCGTCTCGTCGTCGCTGAGGTCGTCCACCAGCTGGTACACGGCCGCCAGCCGCGTGTAGTCCGTGCCCCGGCGGCGCACGGTCCGCGACGCCGTGACCGGGTCGTCGACCAGGGACGGCTGGTAGGAGATCGCCAGCAGCGTGAAGGTGACGTTGGGCTCGCAACGGTCAAGACCGTACGACCGGCAGACGGCGAACATCGCCGCCTCCACGTCCTCGGCGCCCTCACCGCCCGCCAGCAGCAACTCGCCGATACGCAGCGTCAGGTCGAGCACGCGCGGCACCGCGGGGCCCGCCTCGTCCGTGCTGCGCTGGCTCGGTTCCGGCGCCGGCCGCTCCGCCACCGGCATGCGCAGCATCGTGCGCATCCGGTCCTGCCAGGGCACGTCCTTGGTGAGGCTGACCACGGGGATCCCGCTCGGCGGCGTGAAGGCCGACGGGGCGTGCTTGGAGCTGTACGTGCTCGGCGGGGTGAAAGCCGACCCCTCGGACTCCACCGACGGCGCCTGGTGCACGTCCAGACCCTGCGGCACCGCGAACTCCGACGTCGTGTCGGACTCCGCACCGGCCGCTCCGCGCAGGGCCAGACCCTCCGGGATCGCGAACTCCGACGTCGTCGACATGTCCCCGTCGACCCCGGCCCCGGCCGGCGGGACGAACGCACTTCTCGCCTCGTCCGACCTGGGTTTGCGGTCCTCCGCGTCCTTCACTGCCTGGCGCTCCCTGTACGACACGTCAGCCTCGTACCCCCCACAGCCTCAGTATGCGCACAGACGGACGAACGGGCCGCACACGAAGGCGTGCGGCCCGTGAGCATCAGGAGAGGAGGTCAGTGACCGCCCTGGTCCTTGAAGCGCTTGTAGGACCGCTCGATCTCGGCCTCGGCGTCGGTGCGGCCCACCCAGTCGGCGCCCTCGACCGACTTGCCCGGCTCCAGGTCCTTGTAGACCTCGAAGAAGTGCTGGATCTCCAGGCGGTCGAACTCCGACACGTGGTGGATGTCCCGCAGGTGCTCCACGCGCGGGTCCGTCGACGGCACGCACAGCAGCTTGTCGTCGCCGCCGGCCTCGTCCGTCATGCGGAACATGCCGATCGCCCGGCAGCGGATCAGGCAGCCCGGGAACGTCGGCTCGTCGAGGATGACCAGCGCGTCCAGCGGGTCGCCGTCCTCGCCGAGGGTGTTCTCGACGAAGCCGTAGTCGGTCGGGTAGGCGGTCGAGGTGAAGAGTCGCCGGTCCAGGCGGATACGACCGGTCTCGTGGTCCACCTCGTACTTGTTGCGCGAACCCTTCGGAATCTCGATCGTGACGTCGAACTCCACCGGTGGCTCCTCCATGATCAACACATAGTTCTGGTGGTTAAGTGTCCCTCACGCAGGTGTGTGATCGCGAAAGGGGCTGGTGGTCGTGCCAGAGCTGAGGCCTTGGCGGGCCGCCAAACCGCACGTGGTGCGGCTCGCGGATGCCGTACGACCGGGCCTGGCCCGGGCCGCGGCAGCCACGAAACCACGGCTCGCGCGGCTCGTACGAGCCGGGAAACCGCAGGTCGCGAAGGTCGCACGGCCCAAGACCTGGCAGTACACAGCGGGCGCCGCCACCGCCGGACTCGCACTGACCGCCGGTGTGGTGACCGCCGCCGGTCCCTGGGACTCCTCGGGTCAGCGTACGGCCGAGCGGGACCGGGCAGTGGCCATGGGCCGCGCGGGTGGCACAGATCACGGCAGCGCCCCCGGCGCCCCCGGCCGGCCCCGGCCCGCCCCCAGCGCCGGACCCGTGCTGACCGCCCTCGGCGGCGTCAGCACCGTCAAGTCGGCCCCGGAGGGCAAGGCCCTCGCGGACGCCCTGCGCCCCCTGCTCCAGGACCCCGCCCTCGGCCCCCGGCCCGCCGCGGCGGTCCTGGACGTGACCAGTGGGCGGCGGCTGTTCGGCTCCGGCGCGGACACCGGGCTCACCCCGGCCTCCACGACGAAGATCGCCACGGCCGTCGCCGCGCTGTCCGCGATGGGCCCCGACCACCGCCTCACCACCCGCGCCGCGCTGGAGCCCGACACGAAGGAAGTCGTCCTGGTCGGGGGCGGCGACCCCACCCTCACCGCCCGGGAGAACACCGCGGGCCCGGCGAGCCTGCGCACCCTGGCCGCCCGTACGGCCGCCGCGCTCGCCGACCGGGGAGTGCGCGAGGTCACCCTCTCCTACGACACGACCCTCTACGCGGGCGACGAAAAACACCCGATCGGGGACAACCCCAACCTCGCCCTCGTCAGCCCCCTGATGGCGGACGAAGGCCGCACGAACGACTCGGTGAGAGGCCCGGTCGAGCGCGTGAAGGACCCGGCGGCGGACGCGGCCCACCGGTTCGGGGAGCTCCTGGCGTCGTACGGCATCACGACCACGTCCCCCGGCCCGTCCAAGGCCACGACCCGCGCCAAGACCCTCGCGTCCGTCTCCTCGCCCCCGCTCTCCGCCCTCGTCGAGCGCATGCTGACCAACAGCGACAACGACATCGCCGAGGCCCTCGCCCGCCAGACGGCGATCGCCACGGGCGAACGGCCCGACTTCGCCGGAGCCGGCCGGGCGATCGGCTCCCGGTTGCGGGGGCTCGGCCTCCCTCTGAAGGGAGCCGCGTTCAAGGACGGCAGCGGCCTCGACCGCGCCGACCGGCTGACCCCCGGCCTCCTCACCGCGCTGCTCGCGAAGGCGGGCGACCCCTCCCACCCCGAGCTGCGCCCGGCCCTCACCGGCCTCCCCGTCGCCGGCTTCACCGGCACCCTGAGCACCCGCTACCACGACGGGGCGTCCGGCGTCGTCCGTGCCAAGACCGGGACCCTCTCCGGCGTCCACACCCTCGCGGGCACCCTGGTCGACGAGGACGGCCGCCTGCTGGCCTTCGCGTTCATGGCCTCCGGCACGGACCCCGGCAGCCCGACGGCGTCCCAGCAGGCCCTGGACCGGGTCGCGACGGCCCTGGCGGCGTGCGGCTGCAGGTGACGGACGGGCCCGGCCCGGCCCGTCCCCGGCCCCGGCTGCCCGCACTTGGCCCCGCGTGGGGGCGAGCCGGCTGACGGAGCCCCGTCGCCGCCCTGCCCCGGTCGGAGGCGTGCCCGCCGGCGGGGCTTCCGTCTCGCCGTCCTCCGGTCGGGGGCGTGCCCGCCGACGGGGTCCCGGCCGTCGCCGCCCTGCCCCAGCGGGCGGCCCTCACGTACGGTTGACGCATGACGAGCATCGGTGGTGCTTCAACCGGCATGGTCGACTGGAATCTCGCGGTCGCGACCGCGACCCGGCTCGTACGGCCGGGCCCCGAGGTCAGTCGCGACGAGGCCCGGGCCGTCGTCGCGGAGCTGCGCCGGCATGCCAAGGCCTCGGAGGCACACGTCCGGGAATTCACCCGTCTGGGCACCGAGGAGGGGCACGACACCCCCGTCCTCGTCGTCGACCGGCCGGGCTGGGTCCGGGCGAACGTCGCCGGGTTCCGGGAGATCCTGCGGCCCCTGCTCGACAAGATGCAGGAACGGCGCGGCACCACCACCGGCGGTGCGGTCATGAGCGCCGTCGGCGGCAAGGTCACCGGCGTCGAACTCGGCATGCTGCTGTCCTTCCTGGCCTCCAGGGTCCTCGGCCAGTACGAGACCTTCGCCCCCGCCGCCGGCGACCTCCCCTCCGGCGGTTCCCCCGGCGCGCCGGGGGGCGGCAGGCTCCTGCTCGTCGCCCCGAACATCGTCCACGTGGAGCGCGAACTCGACGTAGACCCCCACGACTTCCGGCTCTGGGTCTGCCTCCACGAGGAGACGCACCGCACCCAGTTCACCGCCGTGCCCTGGCTGCGGGACCACCTGGAGGGTGAGATCCAGTCGTTCCTCCAGGAGACCGACGTCGACCCCGTGACCGTCCTGGAACGCGTCCGGGAAGCCGCCCAGAGCCTCGCCGGGGGCCGCCCCGAGGCCGAGGAGGACGACGGCGGCCGCTCCCTCGTCGAGATCGTCCAGACCCCCGCCCAGCGCGAGATCCTCGGCCGCCTCACGGCCGTGATGTCCCTGCTGGAAGGGCACGCCGACTTCGTGATGGACGGCGTCGGCCCGGACGTCGTACCGACCGTCGGGGAGATCCGCGAGAAGTTCCAGCAGCGCCGCGCCAAGGGCGCCTCCCGCCTGGACCTGGCCCTGCGCAAGCTGCTCGGCCTGGACGCCAAGCTCCGCCAGTACCGGGACGGCGAACGGTTCGTGCGGGCCGTCGTCGACGAGGTCGGCATGGACGGCTTCAACCGCGTGTGGACCTCACCCAACACCCTCCCCACCAAGTCGGAGATCGCCAAACCGGCGGACTGGGTCGCGCGGGTGCACCGCAGGGCCGAGTAGTGAACTACGCGGGAAGGTCGTGAAGGGAAACCGGCCGACGGCAGGCGAACGCCCCTCCAATCACCCGTCCGAGGGACCGTGAGGCAGGGGTAGGCGTGCAATGCTCGGGGAACGGCCCGGTTCTGTCACCATCTACACACTCTGCGTGACCGGCACGCGGGCTCACCCCCCCCCGAAAACTTCATGAAGGGAACCGGACATGGGTCCCCATCCTGCGGTCGCGGCGATACGCCTGGCGGTCCGCCGCGTCCTCCACGACCTCCTCACCGAACACCACCGCGCCCCCGCCGCGGTCCCGCACGCCTCCCCGCACGAGCATCCCCCGAGCTCCCGGCCGCACGCGAGCACGGGCGTACCCCCCACCCCGCCGCTCGTGCTCGTGGCGTGCTCCGGTGGCGCCGACTCCATGGCCCTCGCCTCCGCCCTCGCCTTCGAGGCCCCCAAGCTCGGCATCAGAGCCGGAGGCGTCACCGTCGACCACGGCCTCCAGACCGGCTCCGACCTGCGCGCCGCGGAAGTCGTCCAGCGTCTGCGTGAACTGGGCCTCGACCCGGTCGACTCCGTCACCGTCACCGTCGGCCGCGCCGGCGGACCCGAGGCCGCCGCCCGCGACGCCCGCTACACCGCACTCGACACCGCGGCCGAACGCCACGGCGCCACCGCCGTCCTGCTCGGCCACACCCGCGACGACCAGGCCGAAACCGTCCTGCTCGGGCTCGCCCGGGGCTCCGGCATCCGCTCCCTGTCCGGCATGGCCGCGGTCTCGGGGGCCGGCGGCCGTTACCGGCGCCCCTTCCTGGAGCTCGACCGGCAGACCGCCCGCAAGGCCTGCATGGTCCAGTCCCTGCCCGTCTGGGACGACCCCCACAACGCCGACCCGGCCTACACCCGCTCCCGGCTCCGCCACGAGGGTCTGCCCGCCCTGGAGAAGGCCCTCGGCAAAGGCGTCGTCGAGGCCCTCGCCCGTACGGCCCGGCTCTCCCGCGACGACGCCGACGCCCTGGACTCCTGGGCCGGCCAGGCCGAGCCCACCGTCCGCGACGCCGCCGGGCTCCTGGAGTGCGCCAAGCTCTACGCCCTGCCGCCCGCCGTACGCCGCCGCATCCTGCGCCGGGCCGCCATCGCGGCCGGTGCGCCCGCCGGCTCGCTGTTCGCCCGCCACATCGAGGAAGTCGACCGCCTGATCACCGGCTGGCGCGGCCAGGGAGCCATCAACCTCCCCGGCAAGGTCGTGGCCCGGCGGCAGGGTGGCAGACTGGTGATTCGGCAAGGCTGAACCACGACCCCTCCCCACAGCCTGGCGGAGGGGCCGATCGGCCGGTGGGACGACCGAAAGTGATGCGGGTGGACGCGAAAGACATGGGTGCCGACCTCGAGAAGGTGCTCATCACCAAGGAAGAGATCGACGCCAAGCTGGCCGAGCTGGCAGCGAAGATCGACGCGGAGTACGCGGGCAAGGACCTGCTGATCGTCGGAGTCCTCAAGGGCGCGGTGATGGTCATGGCCGACCTCGCGCGGGCACTGTCCACCCCCGTCACCATGGACTGGATGGCCGTATCCTCGTACGGGGCGGGCACCCAGTCCTCCGGTGTGGTGCGGATCCTCAAGGACCTCGACACCGACATCAAGGGCAGGCACGTCCTGATCGTCGAGGACATCATCGACTCCGGCCTGACCCTGTCCTGGCTGCTCTCCAACCTCGGCTCGCGCGAGCCCGCCTCCCTCAAGGTGTGCACGCTGCTGCGCAAGCCCGAGGCCGCGAAGGTCGCCATCGACGTGGAATGGGTCGGCTTCGACATCCCCAACGAATTCGTCGTGGGATACGGACTCGACTACGCCGAGAAGTACCGCAACCTCCCGTTCGTCGGTACGCTCGCGCCCCACGTGTACGGCGGCTGAGAACCCGGCCGCAGTGCCGTGACGGTGATCGGGAACCCCAGCGGACTTCCCGCCGTTGGAGCAGGCGTAGGCGGATCGCCAGCCGTCCCACGCAGCTTCAGGTGACAATGCTGGGGTACCGTCCGAAGAACAGTCTTTATCAAACTCACTATGGCAGGAGGGACGGGGCGGCACCGCTCCGTATGGATGGACGTGAAGCGATACTTCCGTGGGCCGGTCATGTGGATCGTGCTGGCCGTCCTTGCCGTGGTCGTGTTGATGCAGGTCGTCGGCTCGTCCGGCGGCTACAAGACGGTGGACACCGGCCAGGTCGTCCAGGCGATCAACCAGAACAAGGTCGAGTCGGCCAAGCTGACCACCGGTGACGAGCAGACCATCAAGGCCACGCTCAAAGACGGTGTGAAGGTCGAGGGCAGCTCGAAGATCCAGGCGAGCTACATCGGCGACCAGGGCGTCGACATCGCCAACACGCTGCAGAACAAGTACCAGGACAAGCAGATCCCGGACGGCTACACCGTTTCGCCGTCCAAGCAGAACCCGTTCGTCGGCATCCTGCTCTCCCTGCTGCCCTTCGTGCTGATCGTGGTCGTGTTCCTCTTCCTGATGAACCAGATGCAGGGCGGCGGCTCCCGCGTCATGAACTTCGGGAAGTCCAAGGCGAAGCTCATCACCAAGGACACCCCCAAGACCACCTTCTCCGACGTCGCCGGGTCCGACGAGGCCGTCGAGGAGCTCCACGAGATCAAGGAGTTCCTCCAGGAGCCTGCCAAGTTCCAGGCCGTCGGAGCCAAGATCCCCAAGGGCGTCCTGCTCTACGGGCCTCCCGGTACCGGCAAGACCCTGCTCGCGCGTGCCGTCGCGGGCGAGGCGGGCGTCCCCTTCTACTCGATCTCCGGTTCCGACTTCGTCGAGATGTTCGTCGGTGTCGGTGCCTCCCGAGTCCGTGACCTGTTCGAGCAGGCCAAGGCGAACGCCCCGGCGATCGTCTTCGTCGACGAGATCGACGCGGTCGGCCGCCACCGCGGCGCCGGCCTCGGCGGTGGTCACGACGAGCGCGAGCAGACCCTGAACCAGCTCCTCGTCGAGATGGACGGCTTCGACGTCAAGGGCGGCGTGATCCTCATCGCCGCGACGAACCGGCCCGACATCCTCGACCCCGCGCTGCTGCGCCCCGGCCGCTTCGACCGGCAGATCGCCGTCGACCGCCCGGACATGCAGGGCCGTCTGGAGATCCTCAAGGTCCACCAGAAGGGCAAGCCGGTCGCGCCCGACGTCGACCTGTCGGCCATGGCCCGCCGTACACCCGGCATGACGGGTGCCGATCTGGCCAACGTCCTGAACGAGGCCGCCCTGCTGACGGCCCGCAGCGACCAGAAGCTGATCGACAACCACATGCTGGACGAGGCGATCGACCGTGTGGTCGCGGGCCCGCAGAAGCGGACCCGGATCATGTCGGACAAGGAGAAGAAGATCACCGCGTACCACGAGGGCGGACACGCCCTGGTCGCGGCGGCCTCACCGAACTCCGATCCCGTCCACAAGATCACGATCCTGTCGAGAGGCCGCGCCCTCGGCTACACGATGGTGCTGCCGGACGAGGACAAGTACTCGACCACGCGCAACGAGATGCTGGACCAGCTGGCCTACATGCTGGGCGGCCGCGCGGCCGAGGAGCTCGTCTTCCACGACCCGACCACGGGTGCCGCCAACGACATCGAGAAGGCCACGGGCCTGGCCCGCGCGATGGTCACGCAGTACGGCATGACCGAGCGTCTCGGCGCGATCAAGTTCGGTGGCGACAACACCGAGCCCTTCCTCGGCCGTGAGATGTCTCACCAGCGCGACTACTCGGAAGAGGTCGCCGCGCTCGTGGACGAAGAGGTCAAGAAGCTCATCGAGACGGCGCACAACGAGGCGTGGGAGATCCTCGTCGAGAACCGCGACGTCCTCGACAACCTCGTGCTGCAGCTGCTGGAGAAGGAGACGCTCGGCAAGGAGGAGATCGCCGAGATCTTCGCACCGATCGTCAAGCGCCCGCCGCGACCTGCCTGGACGGGTTCCTCCCGCCGTACGCCGTCCACCCGTCCGCCGGTCCTCTCCCCCAAGGAGCTGGCCCTGACGAACGGGGCGAACGGCGCGACGCCGGCCATCTCCACCGCGAAGAGCACCGCGGCGGAGCCCGCCCCGGCGCCCGAGCGGACCCCGGAGGACCGCCCCGAGAGCTGACCCGAGCTCTCCCGGTGGCCCATCGCCCCGGAATGGATGCCGCGCCCCCCAGGTTTTAGCCTGGGGGGCGCGGCTTTTCGCCATTTGGGCAGGCCGCCCCGTGAAGGACAGAGGAACGAGGCAGCAGATGACCGACCCCGTGGCGCTGGACGGCGACGGCCAGATCGGCGAGTTCGACGAGAAGCGCGCCGAGAACGCCGTGCGCGAACTGCTGATCGCGGTGGGCGAGGACCCGGACCGCGAGGGCCTCCGCGAGACACCGGCACGGGTGGCGCGGGCGTATCGGGAGTTGCTCGCAGGGCTGCGGCAGGAGCCCGAGGACGTTCTCACGACGACGTTCGACCTTGGGCACGACGAGATGGTCCTGGTGAAGGACATTGAGATTGTTTCTCTCTGTGAACATCATTTGTTGCCATTCCACGGTGTGGCCCACGTGGGTTACATCCCGGCCGAGACCGGCAAGATCACCGGCCTGTCGAAGCTCGCCCGTCTCGTCGAGGTGTTCGCCCGGCGGCCGCAGGTGCAGGAACGACTCACCACGCAGATAGCGGACTCGCTGATGAAGATCCTCGAGGCGCGGGGCGCCATCGTCGTGATCGAGGCGGAGCACATGTGCATGTCCGTGCGCGGCATTCGCAAGCCGGGGGCCAAGACCACGACATCGGCGGTCCGTGGCCAGCTTCGGGATGCAACGACCCGGTCCGAGGCGATGAGTCTGATACTGGCGCGCTGACCCGATTGTCAGTGGTGCCCGATACCGTCCTTGATCAGTGAGGTGATCGCGGATCAGGGGGGATCGCGGTGGAGTGTGGGCTGCCGAGCAAGCAGCTGGTGAGCGCGGTCGGCGGGGGTCGCCAGGCCCGGAACGTCGAGGTGGGCTCGAAACTGTGGAGCCTGGACGGCACACGGACGGTGCAGACGACCGTCGTCGGAATCTCGGCTGTGAAGGCGCGTGAGGTCGTTGACGTGGTGACCGACCGTGTCACCTTCACCGTCGCCCCGCGGCAGGAGCTGCGCACGCCAGAGGGCTGGGTTCCCGCAGTTCACGCTCCGGGCGCCATGATCGCCTGGACACACGCCCGGAAGTTGTGCCGGGAGCGACCGACGATCGTGACCGGGTACGAGTTCGGCTATCTGGTAGGCGCCACTTGTGCTGACGGCACGGTCGGCAAGAACTACGTGTCTCTTGTCGTCAATGACGAGTCCTTCGCGTCGCGGTACGCCGAGTGTCTGACCAAGGCCACCGGGCTGTCGGCGCGCCTCGAACCGGTGACGCGGCCCTCCGGATTTCTCGGGCGGGACGTCCCGGGGTTCCGTGTGCGGGTGGTGTCGTCGTACCTCTCCGACGCCCTGCGGCAGTACGTGGGAGGCGACGCGCACCACATGCGGCAGCGCTTCCCGCGGGTCGTGCTGTACGACGACGTCACGTTTGCCGGCTTCCTGGACGGCTATGTGGACGGTGACGGCCATCGGATCCGCAAACACTGGGACGCGCGGGTGGTGGTCAGCGGGAACGTTCCGTTTCTGCGCGAGATGGCAGCGATCATCGGTGCGCGGTTCACACCGAACCCCGTGCCAGGTCGCGCGTCGCGCGTGTACATCTCCGACCAGTGGGCCCGCAGGGGGACCTTCCAGCCCGAGTACCACCCGTTGGAGCCGGAGGAGAACACTTGGGTGGAGGTACGGGACGTTCACCTGCGCCAAGCCGGCGGGACGAAACCCTTCACCCTCTACAGCTACCGCCTCGACCCCCACCCCGGCTTCCTCGTCAATGGGCATCTCGCCCGTCAGCCCTGGTGAGCGCCGACGGCGTCAGACCGTCGGTGCCACGCCCGTGCCGTCGTTCTCGTCGTCCTCGGGGAGCTTGCAGACCCGCTCCAGGAACATGGCGGCCGCTATGACGCCGATGCCCGCGACGACGGAGAAGCCGGCGTAGATGGCCTGGTCGCGGCGGGCGGGGATGTCGAGGGACTCCAGGAGGAAGACGCCGGTCCCGCCGTACATGCCGGCGACGAGGGCGGCGACCAGGGCGCTGGCGTGGCCGAAGACCACCGCGCGGGCCGCCATGAGGGGGTCGACGCCCTTCGCCTCGGGGCGGCGCTCGCGCTGGGCCTTGAGCCGGGCGCGGATCGAGAGCGCCGTGGCCAGCAGGACCACGGCGATCACGGCCAGGACGATGGGTGCGGCCAGCGGGACGCTCGGGAGCGTGCCGACCGAGCTCCACAGGCGGGCGCCCGCCCAGGACAGGACTCCGGCCACGACGAAGACGCCGGCCAGCACCCGGATACGCAGCTCTCTCACGGTGTCCCTTCGGTTCCCCCGGCTTCCGGCCCGGTTCACGGCCGTCTAGACCTTAACGGCTACTCGGGCAGCCGGAGTTCCAGGTCGTGACGGGGCGCGACCCCGGCACGGGTGACGGTGTCGAGGAGACCGGCGACGGGACCGAGGCCGGGCAGCTGCGCCTCGGGGTCCAGGTCGTGCCAGGGGGCCAGGACGAAGGCGCGCTCGTGGGCGCGCGGGTGGGGGAGGGTGAGCTGCGGGTCGTCGGAGACGACATCGGCGTAGGAGACGATGTCGACGTCGAGGGTGCGGGGGCCCCAGTGCTCGTCCCGGACGCGGTGGAAGGCCTCCTCGACCGCGTGTGCGCGCTCCAGGAGCGAGGACGGCGGGAGGGTGGTCTTGAGGACCACGACGGCGTTGAAGTAGGCGGGCTGGCTGCCGGGATCCACGCCCCAGGGCTCGGTCTCGTAGACCGGGGAGACGCCCTTGACGCGGACGCCGGGGGTGTCCTCCAGGGCGTCGACGGCTCCCTGGAGCGTCTCCAGGCGGTTGCCGAGGTTGGAGCCGAGGGCGACCACGGCCCGTTTGGGGTTGGACAGGGTCGTGTCGGCGGCGTCGACCTTCTCGACGACGGAGGCGGGCACCGGCTGTACGGTCGGGTCGGTCGGACCCTTGATGAAGGGCGCGGTCATACTCGGCTCCGGGTGATGGTGACGGTCACGTCGTCGAAGGGGACGGTGATCGGGGCTTCCGGCTTGTGGACGCAGACCTCGACCTCCTGTACCTCCTCGTGCTTCAGACAGGCCTGGGCGATGCGCTCGGCGAGCGTCTCGACGAGGTCGACGGGCTCGCCCTGGACGACGGCCACGACCTCCTCCGCCACGATGCCGTAGTGCACGGTCTTCGCCAGGTCGTCGTCGGCCGCGGCCGGTCGGGTGTCCAGGCCGAGGACGAGGTCCACGATGAAGGTCTGGCCCTCCGCGCGTTCCTCGGGGAACACGCCGTGGTGCCCGCGGGCCTTCAGGCCGCGCAGCGCGACACGATCCACGCGAATCACTCCTGCAATCGTCGGTCAGGGCCGGTGGGTGCCGTGTGCGGTCGGCACACCGGCCTCGGTCGAATCTACCTGCGTGCACGGGCGGTCCCGGGCCACAGGGTGTGGGGTCTGTGTCCGGGCCCGGCAGGGTTCATCCAGCGTTTCCCCTGGGGAACCCGTCGGTGCACAGGTTGGTAGCCGCCCCTACCCGGGCGTAGGTGATTCCAACCACTTCCTGGCGCGTACCCACTCAGGAGGGGGTGTCGTCCTGCTCGTCCTCGTCTGTTTCCGCCAGGACGGGGGAAGCGTGGTGCGACCAGATCTTCCACCCCTGGGGCGTGCGCCGGAACACGTTGGTCGCGACCACGAGCTGTCCGACGAGCGGGCCGAGCTCCTCGCCGGCGCCCTCGGGCGCGGGGCCTCCGCTGAGGATGTTCTCCGTGCAGGTCACCAGGGCGGTGTCGCCGGTGACGGAGACGTGCACGTCGGTCAGGAAGAACTGGATGTAGTCGGTGTTCGCCATGATCAGCGCGTACGACCTGAGGACCTCGCCGCGGCCGGTGAGGACCGGCCAGCCGGGGTGCACGCAGGAGACCACACCGACGTCGGCGGGGTCGTGGTACGTCTCGTCGACGCCCAGGTCGGAGGGGGTCAGCCAGAGCGACGCCAGTTCCTCGAAGTCGCCCTGCTCCAGCGCCTCGTAGAAGGCGGTGTTGGCGGCCTCGACCTGTTCGACGTCGGTGTGCGGGGCGCTCACCGGGCTCCTTCTGCGCCGCTGCGTGCACCTTCGACGGCGCGGGCGACCCGTACGGCGTCCGCGGTGGCGCGCACCTCGTGGACGCGGACCGCCCATGCGCCGGCGTGCGCCGCGAGCGCGGAGACGGCCGCGGTGGCCGCGTCCCGTTCGCGTGCGGGCGGCGGGGGGCCGTCGGGGCCGGCGAGGACCCGGCCGAGGAAGCGCTTGCGGGAGGCGGCGACGAGCAGCGGGTGGCCGAGGGTGAGGACCCGGTCGAGGCCGGCGAGGAGGGCGAGGTCGTGCTCGGCGTCCTTGGAGAAGCCGAGGCCGGGGTCGACGATGACGCGGTCGGGGGCGATGCCGCCCGCCAGAACGGCCTCCACGCGCGCGTGCAGTTCGTCGACGACCTCGGTGACGACGTCGGCGTACTCGCCCCTGACGTTGCCGCCCTGGAGGAAGCCGCGCCAGTGCATGACGACGAAGGGGGCGCCGGCGTCGGCGACGGCCGGGATCATGCGGGGGTCGGCGAGGCCGCCGCTGACGTCGTTGACGAGGGCGGCACCGGAGGCCAGGGCCCGTTCGGCGACGGAGGCGCGCATGGTGTCGACGGAGACCGTGACGCCCTCGGAGGCCAGTCCGCGGACGACGGGGATGACGCGCCGCAGCTCTTCGTCCTCGTCGACCCGGGTGGCGCCGGGGCGGGTGGACTCGCCGCCGACGTCGACCAGGTCCGCGCCCTCGGTGACCAGGCCGAGGCCGCGTTTGACGGCGGCCGTGGTGTCGAAGAAGCGGCCGCCGTCGGAGAAGGAGTCGGGGGTGACGTTCACGACTCCCATGACCGCGCAGCGGTCCCGTTCCGGTAGGCCCGTCACGCGCCCGCGTCCGCTCTGGTTGCTCATATGTTCAGCGTAGGCCCCGGCGGGGGCCGTCCGGGGCTGCGGCCCGGGCGACGGCCCCGGGCGGAGGAGGGGTCATGCCGCCCGGACGTCGCGTTCGGCCGTGGTGGCGTGGGCGCAGGGGCGGGGGGTGGCCAGGCGCCGCCGGCGCAGGAAGCGCGGCAGGGGGAGGGCGAGGTTGACGAAGCCCTCGGCCTGCATGGCGGCGAAGCCGATCCGGGGCAGGTCGGCGGGGGCGCGGTAGACGACGAAGCGGGGCTCCCAGCGCGGCTGGAACTTGGCGTTGAACTTGTAGAGGGACTCGATCTGGAACCAGCGGGAGAGGAAGACCAGCAGTCCGCGCCAGGCGCGCAGCACCGGGCCGGCGCCGATCTTCTCGCCGCGGGCGAGGGCCGCGCGGAACATGGCGAAGTTGAGGGAGACGCGCACGACGCCGAACCTGGGTGCCGCCTGGAGGGCGGCGACGATGAGCAGTTCGTTCATGCCGGGGTCGGCCGAGCGGTCGCGGCGCATCAGGTCCAGGGAGGCGCCGTCGGTGCCCCACGGCACGAAGTGCAGGATCGCCTTCAGGTCGCCGTAGGGGCCCGGGTGGTCGTCCTGTTTGTGGGCGGTGGCGATGAGGCAGTCGCCGTCGGCGGGGTCACCGACGCGGCCGAGTGCCATGGAGAAGCCGCGTTCGGTGTCGGTGCCGCGCCAGTCGTCGGCGGCGTGGCGGATGCGCTCCAGCTCGGCCTCGCCGAGGTCACGGACACGTCGTACCCGGGTTTCGTAACCGGCGCGCTCGATGCGCTTGACCATCTGGCGCACGTTGCGCATCGCGCGGCCGGCGAGGGAGAAATCCGCGACGTCCACCACCGCCTCGTCGCCCAGTTCGAGGGCGTCGAGCCCGGTCTCGCGGGTCCACACCTCGCCGCCGGTCTCGGAGCAGCCCATGACGGCGGGGGTCCAGGAGTGGGCCCTGGCCTCGTCCATGAACCGTTCGATGGCGCCGGGCCAGGCCTCGACGTCGCCGATCGGGTCGCCGCTGGCGAGCATCACGCCGGAGACGACGCGGTAGGTGACGGCCGCCTTGCCGCTGGGGGAGAAGACGACGGCCTTGTCGCGGCGCAGTGCGAAGTGGCCGAGGGAGTCGCGGCGTCCGTGCTTGTCCAGCAGGGCGCGCAGCGCGGCCTCGTCCTCCTCGGTGAGCTGTGCGGCCGGGTGCTCGGGGCGGAAGGCCAGGTAGATGGTGGTGACGGCGGTGAGCAGGCCGAGGGCGCCGAGGGAGAAGGCGACGGTCCATGAGGTGTCGCCCCGGTAGTCGACGGGGCCTTCGAAGCCGAACAGGCCGTAGATGACGTGGGTGATGCGGTCGGCGAGGCTGGGGTCGCCGATGATGCGCCCGCTGTGGACGCTGACGACGAGCAGCCCGAGCGCGAGCGAACCGGCGCTCATGAGGACGAAGTTGGCGAGGGCCTTCCAGCGGCTGCGCGGGTCGGGCAGGGCGTTGAACTGGTCGCGGTGGCGCAGCAGGGGCGCCAGCAGGACCAGGGAGATCAGCACGCCCACGAGCGAGTGCCGGTAGGTGAACTGGGCGACGGCACCGGCGGGCAGGAGTGCCACCGCGGCCCGCCAGGCCCGGCGCTTGCCGCGCTTGAGGCCGTGGGCGAGGAGGAGCAGCAGCACGCCGGTGCTGAGGGAGAGGGCGGCCGCGAACGGGCCGAGGGCGCCGGGCAGGACCTCGGCGATGGCGTGCATCCTGCTGTGCCGGAAGCGGGGGAAGACGCCCGCGGCGATGTCCAGGGCGCCCACCAGGGCGCAGGCTCTGCCGACGAGGACGGGGACGGCCTCGGGACGTGGCCCGCGTGTTATCCGGCTCAGCCGGCCCGGGCGGGACGCATCGCTGTTGCGACGCGGAACCTCACCCGACATTTCCTCATCTGTCCTGACAGACATCGCATCCCGTAGTTCTGCGAGAGACCTTGGATCCGGTGCCGATTCGGGCATCCGGCGACATTGCGCCCTCTAGGACGGTGTCTCGGGGAGAGAGGTTCACTCCCCATGTCAAAGCCGTTTCAAAGGCCGAGGAAAGTCCGGGACAAGCCCTTGCGAAGGAGTGCGGGGGTACGGGTCCGGACGGAGAGCGCGGACAGGTGACCGACCCATGGGTCTGACGAGCAACGAGGTGCTGGCGCTGGCCGTGCTGTCCGCCGTGCTGCTGTTCGCCGGCACGGTCTGGCTGTGGCCGCGGCTGGCCCGGCGCGGCCTGCGTGCCGTGAGCGGGCGGATCGCCCTGCTGCTGGGCACCCAGGTGGCGCTGTTCGCCGCGGTGGGCCTGATGGCCAACCAGTCCTTCGGGTTCTACGCGAGCTGGGCGGACCTGTTCGGGCAGGAGAAGGACCAGGGCGTGGTCGTCGACCACCTGCCGGACGGGGGCCCGCTGGAGGTGGTCGGCTCGCGCCGGGTGCCAGGGGCGGGCCGTGCGCTGCCGCAGGCCGGCGGCCGGATCCAGCGGGTCGACATCGTGGGCCGTACGACGCGCATCGCCTCGCCCGCGTACGTCTATCTGCCGCCGGAGTACTTCCAGCCGCGGTACCGCACCCACCGGTTTCCCACCGCCGTCGTGCTGACGGGTTATCCGGGCACGGCGTCGGCGCTGGTGGAGAAGCTCCGCTATCCGCGTACGGCTCTGGAACTGGCCCGGGCGGGCCGGGCGAAGCCGATGATCCTCGTGATGTTGCGGCCGACGGTGGCGCCGCCCCGGGACACGGAGTGCGTCGACATCCCGGGCGGTCCGCAGACGGAGTCGTTCTTCGCGAAGGATCTCCCCGACGCGTTGCGCACGCACTACAGGGTGGCCGAAAAGCCGGGCGGTCTGGGCATCATCGGCAACTCCACGGGGGGTTACTGCGCGTTGAAGATCGCCCTGCACCATCCCGGTGTGTACGGCGCCGGGGCCGGTCTGTCGGCTTACTACAAGGCGCCGATCGACGCCACGACAGGCGATCTGTTCCAGGGCGACAAGACGCTGCGCAATCGCGCGGACCTGCGGTGGTACCTCGCGCACGAGCCCGCTCCGGATACGTCCCTGCTGGTCAGCAGCAGCAAGCAGGGAGAGACCAACTACCGGGACACACTGAGGTTCATCGAGCGGGTGGAGGGCACCGGGCGGACGCGGATCTCGTCGATCATCCTCGAAAGCGGCGGGCACAACTTCAACACCTGGCGGCGCGAGATTCCGGCGGCGCTGGAGTGGATGAGCGGGCGGCTGATCGAACCCTGAAAACGATCTTGAGAATTGGGTGAGCGATCGATTCCGGTTGTCCCCGAGTTCTGAAGTGATGTGAACGTTTCGGTACGGCTTTGTTTTTGCGGGGTGGCTCACCATGATTCGCCTACGCGCGGTAAGTTTCTGGCCATGCCACGTGGACGTCACCGCCATTCCCCGCCCCTGCACAGGATGCTGCCCCCGTCGGCGATCGCAGGCGTCTCCCTCGTCTGCGCCCTGGGACCCTGGGTGTTCACGGAGCCGATGGTGCTCCGCGGTCTGGCCGCCGCCGCGGCGGCGACGGCGGTCATCGGGGCGGTCGTGCTACGCCGTTGGGACACCCAGGCGGGCAAGCGCGTCGCCGACCTCACGCGCGCGCGTGCGAGCGACGAGTGGCGCTTCGAGGAACGCGTGGCCGAACTGGAGGCCGACATCGAGGAGTCGCGCGAGCTGCGCGGAAAGCTGGAGCAGCGGCTGCGCGCCAAGCGCACGGAACTGGCCGGACTGCGCAACGAGCACGCCGCACTGCTGCGCCGGTACGCCACGGCGGAGGCGGAGCGGGCGAGCGTCCTGGAGGACCGTCGCGTTCTGGAGATAGAGGCGACCGCTCCGGTCCGGGCCGCGCTGCCGGCGGGGGCGTCGGACGCGGTGGAGGCTTCGCCGGAGCCGGACGAGGCGACTGCCGCGACTGCCGCGCCTGGCGCTCTCGGCGTGGAGGAGCAGCCCGCGGTGCCCGCCGTGTTCTCGCCGGAGGGCTCCCGGCTGTTCCTGCGGGCCGCGGCCGCACTCGCCCGGTTCGACGGTGAGACGGTCCCGGACCCGGACGGCGGCGGCGACGGCGACGGTGACGGCGTGCCGAAGGGCGAGGACAAGGACGGGGACGAGGGCGAGGGCGCGGAGGCCGCGCAGGAGTCGAAGCGGGAGCAGGGGGACCAGCGGGAGCAGGCGCGCGAGGACGAGGCACGGGAGCGGTCCGAGGCGGCCGACGGCCACGAGCGCGCAGCGGCCGAAACGGCTGTTCCGGCGGCTGCGGCCGCCGTGAAGGGCGGCGGGCCCTCCGTGTCGGCCGACGAGGCTACCGGGAAGGCCGGCGAGGCTTCCGGGAAGGCCGGCGAGACCGGGACAGGGCAACTCCCGGAGTCCGCACGGCCCGAGCAGTCGCTTCCGGCCGAACGGCCCGTCAGCTCCGGCCGGTCCGTGCGTCCCGAGCAGTCGCTTCCGGCCGAACGGCCCGTCAGCTCCGGCCGGTCCGTGCGTCCCGAGCAGTCGGCCCGGGCCGGACAGTCCGTCAGCCCCGAGCAGTCCGTCAGCCCCGAGCAGCTGGTCAGCCCCGAGCAGTCCGCCCGGGCCGAGCAGCCCGTCCGTACCGAGCAGCCCGCGGGGCGGCTCCCCGGGCACTACACCGTCCCGACCGCGGTGGCCGTTCCGCCGCAGTCGCCGGTGCGGCGTCCGCCGACCGGGGGCGGGTTCGACTTCTTCGGCACGAAGGCCGGTACGTCCCGCGCTGCCCTGGAGGCCGTGCAGAACGAGGACCTCGCCGATGTCGTCGGCCAGGAGGCGCTCGCCCTGCACAAGGCCGAGACCGAGGCCCGCTACAAGCCGGCCGACGAGGAGTCTCGCGGCATCGGCCAGGTCATCGACCTGACGGCGCACGACGAGACCGAGCAGATCGACGTACAGGGACTGCGCAGCGCGGTGTCCTGAGACCTGTGCCGACGAAGGGCCCCTCGGCTGCGGCCGGGGGCCCTTCGCTGTTTCCCGCGGTCACGCCACCCAGCCCGTCCCGCGGTCACGCCACCCAGCCCGTCCCGCGGTCACGCCACCCAGCCCTTCCCGCGGGCGCCAACCGGCCCTTCCCGCGGGCGCCAACCGGCCCTTCCCGCGGGCGCCAACCGGCCCTTCCCGGGGTCGCCAACCGGCCCTTCCCGGGGTCGCCAACCGGCCCTTCCCGGGGTCGCCCGAAGCGGCCCCTCCCGCGGTCACCGAACCGGCTCTTCCCGGCTTCACCCCATCCGGCTTTCCCTCAGGGTCAGGTCATCCGGCTTTCCCCAGGGTCAGGCCATCCAGCGGTCCGGTCGTGCGTCCCTGCGCCCCGTACGGGAACGCTCCGCCTGTGCCGCCAGCAGCTCGCGCGCCTCACCGGCGTCCCGCAGCCGGGCCCGCACCGTCTTGTTCGCGCCGGTGTCCACACACACGTCGGCGACGCCCCGGGCCCGCTCCCACGGCCCCTGCGTCATCCGCACGCTCTGCACCTTGGCGTGCGGCACCAGCGCCAGGCTCCGTCGCAGCAGCCCGGACCGGGCCGCGAACACCGCGTCCGTGACGGCGAGTCCGTACCCGCGCCACCACAGCGGCACGCACCAGCGGGCACGGCGCGGCGACGGCGACAGGGCCGCGGGCCCCGGCACGCTCACCCCCGGCAGCACGAGCGCGACGACATCCTCGGCGATCTCGCGCGGAGCGACCGGCACCAGCACGGAGTTGGACGAACCTGCGACGTCCAGCTCCACCCGCACCCAGCCGTGCCGCCGCCACAGCAGCGGCTCCACGATCCGCACCGTCTGCACGCGCCCCGGCGGCACCGTCTCGTGGGCCCGGTCCAGCAGCCCGTGGTCGATGCGCAGCCCGTCGGGCGACTCGCCCACCGTCCAGTCGTACTCGGCGACGAACCGTCCCACGCTGCTCGCGCCCGCCGCGCCCAGCAACGGCAGGGCGACCGCGAGGATCGTCCACAGGCTGTGGGTGAGCAGCCACAGCACCGGCGGGACGACGAGCGCCGCGGCCAGTGACATCCAGGTGGCGCCCGTCAGCACCAGCGACAGGGCGAGCACGCCCGGCGGCACCCGCAGCAGCTGCCGGGACGGGGCCTCGCCGACCTCGTGCGCGGTCTCGGGTGCGAAACCGGCCGCCCGGGCGAGCAGTTCGGCCCGCAGCGCCCGTGCCTCGTCGGCGCCGAGGAAGGCCAGTTCGTCCTTCTTGTCGGTGCCTATGACATCGATCTTGAGCTTGGAGACACCCGCGACCCGGGCCAGCAGCGGCTGGGTGATGTCGACGGCCTGGATCCGCTCCAGCCGGATGTGCGCGGTGCGCCGGAAGACGAGCCCGGTACGGATGCGCAGTTCGGTCCCGGTCACCGCGAAGTGCGTGAACCACCAGGAGCAGAAGCCGTAGAGGGCCGCGGCCGGGACGAGCACCGCGAGGCCGATCAGCAGCGTGGTCGTGGTCAGCCGGGTCAGATGGCGCTGCGCCCCGTCCGGGTCGTGCACGGCCCAGCCGATGACCACGGCGACCGGTGCCCAGGCGCGGCGCAGCGGTGTGACGGGGTGCAGCCGCCGCTCGGTCACCTCGGCGGCGGATCCCGAGGCCTCGGCCGCCCCTGAGGCCTCGGCGGCCTCCGGCGCCGTCACAGCCCCGCCGACCGGGCTTCGCCCAGCTCGGTGAGCCGGTCGCGCAGCCGTTCCGCCTCGGCCGGGTCCAGACCCGGGATGGTCGCGTCGGTGGCCGCGGCGGCCGTGTGCAGCTGCACGCTGGCCAGCCCGAAGTGCCGCTCGACGGGCCCGGACGTGACCTCGACCAGCTGCATCCGCCCGTACGGCACGACCGTCTCCTCGCGCCACAGCACGCCCCGGCTGATCAGCAGGTCGTCGGCCCGCTCGGCGTACCGCCAGGAACGCCAGTTGCGCTCGATCATCACCCAGCCCCAGGCCAGCAGGACCAGCGGCGGCAGGGCGAAGGCGGCCCAGGCGGGACCCGCCAGCAGCCCCGGCAGCAGCCCGGCGGCCAGGGCGATCAGCCCCAGCCACACGACCAGCAGCAACCGGCGCATCCTCAGCAGCCCGGGCGGCAGCGCGATCCACACCGGCTCACCCCCGGCCGCCACGGCCGTGCCCTGTGTCCCGTCCGGCCCCACCTCGTGCGGACTCCCCGTATCCATGGGGCCAGCGTACGTAGGAGAGACTGTGTTCATGACTCCTACGACGGAGACCATGGTCGGAATCGGCGGCGCCGCGGAGAGCACCGACATGGTGCTCAACATCGGGCCGCAGCACCCGTCCACCCATGGTGTGCTGCGGCTGAAGCTCGTCCTGGACGGCGAGCGCATCAGGAGCGCGGAGCCGGTGATCGGCTACATGCACCGCGGCGCGGAGAAGCTGTTCGAGGCGCGCGACTACCGCCAGATCATCATGCTCGCCAACCGCCACGACTGGCTGTCGGCGTTCTCCAACGAGCTGGGCGTGGTCCTCGCCGTGGAGCGGATGCTCGGCATGGAGGTCCCCGAGCGCGCGGTGTGGCTGCGCACACTGCTCGCCGAGCTGAACCGGGTGCTCAACCACCTGATGTTCCTCGGCTCGTACCCGCTGGAACTCGGCGGGATCACGCCGATCTTCTACGCCTTCCGGGAGCGCGAGGAGCTCCAGCACGTCATGGAGGAGATCTCCGGCGGCCGGATGCACTACATGTTCAACCGCGTGGGCGGCCTCAAGGAGGACCTGCCGGCCGGGTGGACCACGCGCGCGCGTGCCTCGGTCGCCGACGTGCGCTCCAGGATGGACCGCTTCGACGACCTGGTGCTCGGCAACGAGATCTTCCGGGGCCGCACCCGGGGCGTCGGCACCCTCACCGCCGAGGCCGTGCACGCCTACGGGGTGAGCGGGCCGATCGGGCGCGCCTCGGGCGTCGACTTCGACCTGCGCCGGGACGAGCCGTACCTCGCCTACGGCGATCTCCAGGACACCCTGAAGGTGGTCACCAGGCAGGAGGGCGACTGCCTCGCCCGCTTCGAGTGCCTCCTGGAGCAGACGCACAACGCGCTCGACCTGGCGGACGCCTGCCTCGACCGGCTTGCCGAGCTGCCGCCCGGGCCGGTCAACCAGCGGCTCCCGAAGGTCCTGAAGGCGCCCGAGGGACACACCTACGCCTGGACCGAGAACCCGCTCGGCATCAACGGCTACTACCTCGTCAGCAAGGGCGAGAAGACCCCGTACCGGCTGAAGCTGCGCTCGGCGTCGTACAACAACATCCAGGCGCTGACGGAGCTGCTGCCGGGGACGCTGGTCGCGGACATGGTGGCGATCCTGGGGTCGATGTTCTTCGTGGTCGGGGACATCGACAAGTAGGGGCTCACTCGGAGAGTGCGGGGCTCACCCCGGGAACGGGCCGGGGATCCCGACCGGCTGCACCAGCCAGCCGAAGTCGCCGAGACCGCCCGCAGCGGTGAGCTCTGCGGCCTCACCGGCGCTCGCGAGGGCGCGTACGTACCCGGCGGGGTCGGTGGAGGCCAGCGACAACGGTGGGCGGGCGCCGGTCACGTCCAGGGCGTGCAGCGCCTCGCGCTGGGGGAGCACCCGTCCGCCGGGCAGGGCGCACGCGTCCAGGGCGACATGGGCCGTGATGTCGCAGGAGCCGTCCGGGACGGGTGTGGTCCCGCGGCCCTCCCGGAACCCCGTCAGCGTGCCGAACGGCGGGCGGGTGCCGACCGTGTGCGCGTAGTCCACGGCCACGGCGAGCCCCCGCCGCAGCGTCGCGACCGCGGCGGCCCAGGCCTCGTCCCGGGGCAGACCGATCTCGGCGCGCAGCCCCTCCTCGCCGGGCAGCGGCCACCACCGCTCCAGCCACCGCGCCGACGCCCCGCCAACCGGCTCCCCGAGCCGCTCGGTCCCGTCCTCGCGGACCATGACCAGCC
Organism: Streptomyces sp. NPDC056373; assembly: GCF_042262425.1. Lineage (NCBI taxonomy): Bacteria > Bacillati > Actinomycetota > Actinomycetes > Kitasatosporales > Streptomycetaceae > Streptomyces > Streptomyces sp. NPDC056373. The sequence continues at coordinate 102,838 of NZ_JBHJPX010000019.1, forward strand.
GGGCCACGCCCGCGGCGTCCACCTCCACGACCTCCACGGGCACGTTGTCCAGCCACTCGTTGGCGAACAGCAGCCCGGTCGTCCCCTCCGGGGGCGCGGCCAGCCACTCGATCCGGTGATCGAGCCCCGCGGGCCGCTCGGCGATCTCGACGGCGTACGCGCGCGTCCGTGCCGCCACATCGGCGGGGAGCGCGGCCAGCACCCCGCCCGTCAGCTCCCCCCGCCCGGCCGCCATGTCGACGAAGTCCAGCACCGCGGGCCGCCCCAGCGCCTCGTCGACCCGGCACAGCAGCCGGGCCACGGCCCCCGCGAACAGCGGCGAGGCGTGTACGGAGGTCCGGAAATGCCCGGCCGGTCCCTCCGCGCGCCGGTAGAAGCCCCCCGGCGCGTACAGGGCGTCCTGCGCCGCGGCACGCCACCCGCGCCACTCGTGCCGCCCGTTCCGCTCGTCCCTCGTGCCTGCCGTCACCGGGCCAGGCTATGTGGACACAACGAACGCAACTCCACCTTGCGGAGTATGCGCGCCCGGTGCGGATCGGCCCTCCGGTTGACCCCTGCACCTGTCGCGCTTGCCTACGCTGGGTTACGTGCAGCGCCTCTATGACTTCCTCCGCAGGCACCCGACGTGGGTCGACGGCACCTGGGCCGTCGTTCTCCTCGGGATTTCGGTGCTGGGCGGGGCGGCGGGCCGGCGGGTCGGCCCCTGGTCCGTGGTCGTTCCGATCACGGTGCTGCTGAGCCTGGTGGTCGCGTTGCGCCGCCGGATGCCGGAGAAGATGCTGCTGCTCGCGGCGGCGGTCGGCGTGGCCCAGCTGGTCACCGACGTCGCGATCCTGCCCGCCGACTTCGCCATGCTGGTGATCGTCTACACCGTCGCGGTGGAAGGGACCCGCTGGGCCTCCCGCTTCGCACTGGTCACCGGCCTGTGCGCGGCCCCTCTGGCGCAGCTGCGCTGGTCGAACGAGCAGACGGGGATCGCGGGCGACATCGCCCTGGCGGTCCTCCAGACCGTCCCCTTCGCCCTCGCCTGGGTGCTCGGCGACTCCATCCGCACCCGCCGCGCCTACTTCGCCCAGCTGGAGGAGAGGGCCGCCCGCCTGGAGAAGGAGCGCGAGGCACAGTCCAAGGTCGCCGTCGCCGCCGAACGGGCCCGGATCGCACGCGAGTTGCACGACGTCGTCGCGCACAACGTCTCGGTGATGGTGGTCCAGGCCGACGGTGCCGCCTACGTCCTGGACGCCGCGCCCGACCAGGCGAAGAAGGCCCTGGAGACCATCTCCTCCACCGGCCGCCAGGCCCTCGCCGAGATGCGCCGCCTGCTCGGCGTACTGCGCACCGGCGAACACCAGGAGGCCGGCGAGTACGTGCCGCAGCCCGACGTCCAGCAGATCGAGGACCTCGTCGAGCAGTGCCGCGGACACGGACTGCCCGTCGACTTCAAGATCGAGGGCACGCCCCGCCCGCTGCCCAGCGGCGTCGAGCTCACCGCCTACCGCATCGTGCAGGAGGCGCTCACCAACACCCGCAAGCACGGCGGGCCCAACGCGGGCGCGAGCGTGCGGCTGGTCTACTTCGACGACGGCCTCGGCCTGCTCGTCGAGGACGACGGCAAGGGCGCCCCGCACGAGCTGTACGAGGAGGGCGGCTTCGACGGGCAGGGCCACGGACTGATCGGCATGCGCGAGCGGATCGGTATGGTCGGCGGCACCCTGGACGCGGGCCCGCGCCCGGGCGGAGGATTCCGCATCAGTGCCCTGCTGCCCCTCAAACCCGCGCACTGACACCGCCGCACGCCCCTCGCTGACACCTGTAACGATCAGTCACGACCCCTGTGACGACCTGTCACGACCCCTGTGACGCCCCCAGTGACGAACCGACTTGGAAGAGGCCCGATGACGATCCGCGTGATGCTCGTCGACGACCAGGTGCTGCTGCGCACCGGGTTCCGGATGGTGCTCGCCGCCCAGCCGGACATGGAGGTCGTGGCGGAGGCGGGCGACGGCGTCGAGGCCCTCCAGGAACTGCGGACGACCGAGGTCGACGTGGTGCTGATGGACGTCCGCATGCCGAAGCTCGACGGGGTGGAGACCACCCGCCGGATCTGTGCGGACACCGACCCGCCGAAGGTGCTCATCCTGACCACCTTCGACCTCGACGAGTACGCCTTCTCCGGGCTGAAGGCGGGTGCCTCCGGCTTCATGCTCAAGGACGTCCCGCCGGCCGAGCTCCTGACCGCGATCAGGGCCGTGCACAGCGGGGACGCGGTCGTCGCACCCTCCACCACCCGGCGTCTGCTGGACCGCTTCGCACCGATGCTGCCGGGCACCCAGAAGCCCCAGCACAAGGAGCTCGAGCGGCTCACCGACCGTGAGCGGGAGGTCATGGTGCTGGTCGCGCAGGGCCTGTCCAACGGCGAGATCGCGGCGCGGCTGGTGCTGTCCGAGGCGACCGTGAAGACGCACGTGGGCCGCATCCTGACCAAGCTCGGGCTCAGGGACCGGGTGCAGGTCGTGGTGCTGGCCTACGAGACGGGGCTGGTGCGGGCCGGCGGCCACGGCTGACCCGGCCGTGCAGACGCGACGGCGGTGGCCCCACCGCGCTGATCCGTCGGCGCGGGCCGGTCACCTGAGGATCCCTTCCAGGAACTCGCTGCCGAGCCGGGCCACCACCGTCACGTCCAGCTGGTGCAGCACGTAGCGGCCGCGGCGGCGGGTCGTGATCAGGCCCGCCTTCTTCAGCACGGCCAGATGCCGGGATATCTCCGGGGCCGTCATGCCGAGCACCTGCGCCAGCTCGCTGGTGGTGTGCGCGCTGCGGGCCAGGTGGCGGCACATCCGCATCCGCACCGGATGGGACAGCGCTGTCATCCGCAGGGCCAGCTGTTCGACCGTCTGCGGTGCGGCGAGCTCCGGGGAGCCCACCGGGTAGTGCAGCACCGGCTGCCAGCCGTACCGGTGCAGGACCATCAGATGCGGCCAGCCGAGACTCGTCGGGACGAGCAGCAGACCGCCGTCGCCCGTGGCCGTACGGCCGTCGCCCAGCTTGTCGACCGTGATCCGGGTGCCGGCGGCGTCGAGCGTGATCGCCGGCGACACCGCGGCCAGCCCCTCGGCCAGGCCCTTGCGCCGCAGCAGGTCCGTCTTGTGCCGGGCGTCGGCCGCGAGCTGGTGGCGCAGCCGGGCCCAGGCCTCCGCGAAGAAGGCCTCGTCGCAGTCCCGCAGGAACTGCCGCAGCCAGGCCCGGATCCTGGGCGGGTCCGCCAGCAGCCGCTCACCGAACTGCAGTTGCCGCGGGCCGCGCGCGGCGGCCAGCTCCAGTGCCCGGCGGTGGGTCTCCGGGTCGGTCAGCGCCGTCTTCGAGTCTTCGCCGTAGCCGGTGCCACAGGTGAACTCCATTGCCGCGTCCACGAACTGCTCGTCGGACAGCTTGTCGAGCTGGTCCAGCTCCTCGGCGAGGGTCGCGCCCGGGAGCGTGCGCCGGTCCGGCAGCCCCGCCCAGGGCAGGAACAGGTCCGAGAACGTCGTCCGCCACAGGAAGTCCGCCTCGCACATCCGGTCGGCCAGATGCGGGTCGAGCCGGGCCGTCACCCCCGTCACCCAGCCCTGCAGGCCCGGATGGTGGGCCGGTTCGGACAGCGCGTGCAGGGCCATGCCGAGCTCGGCCAGGGGCGACGGCACGACGGCGACCGCCTCGGGCCGCAGCCCCTCGATGTCGATGTGCACGCTCATGCCCTCATGGTGCACCCGGCCACCGACAACGCCCCGTCGATTGACGAGCCTGGTCAATCGACGCGACGCCGTCGCCGGTTCGCACGCACGGTGGGACCACCGGGGCACCCGCGGAGCCTTCGGACCTCCATCACCCCGTCCCGCAGAGGCGATTCACCATGAGCATCACGCAGCAGTACCTCCTCGACAGCCACCGCGCCCGGTCCCTCGGCGAGCCCGGCCCGCCCGCCCCCGGTACCGAAGACTGGAAGGTCGTGCGGGAGTGGCGCGACGCACGGCACTTCCGTGCCGCCCTCGCGGGCCGCCCGGTCCGCCACCGCCTCCGGGACGTCCTGGGGCGGTCGCGGTGGCCTGCCTGACCTGCTCCGGGACGCCCTGGGGCGGTCGCGGTGGCCTGCCTGACCTGCTCCGGGACGCCCTGGGCGGTTGCGGGGCCCTACCTGACCTGCTCCGGCAGCCGGGCCACGAACTCCGCCACCGCCGCCTTCACGTCCTCGGCACTCCACTCCAGCCCGTCGGCCCGCACATGCACCTCCGTGAGCGCCAGTCCGGGGCCGCCCCGGTCCCAGCCGTTGCCGAACAGGGCGACCCCCGTCTCCTCGGCCATGCGGACCGCCGTCTCCCCGAGGACGTCCGCCTCGTACGGCAGCCACACCTGGAAGTCGTGGGTGTGCGGCACCTCCGGGTGCACACGCGCCCACGGCACCCCGGCCGCCGTGAACGCCTCACGCATCGAGGCGGCCACCACGCGCGCGTGGGCCACGTACTCCGGCAGCCGGGGCAGCTGCCGCTCCAGCCCGACCAGCGCCGACAGCACCGTGGGGAACTGCTGGAAGACCGTCCCGCCGTACCGGTGCCGCCAGGTCTTCGCCTCCTCGACGAGCTCCCTCGGACCCGCGAGCGCCGCACCGCCGAAAGCCTCCAGGGCCTTGTAGAACGACACGTAGACGCTGTCGGCCAGGCCCGCGATCTCCTCCAGCGGACGGCCGAAGTGGACGGTGGACTCCCACAGGCGGGCCCCGTCGAAGTGCACCACCGCGTCCCGTTCCCGCGCGGCCTCGACGACCGCGGTGAGCTCCTCCCAGGCGGGCAGCACGAAACCGGCGTCCCTGAGGGGCAGTTCCAGCATCAGCGCCCCGAACGGCTCCTCGAAGTCGCGCACCTCGGCGGCGGTCGGCAGCCGCGGCTCGTCCGTCAGCCGCACCGGACGCAGCCGGCCGACCTCGCTGAACGCGTTCCGCTCGTGCACCTCGGGATGGCTGAGCGCGTGCAGGGCGACGGTCGGGTTCCCGGTGCGGCCCGCCCAGCAGCGCAAGGCCACCTGCTGGGCCATCGTGCCCGTCGGGAAGAACGCGGCCGCCTCGGTGCCGAGCAGCCCGGCGACCTTCGTCTCCAGCACCTCGACGACACCGTCGCCGTACACGTCGGACAACTGGTCGAGGTCGTGGACGGCCGCCGCCTCCTCCAGCAGCGCCAGGCGCTCCCGGAGGCTCCGGTGGAAGCCGAAGCGCGCGAACACGCGCCGGGCCCCGTGATGGGCGGCCAGCCGCCGTGCGCGCAGCCGCGCGACCCGGTCCTCGTCCGTCACCCGGTCCTCGCGTTCCGCCGTATCGCTCATGCCCCGGATCCTGCCCCGCGCGCGGGCGGCAGGGCATCCGCATTTCCGGACGCCCTGCCGGGAATGCCGCACGGGCATGCACAGCCTGTGGACGACCGAACGCCCCTCGAACCGATCGCGTTAACATGACGAGAAATCGTCCGGTACCCGGAGCGGACTGGAACGGGAAGGCCGCCGTCGAGTGAACACAACCCCACAGCCAGACCCCAAGGACCGCCCCGCGCGGCTCACCGTCGGCGTCGTCGGCGCCGGCCGTGTAGGACCCGCGCTCGCCGCGTCCCTGCAGCTCGCCGGGCACCGCCCGGTCGCCGTCTCCGCCGTCTCGGACGCCTCCCGGCGCCGCGCCGCGCACCTGCTGCCCGACGTGCCGGTGATGCCGCCCGCGGAGGTCCTGAAGCGAGCCGACCTGGTGCTGCTGACGGTCCCCGACGACGCCCTGCCCGAGCTCGTCACCGGCCTCGCCGACACCGGCTCCGTCCGCCCGGGGCAGCTCCTCGTGCACACCTCGGGGCGGTACGGGGCGCGGGTCCTCGACCCTGCCCTGCGCGCGGGCGCCCTGCCGCTCGCCCTGCACCCCGCGATGACCTTCACGGGCACGCCCGTGGACGTCCAGCGGCTGGCCGGCTGCTCCTTCGGCGTCACCGCCCCCGAGGAGCTGCGCCTCGCCGCCGAGGCCCTGGTCATCGAGATGGGCGGCGAGCCGGAGTGGATCGCCGAGGAGAACCGGCCGCTCTACCACGCGGCGCTCGCCCTGGGCGCCAACCACCTGGTCACGCTGGTCGCCCAGTCGATGGAGCTGCTGAGCGCGGCCGGCGTCACGGCCCCCGACCGGATGCTCGGCCCGCTGCTGGGCGCGGCCCTGGACAACGCCCTGCGCTCCGGCGACGCGGCCCTCACCGGCCCGGTCGCGCGCGGCGACGCGGGCACGGTCGCCGCGCACGTCGCCGAGCTGCGCCGGCACGCGCCCCAGGCAGTCGACGGCTACCTGGCGATGGCCCGCGCGACCGCAGACCGGGCCCTGGCCCACGGCCTGCTGAAGCCGGAACTGGCCGAGGACCTCCTCGGGGTACTCGCCCACGGGACCGACGGCACTCACGGCACCGACGGCACCGAAGGGGACGCCCGATGACCACCACCCTGCTGCGCACCGCCGGCGAGCTGCACGCGCGCGCGGGTGCGGGCCGCCGCGCCGTGGTGATGACCATGGGCGCGCTGCACGAGGGCCACGCCAAGCTGATCCGCACCGCGCGCACCCTCGCGGGGCCGGACGGCGAGGTCGTCGTCACCGTCTTCGTCAACCCGCTCCAGTTCGGCCAGGGCGAGGACCTCGACCGCTACCCCCGCACCCTGGACGCCGACCTCGCCCTCGCGGAACAGTCGGGCGCGGACGTCGTGTTCGCCCCCGCCGTGGACGAGGTCTACCCGGGCGGCGAGCCCCGGATCCGCATCACCGCGGGCCCCATGGGCGAGCGCCTGGAAGGCTCCTCCCGCCCCGGCCACTTCGACGGCATGCTCACCGTCGTCGCCAAGCTGCTGCACCTGACCCGCCCCGACGTCGCCCTCTACGGGCAGAAGGACGCCCAGCAGCTCGCCCTGATCCGCCGCATGGTGCGGGACCTGAACTTCGGCGTGGAGATCGTCGGCGTGCCCACCGTCCGCGAGGAGGACGGCCTGGCCCTGTCCAGCCGCAACCGCTACCTGTCGGCGGCCGAGCGGCGCACCGCCCTCGCCCTGTCCGGGGCGCTGTTCGCGGGCCAGGACCGGCACGCCGCACAGGAGGCGCTGCGGGCCCGGGCGCGCGAGGTGCCCGCCACGCGCGCGCGTGCCGAGGCGCTCAGCGCCATAGGGGAGTCCCGTGCGGCGGCGGACGCGCACGCCGTGGCGACGGCGGTCCCGGGCGGCCCGTCGGCCGTCCGCGCCGCCGCGCGCCAGGTCCTGGACGAGGCCGCCCGCCTCGAACCGCCTCTCGTGCTGGACTACCTCGCCCTGGTCGACCCGTCCGACTTCGCCGAGATCGAGGACGACTTCACCGGTGACGCGATCCTCGCCGTCGCGGCCCGGGTCGGGGCGACCCGGCTGATCGACAACGTCCCGCTCACCTTCACACGCTTCGGAGCCGCCTCGTGACCACCACAGGCATACGTCTGCACGCGCCCGCCCCCGGTTGGTCCATCTCCGCGGACGTGGTCGTCGTCGGCTCCGGTGTCGCCGGCCTGACCGCGGCACTGCGCTGCGAGGCGGCCGGCCTGCACACGGTCGTCGTCACCAAGGCCCGCCTCGACGACGGCTCCACCCGCTGGGCCCAGGGCGGCATCGCCGCGGCCCTCGGCGAGGGCGACACCCCCGAGCAGCACCTCGACGACACCCTGGTCGCGGGCGTCGGCCTCTGCGACGAGGACGCGGTCCGCCTCCTGGTCACCGAGGGTCCCGACGCCGTACGCCGCCTCATCGAGACCGGCGCCCGGTTCGACGAGTCCTCCGAAGGCGACCTCGAACTGACCCGCGAGGGCGGCCACCACCGCCGCCGCATCGCCCACGCCGGCGGTGACGCCACCGGCGCCGAGATCTCCCGCGCGCTGGTCGAGGCCGTCCGCGCGCGGGGCATGCGCACCGTCGAGAACGCGCTCGTCCTGGACCTCCTCACGGACGCGGAGGGCCACACCGCCGGCGTGACCCTGCACGTCATGGGGGAGGGCCGGCACGACGGCGTCGGCGCCGTCCACGCCCCCAACGTGGTCCTGGCGACCGGCGGCATGGGCCAGGTCTTCTCCGCGACCACCAACCCGTCGGTGTCGACCGGCGACGGCGTGGCGCTCGCGCTGCGGGCCGGCGCGGAGGTCAGCGACCTGGAGTTCGTCCAGTTCCACCCGACCGTGCTGTTCCTCGGCCCGGACGCGGAGGGCCAGCAGCCGCTGGTCTCCGAGGCCGTGCGCGGCGAGGGCGCCCACCTGATCGACGCCGGCGGCGTCCGCTTCATGGTCGGGCAGCACGAGCTGGCCGAACTGGCCCCCCGCGACATCGTCGCCAAGGGCATCCTGCGCCGCATGCTGGAGCAGAACGCCGAGCACGTCTACCTCGACGGCCGGCACTTCGGCGCGCAGATGTGGGAGCACCGTTTCCCGACGATCCTGGCCTCCTGCCGCGCCCACGGCATCGACCCGGTCACGGACCCCGTCCCGGTCGCTCCGGCCGCCCACTACGCCTCAGGCGGCGTCCGCACCGACTCCCACGGCCGTACGACCGTCCCCGGCCTCTACGCGTGCGGCGAGGTCGCCTGCACCGGCGTGCACGGAGCCAACCGCCTGGCGTCCAACTCCCTGCTCGAAGGCCTGGTCTACGCCGAGCGCATCGCGGCCGACATCGCGGCGAACGGCCTCCACGCGCGCGTGCCCCAGCCGGTTCCGCAACCGGAGATCCCCGAGCACCCCCTGCAGAGCCCTCGGGCCCGCTTCGCGATCCAGCGGATCATGACGGGCGGGGCGGGCGTGCTGCGTTCCGCCGGCTCCCTCGCCAAGGCCGCCGACCAGCTCCAGCGACTGCACTCCGACGCCCGGGAGGCCCTCGCCGAGAACGGCAGGACGGCCGAGGCCGGCGTCGACACCTGGGAGGCCACCAACCTGCTGTGCGTGGCCCGCGCGCTGGTCGCCGCAGCCCAGCTGCGCGAGGAGACCCGGGGCTGCCACTGGCGCGAGGACCGCCCCGAGCGCGACGACGCCGCCTGGCGACGGCACATCGTCGTCACCCTGAATCCGGACCGCACGCTGGCCGTGCACACCACGGACACCACAGACTTCCCCCCGACCCTCCCGACCCACGCCCCTCAGGAGCAGTGACCGACGTGAGCACCCCCGACCTTCCCCTGGCCTCCTCCGGAGGCTGCTCGGACGGCTGCGCCTGCGGCGCGGACGACGAGGCGTACCTGGAGTGCGGCCTGGACCCCGCACTCGCCCAGCTCCTGGCCGACGCCGGTCTCGACCCCGTCGAGGTCGAGGACATCGCCAACGTGGCCCTCCAGGAGGACCTGGCCCACGGCGTGGACGTGACGACGGTGGCGACCATCCCCGAGGACGCGGTGGCCACGGCCGACTTCACCGCACGCGAGGCGGGCACGGTGGCCGGGCTGCGGGTCGCCGAGGCGGTCATCTCGGTGGTCTGCGAGGAGGAGCTGGAGATCGAGCGCCACGCCGAGGACGGCGACCGCGTCGAGGCCGGCCAGAAGCTCCTCTCCGTCACCACCCGCACCCGCGACCTCCTCACGGCCGAGCGCAGTGCGCTGAACATCCTGTGCCGCCTGTCGGGCGTCGCGACGGCCACGCGCGCGTGGGCGGACGCGCTCGACGGGACCAAGGCGAAGGTCCGCGACACCCGCAAGACGACCCCCGGCCTGCGCAGCCTGGAAAAGTACGCGGTCCGCTGCGGCGGCGGCGTCAACCACCGCATGTCCCTCTCCGACGCGGCCCTCGTCAAGGACAACCACGTGGTCGCCGCGGGCGGTGTCGCGCAGGCCTTCCAGGCGGTGCGCGAACGCTTCCCGGACGTGCCCATCGAGGTCGAGGTCGACACCCTGGACCAGCTCCGCGAGGTCCTGGACGCCGGCGCCGACCTGATCCTGCTGGACAACTTCACTCCGGCCGAGTGCGCCGAGGCCGTCGAGACCGTCCAGGGCCGCGCCGCCCTGGAGGCCTCCGGCCGCCTCACGCTCGACAACGCGAAGGCGTACGCGGACACCGGCGTCGACTACCTCGCCGTCGGAGCCCTCACCCACTCCTCGCCGATCCTGGACATCGGCCTGGACCTGCGGCCGGCGGAGTAGGGGCGGTACGGGTCATGCTGCTGACGATCGACGTAGGAAACACCCACACCGTCCTCGGCCTGTTCGACGGCGACGAGATCGTCGAACACTGGCGCATCTCCACGGACGCGCGCCGCACCGCCGACGAACTGGCGGTCCTCCTCCAGGGCCTGATGGGCATGCACCCGCTCCTCGGCGACGAGCTGGGCGACGGCATCGACGGCATCGCCATCTGCGCCACCGTCCCCTCGGTCCTGCACGAGCTGCGCGAGGTGACCCGCCGCTACTACGGCGACGTGCCCGCGATCCTCGTCGAGCCGGGCGTCAAGACGGGCGTGCCGATCCTCATGGACAACCCCAAGGAGGTCGGCGCCGACCGCATCATCAACGCGGTCGCGGCGGTCGAGCTCTACGGAGGCCCCGCCATCGTCGTCGACTTCGGCACGGCGACGACGTTCGACGCGGTCAGCGCGCGCGGCGAGTACGTCGGCGGGGTCATCTCGCCCGGCATCGAGATCTCCGTCGAGGCTCTCGGCGTCCGCGGCGCCCAGCTCCGCAAGATCGAGGTGGCCCGGCCCCGCAGCGTCATCGGCAAGAACACGGTCGAGGCGATGCAGTCGGGCGTCATCTACGGCTTCGCCGGCCAGGTCGACGGCGTCGTCGGCCGCATGGCCCGCGAGCTGTCGGAGGACCCCGACGACGTCACGGTCATCGCCACGGGCGGGCTGGCCCCGCTGGTGCTGGGCGAGTCCTCGGTCATCGACGAGCACGAACCGTGGCTGACCCTGATCGGCCTGCGCCTGGTGTACGAGCGCAACGTGTCACGCATGTGAGCCGCCGCCCGGTGTTGCGGCCGGGACCGGGTGGGTCCGCAGCCGGGCGGAGCCGCGCCCGCACCCGCGTACGGCGAGAAGGGGACGTGTCGGGGGGTGTCCGCCCGCAGCGGTTGGCGCGTCAACGCCGGTCAGTCGGTATGAAGGCCCATCGCGCCGTTCCGAGGACGGACACCCCCCGGCGCGGCCCCGACCCCACCCGACGGTCAGGCGAGGACGCGCACCCGACGGTCAGGCGAGGACGCGCACCCGACGGTCAGGCGAGGACGCGCACCCGACGTCACGCGAGGACGTTCCCCCCCGCCCACCCGAGTGGTCCCCCGCGCCACACCCACCCCCTATGCGCAATTTGTCTGATTAGCGCGTATCGTCGCCGCATGCCCACGCCATACGGATCCCGCGGCGGCATGGCGTTCGGCGTGGAGGAGCTGCGTGTGCTCCGCCGCGCTCTCGCCCTCGCCCTCCACCCCACCCCCGCCTCGGCCGACGACGTCCAGGACTGTCTCCGTCTCGCAGAGTCGCTCGACGAGGCGCTGCGGGAGGGAGTCAGGCTGCGTGCCTTCCTCGTGGCCGACCTGGGCCGGTACCGCACCGCCCTCCCCGGCACCGCCGCCGGCTACCTCGCGCTCCTGGACGAGGCCCTGGGCGCCGGTTACCGCCCCCTCCCCGACGACCTGGCCGCCCTGCGGGCCCTGCGCGGCAATCCCGCCGCAGCGGCCCTCCTGGACCGCTGCACGCCCGCCACCGGGGCAGCCGCGCCCGCCCCGGTGGCCGTCGTCCCCGGCTCCCGCGACCGAACCGGCACCAGCGCCGCCGCCGGCACCCGTACCGGCACCCGTACCGCCACAGGCACCGGCACCCGTACCGCCACAGGCACCGGCACCCGTACCGGCACAGGCGCCCGCACCCCCACCCGTCTCCTGGCGATCCCCGGCGGCCGCCGCGCCCCCGGTGACGCCGCCGCGAACGGCCCGGAGAAGCAGCCCGAGAAGAAGCCCGCGCGCAAGCCGGCGCCCCCCAAGCCCGCCCCGGCCCCCGCCCCCGACGCCCCGAAGCCCTCCCGCCCGATCCCCACCCCGGGCGAGGTCTTCCCGCGCCGCAAGCCGGCCCCACCGCCCCCCGCGAACCCCCAGCAGCTCGCCGCGGGCTGACGTGGCTACCCTGGATCCATGGACTACGTCTCCGCGCTCCTGCCCCCGGCCGTCATGGCCGTCTTCTTCATCGGCGTGATCCGGGTGATCGTGAAGACCCAGGGCGGCGCCAACAAGGCCAAGGAGGACGCGGCCGTGGACGCCGCCCTCGCGCGCGTGGAGGGCGCCCGCCAGTCCGGCACGGCCCCTTCGAAGACCGACGCCTGACCCACCCCTTCCGAGGGCGTACGACTCGGTGGACCCGCACCCCGCGGCGCCCGCACAGCCGAGCCGTACGCCCTTTTTGTTCCCGTTCGCCGGTGAAGCGCACGTCCGCCACGCCATAACCGGGATCTCCCACTATTGTTCTGAGCTGTGCCTCGCCCATTGGGAGAACTCGAAGACGCGGTCATGTCGCGGGTGTGGAAGTGGAACCGCCCGGTGACCGTTCGAGAAGTCCTGGAAGATCTTCAGAAGGAGCGGTCCATCGCGTACACCACCGTGATGACCGTTTTGGACAATCTCCATCAGAAGGGCTGGGTGCGCCGCGAGGCGGAAGGCCGTGCCTATCGATATGAGGCGGTCTCCACCCGCGCCGCCTACGCGGCCGCCCTGATGAACGACGCCTGGTCGCAGAGCGACAACCCCGCCGCCGCTCTCGTCGCCTTCTTCGGCATGATGAGCGAGGAACAACGGCAGTCTCTCAGCGATGCCGTGCGGATCGTGCAGGGGCCGGAAACCCAGGAACCGACCGAACCGTCGGAATCCGCGGAACGGGCCGAACGGCCGGAACGCGGGGAAGGGGCCGAGGAGAACCCCGCCTCCGCTCAGGACCCCGGCGGGCGATAGCGTCCCGCCATGTCCGCGAAGAGCCCCGAAGCCACCGCAAAAGCCATCACCGTCCGGCGGGCCCGCACCAGCGATGTCCCGGCCGTGCGCGGCCTCCTTGACGCCTACGTGCGCGGCCGCATCCTGCTCGACAAAGCGACGGTGACGCTTTACGAGGACATCCAGGAGTTCTGGGTCGCGGAACGGGACGACAACGCCGAGGTCGTCGGCTGCGGTGCGCTGCACGTGATGTGGGAAGACCTCGCGGAAGTCCGCACTCTCGCGGTGAAGCCCGGCCTGAAGGGCGCGGGCGTCGGGCACCGGGTGCTGGAGAAGTTGCTGCAGACCGCCCGCTGGCTCGGTGTTCGCCGGGTTTTCTGTCTGACCTTCGAAGTCGACTTCTTCACCAAGCACGGCTTCGTGGAGATCGGCGAGACACCCGTCGACACGGATGTGTACGCGGAGCTGCTGCGTTCCTATGACGAGGGCGTCGCGGAGTTCCTGGGACTCGAACGAGTGAAACCGAACACCTTGGGCAACAGCCGGATGCTTCTGCATCTGTGATCGTCGGGCGCAAGTCGTCGCAAGAGGGCCGGGCGGGTTCGGCAAGGCATATTCCGCGGGGCCGCCCCTGCCCCGGTGCCCTATGTCCGAAACGCGCACGTTTCCGGACCGAGCCCGGGCTGCCGGTCTCTGCCGGGGGTTTGTGTTTTTCCGGCAAAAGCGGTTTGCTTTCCGAGGTACTGCAGTACTGCATATAACAGGGGACGGCGATACGGCGGACGCCGGCACACCCCGGCCCTGAAGATATCGATGAAAGGAAATCCGGTGGCACAGAAGGTTCAGGTCCTTCTTGTCGACGACCTCGACGGTGGCGAGGCGGACGAGACCGTGACGTTCGCGCTGGACGGCAAGACGTACGAGATCGATCTCACCACCTCCAATGCGGACAAGCTCCGTGGCCTTCTCGAGCCTTACGTGAAGGGCGGTCGTCGTACCGGAGGCCGTGCTTCGGGCGGACGCGGAAAGGCGCGCGCGGCTTCGGGCGGCAGCCAGGACACCGCGGCGATCCGCGCCTGGGCGAAGGAGAACGGCTACGAGGTCAACGACCGCGGCCGTGTTCCCGCGACCATCCGCGAGGCTTACGAGAAGGCCAACGGCTGAACAGCGGCACTACCGACCCTGCGTACGCACGGCCGGTGGCTGGGCGCACGCGCGCCGCAGCCGGACCCGGTGGCACTGTGTGGCCACCGCGTTCACCAACCGCACGAGATCGGGGGCGTCCCCAGCGCCCCCCAGCGCCGACAGCGTCGGCAGCGAGGCCTCGACCTCGCATCCCGGCTCGGGGGGCCGCAGCCACACGGCGGCCCCCTGGGAACCGACCCGGCCCGGCGCGGACGGCCGGCCGACGGCGGAACCGGGACCAGAGGGCGGCGACCCGCCCCTGAACGGTGTGCCCGCGCCACAGGCCGGGAGAGCGACCGCCGGTACGGCGCGGGGCTCGCACGGATCGCGCGGCCCGGACGGTTCGGACACCCCGCACGCTTCGTGTCCCTCGGACGCCCCCCGCGCTTCGCAGCCCTCGGACGGCTCCCACGGCTCACGTGCCTCGGAAGGCACCCACGGCTCGCGCGCCTCGGACGGCTCGGAGGGCTCGCACGAGAGCAGCCCCGCCCTCTCCCCGTGAGACACCCGGGGCGACGGCGCCGCCATCAGGCCGCCCGCCCCGATCGCCGCCAGATCCAGCGGCAGGCGTCCCCAGTCCAGCCACTCCAGCAGCCCGGGAAGTTCTTCGGCGCTGCCCGCGGCCACCAGGAACAGCATCCGGTCGCCGTGGAGGGCCACGGGAGAGCCCGTCGCCCGGCGGCGCAGCGTCGCGTGCCCCGCCCGCGCCGGCACGTCCAGAACGTCGTAACGCACCCCCACCACCAGTCGCGGGGGATCGCCGGGCACCGTCGGCCAGCCCAGTTCCTTCTCGTACCACCGCCGGACCTGACCGCTCGCGGGACGGTCCGTGCCCGGGCCGCTCACGGCTGGGCCGGCCGGGTCGAGCGGCCGGCGGGGGAGCGGGAAGGCGGGGGACGGGAGGGCCGGGGACGCGATCACGGGACGAGGGGCGCCGAACATGCCAAGTGCAACAGCCGGAAAGCCGTGCGGGTTACGCTGGGTGGCGTCGCGGACGCACAGGGTGGCGAATCGGGGGCGCGAAAGGGGTGCGGGGAGGCGCAAGGTTGTTCGCCCGTAGCGGAGGGAACGGGGGCGCTCGGCATGGACTTCCGGTCCCCGCGGGTAAGACATCCCTAGTGGGAGGGGGCGACACGCAGAAAAGGACGTCTCACGTTCGCCATCGGCGTACTGGCGAGTGGGGTATACGCCTGGCCTGCGGGAACATCGTCTCGCACCATCGGGTTGGAGCAGATGTCGGCGTCACGGGTCAGGAGGCCATCGACGGTGTCGGCAGTTGGAATGAGCGGTCCCCGCTTGCGGGACTAAGCTGCGGAAGGACAGGGAGGGGAAGTTCCCCCCACTGCCTGACCGCTCTGAGGAGCGATTAACGATGTTCGAGAGGTTCACCGACCGCGCGCGGCGGGTTGTCGTCCTGGCTCAGGAAGAAGCCCGGATGCTCAACCACAACTACATCGGCACTGAGCACATCCTCCTGGGCCTGATCCACGAGGGTGAAGGTGTCGCCGCCAAGGCCCTTGAGAGCCTCGGGATTTCGCTCGAGGCGGTCCGCCAGCAGGTGGAGGAGATCATCGGGCAGGGGCAGCAGGCCCCGTCCGGGCACATCCCCTTCACCCCCCGTGCCAAGAAGGTCCTGGAGCTGTCGCTCCGCGAGGCCCTTCAGCTGGGCCACAACTACATCGGCACGGAGCACATCCTGCTCGGCCTGATCCGCGAGGGCGAGGGCGTCGCCGCCCAGGTCCTCGTCAAGCTGGGCGCAGATCTCAACCGCGTGCGGCAGCAGGTCATCCAGCTGCTCTCCGGTTACCAGGGCAAGGAGACCGCCACCGCCGGCGGTCCTGCCGAGGGCACCCCCTCCACGTCCCTGGTCCTCGACCAGTTCGGCCGGAACCTCACCCAGGCCGCTCGTGAGTCCAAGCTCGACCCGGTCATCGGGCGCGAGAAGGAGATCGAGCGGGTCATGCAGGTGCTGTCCCGCCGTACGAAGAACAACCCGGTGCTGATCGGTGAGCCCGGCGTCGGCAAGACCGCCGTCGTCGAGGGCCTCGCCCAGGCCATCGTCAAGGGCGAGGTGCCCGAGACCCTCAAGGACAAGCACCTCTACACCCTGGACCTCGGCGCGCTGGTCGCCGGCTCCCGCTACCGCGGTGACTTCGAGGAGCGCCTGAAGAAGGTCCTCAAGGAGATCCGCACCCGCGGCGACATCATCCTGTTCATCGACGAGCTGCACACGCTGGTCGGTGCGGGTGCCGCCGAGGGCGCCATCGACGCCGCTTCGATCCTGAAGCCGATGCTGGCCCGCGGTGAGCTGCAGACCATCGGTGCGACCACGCTGGACGAGTACCGCAAGCACCTGGAGAAGGACGCGGCCCTGGAGCGCCGCTTCCAGCCCATCCAGGTCGCGGAGCCGTCCCTGCCGCACACGATCGAGATCCTCAAGGGTCTCCGTGACCGGTACGAGGCCCACCACCGCGTCTCCATCACCGACGAGGCGCTGGTCCAGGCCGCCACCCTGGCCGACCGGTACATCTCGGACCGCTTCCTGCCGGACAAGGCGATCGACCTGATCGACGAGGCCGGTTCCCGGATGCGCATCCGCCGGATGACCGCCCCGCCGGACCTGCGCGAGTTCGACGAGAAGATCGCGGGCGTGCGCCGCGACAAGGAGTCCGCGATCGACTCGCAGGACTTCGAGAAGGCCGCCTCCCTGCGCGACAAGGAGAAGCAGCTCCTGGCCGCCAAGGCCAAGCGGGAGAAGGAGTGGAAGGCCGGCGACATGGACGTCGTCGCCGAGGTCGACGGCGAGCTGATCGCCGAGGTCCTCGCCACGGCCACCGGCATCCCGGTCTTCAAGCTGACCGAGGAGGAGTCCTCGCGTCTGCTGCGCATGGAGGACGAGCTCCACAAGCGCGTCATCGGCCAGGTCGACGCCGTCAAGGCGCTGTCGAAGGCGATCCGCCGTACGCGTGCCGGTCTGAAGGACCCCAAGCGCCCCGGTGGCTCGTTCATCTTCGCCGGCCCCTCCGGTGTCGGTAAGACCGAGCTGTCCAAGGCGCTCGCCGAGTTCCTCTTCGGCGACGAGGACGCGCTGATCTCCCTCGACATGTCGGAGTTCAGCGAGAAGCACACGGTCTCGCGGCTCTTCGGCTCGCCCCCCGGTTACGTGGGCTACGAGGAGGGCGGCCAGCTCACCGAGAAGGTCCGCCGCAAGCCGTTCTCCGTCGTCCTCTTCGACGAGGTCGAGAAGGCCCACCCGGACATCTTCAACTCGCTGCTGCAGATCCTGGAGGACGGTCGCCTGACCGACTCCCAGGGCCGGGTCGTGGACTTCAAGAACACGGTCATCATCATGACGACCAACCTCGGCACCCGGGACATCTCCAAGGGCTTCAACCTGGGCTTCGCGGCCCAGGGCGACACGAAGTCCAACTACGAGCGCATGAAGAACAAGGTCTCGGACGAGCTCAAGCAGCACTTCCGGCCCGAGTTCCTCAACCGCGTCGACGACGTGGTCGTCTTCCCGCAGCTCAGCCAGGACGACATCCTCAAGATCGTCGACCTGATGATCGGCAAGGTCGACGAGCGCCTGAAGGACCGGGACATGGGCATCGAGCTCTCCCAGTCCGCCAAGGAGCTGCTGTCCAAGAAGGGCTACGACCCGGTGCTGGGTGCGCGTCCGCTGCGTCGCACCATCCAGCGCGAGATCGAGGACTCGCTGTCGGAGAAGATCCTCTTCGGCGAGCTGCGTCCCGGTCACATCGTGGTCGTCGACACGGAGGGTGAGGGCGAGACCAAGACCTTCACCTTCCGCGGCGAGGAGAAGGCGGCCCTGCCGGACGTCCCGCCGATCGAGCAGGCGGCCGGCGGCTCGGGTCCGAACCTGAGCAAGGACGCGTAAGCGTCACGACCCGCTGAGAGGGGCCGGTGCTGAACAGCACCGGCCCCTCTCGCATGCCTCGGATCAGATCCGGATGATCTCGGCGGCGGGGAAGAATTCGGCGTAGGAGATGAGGGGCTCCTTGCTCTCGAACCGCCTGACCGCCAGCGTGCGCAAGCCGGGCAGACGGGACGCGAGGGTGCGCAGTGCCTTCTCGGGGTAGTACCGGTCGGAGATCTGCAGGCTGGTGAGATTGGGCAGGTGCGGCATGGCGTCGAGGGAGTAGGCGCCGGACAGCCCGTACAGGTACAGAGCAGTGAGCGACGGGAGTGACGCCACTTCTTGCCAGTCATCGGCACTCAGTGGCGTCTGAGCCGATACGTCGAGGGTCAGGTACCGCACCGTGGGCCACCGGGCCAGGTCTCGCAGACCAGTGGAACGGATGACGTCCATGCCCAGGTAGAGGTCTTCCAAGGGCGCGTCGACCGGGAGGGAATCGGCGAGGCTGCTGCCCGGGAGCCGCTGGTTGACCCACAGCTGGGTGAGCAGGCGCAGCGTCCGCAGCCCACCGATGTCCGCCAGCCCGAACACCAGCAGATCGGTGAGGGGAAGCTCCGACAAGGGCGCGAGGCCGGCGGCCCGGGGGCAGCCTTGGATCCGCAGGCTGGTCAGCGATCGAAACCGCAGCAGTTCGCCCAGGTCGTCGAGGAGCGCATTGTGGTGCAGGCTCAGAGTGCGCACCGAGGCGGGTTCGGCAACGGAGCCGAGGATCTCGGCGAGGGGCGCCGGGCCCTGAAGTCTGATCCGTTCCCAGGGACGCATCAGACGGAGTGCCGCCCTCTGCTCGGCCGAATCGCAGCTCAGCAGCAGCCCGTCCCGTTTCAGGTGGTCGAGTACCTCGATCGCGTACTCCCGAGCGTCGAACCGGCTCCAGGTCCCCACGAGCTGGCGCCGTACCCCGAGATCCGGATGCCCGCGGAAGCGGCGCAGCACGGCCAGCGCGCCCTCGGGTTCCTGGTCCCCGAGGAGGGATGCAGCGACCGTGACGCCGAGCCCTTCGTCCGCGGTCAGCCCTTCCGGTCCCGGCAGCAGCTCCAGGACCAGTGGTCCGGCCTCCGCCAAGGCCCTTGCCTCCGGTGTCGTGCGCGGAGGGATCAGCCCGGCCGCCCGTTCCTCCACCTCCGCACGTACGCCGGGGTCCAAGGCCGCGGCGTGTTCCAGGCAGGCCAGGGCGAGGAGGGTCAGCCGTGGGGTGTCCTCGGCCAGCAGGCGGCGGAGGAGCATCGCCCGCTCCCGGGGGCGGGCGTGCGCGACCGCCATGCGGATCACGTCTTCCCACAGGGCGTCGCCCGCGTGACCGGCGAGCACGTCCAGGTGGCCCTCCTCGACGGCGTACCGGGCGCCCAGGTAGTCCTGGAAGGTGCGGTGGACGAAGTCGACGACGCCCTCTGCCGGCTGGCGGAGCAGGCCGCTCCGGAGCATGAGGGTGTGCAACACGTCCGCCGAGTCCCGCCGGCCCGGCACCCGCGCGATCGCCGGCAGACAGCGGGTCACGATGCCCTCGGCCGTCTCCAGGTCCATCTCCGTCCGTCCGCTCAGCACGAGCGCGTAGGCGAGGCGCTGGAGCAACTCCAGCTGGGCCTCCTCGCCCAGCTCGGCCCCGTCCACCGCGCCCATGCCCCGCTCCCGGTCGCGGCGCGCGAGCAGCATCCCGAGGGCGGCGTCGTACAGCTCCTTGCGGCCGGTGGGGAGGTAGCCCCGCCGCTCCCGGTGGAGGGCGCAGATCAGTCCGCACATCAAGGGGTTGGTGGCGAGGCGGGCCAGGTCCCGTTTGGTGTGCAGGGCGTCAAGGAGCCGCGTCTCGTACTCGGGCGCCCGCGCGGCCGCGTGCCAGCGGTGCACGAACGTCGTCACGTCGGCTCGGCGCATGGGGGCGAGGGTCAGTTCCCGGAAACCCTCCGTGGCCAGCCAGTCGGGGCGTACGGCTGTCGGGCGTGAGGTCAGCAGCCAGTGATTGCCGGGGAAGGCGTGGATCAGGGCGAGCAGCCAGTCACGGGTGCGGTGCCGCTCGGCGGCGGGAATCTCGTCCAGGCCGTCGACGAGTACGAGGCCTCGCCCGGCGTCCAGAACGCGCTCGGCCCAGCCCTCGGGCGGGGCCAGCGGGCAACCCACCGCGGTGAGGAAGGCGGACGGCGCGGGGAGCGCGCCCAGGCGGATCAGAGTGCGCAGGGGGAGGACGAACGGGATGCGGGCCGTGTCCCTGCTGGCGGTCACCGCCAGCCACTGCACGAGAGTGGTCTTGCCGGATCCCGCGTCGCCGCGCAGCATGACCCGGTCATGGCTGCCCAGGGCCTCCTCCGCGGGAAGACGCACGGTGGCGCCGGCGGCGGACGTGTGCTCGCCGGGCGGCGCCTCGGGTGGTGCGCCCTGCTCGGCGCCGGCGGCCTCCAGGCTCAGATAGGCCACTTCGAGGGGCCAGCGGTCCGGGGAGTCCCGCAGGTCGATGCCGTAGATGGTGATGTGGTTGTGGCGCTCGGCGACGAACGGCAGGTAGCGGCGTTCGAAGGAGGCGTCACGGGCGTACGGACGGGGATTACGGGTGAGCAGATCGTCGACCTTGGCGATCAGTTCCCCTTGGCCCCGGGTCTGCTCGACGAGGGTGCGGGCGACAAACGTGGAGCGACGGGTGAAGAACTCCAGGATGTTCAGGCACGCCCACTCGGTCGCGTGATCGAGGAAGTGGCAGGAGTCCGCGGACAGGCCGTCGGGTGCGGGGGCCGCGTAGTGCAGTTTCTTGGCCAGCTCGCGGTGGCCCAGGCGGACCGCCTGGACGTCGTCCATGTCGAGGTCGCCGAGGGCGAGCAGCCTGCGCGCCAGTGTGTCGGTGACGGCGATCTGCTCGTCGGACGGGAAGGGGGGCTCGCCGGGAGAGTCCACCGCCTGCGCCACGATCCGACCGGCGAGCCCCTGTACGTCCTGCTCGTCCAGAGTGCGCTTCTCGCCCCGGAAGGACACGAGCGCGGCGAGGCGCACGGGCTGGTCGAGCAGTCCAGCGCCCGGGCTCTCCGAACGGAAGAGCTTTTTCAGCAGGGGGGCGACCAGTGCGGACGCCAGTCTGCCCCCGAGTACCGTCGGATCCATCCGCCTCACCCCCGTGATCGTGAACGGGGGTGAGACTACTCGCAGTTGACGGGGCGGGTCAGGAGAGCTGCCCGTCGTAGTCCGGCAGCTTGAACGTCTTCTCGGCGTGGCCGCCCGACAGGTCGGTGGCGCTGTTGCCGATGTTCGCGATGATCGTGTAGCCCTTGCGCTCGACGTCGACGCGCTGGGCCGTCTTGTAGTCGGCGACGTTCTTGAAGAGGTCGATGAAGTTGCGGACGTAGAGTCCGGAGACCTGGTAGCCGGTCTGCTTCAGGTTGTACTGGGTGAACGAGGCGATGATGTCCGGCCGGGCGGTCACGAAGAACAGCGCGACGCCGCGCTCCTGGGCGTATCTCGCGGCTTCCAGGACCGGCTTGTTGGCCGGTTGCGGATAGGCGAAGCCGAAGTCCGTCTCCAGTGTCGTGTTGTCGATGTCGAAGACGATCGCCTGCTTCTCGCCCGGCTTCTGGGCCGCGATCCGCTGCTTCAGATAGGGCAGTGCCTGGTCCATCACGGCCTGGCAGTCCTTCTGCCAGGTGCCGTAGTCGACGTCCGCGGCCGCGGACGTCGACGTGACCTTGGTGGTGGTGGAGGCCTGTGCGGCGGGCGCGGCGTCGGCCGGTGCGGCCATGGCCACGAGCGCCGCCGCGGAGACGGCGGTCACTGATGCGCGGCGCAACCAGGGGCGTCGGGTCTGCATGTCGTGGGGGTCCTCTCACGTCCGTGACGCTGCCAACATGTCGTGTGCATGCTCGTGCTCGAGGGTGGCGTGAGGGGAACCGTAGGGTTACCGGACGGTAGGCGCCTAGAGGCCTGCGTCACATTTTCTGAATGACCGAAGAGGGCCCTCGGTGACATGGCGCACAGGCGATATGTCCGTTACTAGCAGGAATAGTGGCTAACGGACCGGGAGAAAAGGGATTCTTCCCCCGATGCGCGGGTGGAAGTGCTGGCCAGTGTCCTGATTCGTACCGAATGACTGCTCTGTCAAGAGACGTAGAACACTGAACCAAATTACTAACTAGCGTCGTAGATCACGCTTTTGGGAGTTTGTCGGGCTTCGGGTTACCAAGGGATGGCCACACGGCGAGCGGTTGTGCGCCGGGTGGTTTTCTCCGTCCCCTTCCACACGAGGTTTCGATGTCCCAGCGCGTCACGTCCCGTTCTTCCCGTACGTCCCAGCTCCGCACCCGTGCGACCGTGCTGGCCGCCGGCCTTGGTGTCTCGGTCGCACTGGGAGCCGGGGTCGCGTCCGCCGCCGACACCACGGCCGCGTCCGGGGCCGCCAGTGCCGTCCAGGCGCAGGCCGCCGCCCAGGCCAAGGTCGCCAAGGCCGAGGCCGCGAAGGCCGAGAAGGCCGCCGCCGCCAAGAAGGCGGCCGAGAAGAAGGCCGCGGCCAAGAAGGCGGCCGCCAAGAAGGCCAAGCCGTCCTGGATCGACCCGGTGAAGAAGTACACGCTCTCCGCGAGCTTCGCCCAGAACGGCGGCATGTGGGCGCACAAGCACAGCGGCCAGGACTTCGCCGTGCCGAGCGGTACGCAGGTCCTCGCCGCCCACGGCGGCACCGTGGTCAAGGCCGGCGGCAACGGCGCCGGCGACGGTCCCGCGTACGGCAACGCCATCGTCATCAAGCACGGCAACGGCACGTACTCCCAGTACGCCCACCTGTCGAAGGTCGAGGTGCGCGTCGGCCAGATCGTCAAGACCGGCCAGGAGATAGCCAGGTCCGGCAACACCGGCAACTCCAGCGGCCCGCACCTGCACTTCGAGATCCGTACGACCCCGAACTACGGCTCGGCGGTCGACCCGGTGAAGTTCCTGCGCGCCAAGGGCGTGACGGTCTGACCGAAGGCGTGATCCCCCCGGCCCGCTAGGAGCTTCCGGCTCCCCGGTGGGCCTGGGTCACCAGGTCCGTGGCGACCTCGAGGACGGCTTTGTTCTTCTCCTCGGGGTCGTCTCCCATGTCCTGCAGCAGGAACATGCCGGCGTGCAGTGTGAAGATCGCGCTGGCGCAGCGGACCTGGTCGACCAGGTCCGAGTCCGGGTCGACGATGATGTCGCGCAGACTGTGGATGCGCGCCTTGAAGGACTCACCGATCCGCAGGTCCCGTACCGTCGCCTGGTTCTCGTGCATGAAACGGAACAGTGGCGCCGCCTCGGCGAGCGTGTCGGCGTAGCGGCGGATGATCTCCTGCTTCGTGGCCAGGGTGTGCGGCTGCTGCCGGCCCCACGCGATCAGGTCCTCGATCGGCTGGGTGAGGTCCTCGAAGATGCTGACGAGGATCTCTTCCTTGGTCTTGAAGTGGTAGTAGAGCGCCGCTTTGGTGACCTCCAGGTGCTCCGCGATCTCGCGCAGTGAGGTCTTCTCGTAGCCGTGCTCGGCGAAGAGTTCGAGCGCCACGTCCTGGATGCGCCGGCGGGTGTTCCCGCGGCGCCGCTGCCTGGTGCCGTCCATGGTGCCGCCCATCCTCCTACGCCGTCCGCTTTCCATAAAACTTACTTGACGCCCGGCTAGTTCCGCGGCTAGCTTCCGAGTGTAGTCACTAGCCGGTCGACAAGTAAGTAGCGGTAGCTGGGGGAGTGGGAAGCGATGGCGGACACAACGGACACACTGGCGGCAGACACCGGGGAGAAACAGCCCAGGAGCGTACGGGTCGTACTGCTCGCGCTGATGATCGCGATGATGCTCGCGATGCTCGACAACATGATCATCGGCACCGCGATGCCGACGATCGTCGGTGACCTGGGCGGTCTCGAACACCTCTCCTGGGTCGTCACCGCCTACACCCTCGCGACCGCGGCCTCCACCCCGCTGTGGGGCAAGCTCGGCGACATGTACGGCCGCAAGGGCACGTTCCTGTCGTCCATCGTGATCTTCCTGATCGGCTCCGCGCTCAGCGGCATGGCCCAGGACATGAACGAACTGATCGGCTTCCGCGCGGTGCAGGGCCTCGGTGCCGGCGGTCTGATGGTCGGCGTCATGGCGATCATCGGTGACCTGATTCCGCCCCGGGAGCGGGGCAAGTACCAGGGCATGATGGCCGGCGTCATGGCGCTGGCGATGATCGGCGGCCCGCTGGTCGGCGGCACGATCACCGACAACTGGGGCTGGCGGTGGGCCTTCTACATCAACCTGCCGCTCGGCGTGGTCGCGCTCGTCGCCGTCACCGCCGTGCTGCACCTGCCCAAGAAGCGCTCCAAGGCGCGGATCGACTACCTGGGCGCCGCGCTGCTGACCGTCGGCATCACCGCGATCGTGCTGGTGACGACGTGGGGCGGCACGGAGTACGCGTGGAGCTCCGCGCGGATCATGGAGCTGATCGGCATCGGGGTGGCCGCGCTGGTCGGGTTCGTGTTCTGGCAGACCAGGGCCGCGGAGCCGGTGGTGCCGCTGCACATCTTCCGCAGCCTGAACTTCACGCTGATGTCGGTCATCGGTTTCATCACCGGCTTCGTGATGTTCGGTGCCACGCTCTTCCTGCCGCTGTACCAGCAGTCCGTGCAGGGCGCTTCCGCGACCAACTCCGGGCTGCTGCTGCTGCCGATGCTCGGCGCGATGCTGGTGACCTCGATGGTCGCCGGGCGGGTGACCACGAACACCGGCAAGTACAAGGTCTTCCCGGTCCTCGGCAGCGCGCTGATGATCGTCGGCCTGTACCTGCTGTCCACGATGGACACCGGAACCTCCCGTCTGACGTCCGGCGTCTTCATGGCCGTGGTCGGGCTCGGCATGGGCTGCCTGATGCAGATCACCATGCTGGTCGCGCAGAACAGCGTGGAGATGAAGGACATGGGCGTCGCGTCCTCCTCCACCACGCTCTTCCGCACCCTCGGCTCCTCCTTCGGCGTCGCGATCATGGGCGCGCTGTTCAACAACCGCGTCCAGGACGTCATGAGCGAGCGGGCCGGTGCGCTCGG
Organism: Streptomyces sp. NPDC056373; assembly: GCF_042262425.1. NCBI lineage: Bacteria > Bacillati > Actinomycetota > Actinomycetes > Kitasatosporales > Streptomycetaceae > Streptomyces > Streptomyces sp. NPDC056373. Next base: position 127,888 of record NZ_JBHJPX010000019.1, read on the forward strand.
CTCCAAGGTGACCGAGCAGTCGGCGCAGCTCGACTGGAAGAGCATGCAGAAGCTGCCGGCGCTGGTCCGCGAGGCGTACCAGCACGCGGTGTCCGCCGGCACGCACTCGGCGTTCCTGCTCGGGGCCGTGGTGGCGGTGGTCGCCCTCGTGGCGGCCGTGTTCGTGAAGGAGGTGCCGCTGAAGGGAGCGGGACCGAAGCAGGACGGCGAGCCCGACACCCCGGCGGCGCAGCCGCCCATGGTCGAGGCCGTCTGACCGCACCGCACGAGGCCCCCGGGAGTGAGTGTCCGCCCCGGGGGCCTCGTCATGCCCGGCCGCGGAATGCCCGGCCGCAGGCGGGGGCCGCTGTCGGACCCCCCGTGCCACCATCGGTCCCATGGACAGGACGCGGCGGATGCGGCTCGCCAAGGACGCCATGGACCGGGACCGGGACCGGGGCCGGGCGGGCCCCGACCTGGACCCGGACGCCCGGACGGCTCACGAACCCGGCAGCATCGGATAGCTCCCGGTGTTCGTCGGCGCGTGCTCCGGCAGCCACAGCACGGCGACCGCGCCCTCGGCCGGCAGATGCTCGGGCGTCCCGGGGGTGCGGACGTTGCGGAAGGTCAGCCGCGCGCCCATGACCCGGGCCTGTCCGGCCGCGATGGTCAGGCCGAGCCCGTGGCCCTGCCCGGCCCGGTCCTTGCTGCCGGTGCGGAAGCGGCTCGGCCCGTCGGCTAGCAGGTCCTCGGGAAAGCCCGGGCCGTGGTCGCGCACCCGGATGACCCGGCCCTCGACGCTGACCTCGATGGGCGGCTTGCCGTGCCGGGCCGCGTTGGCCAGGAGGTTGAACAGGACGCGCTCCAGGCGGCGCGGGTCGGTGGTCACCTCCGACTCGTGCACGACACGCACCTCGATGGCCCGGTCCTTGGCCGCCACCCGCCGGGCGACGAACTCCCCCAGCATGACGTCCTGCAGCTCCGCCCGCTCGGAGGCCCCGTCCAGCCGGGCCACCTCCAGCACGTCCTCGACCAGCGTGCGCATGGCCTTCGCCCGGTCCAGCACCAGCTCGGTGGGGCGCCCGGGCGGCAGCAGTTCCGCGGCGGTCAGCAGCCCGGTCACCGGGGTGCGCAGCTCGTGCGCGATGTCGGCGGTGACCCGCCGCTCGGCCTCGATGCGCTGCCGCAGCGCGTCCGCCATGGCGTCCACCGCGCTCGCCAGGTCGTCGGTCTCGTCCCGTACGACCCCGCCCATGGCGTCCCGCACGCGCACGTCCGTCTCGCCGCCGGCGAGCTGGTTCGCCGCGACGGCCGCCTTGCGCAACCGCCGCGAGAGGTGCCCGCCGATGAGCACCCCCAGCGCGCTGCCGCCGAGGACGACCGCGATGGACCCGATGAGCAGGGCCTGGTCGAGGTCCTGGAGGATGTCCGAGCTGCGGTCGGTGAAGCCCGAGTGCAGCGACATCACCTGCCCGTTCTTCAGCGGCACGGCGGCCCATATGTCGGGCACGTCACCCGGCCGGTCCGCCACGTACGTCGCCCGCTGGCCCGCCTCGACCCGCTCCCGCAGGGCATGCGGCAGGGCGGGGTCGTTGATCTTGGTGTTGGGGAAGTTCATCCGCCCGGACAGCTCGAAGTTGCGCTGGGCGATCATGATCCGCTCGTCGGCCAGGTCGCGCGCGTTGTCCAGCATCGAGACCCGGGCGGCGTTGTGCACCACGAGGCTCAGCGCGATCGCCACCAGCGCGCCCACCAGGGCGATGGCCGCGCTCAGCTTCCATCTGAGGCCCGTACGGATGCCCGCCCGCTCCAGGCCCGCGGCGACCAGGCGCCGGAAGTGCCCCCTCATACCCCTGCCCCTGCTCAGGCCTTCAACTTGTAGCCGAACCCGCGGACCGTCTCGATCCGGTCCTGGCCGATCTTCTGCCGCAGCCGCTGCACATGCACGTCGACGACCCGGGTGTCACCGCCCCAGCCGTAGTCCCACACCCGTTCCAGCAGCTTGTCCCGGGAGAGCACCGTGCCGGGCGCGGAGGAGAACTCCAGCAGCAGCCGCATCTCGGTCGGTGTCAGCGCGACCGGCTGCCCGGCGCGGCGGACCTCCATGCCCTCGGTGTCGACCTCCAGGTCCCCGAAGGCCAGCACCCCGCCGCTCGCCGGGGCGTCCGGCTCCTCGGCCCGGCCGCCGCCCGCGTGTCCGAAGCGTCGCAGCACCGCGCGGATGCGGGCGACCAGGACGGCACCGTCGAACGGCTTGGTCACATAGTCGTCGGCGCCCGCCTCCAGGCCCAGCACGACGTCGATGGAGTCGGCCCGCGCCGACAGCATGATCACCGGCACGGTCGACTCGTCCCGGATCCGGCGGCACAGGCTCACCCCGTCGAGGCCGGGAACCATGACGTCCAGCAGCGCGATGTCGGGGCGGTCCGCCCGGAACGCCTCCAGTCCCGACAGCCCGTCGGGCATGGCGGTGACCACGAAGCCGTCCCGTTCCAGGGCGAGCTGCGTGGCCTCGCGGATGACGTCGTCGTCCTCGACGAACAGGACGTGGGTCTGGTCTGCCATCCCGGTGCTCTCTGTCCTCTGTGATCCGTGGGGTGCCATCGGCTGCTACGACACATGTGCGGTTGTTGGAGGTGCGTTCCCCTGCTGGGACGCACGGCCCACGCTATGCGTTCACCGGGGGATCGGTCCGAGTGCCCCGATCGGTTCACGCGGCCCTCCGCGCCCGCGTCAGCTCGCCGGCACCGGCGACGCACTGTCGCCGGCGACCTTCCCGTAGTCGTTGTGCGTGCGGTACTTCTCGGCGAAGTGGCCGGAGGTCCATCTGTACGTGATCACGTTCTCCCCGGAGGGACTCGACACCGGGTCACCCTTGTCGTACACCTGCTTGGTCACCACCAGGTCGCCGCGGTCGATCTCCGCGTAGACCGGCGGCTCCTCGGAGGCGAACACGTTCTCGTACGAGCCGTGCTGCTCGCGGTACACGTAACTGCCGACGCCCACCGCGTCACCGCAGGTCAGCACGTTGACGACGACGTCGTCCGCGGAGCCCGAGGTCAGATTGCCGTAGGAGACGTCGACCGGGTACTCGTTCGCCACGCACGGCTTCAGCTCCCGCTTCACCTCGGGCGCGACCTTCGGGTCGTCCTTGACGAGCTTGACCGCGTTCACCGTGTCGGGTGACTTCGACGGTGCGGCGGACGGTGTCGCGGCGGCGGCGCCCGCCACCGAGTCGGCGTGTGCCGGGCCCTCGTCACGGGCGCCGGTGCCGCCCGCACCGCACCCGGACACCAAAAGGGCGAGGGCGGTGGGCACGGCCAGGGCCGCGCTCACCGCCTGGATACTGCCCCGGGTCCGTGCAGAACCCGCGCCGGTCAGGCCGCGCACCGCTCCCGCTCCTCACGCTCCAGCGCGCGTGCGTCCAGGTCGCGGGACTCCAGCTCCTCGCGGAGCCGGGCGAGCGCCCGGTGCAGCGTGCTCTTGACCGTTCCGGCCGACATGCCGAGGGCGGCGGCCGTCTCCTCCGTGGACATCTGCTCCCAGTGTCGCAGCACCACGACACTGCGCTGCTTCGGGGCGAGAACCTTCAGGATGTCCATGAGCAGGGCGCGGTCCGCGTGCTGCTCGGTGGCGTCGTCGACCGAGGCGTCCGGGAGCTGCTCGGTCGGGACCTCCTCCAGCTTGCGCGCCCGCCACCACTCCGTGCGGGTGTTGATCATCACCCGGCGCAGGTAGGCGTCGGCCAGCCGCTTGTCCTCGATGGTCTCCCACCGGCCGTACGTCCGCACCAGCGCCGTCTGCAGCAGGTCCTGCGCGTCGGTCGGGTCCGGGACCAGGCGGCGGGCACTGCGCAGCAGCGCGTCCTGCCGGGTGCGGACGTACTCCTCGAACTCGAGCACCTCGCCCTGCGCCATGGTGAACCGCCTCCCGTTTCCCCGTTTCGGGCCGGCTCCCCGCCGCCCGTGTACTGCCTGTGGTCTTCAGTGCTCCCGTGTCTTCCGGGAACGCATCTGAAGGTACGGAGGCGTTGTCACGGCGCTGTCCGAAGCAGCCTTCGGCCAGCGCTCGGCTGTCCGTCGGTTGTGTAACGGAAATCCGAACGGGGTAAGGAGGTGGGGGTGTTGAGGCTGGTTCGGGGTGATTTGTCCACCCCGAGCTCCGTTACGGGCGGCGGTCCGCGGCTGTGACCTGTCTGTGCGTCAGGTCAGCGGCAGCCGGTACGAGCCGTCGGCCAGCGGCTCCACCAGACCGTCGGCGACCAGACCGTCGAGGGCGCGGGCCCGCTGCACCGGCTCGTGCCACACCCGGTCCAGTGCCGCCTGCGGTACGGGCCCGTGGGCCTCCCGCAGCACGGCGAGCAGCCGCCCGCGCACCTGCCGGTCGGTGCCCGCGTAGGTCTGGCCCCGGCGCGGCGGCCCGTCGTGCTCCGGCTTGCCCGCCAGCCGCCAGGCGCACTGCGCGGCGATCGGGCAGCGGTGACACGACTCGCTCTTCGCCGTGCACACCAGCGCGCCCAGCTCCATGGAGGCGGCGGCCCAGCGGGCGGCGGTCGGCTCGTCCTCGGGCAGCAGCGCGCGGGCCAGCCTGCGCTCGGCGGCGGTGGTGGCGTTCGGCGGGTACTGCACACCGGTGACCGCGCGGGCGAAGACGCGGCGGACATTGGTGTCCAGCACCGGGTGCCGTTGCCCGTAGGCGAAGGAGGCGACGGCGGCCGCCGTGTACTCGCCGATGCCGGGGAGCGCCAGCAGCTGGGCGTGGTCGGCCGGTACGTCACCGCCGTGCCGTTCCGTTATGGCGACGGCGGCACCGTGCAGCCGCAGCGCACGGCGGGGGTAACCGAGCCGCCCCCAGGCGCGAACGGCCTCGCCGGGCGCCTCCTTGGCCAGGTCGGCCGGGCGCGGCCAGCGCTCCAGCCACTGCTCGTAGACGGGCAGAACACGGCTCACCGGGGTCTGCTGCAGCATGAACTCGCTGACCATCACCCCCCATGCCCCGGCCTCGGGGCGCCGCCACGGCAGGTCACGGGCGTGTTCGCCGAACCAGTCGATGACGGGGGAGTGCAGGTTCTCTCCGGGGACCGGCCCCGAGGGGGTCCCACCGGAGGGGGTGGGTGAGGCGGCGGTGGGATGCGGGGGTTTCGTGGGAGCAGTCATGGCCCTTCGATGGTGCCACGCAGAGGCCCCTGTTCGGTTGAACCGCCACCCCTGAAGGAGACAGCTGCCTGACGATCGACAGCAGCGCGGGCGGGCCGGCGCTTGTAGCGTCAGGCGCATGGAACGTCCCGGCCCGGCCTCTCTCGCCCGCGGCGCCCTCCTCTGGGCAGCCTTCGCCGTCCCGGCGCTCACCGCGGACCGGGTCGGGCTGAACGAGCCGCGGCCGGGCTGGCAGCAGGCGGTTGGTGTGGTCGTGCTGGCCGGGGCCGCCGCTGTGTCCCGGCGGTTGCCTCTGGTCGCCTTCGGGCTGGTGGCGGCCTTGAGTCTCGCCGCCGCCCCGGCCCTGTTCACCATCTCCTACGGCCCCGCCCTCGGAGTGTGCGCACTGCTGCTCGGGCTGCGGGCGGCCCGGGCGCGCCCGGCCCTGGTGTGCTTCGCGGCCGTCGGCTGCGTGGGCGCCGCGCGCAGCGCGCTCATGGGGGCCGACCCGGCCCCCGAGTGCTTTGTCATGGCGGGCACGCTGCTCTTCGGCTGTGTCTTTCCCTGGCTCGGCGGGCGCTACTGGAGGCAGAGCCGTGAGCTGGCCGAGGAGGGGTGGCTGCGTGCCGCCCGGCTGGAGGACGAGACCCGCTTCGCCGAGGAGGGGGCGAAGCTGCGTGAACGGGCCCGGATCGCCCAGGACATGCACGATTCCCTCGGCCACGAACTGAGCCTCATCGCTCTGCGCGCGGGTGCCCTCCAAGTCGCCCACGGCCTCGGCGACGAACACCGCGCCGCGGCGGCCGACCTGCGCGCGGCCGCCGCCGACGCCACCGACCGGCTGCACCGCATCATCGGCGTTCTGCGCGAGGACGACGACGAGCCGGTGCCGTTGGCCCCGGCCGGCGAGACCCTGGAGCAACTCGTCGCCCGCGCCGCCGAGTCGGGCCTCCCCGTGCGCTGGGCCGCCGGACACGACCCGCCCGCGGACCCCGGCGACGTCGCCGAGCGGCTGCTGCACCGCGTGACCAGGGAGGCACTGACCAACGCGGCACGGCACGCGCCGGGCGCCCCCGTGGTCGTGGCGGTCACCGCACGCGCCGCGGGCACCTCCGTCACGATCACCAGCGGCCGGGCGACGCGGGATGCCTCTCCGCCTTCCGGGGGCGGCACCGGTCTGCTCGGGCTGCGGGCCGCGGTGACCTCGATCGGCGGGGAGTTCGAGGCAGGCCGGCACGCGGAGGGCTTCCGGGTGCGGGCGTACGTTCCCCGGCAGCGGACCGCCGTCACACCTCCGCGCCCCGCCCGGGCACCGTTCACCCAGGTCCGCCGCCGGGTCGCCATCGGCCTCGGCACCGCGGCCGGCGTGGGCGTCGCACTCGTCGGCGCCGCCTTCGGCTGGTACGCGTACGCCGAGACGCACTCGGTGCTCGAACCGGCCGCGTACACCGAACTGCGCCTGGGCGCACCGACGGCCGAGGTCGAACGCATGCTGCCCGATCGCGATGTGAACGACCCACCCGACGACCGGGCTCCCGCTCCGCCCAGGGGAGCAGAGTGCCGCTACTACCGCGCGAGCGGCGAACTGTTCGTCTCCGTTGACCACTTCAGACTGTGCTTCGATGCCGGGCGGCTGGTCGCCAAGGACGTGGTCCCCGGGGTGGGGATGTCCGGCGAAGGCCGGGAAGAGTACGAGGAGTTCGCACGGTGAGCACAGGAGACGCGAGCAGGGCACCGATCCGGGTGCTGCTGGCCGACGACGAGGCGATGGTCCGGGCCGGGGTGCGCGCCATCCTGGGCAGTGGCGGAGGGACGGAGGTCGTCGCCGAGGCGGGCGACGGGCGCGAGGCGGTCGAGCTGGCCCGCGCGCACCGCCCGGACGTCGCCCTGCTGGACATCCGCATGCCCCGCCTGGACGGCCTCGGGGCGGCGGAGGAGATCGTGCGGTCCGTGCCCGGCACGGCCGTCGCGATGCTCACCACCTTCTCAGAGGGCGCCTACGTGACCCGCGCCCTGGGCGGTGGCGCCACCGGCTTCCTGCTGAAGTCCGGGGATCCGTACGAACTCGTGGCGGGCGTGCGGGCGGTGGCAGCAGGTGCCGCGTTCCTCTCGCCCAAGGTGGCCCGGTACGTCATCGACGAGGGCCTCGGCGGCGGGCGCCTCACTCGCGAGGCTCGGGCACGCGCGCGGGTGGCGGTCCTGAGCCCCCGTGAGCGCGAGGTGCTCGGCCTGGTCGGCGCAGGCCTGTCCAACCCGGAGATCGCCGCCCGGCTCCACCTGGTCGAGGGCACGGTGAAGGCCTACGTCAGCTCGGTCCTGGACCGGCTGGACGTACGCAACCGGGTACAGGCGGCGATCGTGGCGTTCGAGGCGGGGCTGGCGGAGCCGTGAGCGACCGGGTCTCGCCGTACCCGTCGGTGGAGGACGAACGACCGGCCGGCGCTGCGGGCGCGCAGCGCTCGACGACAGCGCACGGCCGCGGCTGAGCAGCGCGCGTGCGGCCTGGCCCACTGCGCGCCGTGCGTCCCGGCTCACCGGCGCGCGGCCGTCTCGTACGACGGGACGGGCGCCGGGCCCGGCCCGAGCAGCCACCGCACCGCCGGTGCCGACGAGGTGCGCAGTGCCCCGGCCAGCCGCGCCGTCGGCCCGGCACCCAGCCGTACGGCGACGAGGACGACGAGTGTGCCCAGCCCGAGGCCCGCCACGACGTCGTGCGGATAGTGCACGCCGACGAAGACCCTGGAGAGGGCCATGAGGAGGGCGAGCGGAGCGGTCAGCCACAGCAGCGCACGCCGTACCAGGGCCAGGGCGACCGCCGACGCGCCCGCGATCGTGGCGTGGTTCGACGGGAAGGACCAGTCGCCGTGCGGGGGGCATTCGGCCAGCGACACGGCCGCATCGGCCACCGCCCGGCACGGACGTTCCTCCGTGACAACGGACTTGAGAATTTCACTGCACACATACGCCGCAGCAGTGGCCGAAGGTGCAAGGGCCGCTGTCGCGAACACCTGGGGGCTGCCGCGACGGGCGCGCCACCAACCGGCGGCGAACAGCGCCACAAAGACGAGCAGCCCGGCCTCCGTCCATGTCCTGGCCCCGTGTTGCACCCACGACGGGGTGGTGTGCGCGAAGTCGGTGATGGCGCGGTAGAGCGTCGTGTCCTCGAAGGTCATGGTCACGGACCGTAAGCGGAAGGCCTGTTCCGTCACACCCGGCGATCGTCATGCCGCGCACCTGACGAAAGACAGGGGCGGGAACGGGACTTCCGGAATGATGATCCGGAAAAGTTGTCGCTCCGAGCGGCGGGTGGGACGGGTTGACGAGCCGATCTCTCGTAAGGTTTGAGCCGTGGGATCTCTGCGCAATCCGGTCGGGCCGCTTCCCTCCTCCATCTATTGGCGTCGGAGGGTCGTACTGGTGTGTGTGGTCGCCGTGTTGGCGCTGCTGACCACCTGGATCGTGATGATGGGCGGCGGGGGCGGCAAGGACGGTGACAACGGCGCCGACGGCAAGAATCCCGCGCCTTCCATCACGCCCGGGCCGTCGGGTTCGGGCCCGGCCATCAGCCAAGCCCCCGGAGGACGCGACGAGTCGGGCGGCGGCTCCGGCGGTTCCGGCGGCTCCTCGTCCGGCTCCGGCGACGGCTCGGGAGACGGCTCCGGTGACGGCACGGGGACTGGGTCGGCAGACGGCTCCGGCTCCGGCGGCGGTTCCGGCTCCGGCGGCTCCGAGGGGGCGGACGGCGACGGCGGTTCGGGCAGCGGTGCCACCGCGGGCGGCGTCGGCGCGGGAGACACGCTGCCGTCCGGCTCCACCCTCCCCGACTGCACCGCGAGCGCGGTCAAGTTCAGCCTGCGCAGCCGGCACAACACCTACGACCCGGAGCAGACGCCCACGTTCCTGCTGACCGCACGGAACGTCTCCGGCAGCGACTGCAAGATCGATCTCGGGCCGAAGAACGCGGTGTTCACCATCGCCCCGGCGAGCAGCGACGACGACTACTGGTCCTCCGAGGACTGCCCCGAGTCCGCCGCGCACCAGCTGTACCGGGTCGCCGCGGGCAGCGGCATCACCTACACCGTGAAGTGGGACCGCAAGCCGAGCGCTCCCAAGTGCGCCACGCCTCCCGCGGGTTCGGCCGGGGCGGGCACGTACCTGCTGGAAGCCAAGGCTCCGGGCTTCGCGAAGGCCCAGACGTCGTTCGTGCTCTCGGCAGACTAGGGCCGCGGCGCCCGATCCGCGACCCGAGCAGCGGCCCCTGTCCAACCGGTCGTCGAGAACGGCCGAGGGCGGTACCCCTTGCCGGGTACCGCCCTCGGCCGTTGCGGCAGGGTGTCCTGCGCGCTAGACGTACCGCTCCAGGATCGACGACTCCGCCAGACGCGACAGGCCCTCGCGGACACTGCGCGCCCGGGCCTCGCCCACGCCGTCCACCGTCTGCAGGTCGTCGACGCTCGCGGCGAGCAGCTTCTGCAGCCCGCCGAAGTGCTCGACCAGGCGGTCGATGATCGCGCCGGGGAGCCGGGGCACCTTGGCCAGCAGACGGAACCCGCGCGGCGAGACAGCCGAGTCCAGCGTCTCGGGTGCGCCGGTGTAACCCAACGCCCGCGCCACCGTGGACAGTTCGAGAAGCTCGGCGTGGCTGAGGGCGTCGAGTTCGGCGAGGGCCTCGTCGACCGTGCGGGAGCGCTTGGCCGTGGGCTCGGGGACGTAGTCCCGGACGACCAGCTCACGCTCGGGCTCCACGCCTGCGATCAACTCGTCGAGCTGGAGGGCCAGCAGCCGGCCGTCCGTGCCCAGCTCCACCACGTACTCGGCGATCTCCGTGGCGATGCGGCGGACCATCTCCAGGCGCTGGGCGACCGCCGAGACGTCCCGGACGGTCACCAGGTCCTCGATCTCCAGCGCCGACAGTGTGCCCGCGACCTCGTCCAGGCGGAGCTTGTAGCGCTCCAGGGTCGCGAGGGCCTGGTTGGCGCGGGACAGGATCGCCGCCGAGTCCTCCAGGACGCGGCGCTGGCCGTCGACGTACAGGGCGATCAGCCGCATCGACTGGGAGACGGAGACCACCGGGAAGCCGACCTGCTTGCTGACGCGGTCCGCGGTGCGGTGCCGGGTGCCAGTCTCCTCCGTGGGGATCGTCGGGTCCGGGACCAGCTGCACACCGGCCCGCAGGATCTTCGACAAGTCCGAGGACAGCACGATGCCGCCGTCCAGCTTGCACAGCTCGCGCAGGCGGGTCGCGGTGAACTCGACGTCCAGGACGAAACCGCCGCTGCACAGTGCCTCGACCGTCTTGTCGGAGCCGAGCACGATGAGCCCGCCCGTGTTGCCGCGCAGGACCCGCTCAAGGCCGTCACGCAGGGCGGTGCCGGGCGCCACGGCGCTCAGAGAGGCACGCATCAGGCCATCGGTACCGGCACTCCCGCCGGACTTTCCGGGAGACGATGCCCGGTCGTTGGCTGCCACTGCACTCCTCCGGTCGCAGGTTCTGGGCGCCCCCGTGTCGCGCGCTCGGTTCGCACGGACGGGCGAGACCAGGGCAAAGTCTACCGGCGACCCTCCTCGTCCTGTGGGGCCTCTCGGCGACGGGAGCGCGGAAGGACCCGCAGGGCGTCCCCTATGTCCGCGACTTCCAGGACCTTCATGCCCGGCGGGACCTTGCCCGGATCGGCCGGTACCAGGGCATGTGTGAAGCCCAGACGGTGGGCTTCCGCCAGTCTGCGCTGCACGCCCGTGACGCGTCTCACCTCGCCGGCGAGGCCCACTTCCCCGATCGCGACGAGGTTCTTGGGGAGAGGTGTGTCACTCGCGGCGCTCGCCAGGGCGAGGGCGACGGCCAGGTCGGCGGCCGGCTCCGAGAGCCTCACACCGCCGACCGTCGCGGAGTAGATGTCCCTTTTGCCCAAGGCGCTGATCCGCCCGCGCTGTTCCAGCACCGCGAGCATCATCGAGACGCGGGAGGTCTCCAGGCCCGAGGTGGTGCGGCGCGGGGAGGGGATCTGCGAGTCGACCGTGAGCGCCTGGACCTCGGCGACCAGCGGGCGGCGGCCCTCCAGGGTGACGGTCAGGCAGGTGCCCGGGACCGGTTCGGCCCGGCGGGTCAGGAAGAGCCCGCTCGGGTCGGCGAGGCCCGTGATGCCCTCGTCGTGCAGCTCGAAGCAGCCGACCTCGTCGGTGGTGCCGTAGCGGTTCTTGACGCCGCGCACCAGACGCAGGCGGGCGTGCCGGTCGCCCTCGAAGTGCAGGACGACGTCCACCAGGTGCTCCAGCAGGCGCGGGCCCGCGATCGCGCCGTCCTTGGTGACATGGCCCACCAGCAGCGTGGACATGCCGCGTTCCTTCGAGGCCCGGATCAGGGCGCCCGCGACCTCCCGCACCTGGGCCATGCCGCCGGGCGCGCCGTCGATCTCGGGAGAGGCCACCGTCTGCACCGAGTCCATGATCAGCAGCGACGGTTTCACCGCGTCCAGATGGCCCAGCACCGCGGCCAGATCCGTCTCGGCCGCCAGGTACAGGTGGTCGTCGATGGCGCCGATGCGGTCGGCCCGCAGCCGGACCTGGCTCGCCGACTCCTCGCCCGTGACGTACAGCGTGCGGTGCTCGTCGCTCGCGGACTTGGCCGCGACGTCGAGCAGCAGGGTGGACTTGCCGACCCCCGGCTCGCCCGCGACCAGCACCACCGCGCCGGGCACCAGCCCGCCGCCGAGCACGCGGTCCAGCTCGGGCACGCCGGTGGGGCGGGCGGTGGCCTGCCGTCCGTCCACCTGGCCGATAGGGAGGGCGGAGGTGGTGACCCGGCCCGGTGTCGTGGTGCGCACCGCGGGCGCGCCGTACTCCTCGACCGTCCCCCAGGCCTGGCACTCGGGGCAGCGGCCGAGCCACTTCGCCGTCTGCCAGCCGCACTCCGTGCAGCGGTAGGACGGGCGGTCCTTGGTGGTCTTCGTACGGGCAGCCATGGACGGAACCGTAGCCGCAGGCACTGACATCGCGTGTCCGGCCGCCGTCGGCCGGACACGCGCCAGGGGGCCGCCACCCCGCGCCGGCGGCGGAACAACCGGTTCGTGTCCCCGATTGAGGGATCGTTTCACCCGTACGGATTAAATGTGCTCAAGCCGCCGGAAGGTGCCACTCCCGGCCCCCTACGGTCGCCGAATGATGAGCAGTACTCCGGAGATCTCGACCCGCTCGACCCGCACGGCCGGCGCACATCGGGCGCACCGGGAAGCGCGCGACCGCGGAGCGGCGCGCACGCTGGCGCAGCGGCCGCCCGCGCGCTACGAGCCGTACCTGGACGGCCTGTTCACCTACTGCCTGTCGGTGCTGTGTGACCACGAGGCCGCGACCACCGCCCTGGGCGACGTCCTCGCACTCGCCGAACGCCGCGGCCGGCAGGCCCCCGAGGCACCCGCGGACCGCAGGGCCTGGCTGTACGCGCTGGCCCGCTGGGCGTGCCTGCGCAAGCTGGCCGAGGCCAAGCAGAAACGTCTGAGCACTCACGCGGCGGGCCGCACCGACCGGCGACGCGCCGACCGCCCGGCCGCCCCGGTCCCCTCCGAGGAGGTCCAGGAGCGGCGCCGACGCGAACTGGCCCTGCTGGCCTGGCCGGAGGCCGCGGGCACCACCCCGGAGCAGCGCGAGGCGCTCGAACTGGCCGTGCGCCACCACCTCGCCGCCCACGAGGTCGCCGCCGTCCTCGGCATGGACCTGGCCGCCGCCCGTGATCTGCTCGCCTCCGCCGCGTGCGAGGTGGAACGCACGCGTGCGGCCCTCGCCGTGGTCGAGACCGGGGCGTGCCCGAGCATCGCGCACCTCGTCGGCGACGACCGGCTCGTGCTCGGCACGGCCCTGCGCCGCGAACTCGTGCGGCACGTCGACGACTGCCCGCGCTGCCGCCGCACCGCCGAGCGCGCCATCCCGGGCCGCTGGCCCGGCACCAGCGTCACGCCCGCCGAACTGCCCGTCCTTCCGGCGCCCCGCGCGGCCGTGCACATCGCCATGGCGCACCAGCCGCGCGCGCGGCACGCCGCTCCCCGCTTCGACCGGCGGGGCTTCCCGATGGATCCCAAGGACCACGCCGCCCGAAGAGACCGCCTCCGCGCGCGTGCCGTCACCACGACCGTCGTCGCCACCGTCGTGGCCGCCCCCGTGCTGGCCCTGTGGGCCGCCTACCGGGGCACCCCGGTGGGCGAGGGCCACGACGGCCGCTCGGCCTCCGCGCTCGAGGTGGACGACCCGTTCGGCCTGGACGGCGAGATGGCGGGCGGCGGCTACGAGAACACGGGCAACGCGAGCACCCGCCCCGGCCCCCGCTTCGGCAAGGACGGCAAGGCCGACGTCTCCGTGGAGGTCCTCGGCGTCGCCGGCGCGGGACGCGAGAGCGCCCTGGAGATCACGGCCGACAACAGCGGCGACACCACCCTGGTCACCCTGACCGCGAGCGGCCCGGCCCCGGTCCGCTGGTCGGCGTCCACGGGAGCCCCCTGGCTCTACCTCAGCCAGTCCTCGGGAACGCTCCGGCCCGGCGAGTCGCTGACGATCAAGGTGTACGTCGACCACCTGCGGGAGCCCGCGGGCCCCTGGCACGCGCAGGTGGCGGTGGCACCGGGGGGCGCCGTCGTCCGCATCGAGGGCTACGGCACCGCGCCCACCCCCTCCGGCCCGGACCCCCGCCCCACCGACCCGGGCGACCCGGTGCCGACCCACCCCGACCCGACGCCCACGACCACCGCCCCGGACCCCGACCCGACGCCGACCACCCCGCCCCCGTCGACCGACCCGGACCCCACACCCACGCCGACGGAACCGGACCCGGCCGACCCGGAAGGCTCGACGCCGCCGCCCTCGGACAGCGGCGACCCGAGCCCGGGCACGTCGTAGCCGGCCCCTCAGGCCCGGAACGGGCCGGATGCGCGGGACGCGGCCCCTCAGGCGCCGGGGCCAGCCGGACGCGCGGGATCGGCGGGATGCGGTGCCAGCAGCGGCAGCTGCGAGGCCAGCCGCTCCTCGCACAGCTCGACCAGCCGGTCGTAGCCGGCCTTGCCCATCAGCTCGATCAGCTCGGGCCGGTAGGAGACGTAGACGGGATCGCCCGCGCCGTGCGCCGAGGTCGCCGACGTGCACCACCAGTGCAGGTCGTGGCCGCCCGGGCCCCAGCCGCGCCGGTCGTACTCACCGATCGACACCTGCAGCACACGCGTGTCGTCGGGCCGGTCGATCCACTCGTACGTCCGCCGCACGGGCAGCTGCCAGCACACGTCCGGCTTGGTCTCCAGCGGCTCGCGGCCCTCCTTCAGGGCGAGGATGTGCAACGAGCAGCCCATGCCGCCCTCGAAGCCGGGCCGGTTCTGGAAGATGCACGACCCCTGGAAGGGCCGCGTCTGCCGTTCGCCGTCCTCGTCCTCCGAGACCCAGCCGTTCCGTGTGCCCTCGCCGTGGTGCTGCCAGATGTCCGGCGTGAGCCTGGCCACATGCTCGGCGACGCGCTTCTCGTCGTCCTCGTCGGAGAAGTGGGCACCCAACGTGCAGCACCCGTCGTCCGCGCGGCCCGCCTGGATGCCCTGGCAGCCGCTGCCGAAGATGCAGTTCCAGCGAGAGGTCAGCCATGTCAGATCGCAGCGGAAGACCTGCTCGTCGTCCGCCGGATCAGGAAACTCCACCCATGCGCGAGCGAAGTCGAGGCCCTTCTCGTCGGAGTCCACGACAGCCGGTGATTTGTCGCGCTTCGCCTTTTTCGTCTTTGGCACGAGTCCAGGGTACGGGCCCGGCCACGGGCCTTGTACCCCCGCCGAGGACGGCGGACCGCCCACAGGGCAGTAGCGTTCCGTACATGAGACTCGGTGTCCTCGACGTGGGATCGAACACGGTGCATCTGCTCGTGGTGGACGCGCACCCCGGCGCGTGCCCGCTTCCCGCGCACTCGCACAAGGCGGAACTGCGCCTCGCCCAGCTCCTCGACGACGACGGCGCGATCGGCCCCCACGGCGTCGACCGGCTGGTCTCGGTGATCAAGGAGGCGCTCCAGGCCGCCGAGGACAAGGGTGCCGAGGAGGTCCTCCCGTTCGCGACCTCCGCCGTACGGGAGGCCCGCAACGCCGACGACGTCCTGGAGCGCGTGCGCACCGAGACCGGCGTCGAGCTCCAGGTCCTCACCGGCGCCGAGGAGGCCCGGCTGACCTTCCTCGCCGCCCGCCGCTGGTTCGGCTGGTCGGCAGGCAAGCTGCTGGTCCTGGACATCGGCGGCGGCTCCCTGGAGGTCGCCTACGGCATCGACGAGGAACCCGACGCGGCCGCCTCGCTGCCGCTGGGCGCCGGCCGGCTGACCGCCGGCTGGCTGCCCGGCGATCCGCCCGACCCGGAGGACGTCCGCGCCCTGCGCCGCCACGTCCGCACCGAGATCGCCCGCACGGTGGGCGAGTTCAGCCGTTTCGGCACCCCCGACCACGTCGTCGCCACCTCCAAGACCTTCAAGCAACTGGCCCGCATCGCCGGCGCGGCCCGCTCCGCCGAGGGCCTCTACGTCCAGCGCGAGCTCAAGCGGGAGTCCCTGGAGGGCTGGGTCCCGCGGCTGGCCGCCATGACGGAGCGGGAGCGCTCGGAGCTGCCGGGCGTCTCGGAGGGCAGGGCCGGCCAGCTCCTGGCGGGCGCCCTGGTCGCCGAGGCCGCGCTGGACCTCTTCGGCGTGGAGCGCGTGGAGATATGCCCCTGGGCGCTGCGGGAGGGCGTGATCCTGCGTCGCCTGGATCACATGGAGTCCGAGTAGGGCGGGTCTCGGGGGGCCGGACGCTATGGCAAACACCACAACGGCCAAGAGGCCCCCCACCCCACCCCGGCCACACCCCGTAATCTGTCCTGCATGGCAGAGCCAGCCGTGAAGATCCCGGACGCGAAGGTCGCCCTGTCGACGGCCTCGGTCTACCCGGAGTCGACGGCCACGGCCTTCGAGATCGCCGCGCGCCTCGGCTACGACGGAGTCGAGGTCATGGTCTGGACCGACCCGGTCAGCCAGGACATCGAGGCCCTGCGCAGACTCAGCGACTACCACCAGATCCCGGTCCTGGCCGTGCACGCCCCCTGCCTGCTCATCACGCAGCGCGTCTGGTCCACCGACCCGTGGACCAAGCTCCAGCGGGCCCGTGCGGCGGCCGAGAAGCTCGACGCGAGCACGGTCGTCGTCCACCCCCCGTTCCGCTGGCAGCGCCAGTACGCCCGGGACTTCGTCGCCGGCATCTGGCGCATGGCGAACGAGACGGACGTACGGTTCGCCGTCGAGAACATGTACCCCTGGCGCTACCGCGACCGCGAGATGCTCGCGTACGCCCCCGACTGGGACGTCACGAAGGACGACTACCGGCACTTCACGATCGACCTCAGCCACACCGCGACGGCCCGCTCCGACGCCCTCGACATGGTCGACCGCATGGGTGACCGGCTCGGCCACGTCCACCTCGCCGACGGGCGCGGCTCGGCCAAGGACGAGCACCTGGTGCCCGGCCGCGGCACCCAGCCGTGCGCCGAGCTGCTGGAGCGGCTCGCCCTGACCGGCTTCGACGGGCACGTCGTCATCGAGGTCAACACCCGCCGCGCCATGTCCAGCGCCGAGCGCGAGGCCGACCTGGCCGAGGCCCTGGCCTTCACCCGCCTGCACCTGGCCTCCGCGGTCAAGGTGCCGCGGCGATGACCGGCCGGCCCCCGGCAGGCAACGCGTCCGGCACCACCGCCCGCCGCCGCGGCCGCCCCCCGCGCACGGAGTCGGCGGACACCCGCGACCGCATCCTGACCGCCGCCCGCGACGAGTTCTCCGAGCGCGGCTACGAGAAGACGTCCGTACGCGGCATCGCCAAGTCCGCCGGCGTCGACTCCGCCCTCGTGCACCACTACTTCGGCACGAAGGAACAGGTCTTCGAGGCGGCGATCACCCAGTCCTTCGGCCCCGCCCTGCAGGCCCCGAAGGCCATCGAGGAGGGCCCGCTCGACGGAGTGGGGGAGCGCCTGGCCCGCTTCTTCTTCGGCGTCTGGGAGAACCCGGCGACCCGCGCGCCGCTGCTCGCCATCGTCCGCTCCGCCCTCACCAACGACACCGCGGCCGCCGTCTTCCGGCGCATCATCGCCACCCAGGTGCTGCGCCGCATCGCCGTGCGGCTGGAGCTGCCGGACGCCGAGCTGCGGGCCGAGCTCGCCGCCGCCCAGCTCGTGGGCACCGCGATCCTGCGGTACGTCCTCAAGATCGAGCCGCTGGCCTCGGCGGACCCGGAGCAGGTCATCGCCCGGCTGGCCCCGGTCGTGCAGGGACACCTGACCGATCCGTGAGGGCTGCGGGTGCTCTCGCAGATGCCGTCGTCCGAGACGGCCGTCCCGCATTCCGGACACTTCGTCCCGCCCACTGGATGACCGGCGTACGCTCGGTAGCAGTCAGAAATCTCCGAACTCTCTGACGCCGTCTTTGAAGGAGCGAGCGACGATGCCCGAGCTGAGGTCCCGCACAGTCACCCACGGCCGCAACATGGCGGGCGCCCGCGCCCTTATGCGCGCCTCCGGTGTACCGGGCGGGGACATCGGCCGCAAGCCGATCATCGCCGTCGCCAACAGCTTCACCGAGTTCGTCCCCGGGCACACGCACCTGGCGCCGGTCGGCCGGATCGTCAGCGAGGCGGTCGTCGCCGCCGGCGGCATCCCGCGCGAGTTCAACACCATCGCCGTCGACGACGGCATCGCCATGGGCCACGGCGGCATGCTGTACTCCCTGCCCTCCCGCGACCTGATCGCGGACAGCGTGGAGTACATGGTCGAGGCCCACTGCGCCGACGCCCTGATCTGCATCTCCAACTGCGACAAGATCACCCCGGGCATGCTGAACGCCGCCCTGCGGCTGAACATCCCCACGGTCTTCGTCTCCGGCGGCCCCATGGAGTCCGGCCGCGCCACCCTCGTCGACGGCACGGTCCGCACCCTCGACCTGGTCGACGCGATCTCCGACGCCGTGAACGACAAGATCTCGGACGAGGACATCCTCCGCATCGAGGAGAACGCCTGTCCGACCTGCGGCTCCTGTTCCGGCATGTTCACCGCCAACTCGATGAACTGCCTGACCGAGGCCATCGGCCTGTCCCTCCCCGGCAACGGCTCGGTCCTCGCCACCCACACGGCCCGCAAGCAGCTCTACGTCGACGCGGCCGACACGGTCATGGACATCACCCGCCGCTACTACGAGCAGGACGACGAGACGGTCCTGCCCCGCAGCGTGGCGTCCTTCGCGGCCTTCGAGAACGCCATGGCGCTCGACATCGCCATGGGCGGCTCCACCAACACGATCCTGCACCTGCTGGCCGCCGCCCAGGAGGCCGGCGTCCCCTTCGGCCTGGACGAGATCAACGCGGTCTCGCGCCGCGTGCCGTGCCTCGCCAAGGTCGCCCCCAACGTCGCGAAGAACCGCACGTACTACATGGAGGACGTGCACCGCGCCGGCGGCATCCCGGCCCTGCTCGGCGAGCTGAACCGCGCGGGCCTGCTCAACGAGGACGTGCACTCGGTCCACAGCCCGTCCCTCTCGGACTGGCTCAAGACCTGGGACGTCCGCGGCGGCTCCCCGTCGCCGAAGGCCGTGGAAATGTGGCACGCGGCCCCCGGCTGCGTCCGCTCCGCCGAGGCCTTCTCCCAGTCCGAGCGCTGGGAGGCGCTCGACGAGGACGCCGAGGGCGGCTGCATCCGCTCCGCCGAGCACGCCTACTCCAAGGACGGTGGCCTCGCGGTCCTCAAGGGCAACCTGGCCGTCGACGGCTGCGTCGTGAAGACGGCCGGCGTCGACGAGTCCATCTGGACCTTCGAGGGCCCCGCGGTCGTCTGCGAGTCGCAGGAGGAGGCCGTCCAGAAGATCCTCACCCAGCAGGTCAAGGACGGCGACGTCGTCGTCATCCGCTACGAGGGCCCCAAGGGCGGCCCCGGCATGCAGGAGATGCTCTACCCGACCTCGTACCTGAAGGGCCGTGGCCTCGGGAAGACCTGCGCGCTGGTCACGGACGGCCGCTTCTCCGGCGGCACCTCCGGCCTGTCCATCGGCCACGCCTCACCCGAGGCGGCCGCGGGCGGCACCATCGCCCTGGTCGAGGACGGCGACCGCATCCGCATCGACATCCCGAACCGTTCCATCGAACTGCTGGTGGACGAGGCCGAACTGACCCGCCGCGAGCAGGCCCTGAACGGCGTGTACGCCCCGAAGAACCGCGACCGCAAGGTCTCGGCGGCACTGCGCGCCTACGCGGCGATGGCGACCAGCGCGGACAAGGGCGCCGTGCGGGACGTCTCGAAACTGGGCTGACCCCCACTGGCTCCGAGGGCCGCCTCCCGCTTGCCGGGGGCGGCCCTCCTGCATGTCTCCCGCTTGCCCTCGTCGGCTCTCGCGCGTGTCTGCCGTTCGCCGGGGGGTGGCTCTCGTGCGTGTCTGCCGCCTGCCAGGAGCGGCTCTTGTGCGTGTCTGCCGTTCGCCGGGGGCAGCCGCGCGCATCCCGTGGCGGCTACCAGGCCGCCGGATCGCGCCCGTTCACGGCGAAGACGGTCCCGTCCGGCGCACTGCCGAAGACCCGGTCGCCCACGACCACCGGCTCGGGCAGCTCGGCCGGGATCCGGTCCGACCGGTCGCCCAGCCGGGGGGACGTCTGCCCGGCGACCTTCCCCCGCCGCGCGTCGACGGCGAGCAGCCGCCCGTCCGACGTCGTCACGTACACGTACCGGTCACCGGCGACCGGTGTGGACCCTCGCATCGTTCCCGTCTCCAGATTCCACAACTGCTCACGCGCCTCGAGATCGACGGCCACCAACGATCCCCCGGTCCCCATGAGAAAGGCCAGGTTCCCGCGCACGGCGCCATGGGCCTGCTGGAGGGGGACGGCGAGAGGCACCCTTCTGGTCTCACCCGTCTTCGGGGTGTAGCGGACCACGGCCCGCGCATCGCCGCGCACGGCGTCGAGGGACAGGAGGAACACCGAACCGCCCGTCGCGCCGAAGGGCTTCAGCGTCCCGTCGAGCCGGGCGTCCGACCGCACGTCGCCCGTCCGCGGGTCCACCACGGTGAGCCGGGTGCTCCGCCCGTCCTCCGACGTGCCGGCGAGGTACGCCGACGGGGCACCGCCGAACGTGGCGAAGTACGGCATCGCATGGCCCGGGATCCGGTGGCTCCAGCGCGCGTCACCGGAGGCGCCGTCCACGCCGGTGACCTTCCCGTCGGCACCCGTGACCAGGAGCATGCCGCCGGCGTGCACCGCGCTGCCGGCCTCGGGTGTGTCCCGCTGCCAGCGCACCCCGCCCGAGGCCGGATCGAGCGCCTCCAGGCGACGCCCCTGGTTCGGCGCGGGCTGAACGAGTCCACCGGCGAGCACCGGCGGCTCCTTCCGGGGGCCCTTGCCGACGGCGTGCCGCCACAGCAGGTGCCCGTCGGACGGATCCAGGGCGAAAACCAGTCCGGACGTGGCGCAGAGCAGCCGTCCCGCCCCGTGGGAGCACAGGGGCGCGCTGTCCCCGGCCGCCGGAGTCGTCCGCCATCCGCCGAACGCGGCGGACGTGGTCCGCGGGGAGGCGGGCCGGGGCGCGCTGCCGTCACCCTCAAGCAACGGCAGCGAGGCCAGGGCGCCGACGACGGCCAGGCCGAACGCCCCGGCTACGAGGGCCGCCCGCCTGCCGAGCCGCAGCCCCCTGCCACGACCGGCGCGCCCCGCACCATCTGCCGGCACGGCACCATCGGCTCGCCCGGCACCGCCTTCCGGCACGGCAGGACCGGCGTCCATGGCACGACCGGCTCGCACCGCGCGATCGGCTCCCACCCCACGGGCGGGTGTCCCGGCGGGCTCCCTCGGACCTGCGGTGTCCCAGGTCCGCTGGGCCGGTATGAACGTCTGCGTGTCGTACGAGGCGGCCACCGACCGCAGCTCCCGCATCAACTCGTCGGGCGTCGGCCGCTCCTCCGGCTCCTTCGCGAGACACCGCAGCACCAGCGGCGCCACCTCGTCCGGCACACCGGTCAGGTCGGGCTCGTCGTGCACCACCTGGTACGCGACGATGTACGGGCTGTCGGAGTCGAACGGCCCCTGCCCCGTGGCCGCGTGCACCATCACCGACCCGAGCGCGAAGATGTCGGCGGCCGGTCCCACCTCGCGCGGGCGCCGGAACTGCTCGGGCGCCATGAAGGGCGGCGTGCCGATCAACCTGCCCGTCTCGGTGCGCAGTTCGCTGTCCACCGGCCGGGAGATGCCGAAGTCGATGACCTTCGGTCCGTCGTCGGCGAGCAGGACGTTGCTCGGCTTCAGATCCCGGTGGACGACCCCGGCGCGATGGATGTCCCGCAGCGCCTCGGCCAGCCCCGCCATCAGCCGCCGCAACTGGGCCGGCTCCATGGGGCCGTTCCGCTTGACGTGTTCGGACAAGGTCGGGCCCGGGATGAACAGCGTGGCCATCCAGGGCCGTTCACTGTCCGGGTCGGCGTCGACGACGGGTGCCGTGAAGGCGCCGCTCACCTTGCGCGCCGCCGCCACCTCCTGCCGGAAACGCCCCCTGAAATCCGGGTCCTTGGCGAACTGGGTGTGTACAACCTTGACCGCGAGCTTCATCCCGGAGGTGCTCCGGGCCAGATGCACGACACCCATCCCGCCCGAGCCCAGACGGGACTCCAGACGGTAGTGACCGGCGTGTTCGGGAAGTTCCGCTTCCGCGCCCGCTCCGGCATTTCGCTGTGGCGCCATGGAACCACCCCCGTGCTGTTCGTCCGCGCGCGCGACGCACGGAGCCTAGTCGAAGACTCGTACGGGACAGAGGCGGCTTGCTAGCCTCCACGGACGAGTCGCGCACATGTGTTTCATGGTGTGACTCGGGGGATTCAACAGCACTCCATGGCGTCGGCCGTGGGGCTCAACGGGGGAGAAACACATGTCTGTCGACCATGTCGGGGAACTCGAGGGCGCCGGCGAGGGCGAGACCGTCACCATGGCGGCGTCGGCCCTGCGCTCGTACGCCGTCGCCCCGGGCGTCCGTCTGAACGTCCGCAGCGGCCCCGGCACCGGCTACGGCATCGTCCGCGTCCTGCCCGAGGGAGCGAGGGTCACCATCTTCTGCCAGCGGCCCGGCACCACGGTGGCGGGCCCGTACGGCAGCTCGAACATCTGGGACAACATCGACGACGGCGAGTACGTCGCGGACGCCTACGTGAACACCGGCAGCGACGGCTACGTCCGCCCGCGCTGCAGCTAGGGCGCCGCAACAGGCAACGTTCGCCCCGTCGCGACGCCCGGCACGCTCCCCCAAGCTCTTCGAGCAGGGCCGCGCCCCCACTCGCCGCACCGGCCGAAAGCCCGAGTACGCCCAGTACGAGGGCTTCCGGCCGGGACGCCGAGAGCACGCACCGGACGCCGCTCCTCGACGGGCAGACGTCGCCTGCCGTGGCACCGGTGCTCCGACCGCACAGGTTCGCCGGGTCGGTGGCGCCGGTGCCCGGGCCGTCGGGACCCGGTACGGGAGCAGGGCGAGCGTCGCCGAGCCGGCCGGACCGGGCTCCGGCATGTCCGGTCCGGTGCCCCGCACGAAGCCCGCGCCCCGGCGAGGTTGATAATCGACCCGTGAGCGCAGATGACAGCACCCCTGCCGCCGAGGGCTCCAAGGCCGAGGCCCCCGGCCCCCGCCCCGAGCCCCTGCGCTTCTTCGGCACGACCTGGCTGAACCACGACAACGGCTACACGCCCCGTCGTATCGCGGCCGCCGTCGGCTCCCTGGCCACCGCCGCCGCTTCCTGCCTCGTCCTGCGCCTCGCCTACCAGGGTCTCCAGATCGCCGCGATCGGCGGCTTCGTCACGGTCCTCATGGTCGCGATGTTCGCGATCTGCAGCGCGATGGCCTTCCGCCACACCTGGGACGGCTTCACCCGCCGCCCCGACCCCGAGCGCCAGGCGTCCCTGCGGGGTCTCCTGGCCGTCGGCTTCGTCGGCTCCCTTCTCGCGTATTTCTTCCGCTCCCTCACCGAGGCACCCGGCGAGAAGCTCCACCGCCAGGAGTACGAAGAGGCCCGCAAGCAGTACGAGAAGCGCACCTCACGCCGCTCGGGCAACCCGAAGAACCGCCGCCGGCCGTAGCGTCCGGCGGGAGACCGGGAGACCGGGAGACCGGGAGACCGGGAGACCGGGAGACCGGGAGACCGGGAGACCGGGAGACGACCGGGCGGGGCCGTCAAGCGGGTCGGGGTCACGCCCGACTTCTCGAGCCCACCCGACTCCGCCGCTCACACCCGAATCTCACCACTCACCACCCCGCCCCCGGCCACGATGGCCGTATGACCACACCTCCCTCCGCCCACCACCCCACCGGAGCCCACCCCACCCCCGAACCCCCTGACGCCACCCCCAAGCCCCCTGACGACACCCCCGAACCCCTCGCCGAGCGCCCCACCCCCGCACCCGCCCGAACCGCCCGAGCCCAGTCCTTCAACGCCGCCGCAGCCCAGTACGCGGCCAACCGCCCCTCCTACCCCCCGGCCCTCCTCGACGCGATAGAGGACCTGACCGGCCGCCCCCTCGCCGGCACCCGCGTCGCGGACATCGGCGCCGGGACCGGCATAGCCACCGCCCTCCTGCACGCCAGGCGCGCGAACGTCATCGCCGTGGAACCCGGCGACGGCATGGCGGCCCAGTTCCGCCGCACCCTCCCTGGCATCCCGGTCATCCGCGGCACGGGCGACGACCTCCCCCTCACCGACGACTCCGTCGACCTGCTCACCTACGCCCAGGCCTGGCACTGGACCGACCCCGCCCGCGCCGTCCCGGAGGCCCTGCGCGTCCTGCGCCCCGGCGGCGCCCTCGCCCTGTGGTGGAACACCGACGCCCTCGACGTCCCCTGGATCGCCGAGGCCGCCGCCCGCACCGAGCGTCACTTCAACATCGACGTCTCCGCCGAGAAGCGCAACGTCAACGCCCGCGCCGCCGACCCCACCGGCCTCCTGGACTTCACCCGCCGGACGGTGCGCTGGAGCCGCCGCGTCCCGGTCGACACCCACCTCGCCAACATCGGCAGCCACTCGGTCTTCCTCGTGCACGACCCGGAAAGCACCGCGTCGTTCCTGGCCGAGGAACGCGAGCACCTCCTGCGCACCTTCCCGGACGGTTTCGTGGAGGAGGTCTACGAGGTCGTCCTCTTCCTCGCCCGGACCCCGGCCTGACGCGCGCCCGCCCGCGAAGGCGGCACCACGGGCGGCTTGACGCGTCCGATCCCCGGGAGCATTATTCATCGCATGATGAATAATGCTCCCGGCACACCACGCCCGGGCCCCGCCCTCACCCCCGACCGCGCCCCGGCACCGGCCACCCCGGCCGTCCACGCCGAGAACCTCACCGTCGTCCGCGGCCCCCGCACGGTCCTGCGCGGCCTCGGCTTCACCGTCCCCCGAGGCCAGATCACCGGCCTCCTCGGCCCCTCCGGCTGCGGCAAGTCGACCCTCATGCGCGCCCTGGCCGGCACCCAGGCCAAGGTCACCGGCACCCTCGACGTCCTCGGCCACCCCGCCGGCCACCCCGCCCTGCGCACCCGCATCGGCTACGTCACCCAGGCCCCGTCCGTCTACGACGACCTGACGGTGCGGCAGAACCTGGACTACTTCGCCGCGATCCTGAACCCCGGCCGGGCAGCCGCCGACCGCCGTGCCGAAGACGTCACCCGCGCCATGGCCGACGTCGACCTCACCACCCACGCCGGCTCCCTCGCCGGCAACCTCTCCGGCGGCCAGCGCAACCGCGTCTCCCTCGCCGTCGCCCTCCTCGGCACCCCCGAGCTCCTGGTCCTCGACGAACCGACCGTCGGCCTCGACCCGGTTCTGCGCCGCGACCTGTGGCACCTCTTCCACGACATCGCGACCGGCCGCGGCGCCACCCTCCTCGTCTCCTCCCACGTCATGGACGAGGCCGAACGCTGCCACCGCCTCCTCCTCATGCGCGACGGCGAACTCCTCGCCGACGACAGCCCCGACGCCCTGCGCACCCGCACCGGCGCCGACACGGTCGAGGAGGCCTTCCTGCACCTGGTGGACGAGGCGAAGACAGCAGCCCGCACGAAGGAGACGACCCGATGACCACCCCGACGACCCCGACGACCCAGACCGCTCCGGCGACCCAGACCACCAGGCCGCCCGCCCCACCCAGGGCCCTCAACGCCTCCCGCACCACCGCCACCGCGGCCCGGGTCCTGCGCCAGCTCACCCACGACCCCCGCACCATCGCGCTGCTGGTCCTCATCCCCTGCGTGATGCTGTTCCTGCTGCGCTACGTCTTCGACGGCAGCCCCCGCACCTTCGACAGCATCGGCGCGTCCCTCCTCGGGATCTTCCCGCTCATCACGATGTTCCTGGTGACGTCCATCGCCACCCTGCGCGAACGCACCTCCGGCACCCTCGAACGCCTCCTCGCCATGCCGCTGGGCAAGGGCGACCTCATCGCCGGCTACGCCCTGGCCTTCGGCGCCCTCGCGATCATCCAGTCCGCCCTGGCCACGGGCCTCGCGGTCTGGTTCCTCGGCCTCGACGTCACCGGCAGCCCCTGGCTCCTGCTCCTGGTGGCCCTTCTCGACGCCCTCCTCGGCACGGCCCTCGGCCTCTTCGTCTCGGCCTTCGCGGCCTCGGAGTTCCAGGCGGTCCAGTTCATGCCGGCGGTGATCTTCCCGCAGCTCCTCCTGTGCGGCCTGTTCACCCCGCGCGACAACATGCACCCGGCCCTGGAAGCCCTCTCCGACGTCCTCCCCATGTCGTACGCCGTCGACGGCATGAACGAGGTCCTGCGCCACACCGACATGACCGCCGGCTTCGTCCGGGACACCCTGATCGTCGCCGGCTGCGCCCTCCTGGTCCTGACCCTGGGCGCCGCCACCCTGAGGCGCCGGACCGCGTAGCCCGCCCGGCGTGACATCCCGCCCAGCGGACACCCGAGCCGTCCCCCACTCCCCGGTGCGAGGATGGACCCCGGACGACGCACCCTTCGGAGGCACCCCGCGCCATGACCCAGAAAGTCGCAGTCCTCGGCACCGGCAAGATCGGCGAAGCCCTGCTCAGCGGAATGATCCGCGCCGGCTGGACCCCGTCCGACCTCCTGGTCACCGCCCGCCGCAGGGAACGAGCGGAAGAACTCCGCACCCGCCACGGAGTCACCCCGGTCACCAACGCCGAAGCCGCCAAGACCGCCGACACCCTGATCCTCACGGTCAAGCCGCAGGACATGGGCACCCTCCTCGACGAGCTCGCCCCGCACGTCCCCGCCGACCGCCTGGTCATCAGCGGCGCCGCCGGCATCCCCACGGCCTACTTCGAGGAGCGCCTCGCTCCCGACACCCCGGTCGTCCGCGTCATGACGAACACCCCCGCCCTCGTCGACGAGGCGATGTCCGTCATCTCCGCGGGCACCCACGCCACCGCCGACCACCTCGCCCACACCGAGGAGATCTTCGGCGCCGTCGGCAAGACGCTCCGCGTCCCCGAGTCCCAGCAGGACGCCTGCACCGCCCTCTCCGGCTCCGGCCCGGCCTACTTCTTCTACCTGGTCGAAGCCATGACCGACGCCGGCATCCTCCTCGGCCTGCCCCGCGACAAGGCCCACGACCTGATCGTCCAGTCCGCCATCGGCGCCGCGACGATGCTCCGCGACAGCGGCGAACACCCGGTCAAGCTCCGCGAGAACGTCACGTCCCCCGCCGGCACGACGATCAACGCCATCCGCGAACTCGAGAACCACGGCGTACGGGCCGCCCTCATCGCCGCCCTCGAAGCCGCCCGCGACCGCAGCCGCGCCCTGGCCTCCGGCAACAACAGCTGAACACCGGGGGCGGGCCCGGCCCGCCCCCCGGCAGCCCGCAGCCTCACACCCTCGACACGGAACCCGCCGCGGCCACCTCCTCCACAGCGGGCAGCAGCCCGATCGCCCGATACGCGGCATCCACCGTCGGCCGGGCCGCCCCCCGGGCCCGCGCCGCCCCGTCCCGCAGCACGCCCTCCACATAACCGGGATCGGCACACAGCTCCTTGTGCCTCTTCCGCAACGGCCGCAGCACCTCGACCACAGCCTCGGCGGTGTCCTTCTTCAGATCCCCGTACGACGTGTACGCCCCGGCCAGCTCCTCGGGATCCCCGCCCGTGCACGCGGCGAGGATCTCCAGCAGATTCGCGAGCCCCGGCCTGGCCTCCCGGTCGTAGGCGACCTCCCGCCCGCTGTCGGTCACGGCGCGCATCACCTTCTTCCGCACCACGTCCGGCTCGTCCAGCAGATAGACGATCCCCGGCCCGACGTCGTCGCTCTTGCCCATCTTGGACACCGGATCCTGCAGGTTCATCACCCGCGCAGCCACCGCCGGCCGGGTGGCCCGCGGCACCACGAACGTATGCCCGTACCGCTGGTTGAACCGCACGGCGATGTCCCGCGCGAGCTCCACGTGCTGCCGCTGATCCTCCCCGACCGGCACCGCGTCGGCCCCGTACGCCAGGATGTCCGCCGCCATCAGCACGGGATACGTCAGCAGCGACAGCCGCACGCTCCCGCCCCGCCGCTGCTCCCGCGCGGCCTTCTCCTTGTACTGGATCATCCGCCGCATCTCACCGTCGGTGGCCACGCACTCCAGCACGTACGACAGGCGGGCGTGCTCGTCCACATGGCTCTGCACGAACACCGTGCAGAGCTCCGGATCCAGCCCGGCCGCCAGCAGCAGCGTCGCCGACTGCCGGCTCAGCCTGCGCACCCGCGCGGGATCGTGGTCCACGGTCAGCGCATGCAGATCGACGACACAGAACAAGGCCTCCGCCTCGTGCTGGTCCACGGCTGCCCACCGCCGCATGGCCCCCAGGTAGTTCCCCAGCGTCAGATGCCCCGTCGGCTTGACCCCGCTGAAGACCCTTGTCATCTCTCTTCCACCTCCCGGTCGGGACCGCCGCCCCGGGCGGCCGCCCCTCCGTGGTGCCGGGAGGGAGAAACGAAAACGGCCGCCGAGGCGGCGGCCGTTGAGTGCATACGTGAGCACGGCCGCCGTCAGGCGGCCCACCACAGCTGGGTACACGTACGCGTCGTCATGCAGCCCACGCTACGCCCCGGGAGTGCCGTCCGCCCCTGGTTTGACACGCCCTACCCCCATCCGTAGTGTTCTCCGAGTTGCCCGACGTGAGCGCCGACTCCGGTCGGTCCCCGGGCAGCCACTCCGCAAGTACTCACCACTATTCGATGCGCAGAACATCTGCCGTCGCTTCATTGGCATGTGTATTTACGGAATGAGGAATCCACGTTCGTAAGGGCGCGGCCCCCGATTCGCTCGGGAGCCGGGGAATCCGCTAAAGTCTCACTCGTCGGAACGGCCCAACAGCCGCGAAGACAAACCCCGCTGACCGGGGATCAGGCCCGAAAGGATCTGATAGAGTCGGAACCGCCGGAAAGGGAAACGCGGAAGCGGGAACCTGGAAAGCACCGAGGAAATCGGGTCGGAAAGATCTGATAGAGTCGGAAACGCAAG
>NZ_JBHJPX010000020.1:0-151199 GCF_042262425.1 Streptomyces sp. NPDC056373
GATGTCATACCAGTCAAGGTCACAACATCATCTCTGAACTCTAAGCACAGCAGGTCAGCAGCGTTCTCATGTCGTAACTACATAGAAGATCGACACCCGAGCCCGGCGTCCGGGCGTGGCGCAGACCGCGTATGAGACAGCACATCATCGGGGCGGCTGTCCGTTTCCCGTTCTTGCCGCTCCTGGATGCCACGGCCGTTCTCCCTCGCCTGTTTGAATCCCGCGGTGTACCGCCGCAAGGCTGCGTCACGTGCGCGACCTGTGGGTGACGACCCGCCTGGAAGACCTCCATCGCGCCGTCTACGCGTTCGAGACCTCCCGGACACGCTCCGGCCTCGTGAAACGACTGAATCGCCAGGCGGTGGAGCAGGAGCCGGCTGGCTACTCTGAGTTCCAGGGGCGCCCCTCTCCCGTGAAAGAACTCCCCAGGCTGAGGAGCACTGACTTGACCGACCTCGTACTGCTCGCGGGCGGATCGGTGACCATGACCCATCACGTCACCGGCACCTACTTCATGTGCAACGACTGGCACGACGGTGTCGGCAACCACACCCAGACCTGGGCTCAGGACCCGTTCGCCAAGGACAACACCTCACACCGCTGGTTCCTGCGGCAGAACGCCGACGGAACCGTACGGATCGAGTCCTACGCCAACCAGCGCTGTCTCACCGCCGGCGCCAACCCGCCCGACGTCGTGACCCTTCGAGAACGCACCGACAGCCTCAACCAGCACTGGCGGCTGGTCTCCCACACAGAGCGTGGCAACGACTTCTACATGGTCTCGGTCGTGCACCCGCGCTACGCACTGGCGATCGCCGACCACCTGCAGGGCAACGACCGGCTGGTGGGCCTGACTCGCATGTGGGGCGGCCCGAACCTCTCCCAGCTGTGGCGGGTCTACCCCTCCTCCCAGGACCAGGGATGACTGCCCACGAGCACGCGCGCCGCCATGTGCTCAGAAACCTGATGCGTGCCGCGGCGCTCGCCGCACCGGCCCTCGCCTCGATGCCCGTTCCCGGCTCCGTTTCCCCGTGTTCCGTCCAGGGCCTGCGCGGCTGCACTCCGTGAAAATCAACCGCAACGACTGCGGCTGACCGACCCCTACCCACCCGAGCCAGCACCCGGCTCCTACACAGCAGTCAGCCCCACCCGGTATCACCGGGCGGGGCTGATCAGCATGCGCGGTCGTGAAAGGGCGGTCGCCTTCGCGGCGAACAGCACTGCAGGGCTTCAGTCGAACGATCTTCCCCGCAGGCGATAGGTGAGGCCCGGGGGCACTTTGCCGTGGACCTCAGTGTGTCGGTGCCGACACGGCGCAGGCGTCCGCTATGGCCCGCGTGTCCCAGTAGAACGGACGGACGTCGGTGATCCGCCCGTCCTTGACCGTGATCGCTTGCAGAATCGGGAAGCTGAGTTCACGGCCGGTCGCACGTGCGCGAGCACGTACCTGTGTGAGCACGACCGCAGTCTCACCGGTGGAAAGAAACTCCTGCTCCACCATGTCGAACGACTCCCACACCTCTCCCATCACGAGGAAGAACTGCGCCATGCCGTTGTGCCCCCGCCAAGTGCCCCCGTAGGGCAGGGATTCTGCTTGATGCAGTTCGACATCCGGCGCGAAGAAGGGGGCAAGCAGGTCGAACGAGGCCTCGCCTGGGCCTCCTGCCGCCAAGTACTCCGCCTCGGCCGCATACATGCCGGAGAGGACTGTCACTGAGTCCGTAGTGGATGACATCGTCATGCCGCCAGCATGAGCACCGCAGCAGGATCTTGCCGGCGGCAATCGGACACCGTTGTGCGGCGCGGTCGGCACTTCCACAGCACGCCTTGGGCCTGTTGCGAATGTGGATCTGGGCCGTGGGCGATCACGCGCAGAATCGTCGGACGGATGACCATCAGCGGTGGACTCGGATGCAGAGGCTGCCGGACAAGTGCCGGGCTGCCGCCCACGGTGGCCGTGACGTTGTTCAGCGGGGTCTGGCACGACTTCTGTGGTGAGGTCACGGTGAGTAGTTTCCCCGCCAAGTGAAGCGCGTTGAGCAGGGCCGGGCTGCTGGCCCTCGAAGCGACCACTGGTGGGCTGTTGCTGGAGAGTCCTGACCGCCACGACGCACTCACGGGCTGCCTTATCAAGGCAGGTCGGAGATGCTGGTGTCAGGAGGAAGCCGCAGTCCGGGGGGCCTCACCTGCAGGCCGAACTGCGGGGGGTGGGTGAATTCGGCTACTTGGGAGAAGTCAACAATACCGCCGTTGAAGAGGGCGGGCGGCACCGTGGTGTAGACGGATGGAAGATGGTGCTCACCGAAGTTTACTGTGCTGCCGGTGAAGGTCGCGCCGGTGAAGTCGACGGAGCCGCCGGAGAACTCAGCGCCCTCGAAGGGGACTTCGCCCGCTGTGAAGGCAGCGTCGCGAAAGTTCACTTGAGCCCCGGTGAAGCGGGCATGGTCGAAGGTGACCCAGCCGCCGCTGAAGGTGACACGGTTGAAGCGGAGGGAGCCGCTGCGGAATTCGGCGAGCCGGAAGTAGACGCAGGTGCCTTCGGCGAAGTCGACATCATCGAAGACGACCTGATCCCGGCCGTGACCGACGAAGAGCGCCTTGACGAAGATGATGTCGCCGCCGGTGAAACGGGCGCGACGAAAGTCGGCCTCGTCAAGGACGGCGCCGGTGAAGTCGAGATCGTAGCCCTGCCAGGACGCGGGGGCACCATCGCGCAAGTGGGCACCGATGAGCCCTAAAATGGTCACACGCACTTCCCGCTCGCGCTGCCAGCACACAAACGCCTGATCATCGGTAGGTGGATCGGGAGCATGCGGCATTCTCAGATAGCCGCACAGCACGTCGATGCACATCTGCCGTTCCTGCAGCCACTCATCGGCAAGCCGTGCCATCGCGTAGGCGCCCGCCATCCGAACAGCCGGCTGGTCCGCTCCGAGTTGCTCGGCCGCAGCGCCGAAACGTTCGACCAGCACCTTTTCATACTCGCGGGCATCGGCCGCTTCATTAAGATGCTGACGTCGGTAGGCGACTACGAGTGCTACAACGCCGCCGACTCCTGCTACAACAGCCAATGCGATCTTGATGGCGTCGTACGTGTCACCGGGCTTGAGCGGTCCGGACACCTGCACCCGAGGCGCCCCCAGCATCAGCCACAGCAGTCCTAAGACTGTGATCGCCGCGGCAAAGGCGAACACCAGCACTACGGCGACATGCAGGCCCAGCCGCAAGCGCAGGGCACCGCGCGGAGTCGGACTCGAATTCCTCTCAGCCGTAGTCAAGCTCGACCCAACGGCCAGAAAGCCCCGCTGACGATCACGGGGTCGCAGACGACCGCGGGTTCATCGCGCGGGAACCACCCCATTACGCCCCCCTTCCCCCCATGCGTCACTGGCGTGACGCACCAATAGCCCGCGCAACGGACCTCCGGCATTAGCCAACCAGACCACCTGCCTCGTACCCGAACCACGCCCCTGGCACGCATACCAACCGGGAGCGGAAATGCCGCCCTGCCTCCTACGCCGACTGCGTGGCGTCACGCGAGGAGAACGCGTTTCCGCAGGAGCGGGAAGCCGAATCGGCCGAACATCTGCCGTTTGAGCATCGACGGTCTTTTCGACCACGGTGGCGAGGTTCTGCCAGAGGTGAAAGCGGTCGGCGACCTGGAGGGCCTGGGGTGCGGCGGTGGCGGCCGCCTCGGCGTAGACGCCAGAGCGGTCGCGGCAGATGACCTCGATGCCGGGATGGGCCGTGAGCCACGGGGTCAGGGTGGCGGCGTCGCGCTCGGGCAGCAGGTCGAGCACCCGGTGGGTCTCGGCGTCGATCACGACAGTCCCCTAGACGTGCCCGCGGCGCAGCGCGACGTCGTCCACTCCGACCGCCCGCGGTTCGGTCGCGGGCGGGTCGGGCAGGTCCATCACCCGGCGCAGCAGCGTGCTGCGGCTGGTCGCGATCCCCATCAGTTTCGCGAGCCGGGCCCCGGCCCGGCCGGCCAGCGTCGGCCCGATCGCGCCCGTGGCCTGCCGCAGCGGCTCGGCGACCCGGCCGTGGCGGCGGGTCAGCCCCGGCACCTGCTCCACGAACGTCCGGCGCGGACACGACGGCGGGGCGCAGACGAACCGCCGGACGCGCAAGGCCAGCACCACCCGCTGCCCGGCACTGGGAAGATCCGCCGGGAACCGTAGGTAGGAGCTGTACGCCCTCTCCGACCAGCTGGCACAGCCCGGACAGGCCGCACCGGCCGCAGCGCACCGGGCCTCGATGCGTATCGCCTCGCCATCCGCCTCGACCGACGCGACCGCGACTCCAGCGACCGACGGGAAGAGCACCTCTTGCAGCTGACGCGACACCTCGTCCACGGCGATCGAATGTCGGTCCTGTCTGCCGAACGAGGAGCGAAATCAAGGCGACTTCCGACGCCCCAACCAAAGATCAACAACTACAATGCGTAGTGAGCGCACGGAACTTGTGCCAGACCCCGCTGAACGACGTCACAGCCAGCCCACGGCCAGGTTCCGTGCGGGACTGCCCAGTTGCCCCTTCCAGGAAGCAGAGGCGAACCGGGGTATGCCGGCGTTTGAGAAGCTGAGCCGTCGCGAGGGCGGGCATCGAGGACCACCTGCGAGCAGAGGTTCCTCTGGTGTTCAGGAACACTGCGCATTTTCCAGCCACGTACTGAAGCTGCGAGATGGAGCGGCTGGGCCAAAACCCCTTGCGGCCACGGGTGGTGGTCGTCCTACGGTTGCTCCTCGTGACCCTGCGGATGCCCTACCGGCCACTTCCGATCGACCAGTCCGACGTGCACTACATCCACGGACCCGATTCCGCTCCACAACCAGGTGTGCCCGCCGGCAGGACGGTCGAGCACGAGTGGAAAGACAGCAAGGTCTACCCGGGAACCTTCCGGAAGTTCTGGGTCCACGTGCCCGCACAGTACAACCCGGCGGAACCGGCATCCTTGATGGTGTTCCAGGACGGATGGTGGTACCTGGACCCTGCCGGGCAGGTGCGCGGCGCGATCGTCCTGGACAACCTCGTTCACCGCGGCGACATTCCCGTCACCATCAGCGTGTTCGTCGATCCTGGCGTCTTCCCCCACGCGGAGAACCCGAAGAACCGCAACAACGAGTACGACGCCTTCGACGACCGGTACGTCACCTTCCTCCTCACCGAGATCATCCCGCACGTTGCAGAGCGCTACACCCTCGCCCAGCCGTCCGACAGGTGGGGCATCTGCGGCGGGAGCAGCGGCGGCAACTGCGCCTTCACCGCCGCGTGGCTGCGTCCGGACAAGTTCTCTCGCGTCATCGGATACCTCTCGAGCTTCGCGCAGATACCGGGCGGCAATCCCTACCCGGACCTCATATCCCGCGTCCCCCGCCAGCCGCTGCGCATCTTCATGCAGAGCGGTCACCGCGACCTGCACTGGAATGAGCCACAGCGCAACTGGCTCGCCGAGAACCTGCGCGTGGCGGCCGCTCTCGCCGAAGCGGGCTACGACTTCCGCCTTGTCCTGGGAGACGGCGGCCACAGCCCCAACCACGGCGGCGTCCTGCTGCCGGACGCTCTGCGCTGGCTGTGGCGGCCCGGAGGCAAATGACCGATACCTGCCTGTCCAACCTGGCGCCGGCTGCGGTGACCTCCCTCAGCGGGGCATGCGTGAACCGGGTCGGGTCGGTCAGCAGCAAGACCCCCCGCGCTCGCAATCGCAGCAGTGGGGCATGGCACAGCCACGCGCTCTGCCGCGGAGAGGTCCAGCCGGCCGAGACGCGCAAGCTTGCCAGCCGGTTCCACGTCGGCGTGGACGTCGTGGAACCGGACCGATCGCTCGCCCACTACTCGGTCGATGCCGTTACCGAGGAACGCCGGTGGTGCATGGCGCCCGTCATGGTGCTCGCCGGGACGGACCGTGATCACAAGGTGCGGACCGCTGACCTGCGGTGTCTCATGAGAGGGACACCAGCCCTGCGGCGGCACGAGGGGAGTGAGCGGTCATGGCACGCGCGATCTGGACCGGTGTGGTGTCCTTCGGCCTGGTCAGCGTGCCGGTCGGCCTCTACAGCGCGGCCGAGGACCACACCGTCCACTTCCACCGACTCCAGCGCGGCACCGCCGACCGGATCCGCAACCGCCGGGTGAACGAACGCACCGGGGAGGAGGTCGGCACCGGCGACATCGTCAAGGGCTATGAGGTGGGCGACGGCGAGTACGTCATCGTGGAACCCGAGGAGCTGGACGAGATCGCGCCGGGCCGCTCTCAGACCATCGACATCACCGACTTCGTCGACCTCGGGGAGATCGAACCGGTGTACTTCGACCGCACCTATTACCTCGCGCCGCGCGGCAAGGAGTACACCAAGGTCTACGAGCTGCTGCGGGCCGCGCTGGCGCAGTCGAACAGGGTCGGCGTCGCAACGTTCGTCATGCGCGGCAAGCAGTACCTGACGGCACTTCGCGCGGAGGACAAGGTCCTGGTGCTGCAGACCCTCCACTGGGCCGATGAGGTCCGCGACCCGCGCAAGGAACTCCCTGAGCTGCCCTCCGGCAGGGCGGGGAAGGGCAAGGAACTGGACATGGCACTCCAGTTGGTCGACTCCCTCGAACGGCCCTGGGACCCCTCCCGCTACCGGGACGCCTATCAGGAGAAAGTACGGGAGCTGGTCAAGGCGAAGGGCGAGGGTCAGGAGGTCGCCGCGGCCGAGGAGGCGCCGTCGGCCACCAACGTCGTGGACCTGATGCAGGCGTTGCAGGGCAGCCTCGACCAAGCCCGCGGCGGCCCGAGGAGGTCCACCGGGCCGAAGTCGAAGCGTCCGGAGCCGACGGGCGAGAAGGCACGGAAGCCTGCTGCGAAGACGCCCCGGAAGCCGGCCGCCCGGAAGGCTCCGCCGACGGCATCCCACGCATCGGCCGGTTCCCGCGATCTGCGCGGCGCGGGCAAGAGGGAGCTGCGGCAGCTGAGCAAGGCGGAGCTGTACCAGCTGGCCGCCGAGCACGATGTCCCCGGCCGGTCGAGGATGAGCCGCGAGGAGCTCGTCGACGCTCTCGCCCGCGCCGGCCGCCGCCGCAAGAAGAGCGCCGCCTGAGGTCGCGCCGATGCTGGGGAGGCCGTCCGGGCCGAGGCTCATTTCGCCCGCGCCCGCGCACCGGCCCCACGGACGGGTGCTGCTCCGTCGGTCTGATCGGGTGCAGCGTCGTTCGTTTTCTCGCTGCTCCACAGCGCGGCCGATGAGTTTGTGGCTCCCGGCCGGTCCAAGCTCATGACACCCCAGGAAAGGACACCACGATGTCGGAGCTTCTCGTCGATTTCATCACCTCTCTCGACGGCTACGCATCCGGAGAGGGCTGGCCCGGGTTCTGGGGCCTCGAGGGCCCGGAGTACCTCGCATGGCTCGGCGAGCAGCCCGAGGTCACCTACCTGATGGGAGCGAACACGTACCGCCTGATGTCGGGCTTTGCCGCGGGCGAGGTGCCGGAGGGCCAAGACGAGTTCAGGCCCGAAGAAGAGGCGTCCGTCGACGAGCTCACGCAGGCGTCCAAAGTGGTGTTCTCCTCCTCGCTCGAGGAGCCACTGACGTGGGCCAACTCCACGCTCGTCCGCGACGACGCCGTCGAGGCGGTCCGCGCCATGAAGTCGAGTGGCTCGGGGCTCCTCAGCACGATCGGCAGCCTCGGCCTGTGCCGGTCCCTGCTGCGAGCCGGACTCGTCGACCGCTTCCGGGTCGTGATGTTCCCGGTGATCACCGGGGCCACGGGCCAAGAACGCATCTACGACGGCTACCCGGACGTTGCCCTCGAGATGATCGAGCATCGCACCTTCGACGGCCGTATCCAGCTGGTCGAGTACAGGCCCCGCGTGCTCGACCACCCGCCGCTCGGCGTCCCGGCGTGACTCGCCCCTCGCCCGGCGGTGGGCTGAGCGACCAGGAAGCACGCTGACGATTGCGACGGGCCCATCTCCGGCCGCGGCCATCGAGCCGAAGTGGACTCCCGCGAGCCGCCCGGCCACGAGCCCCTGCCGGCAGTCCGGCAAGGGCCCGTGGTGGGGAGAGCCGAGGAAGGCTGGGACCTGTCGCCGGGCGAGCGGCATCCTGGCCGGCACGGCTACCGTCTGCTGATGGCCTTACGGCCCGGCGTCACTTCAGGTGTCGGGTGAAGAACTGTGCGGCGGCGTCCCCTGCGAACTGCGGGACGCCGGTGTGGCCGCCCATGTTCGCGTGAAGGGTCTTCTCCTTGGAGCCGAAGGCGTCGAACAGGTCCAGGGCCGCCTGCCGGTCGTTTCCTTCGTCGTCCCACTGCAGCAGGACGTGCAGGGGAACGGTGACTTGGCGGGCCTCCTCGAAGACGGCGCGAGGGATGAAACTCCCGGCGAACAGAACAGCGGCCGAGATGCGCGGCTCGACCACCGCGAGTCGGGTCCCGATGGAGATCACTCCCCCCGAGTACCCGACCGGTCCGCCGAGCTCCGGCAGCGACAGGAGAGCGTCCAGGGCGGTCTGCCATTCCGGGACGGCCTTGTCGACCAGGGGGAGGATGAGGGCGTCGATGATCTCGTCGCCGATCGGCTCGCCGGCCTCCAGGGCCCGGCGCAGGTCGGCGAGCGCCTGCTCGGCGGCGGGCCAACGGGGCCGGTCGCCCCGTCCCGGGAGCTCGATGCTGGCCGTGGCGAAGCCCTCCGCCGCGGAGTGCCGCGCTCGGGCCACCAGCCGGGGGTACGACGTGCGCAGCCCGAGAGGAGGGGGGCTGAGCAGGATCAGCGGCGCAGGTGCGGATGTGGATGGGGTTTCGGGCGTCCACAAGACGCCGGGAATCTCGCCGAGGGTGAATTCGCGCTCGAGAACAGCGTCGTCGAGACGCTGTTCAGAAGTGAACTGCACGGTCGTGCCTTTCGGGAGTGCCATTGAACGGCGCTCCCGGGCGACCTATCGCCCGACCGTGACCCCGGAGGGGAGCACCCATGTCGATACGTTCACGGGTACCACCTCCTCGCTCTTTCGCACGGCCTGTCAAAAACGTAGCAGTGGCCGCCGTGGTTCCGCCAGCGGGTTTTTGCGGAGGTCCTGTCGCTGGACACCACAGCGCCGGATACGCGCCCGACCTGGGCACGGCCGCGGCTGTGGTGCCGAGAGCGCGCTGCGGCGGGCCCGATGGAGTGTGCTCTCCGCTTGCCCGTGGCGTGTCAGGGGCTGAACGGCGGAGCCGGCGGTGTCGGTACCTGGCCGCTACTGCGGTACTGCCTGATCACCTGCCGCATTCTCTTGCGGTCGGCCTTCGTGTACTGCCGCAACGGAGCTGTGATCGCCCTGAACTCCAGGTGGCTCTGTGCAAGCGCGCGGACCACGCCTTCGACCAGCAGCACTGCGATGGCGATCGACACCAGGAAGAAGGAGCCTTCCGCCAGCTCCGGATCCTTGGGGTGAGCAGCGGACCCGGCCCAGCGAAGGATCTTGATCTGCTGCGTGCCGAGGACGATGACCATGCCGGTCCAGGTGACGCCGGCCGTGTAGACGGCCAGTTCTTTGCGCGGGAGGCCGATCCTGTCCACGGCCGGTTCGTAAGCGTCCGTCAGGTCCTGCTCCTCGGGAGCCTGCGCGTCCCTGAGAGCCCGCAGCACGCGGTGCTGTGCCTCGGCCTTTCGCCGGGCGTCTTCGTTCAGCTTCTGTCCCAGCAGCCGCATGAGCGTGTATGTCTGGATGGTCCCCACAGCGAAGATCGCGACGATCAAAGTGGTCAGCAGGGCTGCGTAGTCGTCACTCATGGCCCACTTCATGGATCCCCCCGGATCTTGCTCGGCGTCTGCCGCGAACCTACTACTTGCATGGCCCGTCGCCGCGTACGTGGCGACGGGCCATCGTCGTCGGTCTGTCCGCGCTCCTGCTCATGCTGGTCTTCCAACAAAACTGCTTCGGCGTACAGCCGGGGCCGGTCGAAACGTTCACCCTGCGATGATCTTCGCGTACCGGTGCGGTCCGCTCCGCTACTCGGCCAGGTCCGCCAGCCAGGGATGCCCAGGGTGCACACGCTCCAGCCACCCGCCCAGGGCATTCCGTCGTGACGGGCTCAGCAGCGGCAGCACCCCGTGGAAGTCCGTCTGGTCCTTGGGCCGCAGCGCCTTCGCTTTGAACAGCAGTACCAACTCCGGCCGTAGGTAGGGAATCTCGTCCGCCGTCCGCTCGATGATCGCGTCGTAGGGCAGCCGGAGAGTCTCGTCCCGCCGACAGATCCACGTCAGACCCTGGTGCGGCTCACGGAAGACGTCGAACAGGAACCGGCCGCTCGCCGGATCCCGCACCCAGGTCTGATGCGTTGCCGCCAGCACTTCGGTTCCGGCCTCCGCCCAGACTCGCCCCGAACCCACCGCGTCGAACTCGTACTCGGGGAAGCGGTTCCGGATCTCCGAGAACCTGGCAGCCGGCACGGCGATCTCCAGATCGCCGTGCGACCGCGACTGTCCGCCGCGGAAGAGGTCAAGTGCCCACCCCGCTGCAACGCACCAGGGCGCGCTGATTCCCGCCAACCGCTCCGCGACCTCCTCCGGACGCCAGGCATCCGCCCAGCGGGCATCCAGTTCGTCCGCGTCGGGCACGACACCGCCGGGCGGCACGGTTCCGGTCATCGGCACAACCGTCGCCGCGTCACGACGGCGCGCCCCAGGTGGTCTCCGTCAGCCCGACCGGGTTGCCGGTCGGGACGATTCCGGAGTCCAGGACGCGTCGCGCGAGCGGTTCGAGAAGGTGAGCGAGGCGGGCGGTGCCGTCGGCGCCGAGCGTCTGCCACGGTGTCACCGCAGCCGCGTCCGTGTCCGCCTCCATCTGCTCGTGAGCGGCCGCTCCAGCCCTGGTGAGGCTCCCCTCCTCGTCGATCCAGCCTCGTTCGCGCAGCGTCGCCCGCGCCGAACGCCATTCCTCGACGCTCCATTGACGGACCCGCCGCTGGAACTCGGCGTCGGTTTCACCCGTCGCGCTCTTGAGTACCAGCGCCTCGACCGGCCCCACGCGACGGCCCACCAGCACGGCCACATGTCCGTCGCCGCGGTGTTCGCGCAAGGTGGTCACCGCCTGCCAGAGCCTGACGTGGGGTTGAGCAGGGCGCGGCAGCTCCTGATTGGCCGCGCCGAGCACCCGTCCCCCGGTGTCCGCAGCGCGGGCTGCCTCCCAGGCGAGGTCGGCGGCCTCGGCGAGCTCGGGGGAGGCGATCACATCCGGACCGTAGAAGTTCGCCATCGCGTCGCCCATGGCACGCTCGCGCACCTCGATCAACTGTTTCGGAGGGGCGAGATCCCAGGCGTCCGGCAGCACGCTGGCCGCCCGGCCGGGATGGAAGACGTAGAAGCTGCTGGTGACGACGGCGGTGGGAACAGGGCCGAGCGGCGCCGCGCGCAAGGCGAAGTAGCCCATCCAGTAGCCGCGCAGTCCGAGGCCCTCCACGGCCTCGCGCACCTCGGGGGTGAAGTAGACCAGTTGGTGGACCGGTTCGAATCTCTCCCACATCGCCCGTGCGACGCTTTCGCTCACTTTCGGCCCCTCCCGGCTCGTCCTGCTCGGCTGCGGCGACACCGAGAGGCAGCATCTGTCATGACGGCGGTCATAACAACCCCTTTACCGAGGACCCGGCAAGGTGTCCGGTACCGGTGCCCGGCCTCTCGACGCGGTGTCGATTGTCCGGTCGTCGCCGGGCGCGGCATGCTGCCCCCATGCCCCTGAAGACGATCCCTCCGGTCTCCCGCCGTACGCTGCTGCGCGCGCTGGGCT
Source organism: Streptomyces sp. NPDC056373 (assembly GCF_042262425.1). Classification (NCBI taxonomy): domain Bacteria; kingdom Bacillati; phylum Actinomycetota; class Actinomycetes; order Kitasatosporales; family Streptomycetaceae; genus Streptomyces; species Streptomyces sp. NPDC056373. Next base: position 11,745 of record NZ_JBHJPX010000020.1, read on the forward strand.
CCGGCGCGGTGCTCGGCGGACTCACCGGGTGTGGTGTCCCGGCCGCGTACGTACGCCCCGGCGACCGCGCCGCCGTCGATCTGTCCTCCACCGATCAGCGGCTGAACTGGGCGAACTGGCCGCTGTACATCGACACCGATGACGAGCGCCCGTCGCGGCGACCCACCCTGGAGGCCTTCGAGAGGCGCACCGGGATCTCGGTCGAGTACGACGAGGAGATCAACGACAACGACGAGTTCTTCGGGAAGATCAGCCCGGCGCTGATGAACCACCAGCCCACCGGCCGCGATCTGATCGTCGTCAGCGACTGGATGAGTGCCCGGTTCGTGCGGCTCGGCTGGGTGCAGGAGATGGACCGGGCCCGGCAGCCGAACGTGACCCGGTACCTCGACCCGCAGTTGCGTTCGCCCGCGTTCGACCCCGGGCGCAAGTGCACGGTGCCGTGGCAGTCCGGCATCACCGGGATCGCGTACAACCGGCGCACGACCGGCCGGGAGATACGGCAGGTTTCGGATCTGTGGGCGAGCGACCTGAAGGGCCGGGTCACCCTGCTGTCCGGTCTGGATGAAGCCTTCGCGCTGCTGATGCAGGGCAACGGCGTCGACATCACCCGGTGGACGGCCGACGACTTCCACGTCGTCTGTGACCAGGTGGAGAAGCAGGTGAAGGCAGGGCAGATCCGGCGCTTCACGGGCAATGACTACATCAAGGACCTGTCCAGTGGTGACGTCCTGGCGTGCCAGGCGTACTCGGGGGATGTGATCCAGCTCCAGGCCGACGATCCGGACATCGAGTTCGTCGTCCCCGAGGAAGGCGCCGAGTTGTGGGCCGAGTCGCTGATGATTCCCAACCTCGCACGCCACAAAGCGAATGCGGAGCGGCTCGTCGACTACTACTACGATCCCCAGGTCGCCGCCGAGCTGGCCGCCTGGGTCAACTATGTCTGCCCGGTCCCGGCCGCCCGTGACGTCCTGGCCTCCGCCCGGGACGAGGAGAGCGCGGCCCTCGCCGAGAACCCGTTGATCTTCCCTGACGAGGAGATGCGCAGCCGGCTCGCCATCGCACGGGACGTCGCCCCGGACGAGCGCGTGGAGTTCGGCAAGCGGTGGAATCAGATCGCGGGCCTGTGAGCGGGGGCTACGGCCTTCAGCCGATGTCGAAGGCGTTCGGCAGGCCGAGGAGGTGGCGGGTGCGGTCGTGGCGTCTGAGGGGCTCGAGTTCGGGGGCTCGGTACAGCGGGGTCACGGTGCAGCGTCGTGCGGTGGACCCGCATCGGTCCAGCAGGGCGTTGACAGCTTGGCGGGCCGAGGAGTTGGCGCCCTCCATGGTTGCGAGGTCGATGGGTACTGCCACGTAGTCGCCGGCCAGGAAGAGGTTGGGAATCTTCGTGGCCGATTGCGGGCGGAGATGGAAGGTGCCCACCGGGTGGATGAGCAGTTGTTCGTCGTTCACGGGATGCGGTGTGCCAAGGCCGTCGACAGCGGGGTCGAGGAACCAGGAGTGCAGCACGGAGTCCTTCAGGACCGTACGGCCGCTGTCGTTGAGCGACGCCTTCAGCTGTGCCCACACCTCGCGTGCGACTTCGTTACGGGTGCACTGCTTGGCGGTCTTGCCGTACAGGATGCCCGGACGGTCCCACTCGGAGACGTCCACGGACAGGCAGTCCGCGACCGCACCGTCGCCGTAGTCGGACGGGAATTCGCGGCCGGGCCAGTGCTGGGCCTGGGCGATCGCGGTCAGCGACCACGGGGAGTCGATGAGGTCGAGGTGGCCGTGCACGATCGGCATGCGTTCGGTCAGGTAGAACTGAATGCCCGTCATCCAGTCCGTCTCCAGGCGGTCGCACTCCGCCAGCCGGGGGTCGGCCGCGCGGACGGCGGAGTTCCATGTGCGGCGGGCGTGCTCGACGGGCATCGCCGAGATGTAGTGGTCGGCCGTGACGGTCCGGCGCACGCCTGAACGGTCCTCCACGACCGCTCCGGAGATCGCGCCCGCGTCCAGGGTCAGATCCCGTACCGTCCAGCCGACGTGGAACTCCACGCCGAGTGACTTCAGGTAGGTCACCCAGGGGTCGATCCAGGCCTCGTTGGTGGGTGCGTTGAGGATCCGGTCCAGTGGTCCGTCCGCGCCCCGCCCGAGGAGGTTGAAGGCGAAGGCCTCCAGCAGCGTGCCGACCGTGCGAGTGCTGGCCTCCTCGGCCTTGGTGGCCACGATGTTGCGGGTGATGCCGACGGCGAGGACGCGCTGGTAGTCGTAGGACATCCGTCCGGCCCGCACGAAGTCCCACCAGGGCGTCCGTTCCCACACGGTGTCGCGGCGCTGGTCGCAGCTGGTGAGGAAGACGAGGAAGCGGTTGGCGAAGTAGAGGGCCTCGTGGAGGGGGAGGTGGAAGGCCGTGTCCAGAACGGCGGTGAAGGCGCGGCGGATCGCGTCGGGGGTGAGTTCGGCCGGCGTGCTGTCGGGCCAGGGCAGCGGGATCCGGATGTCCTCCCGGCCGCCCGATCTCGCGAACAGCATCTCCTTGGGGGCGACGAGGTTGTCGTGGACGCCGCCCGGGTTGCCGGGGAACGGGATGCGCCGCATCGTGTCGGGCAGGTTGTGGTAGATGCCGGGGATGAAGCGGAAGCCGTGCTCGCCCGGCAGGGGGCGTCGGCCGCCGGTGCCGCTGTCCGGTACGTCCATGCTGCGGGCCTTGCCGCCAAGTGCCTTGCGTTCGTAGACCGTTACCCGGAAGCCGCGCTCGGCGAGTTCATGGGCGGCCGTGAGCCCGGCGACGCCGCCGCCCAGCACCGCCACGGTCTGCGGTGCGGAGGCGTTCTCGGCCGATGCCCTTTCCGGTGTTCCGAGGGCCGTACCGCCTCCGGCGGCTGCGGCCGTGCCCAGGAATCCTCTGCGTGTGGTACCTCGCATCGCCACCCCTTACCGTTGGTAACACCGGCCGCACGAGGATAGGGGCGAGGCAGCAATCCCGGAAGGCAATCGGCGCAACTTGGCCTGATGGCAGAGCACTTGCCCCGGCCGCGGCGCACACCCGGTTGATCACCTCATGCAGCGGCAAGGAAGCGCAGGAGGTGTGGCATGACTTCGGCGTGCGGAGGTGAAGCCGTCCACGGGATTCCAGGAGCCGGCGGTGACCCGGGTGCACCGCTCGGGCGCATAAAGCGCCGCTCCAAGGGCGGTCAACGCACCCTTCGATCAGCCCCAGATCGCAGCTCGGTCAGCACCGAGGTCGTCGAGGACGGCGGTGACGTACTCGACTCGGCGCTCCAGGGCGTAGGCGGCGGAATCATGTGCACCAACCCGCGTGGAGTACGCCACCACCCCATGAACCCGGCGGCAGCAAGCCGCTGCGCAGCGAACGGTCTGTCCCCGAACAGTCGCGGCCGGAGCCGGTCAGGGATCTCGAACACGGCCTAGGCCAGAGCCTGTTCGGCCCAGATCACCTTTCCCTGTGGGGTGTACCGGGTGCCCCAGCGCTCGGCCATCTGAGACACCAGGAACAGGCCCCGGCCACCCTCATCGGTCGTCGCGGCGTAGCGCAGATGGGGTGAGGTGCTGCTGCTGTCGGCGACCTCGCAGATCAGCGTGCGGTCGCGGATCAGCCGTACGTGGATCGGTCCGGAGCCGTAGCGGATGGCGTTGGTGATGAGCTCGCTCAGGATGAGCTCCATGGTGAAGCCGAGCTCCGACAGGCCCCAGGCTTCGAGCCTTCGGGACACGGCCTCGCGCATCCTCGCGACGGCGGCGGGGTCCGGTGGCACGTCCCAGTCGGCGACCCGGTCGGGTGGCAGTTGCCGCGTACGGGCGACGAGCAGGGCGACGTCGTCCTTGGGGCGGCCGGGAAGCACACTGTCCAGCACGTCCTGGCAGGTCTCCTCCGGTGGCCGGCCGGGCTTGCCGGCGAGCGCCTCGCGCAGCAGCTCCATTCCCACGTCCAGATCGCGCCTGCGGTCCTCGATGAGACCGTCGGTGTACAGGACGAGCTGCGTTCCCTCGTCGAGGCACAGCTCCGCGGTCCGGAACGGCATGCCGCCGAGCCCCAGCGGTGGACCGGCGGGCACTTCCGGGAAGGTGACGGTTCCGTCGGGCCGGACCAGCGCGGGCGCCAGATGCCCTGCCCGCGCCATGACGTAGCGGCGCGTCACGGGGTCGTAGATCCCGTACAGACAGGTGGCGCCCACGACGCCCGCCGCACTCTCCGCGGCCTCGCTCTGGTCGATGCTTCCGACCAGGTCGTCCAGATGGCTCAGCAGCTCGTCGGGGGGCAGGTCGAGGGCGGAGAAGTTGTGCACGGCGGTACGCAGCCGTCCCATCGTGGCGGCGGCGTGGAGGCCGTGGCCGACCACATCGCCGACGGCCAGTGCGACCCGGCTGCCCGGCATGGGAATCACGTCGAACCAGTCGCCGCCCACGCCCGACTGCGCGGGGAGGTAGCGGTAGGCGATGTCGAGGGCGTTCTGCTCAGGCATGGCCTGCGGCAACAGGCTGCGCTGGAGGGTGACCGCCAGGGCGTGCTCGCGGGTGTAACGGCGGGCGTTGTCGATGCTTATCGCGGCGCGGGCCACCAACTCCTCCGCCAGCGACACGTCCTCCTCGTTGAAGCGCTCATGCTGCTGCGTGCGCCAGAAGGTGGCCATGCCCAGCACGACGCCACGGGCCTGGATGGGTGCTGTGATGAGGGACTGGATGCCGTAGTCGATGATCGCCTTGGCCCGCTCCGGATCCTGCACACGCCAGCCCGTGGCGGTCGGCAGATCGCTCACCAGCTGGGAGCGGCCGCTGCCGTAACCGCGCGCCTGCGGCGTGGAGGGGAGGTAGTCGAAGAGCCGGCCCTGTTCGGTGAGCGGATGGTTGTCCACGATGCCGGACACGGCCGCGCGTCGCATGGCCGTCCCGGTGGGGGCCGGCTCCTCGCCGTGCAGGACGGCGTCGGCCAGGTCCACGGTGACGAAGTCCGCGAAGCGGGGAATGGGGACTCGCGCCAGCTCGTCGGCGGTGCGCAGCACGTCCAGGGAGGTACCGATGTGGAGTCCGGCGTCGTACAGCAGCCTGAGCCGCTCCCGTGCCACCTCCGCCCTGCCCGTCACCGCCTGCAGCTCGGTGGAGTCGCGCAGTGTCACCACGGTTTCCCTGGGCCCTCCCTCACGCCCTGTGGGCCGCTGGTTGACCGCGAGCAACCGCTCTCCCGCGAGGTGCACCTCGTCGGTCGCCTCGCGCCCGGAGGCGAGCAGCGCCTTCATCTCGGGATCGAGGCCCGGCAGGTCCGGGACGAGCCGCCCCTCGATGTCCGGGGGCAGCTCCAGCAATCGTCTGGCTTCGTCGTTCGCCAGCATCAGCCGCCCGTCGGCGGCCACGATCAGCACCCCTTCCCGGACGGAATGAAGCACCGTGTCGTGGTGCTCGTACATCAGGGCCATCTCGCCCGGGGCGAGGCTGTGTGTCTGCCGTCGCAGCCGCCGGCCCACCAGTGCCGTCACTGCCGCCGACAACGCGAGCGCTCCCGCCCCCGCACCCAGGATGATCGGCAGTTGCTGGTTCAACTGGCTTTCGACGTTCGTGACCTTCATCCCCGCCGAGACGAGGGCCACCACCTTGTTGTCGGCGCCTTTGATCGGGACCGTGGCCTGCACCTCGCGACCGAGCGGGCCGTCGACGCTCTCCACGAAGACCTTCCCTGCCAGTGGCGGCCCGATCTCACCCACGAACCGCTTTCCGATGCGGTCCGGCAAGGGGTGCGTGTACCGGACGCCGGTGGTGTCCATGACCACGATGAAGTCGACGTCGGCGGCCCGGCGTGCCGCCTCCGTGAGCGGCTGGAGAATCTTGCTGGGATCCGGGGTCTGCAATGCCGCCAGGACACCCGGCGAGTGCGCGAAGGTCTGCGCCACAGCCGTGGAGCGGCGCCTGGCCTCGGCGCTGCTGTCCCGTTCCGACTGCAGGATGAGAGCGACGACGCCGCAGGCTACGAGCAGCACCACCAGGGCCACCTGGAAAACCAGCACCTGCCCGGCTACAGTCCGCGTGCTCTTGCTGATCAGACGCTTGACCGACAGGCGTCGAAGTCGGGCGAAAAGTCTCGCCATGCGACCTTTCTAACACCGGTGATCCCGAGTGGCCAGGGCGCGCCCGATCCCCGTTCGGCCGACCTGGGGCGTGTGCGCGGTCGTGCGCCGCGTCGCCTCGCCCCTCCTCGGCACCTGGCCGTCCACCGCGCATCCCCCTGCACGCGTGATCCTTCGACACCCTGCGCCCGATTTGACCGATAAGATACTTTTGTGATCATGTCTGCACGGCCGTGGCGCCGTCGCCCCGCCTACAGCGGCCGATGGGAAGCTGCCCGGCTGGCGCCCCTGGTGCTGACCGTCCTCATCGCCGGCCTGGCGTTCTCCACCCCCAGGGAGATCGCTTTCAGCCGCCTTCTGCCCGTCGCGCCCGCCCTCGCGGCCGCCATGTGGCCCGTGCTCCCCACGTTGGCGCTGGGCGCCTTCTGCCTCGCGCTCATGATCATCCTCAGCTTCTTCTACACCGATCTGGGGACGCCGTACACCTCGGCCGCGATCATCGCGGTCACCTTGGCCGCCGCGTACGGCAGCCACGTCCGGCTCCAGCGGGAGGAGACGCTCTTCCAGGTCCGGCTCGTGGCCGACGCGGCCCAGAAGGTACTGCTGCGCCCGTTGCCACGCCGCATCGCAGGCGTCGAGATCGAGTCGCTCTATCTGGCAGCTCAGGAACAAGCGCGGATCGGCGGCGATTTCTACGAGGCGATCGGCACACCGCACGGGGTCCGGCTGCTCATCGGAGACGTACGGGGCAAAGGCCTGTCGGCGGTGGGGGCTGCCTCGGCGGTGATCAGCTGTTTCAGGGAGGCCGCCTACGACGAGCCCGACCTGCAGGGCATCGTCCACCGCCTGGAGACCACCGTCACGCGCCACAGCGCCGCCTTTCCCGTCCAGGACCAGCCCGAGCACTTCGCCACCGCTCTCCTCGCCGAGATCCCGCACGGCGGCGGCCGGCTGCGGCTTCTCAACTGCGGGCATCCCCCACCGCTGATCGCGCATTCCGGGAAGGTCCGGGTCCTGGAGCCCACCGTCCCCTCCCCGCCCCTCAACCTCGCATCGATCATCGGTGACCGCTACTGGGTCGACATCGTCGCCTTCGCCCCGGGTGAGCAGTTGCTGCTCTACACGGACGGCGTATCGGAGACCCGGGACCACACGGGCCGGTTCTTCCCGTTGTCGGACTGGATGCGGCGGCAGGACCAGGCGCACCCCCGCGAATTGCTGGACCAGCTGCACCTTGATCTGCTCCGGCACAGCGGCGGAAGGCTCGACGACGACATCGCGGCCCTCGCGCTGAGACGCACCACCCTGCCGGATCGCGGGGTCGTCGGCGCCGAGGGCTGAATCCTGGTCTCGGCGAGGCCGTCTCGGCGCGGCCTGTGCTCGGGGCGGCTGGGCCGCCGCCGTGCGGACGGTCACGGAATCGACGTCGACGGCATGGGTACCCCGCTTCCCAAGCCGATACTTCCAAGCTGCATTCGGAGAGTCATGACGCAGGGGACAGAGAACGGGAAGGGCAACCGGTTCTGCGAGGCATGCGGTACGCCCGCCGAGAACGGCAAGCTGTGCAGCCACTGCGGCACGCTTCTGGACCTTCCCGATGGGGAGGGACTGATCGAAGATGAAGGTGCGGCAGTGCGCCGGGACTTCGAGGGACGTGCCGGGCAGCACGGGCACGAGTGACTGGACCTGCAGCGAGCCCGCCCCCGGAAGTGGTCGGTGTCAGTTGCAGCGGATCAGCGGGTCGGTCTCGGAGCTGACGGACGTGTCCTTTATCCATCCCCAGACTCCGTTGTCCGCCTTCGTCAGCAGCCAGCGGTTCGGGTGCGGGCCGCCTACATAGCCGCCGTTGTCGAGCCGGCAACTGAACCAGCTGTAGGTGGTGTACATGTATCCGACGACTTTGCCGGTGCCGTCGAATTTGTCATACACCTTCGCGGCGTACACGTTGTAACAGTAATGGGCATTCACCTCGAGCGTGCACTGGTGCTGGGCGCCCGCGGAGGCCGTGGGCGCGATCAAGCCCAAGCTCCCGATTGCGGCGGCGATGGTGAGCGCTGCGGCTCGGGCTCGCAGGTGAAGTCGCATGGTGGTCCCCCGTCTCCTGGCTGCCGTCGTCAGCACGCGGGTGAGGTCGGCAGGCCGGCGTGTCTCACTGGTGCACGAAAGGCTAGGAGGTCGCGGTCGGGAACGGTCCTGACAGATGTCAGGGATCGGACGACTTCGTCGGCGGCCGACCAACCGACAAGCCGTCCGGGACGGTGATTCGGCTCGGGAGGGATCAGGCCGACTCGGCAGAAGGGACCCGGAGCCCCGGCGCGCACGGGCTCCATGAGAGGGATCGAATTCGGTGCGGGCCGGCCTCGCCCCGCTGTGACACTGGTGACAGGACAGTGACGAAGCGCTCCACAACCATCGGTGAGCACCCCGGGTCTCATGATGCGTGGACGGCGACGACCGCCGTCCGAGACGCACCGACTCGAACCACAACCGGGGGAACATCATGAAGTCGACCCGCCGCAAGGCAGCCACCGCCGCCGCCCTGACCGTCCTCGCCGTGGGCGGGACACTCGCCGCCACCGCACCGGCCTCGGCTGCCACGCCCACTCGCTACAACGGCGCGTGCGGCACCGGATACGACGTCATCCGGGCCACGCCGATCCACTCATCGCAGTCCACCGTCCCCGCCACCACGTTCGTGACCTACAACAGCAGCGCCGGCAAGGTCTGCGCGGTCACCGTGCGCACCAACGCCGGCCCCCGCGCCTTCATGGAGGTCACACTGGACACCTGGCCCTACAGCAGCGGTGAGGCCAAGGACTCCGGCTCCTACAGCAGCTACGCGGGCCCGGTCTACAAGGACGTCCCCGACGACGGGCAGTGCCTGACGTGGAGCGGCTCGTTCGACATCTACTTCAACTCGGACAACGGCAACTGCACCTGACCGGAGATCGCCGCCGTAGGCCGGCGCAGGAGATCGTGGCCTGCGCCGGCCGGGCGTGCACATGGACCGGCCACGCCCAAGCGGCCAGGACAGGCAAGTGGCGGCGCACTTGTCGCAATGACCGCGGGATTCGCCGGAGTCGGGGGACTTGAAGTGCGCGGGGTGGGAACTGGGAGAGCAGCCCTGACGCGCGCGAGGGTGGGCCGGATGTCCGGACGCCCGGCTCCCGCACCGGAAGAGAGAGCACGATGGCGCACGAAGACGACACTCGGCAGGCCGTGCCGAGCACGCCGAGGACGCGCACGGAGGGCGACGGCGTGACGCGCCGCCGTCCTCTGCGGGAACGGCACGTCGAGGAGACGGTCGACGTCGCGGTGCCGGTGCGGACGGCGTACAACCAGTGGACGCAGTTCAAGACGTTCCCGCGCTTCTCGACCGTGGTGCGCGGCGTCGATCAGATCAGGCCGACCGTGACCGCCTGGACCATCGGCTACGGCCTCCTGCGCCACCGCTTCGCCGTCGAGATCGTGGAGCAGGACCCCGATGCCTACCTGGCGTGGCGCGCTCTGGAGCAGCACCCTTCCCACCAGGGCGAGATGGAGTTCAGGCCGACGAAGTCCGGTGGGACCGCCATCACTGTCCGGCTGCTCCTGGAACCGCGGGGAGCCGCGAGGATCCTCAACCGCTCGTCCTGGGCAGCCCGGCTGACCGCCCGTCTGGTGCGGGGCGAACTCGTGAAGTTCAAGCAGTTCATCGAGGGAGTGGGGCAGGAGGGCGGGGCCTGGCGCGGCACCATCCGCAACGGCCGCGTGCAGCACGATCACCCGGAACCGCCCAGGAGCCGCGTGGCCCAGTGGCCCGTCGGCTGACCGGCGTGCGCACACGGCAAGAGAAAGGCGAACCGATGCAGAACCCGCCCGGCGAGGAGCCGGAGACCAGCCTCTCCGTGACACCGCCGAAGAAGTGGGCAGCCGGAGTCCCCGCCGTCGTGCACGCGCTGGAGTACTCCCTGGAGCAGACCTCCCCGCGCAAGACCGGCGTGGATCTGCTGACCATGAATCAGGTGGGCGGGATCGACTGCCCCGGTTGCGCGTGGGCGGACCCGGCCCCGGGCCGGCGCCAGCGCAACGAGTACTGCGAGAACGGCGCCAAGCACATCAACGACGAGGCCACCACGCGCCGGATCACCGCCGGCTTCTTCCGTGAGCACAGCGTCTCCGACCTCGCCGCCCGCTCCGACAAGTGGCTCAACCAGCAGGGCCGACTCACCGAGCCGATGATCAAGCGGCCGGGCTCCGAGCACTACGAGCCCATCGGCTGGAACGACGCCCTGGGCGTCCTCGCGCGGGAACTCACGGACCTGGCCTCCCCCGACGAGGCCGTTTTCTACACTTCGGGCCGCGCCGGCAACGAGGCCGCCTTCGTCCTGCAGCTCTTCGCCCGCGCCTTCGGCACCAACAACCTCCCCGACTGCAGCAACATGTGCCACGAGTCCAGCGGCTTCGCCCTGAGCGAGACCCTGGGCACCGGCAAGGGCACCGTCAGCCTCGACGACCTCCACCACGCCGATCTGATCTTCCTCGTCGGGCAGAACCCCGGTACCAACCACCCGCGTCAGCTCAGCGCGCTGGAGGAGGCCAAGCGCGGCGGCGGCCGGATCGTAGCGGTCAACCCGCTGCCGGAGGCCGGGCTGCGACGCTTCAAGAACCCGCAGAAACCGCGCGGGATCCTAGGACGCGGCACCCAGATCGCCGACCGCTTCCTGCACATCAAGCCGGGCGGCGACCTCGCCCTGTTCCAGGCCCTCAACCGGCTGCTGCTGGAGGCCGAGGACGCCCGGCCCGGCAGCGTCCTGGACCACGACTTCATCGATGCCCACACCACCGGCTTCGAGGAGTTCGCCCAGCATGCCCGGGCTGTCGACTGGGACGACGTCCGCACGGCGACCGGCCTGACCCGCGAGGAGATCGAGAAGGTCCGCGACGAGGTTGTGAACAGTGAACGTGTCGTCGTCTGCTGGGCGATGGGCATCACCCAGCACAAGCACGGTGTGCCCACCATCCGGGAGATCGTCAACTTCCTGATGCTGCGCGGCAATCTGGGGCGCGCCGGCACCGGTGCCTGCCCGGTGCGCGGCCACAGCAACGTCCAGGGCGACCGCACCATGGGTATCTGGGAGCAGATGCCCGACACCTTCCTGGACGCCTTGCAGAAGGAGTTCGGCTTCGATCCGCCGCGTCCGCACGGCCTGGACTCGGTGAACTCGATCAAGGCGATGCGCGAGGGCCGCGTCAAGGTCTTTCTCGCGCTGGCGGGCAATTTCGTCCGCGCTGCTCCCGACAGCGAGGTCACCGAGAAGGCGATGCGCTCGTGCCGGCTGACCGCCCATATCTCCACCAAGCTCAACCGCTCGCACACGGTGTGCGGCGACACGGCGCTGATCCTGCCGACCCTCGGGCGCACCGAGCGTGACGTGCAGGCCGACGGCGAGCAGTTCGTCACCGTCGAGAACTCCATGAGCGAGGTGCACACCTCCCAGGGCCGCCTGGAGCCGGCCTCCCGGCTACTGCTCAGCGAGGTCGCCATCCTGTGCCGGCTCGCTCGCCGCACCCTGGACGGCAAGGCGGACATCCCCTGGGACGAGTTCGAGGGAGACTACGGCACCATCCGCGACCGCATCTCCCGCATCGTGCCGGGCTTCCACGACTTCAACGCACGGGTGACCCGCCCGGGGGGCTTCCAACTGCCCAACCCGGTCAACGAGGGCGTCTTCAACAACAAGGTCGGCAAGGCCCTGTTCACCTGCAACGAGCGCGTGGTCCCCCGGGCACCCGAGGGGCACCTGCTGTTGCAGACGCTGCGCTCGCACGACCAGTGGAACACCGTGCCCTACTCCGACAACGACCGCTATCGGGGGATCCACGGAAGCCGTCACGTCGTGCTCGTCAACCCGGCCGACCTGGCCGAACTCGGCCTCGCCCAGGGCGATCACGTCGACCTGGTGAGCGTCTGGGCGGACGGTTCCGAGCGCCGGGCCGAGAACTTCGAAGTCGTGCCCTACCCTGCCGCCAAGGGCTCGGCCGCCGCCTACTACCCGGAGACGAACGTGCTGGTGCCGCTGGACAGCGTCGCCGACATCAGCAACCAGCCCACGTCCAAGGGCATCGTCGTGCGGCTCGAGTCCACTGCCGACCGGGGAGTTCGACACACCGGTCGGCGTTGAGTCGTGGCTGCGGTCAGCAGGAACTGCTGCAGGACGACGAACTGCTTCCACATGAGGATAAGCTGCTCCCGCAGGACGACGAACTGCTTCCGCACGATGCGGAACTGCTCCCGCAGGACGACGAGCTGTTCCCGCACGATGAGGACGTGCCGCTGGAACAGCCACTCGTAGTGCCTTCGCTCCCACCTGCCACCCACCAGGATGAGTGGTCGACCGGGCCGCAGGCATCGTGCGACGTCGTAGCGCTGTGCGTTCCGCTGCCGGCCGGCCAGGCTCCGGGGCCCGGCCCGGCGCCCGCCCCGTAGGCGGTTGCCCGCGCGCCCAGATCGTCCCAAGCGCGTTGCCATGCACGGCGCACCATCCAGGTGACCAGCGTGACGAGTGCCAGTACTCCCACCAACACGAATGCGATCAACACGACGCCCCCCTTCCACCGAGCTGCGCCCGGATTGCCCGCAGTATGCCCGGCGTCGTGGTCACCTGAAGCGCCTCTTGAGCAAGTCCAGAGCTTCGCCGGGGCGGCGATCACGGGGGTTGGTCCGGAAGCAGTGTCAGTCCGCTGAAGTACTCTTCCCGCCACCGAGTACCCACTGTGAGGACCGAAAGAATTGACCGCCTTGTCTGCTTTCCCCTTGCCGTTTCACACTTCCCGTTCCATACCGTTCACGCCGCCGCGAACTCTGCGGGAACTGCAGATGATGCGGTGCAGCGCACACATCCGGTCGAAGCCGGGGTGGTTCGGGAGGATGAACGATGCCGGCATCGTCGTGAGGTGGACGCGAGAAGCGGTCTCCCAAGGCCTCACCGAAGCGCAAGTGCGCTATGTGCTGGCGGAACTCGCGCATTACGCCGCCCTGAGAGATGAGCGAACCGGGTATCGAGGTGTCCGCCGTAGACGGCGTGTGGCAGTCGGACGCTCTAATCGACGACACGCTCCGCATGCGGTTGCGCAAGGCGGTTCAGGTTCTGGAACAGGTCCCCGAAGCAGAACTGGACTGGCACCCCGGATCCGACGGACAGGTACTGGATCTGGTTCATCCCTCACTGTTCTGTCTGGTGAGAGGGGTGAGCGGTGGGCCCGAGCGTGCCTGGCAGAATCCGACGAACCATTACTCGAAGTACGAGTTCTCGGAGAAATTCCAGTGGCTGCCCACGGACGTCGACGTCAGTGACGACGGCGATGTCGCCTTCCGCTCGTACGTCTACAACATCCACCCCGAGACTCACCATGAACTGGCCGCCGTCCTGCCGGACCTGTTCGCACGTATGCGTCCGCTGCTGGAGAACGTGCTCACCGATCTGCGCCATCCGCGCCCGCTGCGGATCGAGGCCGATCCCTACGGCTGGTACGACTCGGAACCCGAGTATCCGGACAGATCTTCCTACAGCGATGACGAGGCTTATGCGGAAGCCCGCCGTGTGTGGGCAGCGGCCCATGACGACTGGTGGGAGAACCGCCGCCCCGTCGTTCCGGACGCCCCGGCCTTCGCTCCGCCCGAGCTGCCCGATGAAGCCGCCCGAGTCGACCTGTGCGGCCACCGTCTCCAGGTCATCGTCAAGCTCGCCACCATCCGTCTCACCCCCGGCAAACCCGAGTACCCCGGCGGATCGTGGCATGTCGAGGGAATGCTGAACGAGCGGATCGTCTCCACCGGGATCTACTACTGGGACAGCGAGAACATCACGGAAAGCCGGCTGAGCTTCCGGGCGGCACTCGACGACCCGAGTTACGAACAGAACGACGACAACGGCGTGCGTGAGGTCTACGGCCTGGAGGACGAAGACGCGCTGAACCAGATGCTGGGGTCGGCTTCGACCCCAGCGGGCCGCTGCCTTGCGTTCCCGAACATCCTGCAACACCAGGTCGGCTCATTCCGCCTCATGGATCCCACCCGGCCGGGGTACCGCAAGATCCTCGCGTTCTTCCTGGTCGACCCATCGGAAACCATCGTCTCGACATCCGATGTGCCACCGCAGCAACCGTGGTCCGCGGCCTCGACCATGACACTCGCCCAGGCCAAGAGCTACCGGGAACAGCTCATGCAGGAGCGCAAGTTCTTCGTCGACGAACACAACGAGCAGCTGTACGAGCGGGAGTTCTCCCTCTGCGAGCACTGAGCCTCTCCCCCGCTGATACTGCCGTCGAGGCGAGGTCTCACGCCGACCGTCACACCTGGGAGGCGGCGAGCAACTTCAATGCCCTCTCCTTCAGTTCGGGACTGGCCTCGGCGGCATTGCCGGAGTCGAAGGGCGGCTGGGGGTCGTACTCGACGGCGAGCTGGATGGCCTTGGCCGTCTGCTCTCCCGCGATCAGGGACGCGAGGTACAGGGCCATGTCCAAGCCCGCCGACACCCCGGCGGCGGTGATGATGTTTCCGGAGCGGACGTAGCGCTGCGGCAGGTAGGTCACGTCGAACGTGGACTGGAGGTACTCGGCGGAGGCCCAGTAGGTCGTCGCCTGTCTTCCGTCGAGCAGGCCTGCCGCCGCGAGGACGATGCTCCCGGTGCAGACGGAAGTCGTCCACTGTGTGCGCCGGTGGATCCGTCGGATCCAGCGCAGGAGCGTCTGGTTGTTCATCGCCTCGATGGTGCCTCGGTTGCCGGCGCCCGGCACGAGCAGGACGTCGAGGCGGTCGACGTCCGCGATGGACCGTTCGGCGACCACGGCCACATCTCCGGTGTCCGTGCGGACCGGGCCGCGCTTCTCGGCGATCATCGTCACGGTCGCGTCCGGCAGCCGCGAAAGGATCTCGGCCGGACCGGTGGGGTCCAGCAGGCTGTAGCCGTCGTACAGCAGGATGCCGATGCTCGGCCCCGCGCTGCCGCCCGGGGCGGCGGCGTACGCCTCCTCGGTCGGTGCCGCGGTCGTGGTGGCGAGTGCGGCGGTGGCCACGGCCCCGCGCAGTACGTTTCTGCGTGTCGTCGCATTGCTCATGAACCGGGAGTCTTCTGCTGCCTCGTGGCGCGCGCGGGTGGGATGTCCGGCATCCTGCGCATCGTGTCCCCCGTCATGCCGTAGTGGTCCCAGAACGCCTGTCTCAGGGTCTGCGCCGACCTGAAGCCGCAGCGGCGGGCGATCGCCGCGAGGGAGAGTCCACTGGACTGCACCAGGTGTGCCGCCGCTTCGGTGCGCACCACGCGCACGGCCCTGGCCGGAGTCGTATCGAGGTATGTACGGAAGAGTCGTGTCAGGTGCCGGGTGCTGACGCCTGCCCGCCTCGCCAGGGCAGTGGGGGTCAGGTCCTCGGAGAGGTGCGCTGCCATGTAGCCCGTCAGATCCCGCACGAGCCGGTCATCCGGCGGTGGAGCAGCCAGGAACGTGGATATCTGTGCCTGATCGGCCCGGCGGTGCAGATGCGTCACGAGTTCCCGTGCGACTGCCCGGGCCAGCGTCGGCCCGTGGTCGTCCTCGATCAGGGCCAGTGTCAGGTCGAGCGCGCTGGTGACGCCGGCCGAGGTGTAGACGTTGCCGTCCCGTATGTAGAGGGGGTTCGCGTCCACTGCCACAGCGGGGTGGCGGTCGGCGAGCCGGTCGCCCCATCCCCAGTGGGTCGTCACTCGCCGGTGGTCCAGAAGTCCGGCCGCGGCCAGCACGTAGGCACCGGTGCAGACCGAGACCACGCGCCGGCTGAGGCCGGCGAGCCGGCGAACCTGCCCGAGCAACCGCTCGTCGGCCGCCGCGTCCTCGCAGCCGATACCGCCCACGACCATCAGCGTGTCCAGGCGACCCGCCACGGTCTCCAGGCCCTGCCCCGCCCCCACCGTGATCCCGGCCGAACTGCGGGCAGCCCGACGGCCCAGGGTTCCCAGCTCGACGGCGTACCGCGGCTGCGCACCGTAGCGGTTGGCGATGTCCAGCGCGCCACTGGGACAGGCGATGTCGAGGATCTGAGCATCGTCGTAGGCAACGATGAGAACGCGTCGCGTGGAGGTCATGGCCAGATACCACCATGTCTCGTGGGAGCGAAGCAGGTCTTCATGCGGGTCCTGTTGCGGCTTCGGTTCCGTGTCGTCAGCGTTCCCTGCGCACGGATGTGGTGGCCGGGTCCACCGCCGCGCCGCTCGAGTTCGTGGGCCGCAGCTCGGCCAGTGGGTGGCCCTGGTCGTCGAGGAGAACCGAATGGGTCTCGTCGGAAGCGAACGCGTGACGCTCGCCCCACTGGCGCAGGGCGACGACCACGGTGAAGAGGTCACGCCCGGCCGGGGTGAGTGCGTAGACCTGCCGTTTCCCGGAAGGCGCGGTCTGTCGGTCGAGGATGCCGCGCTCGGTCAGCCGGCGCAGCCGGTCGGTGAGGATGTTGCGCGCGATGCCGGTGCGTTGCTGGAAGTCGGTGAAGGCTCGCGCGCCGTCCATGGCGTCGCGAACGATGAGCAGGCTCCACCGGTCGCCGACCAGATCCAGCGTACGGGCGACCGGGCAGGTCGGATCGGTCCAGGTTACGTCATCTCCACGGATCTCCGGCCGGGGCATCACACCTCCAAAGAGTTGCTGATCGAAACTATTCTGCCGTACGTTGCAATAGTTGCAATCTGCTACTGATCGAAGGCGTGTGCATGACTCTGACTCTTGGCCGCAGGGTGCTGTTCGCTGTCGTCTGCGCGGTCGCCGTCGCGACCGTCTACGCGGGACAGCCCCTTCTCGCCCAGGTCGGTGATGACCTGGGCGTGCCCGACGCCGACCTGGGATGGATCGTCACCGCAGGGCAGCTCGGCTATCTGGCGGGGCTGGCCCTCCTCGTCCCGTTGGGTGACACGGTCGACCGGCGCAGACTCATCGCCGGTCACCTCGTACTGGCCGCGGTCGGTACGGCGCTGGCCGCGGCAGCCACCAGCACGTGGCTGTTGCTGGCCGGCCTGGCCGTCGCCGGTCTCTTCGCGGTCGTCGTCCAGACGACGGTCGCCTACGCCGCCGCCCTGGCCCCACCCGACGAGCGGGGCCGCACCCTCGGCATGGTGACCTCGGGAGTCGTCATCGGCATCCTCGGGGGGCGCATCGCGGCCGGCGCCCTTGCCGCGGTGTGGGGCTGGCGCAGCGTCTATGCGGCGCTCGCCGTGCTCCTGGTCGCGCTGGCACACCTCGTCATGAGACTTCTGCCGCCCGACCGGCGCACCGACCGCTTCACCTACCGACAGGTGCTGGCGTCTCTCTCGCAGCTGTTCCGCGAACGCCTTTTCGTCTTACGAGGGTTGATCGCGTTCTTCTTGTTCGCCTCCTTCGGCACACTGTGGACCGGCCTGGCGCTGCCGCTCGGGTCGGCACCGTGGCACCTCAGTACGGCACAGATCGGCCTGTTCGGGATCGTGGGCCTCGCCGGCGCGCTCGGCGCCGCTCGCGCCGGCCGTTGGGCCGATGCCGGATTCGTCCGCGCCGTGACGGGCGGGGCGCTCGTGCTCCTCACCGCCTCATGGCTGGCCATAGGTCAAGCGCCGTGGTCACTGTGGCTGCTCGGCGTCGGCGTGCTCGTGCTCGACTTCGCCGTACAGGCCGTGCACGTGAGCAACCAGCACCTCCTCGCCTCGGCATACCCGCACCGCACGAGCAGCGTCATCGGCGGCTACATGATCTTCTACTCCCTCGGCTCGGCCCTCGGCGCGACTGCCACGACCTCGGTGTTCGCCATCACGGGCTGGAGCGGCTCCAGCTTCGTCGGCGCCGCCTTCGCCGTCTGCGCCCTTCTGGTCTGGGTGTGCTCGCGCAGCGACACCGGGGGGACGTCCCGGCAGTACTCCCGCGTGTAGCGGCCGGTTCAAAAGGGATCGACCAGAGGGCGTCGGTTCACGAGACTGGGAGGGTGACGACACCGCCGGCCTCTCCCGACGATCTCCGTGCCGTTCTCTTCGACTCGGGCGGCGTGCTGATGCAGCCGATCGGCGGTCACTGGAACCCGCGAGCGGACTTCGAACAGACCGTCCTCGCACATGTCCCTTCGATCACACCGGAACAGTTCTCGGCGGCCATCGACGTGGGCGACCAGTTCTTCGCCACCTCGTCATCGACACCCGACTACGACGAATACCACCGTGTGATGCTCCACCACCTCGACGTGGACCCGACGTCGCAACTTCTCACCGACCTGCGCCGCGAAGTCCCCCCGGCCGTGTACCTGGAGACGTACCCGGACGTCGTGGAAACCCTGGAGGAGCTGAGTCGACGGGGGGTGCGGATGGCCGTGGTGTCCGATGCCTGGCCCGGTTTGCCCGACCTCCACGCCGGACTGGGGATCGGCCGGTTCTTCGAGGCCTATGCGATCTCCGCCGTCCTCGGCTGCAACAAGCCGGACCCACGCATGTACCACCACGCCAGCGCCGCGCTGGGCCTCGCTCCCGCTCGGTGTCTGTTCGTGGATGACGATCCGGACCTGGTCGCCGCGGCGATCCGGCTCGGCTATGAGGGACGTGCGCTGTGCCGGGACTCGGCCGTCTCGGACGTACCTTCCATCACTTCCCTGACCGAACTCCTGCCCTTCTTCTGACACGTCCGGCTCGGCTCTGCCAGGGGTCCGGACCTGTGCTGCCGGGCGGCCGCCGACGGCCCAACCGCTGTGCGGTATCGCCGGCCTGTGGCGCCGAGGGGGGAGTCTGTCTGCGAGCGGCCCCCTGATCAAGCGGCGTGCCGCCGGTCACAACACGGCCACGTGCCCCGCACGGCGCCCGCGCGGGACGCATGATGTCGTGTCAGCACACAGCACTCGGGGGGAACATGCGCACGCGTACGACACTCACGGCGGTGACCGCACTGCTGCTCGCCACGCTCACCGCCTGCGGAGGCACCGAAGCCCATGCGGACCCGCAGGCCTGCAAGAAGGCCCTGTACGACCAGAACAGGGACTCGGTCGCCGCCGGGGACGACGCGACCCCGAGCAAGAAGCCCGCAGCCTGCGACGGCATCGACGACAAGACGCTGCAGCGCCTCGCCGGTGAGGCGATCAGGGAGTACCTGGCGAGCGACGATGCCCAGCAGGCTGTCGACGATGCAGTGGAGGGCGCCATCGACGACGCCCCGTGGGAAGACGTGACCCCGACCCCTGCCGCCTCCGACCTCGGCAAGGAGTTCAACGACGCCAAGAGGAAGCTGGACGACCTGACGAAGGAGACCGGCGACGCCGCGACGCCGTAGTACCGAGCACACGAGCCCTCGGGCCGGCTCTCACCCCGGTCCGGGCGACGGCCCGGCGCTGTTCAGCCTCCTCGCCTCGGAGGCGAGGAGCTCGCCCCCTCGCTCCCGCGCCTCACTAGTCCCCGTACTGTACGTCGGCCGGTGTGGCCGTCAGGCCGGGCGGATCACGCCCTTGACGGCCGACCGACCGGCGAAGAACACCGACTCCTCACGAATGAGCGCTCCCGGCCCCGGGGCGTGAATCATCATGCCGTCGCCGCTCCAGATGCCGACGTGACCGAGGTCGTCGTGGAAGAAGACCAGGTCTCCGACCTGGGCATCAGCGAGCGAGACGTGAACTCCCGCTCCCCACTGGGTCTGGGAGGTACGGGGAAGCGTGACACCGGCGGTCTTCCACGCGGCCTGGGTGAGACCCGGGGCGTCGTACGACCCCGGCCCGACCGCGCCCCATACGCAAGGCCGACCCATCTGCGCACGGGCGAAAGCGATCACCCGCTCGGTCCGGGTGCTGTGGCCTTGGTCCGGCGAGAGCCAGGACCCGCCGTAGGCACCGCTTGCGTACGGGGCGGAGGGGGTTCCACGTGGCGTGGGGATGTCCGGAACGAACGGGGCGGCAGCTACCGACGGCGCGGTGGGGGCGAGTGCGGGGACCTGTCCCGTCGGCACCGGTGGCGCGGGAGCCGTCAGCGCCGACGCGGGGATGCCCGGCAGGCCGGCGCCGTAGGCAGCGGTGCTCACCTCGGCCTGCGGACCGGAGGCGTAGTAGGCGGTGGGATCGGCTGCCGGAGCCGTGGCGTACGGTGCGGTCGCGACGGCCGGCTGCCCGGCGCCGTACATCTCCGCCCCGTTTGCCGGAACATCCGCCCGTTGAGCACCCGCGGTGGAGGCGAGGTCAGCGGGCAGCGCAGTGGTGGGTGCCGGAATCGTGGGCAGCGTGGTGGTGGGTGCCGGAATCGTGGGCAGCGCAGCGGTGGGCTCCGGAACCGTGAGCAGCGCCCCGGCGGACTGCGGGCCGAGCTGCGGTGCGGGCGCCGATGAGGGCTCGTACAGCGGCCACGCCGCCATGTCGGCGTCGAGGGCCGACGGCGCACCCGCTCGCCAGGCGCGCTCGTCCTGCCGGGGCTCGGCCTCCGTCGCCGGTGCGGCACGCCGGTCGGGGAGCTCCGGGAGGAACTCGGTGACCGGCGCCTGAGCTGACCCGCTGGTCAGCTCCAATGCGGCACCGGTGGGTGTCCGGTCGAATGCGGCACCGCTGGATGTCCGGGGCGCTTCGAGGGCGCGGGGTTCCGCGGGACGTTCGGCCTGGCGCACGGGGCGTGCTCCCTGGGGCGCGCGGTCGGGCCCGGCCGGCACTTTCTGGCCCGTGTGCCACGCCGGGACGGTCGGGCCCAGCTTGGCGCGGGCGGCGTCGAACCATTTCCGGGCCAGTGTTCCGCCCGCCGGCTCCGCGTCGCTCTGGGACCGGCCACGGGCGGCCGTGTCTCGCTGGCGGGGGATCGCGGCGGCACGGGTCGCGTTGAAGGTGCCCGTGTCGCTCTCGGCCCGGTCGTAGAGCCGGTCGACGTACCGCCGCACCTCGTCGGGGCTCGGCCCTTCGCTGTCAGTCGCCAACGCGGGCACCAGCCAACTGCGAGAGCCGGGCCACGGCAGTGAGAGCCTCCGGAGCAAGGGAGCCGGCCTTGTCCGGGATGTCGGTCACTCCGTGGTGCGAGGTTCGATCCAGCGCCATGGAAAGGGCACTCCTTCCGTTCCGAGAGCACACCAAACCACCGATGCATCGGTGAGAGTTGTGCACACAGTGACCAACGTAGCCAACTTGTGAGTCTTCCGTGAAGATCGAAGAGCGAAATGCCCGATGTGCCGCTGTGATCTTCGCCCCTCGCTGCGCGAGCCCCGAGGCAATTGAGCTCATTGGCACTGCTTTTGGGGCGTGCGAGGAGAGGGCATCGAGCGGCCCCTGCGCGCTCCGCGCCGTTACCTGATGGTCAGAACAGCCGGCCCTGGCAGCCTCGTCGAGAAGAGTGCTGACCGGGCCCGCTTGTCGTCGCCGACGCCGGTTCATCCCCGAACAGCGGAGCCGTACCGCACTCGTCCAGTTCGGCCGGGATCCGCCCGTCGGCCTCCGGGCGCGGCGGTGCCTCACGGTCGAAGTCGTCCGGAGTCATGCACACCCAGTCGCGGCCGCCTTGCTCACTCACTCGTCGTCACCGCCCCTCCCCCGGGTTCCACTCCCGAAAGCCTTCCGGGACCAAGTGTCGCCCACCCATGATCAGTTCCACCATCGGGTGCCTCTGAACACCAGAGCCCGGGCGACGGAGGCGCACCGATACGGCGGCACTGCCTCCGGCCGTTCACCTGAAAGGGTCAGATCTGCCCTGAGGCCGGGGGCTGGGCGCATATGCGGCTCTCGAGCGGTGAGACATTCGCCATGACCGAACCCTTACCGGCCGGCCCACTTCCCGCTCCCGGCCGCCCGCCCTCCACGCCGGTCGTCTTCACCGCCGACTTCACCTCCACCACCCAGTGGGTGGCGGGTCGTTCGTGGGCCTATCCCGACGGAGGGCCGGTCAACCCCCGCGACGACAAGCTCGATCACCTGGTGGCCGACCCCGCGTACAGCCGCTCCGGCGTCTTCCGTGCCGGGCGACGACAGGACGGCCGGTGGAACACCGGGCTGCTCACCACCGAGGGGAGTGAAGAAGGCTTCACCGTCCGCGCGGGGGATGTGCTGGAAGCCAGGGTGCGGCTGCCGGAGGAGATCGGCGCCTGGCCCGCGATCTGGACCTGGCGCGACGGTGACCAGGAAATCGATGTCTTCGAGTACCACCCGGACAACGCCGACCTGCTCGAATTCACCAACCACGTACGCGGCGCCAACCGCTACCACCGCGACCAGGCGGTCCGCCCGGGCGCATGGGTGAACCTGCGCACCGTCTTCGGCACCCGCTCGGTGGACTGGTGGCTCAACGGCAGACAGGTCTTCACCGACGGGCGAGGCGTGGGCCGCACCTGGCACGCCTACCTCATCGTCAATCTCTCCGTGTGCGCCGGGCGATACCATCCCGCACCGCGACCGGGGACGACCGAGATGTCGTACGAGGTGAGCCGCCTGCTCGTACGACGCCCCACCACAAGCACCGCTCCGACCGGGGCCCCGTCGAAGCGGGCCTGATCAGTCGGCCGCGCGCCACCGGGCGGGACACACGATGGGGCTGCTGACCTGACCCGTATGCCGCCGCGGCGGGCGACGTGCGCGTAGAAGGCCACGGCGGGTCCCTGCTTCCCCTCCATCGCCACGATCAGGGCCTGTGGTTCCGCTGTGCGGTCGGTGCCGTCTTCTTTCCCCTGTGCTTCTCCCGTGCTTGCCCCGGCGGCACGTCGGACTTTTCCACCCTGTCCTCGGCGACCGCATGGGCCGCGGCCCGCTCGGGGATGCCGGCGGTGGTTCCGGGACGGGTGCCGGGCTTCGGCGTGCCGGCGGACGAGCCAACGTCGCGCACGGGGACGGAGTCGTTCAGCGGCCGGCCGGAGTCCGAAGGGCTGCGCGAAGGCCGGGTCGCCGAAGCGGAGGGCGCGTCGTCCTTGTGATCGGCGGTGTCGGGAGGGGTGGTGGGAGCGACCGGATCCGGGGCGGACGGAGCCGCTTCGTCCGCGGCATCGTGCTGTGAGAAGCCGTCGGTGACCGCCAGGCCGGTGGCGAGAAGGGCGGCCAGCGCGGCGGCCACCCCACGGGTGCGCAGGCCGCCGCGTGCGCAGGCGGAGCGGGACGCCTTCAGAGGAAGTCCTGTCGAGGTCCTCGGCCTGCGCAGCGCCTGTGTGGCAGGTGACGCACTCCGGTGCCTACGGTCGGCGGGCTGCGGGACGTCGGGGAGTACGACGCCGAGCGGGGGGCGGGCAGCGGATGCGGCAGGGGCCCCCTGCATCGTTTTGCGGACACGGGCCAGGGCTCGGGCGCAGTCGTGCGCCTCGGGACGGGCATGCTCGTCCCGGCTGGTCATGTCCCGCAGGAGGGTCGCGAAGCCCTCGGGCAGGAAGTCGGGGAGGACGGGCGGGCGGTGCAGACGCGCTACGGCGGACTCCAGCGGGCCGCCGTCGTACTCGAGTCGGCCGGTGAGGCTCTCGAGAAGGACCAGGCCGAGGGCATAGATGTCCGCGGGCCGGCCGACCGGCCTCCCCAGTACCTGCTCCGGGGACAGATAGGCCGCCGTGCCGGTCAGGGTGTCGGGAGCCGTGCGGGTGGTGGCGTCCAGGACCCGGGAGATGCCGAAGTCCGTCAGGTGGGCGCGGCCGGAGGAGTCGAGGAGGATGTTGGACGGTTTGACGTCCCGGTGGACGATCCCCTCCTCGTGGGCATGAGCCAGAGCCTCGGCCAAGGCCTCCCCGAGCGCGGCCGCAGCCTCACACGTCAAGGGGCCTTCGGCGATGCGGGACTTCAGGGTGCGTCCGTCGATCAGCTGCATGACCAGGAAGGCATCGCCGTCGTCGCGTCCGGCGTCGAAGGCGGTCACCAGTCCAGGATGGTGCAGGCGGGCGAGGATGACGGCCTCGCTCCGGAAGGCCTCCTCCGTGTCGAAGCCGGTGTCCGGGCGGAACACCTTCACGGCGATCGGCCGTCGCAGCCGGAGGTCGTGCCCGCGGTACACGTCGGCCGCGCCACCCGAACCGATCAGCGCATCCAGACGGTAGCGGCCCGCCAGTATCCGGGCACAGCCTCGAACAGCCCGGGCGCCCCGCACCTCGCGCAATCCCACCTCGATCTCCCCACTCCGCGCACTCGCATCGCTCGCAGGCCCGCCGTCGACGTGCCGCCCGAACGCGGGTACCCATCCATCCGCCGCTTGCACAACAGTGGGAGTGCCCGCCTCGCCGGTCCCCCGGCCGGACGAGCTTCCTGCCGGGGGTCGGGCAGCGGGGCCGGGACAACACCGGGATCATCACGAGCAGCGATGGTGGTGCGGTGCACGCCCGAACGAGAAGTTCAGTTCAGCGGCTTGTCCAGGACCGCCTTGCGGTGGCTGAACGTCTCGATGGAGTACTTGCCGTGGTAGTTGCCCATGCCGCTCTCCCCCACTCCGCCGAACGGCAGGTCGGAGACGGTGAGGTGGGCGAGTGGCAGACCGTATCCGAGTCCGCCGGAGGAGGTCTCCGCGGCGATCCGGTCGCGCGTCTCGCCGGACTCGCTGAAGACGTACAGCGCGAGGGGCTTGTCGCGGTCGTTGATGAAGTCGATCGCCTCGTCGAGACCGGACACGGTGACGATGGGCAGGATCGGCCCGAAGATCTCCTCCTGCATCACGGGGGACTTCGGGTCGACGTCCGCGAGCACCGTGGGCGCGATGTACTTGCCGGTGCGGTCGCTGCCGCCGCCGGTCACGACACGGCCCGAGTCGAGCAGGGCGGACAGCCGGTCGAAATGCCGCTCGTTGATGATCCGGCCGTACTCCGGAGAGGCGGCCGGATCGGTGCCGTACAGGGCATCGACGGCGCGGACGAGGGCGGTCTCCAGGGCGGCTGCGGTCTCCGGGGTGGTGAGGACGTAGTCGGGGGCCACGCAGGTC
This sequence comes from Streptomyces sp. NPDC056373, assembly GCF_042262425.1. NCBI lineage: Bacteria > Bacillati > Actinomycetota > Actinomycetes > Kitasatosporales > Streptomycetaceae > Streptomyces > Streptomyces sp. NPDC056373. The sequence goes on from NZ_JBHJPX010000020.1 coordinate 36,646, forward strand.
TGCCCGGCGTTCATGAACTTGCCGCGGGCCAGCCGGTCGGCGACCACGTCGAGGTCGGTGTCGCTGTCGACGAACACCGGTGACTTGCCGCCGAGTTCCAGGGTGACCGGGGTGAGGTGCTCGCTCGCGGCGCGCATCACGATGCGGCCCACGGTGCCGTTGCCGGTGTAGAAGACGTGGTCGAACCGCTCCGCCAGCAGGGCCGTGGTCTCCGGGACACCGCCCTCGACGACGGCGACCGCGTCGGTGTCGAGGTAGGCCGGGAGGAGCTCGGCCAGCGCGGCCGAGGTGGCCGGGGCCAGCTCGCTCGGCTTGGCCACGACCGCGTTCCCGGAGGCGAGTGCGCCGACCACCGGGGCGAGCAGCAGCTGGGCCGGGTAGTTCCACGGGGCGATGACGAGTACGACGCCGAGCGGGTCGAACCGCGTCCAGGCGGTCGCGTCGGCGCCCAGGTGCGCGGGGGCGGGAGCGGGCTCGGGGCGCAGCCACCCGGCGAGGTGCTCGAGGGTGTGGTCGATCTCCCGGATCGTGAAGTCGATCTCGGTGCGGTAGGCCTCGGTGCTGCCCTTGCCGAGGTCGGCGTGGAGGGCGGCGGCGAGGTCGGAGCCCCGCTCGGTGAGCATCGCCCGCATGCGGCGCAGCTGGCCGGTGCGCCATTCCACGGGCTTGGTGCGTCCGGTGCGGAAGGTGGCGCGCAGCCGGGCCACGACGTCGGCGGGCTGCTCGGGTGTGTGCTGGCTCATGGCGCCTCTCCGGTGGGCGCCGGGTGGTCGCCCGCCCGGCGCGGAATCTCGATCAGATGTATATGCCAACCTTTCTTCTGCTCCTGCGCATCCCGTCGACACGTGTTCGTGACGAGGCTCACGAGCGGGCCGAGTGATCACCGGCACGCGGAGTCACGCCGGGCGTGGTCGGGCCGTACGACCGTCCGTGGCGGCACGGGCGGATTCCGCTGCGGCGCTGCCCGCGATGTGGACCGCCCAGTCCAGGATCTGCACCGCTGCCCCTGCGGCCTCCAGGCCCTGGCAGCGGGCGTGGTGCCTGCGGGCGATGCCGTCGAGGTCGAGATGACGGCCGAAGGCGGGGTGAGCGGCAAGGCGGCGTGCGTAGCGCCACAGGTGCGGATGGCCGGCGAGGCGGTGGACCGCGGCGGCGTCCAGATGCAGACGGTGCACGGTGTCGAGCTGCACCAGGGCGACCCACAGCCGTACGTCGGCGGCGGTCACCTGGTCCCCCAGGACGAACTCCTGATGGGTGAGCCGCCACTCCAGTGAGCCCAGCACGCGCAGCAGGGAGCCGAGAGCGGTGTGCCGTGCCGCGTCGTCGATGCGGGCCTGTCCGGCGACCTGTGCGGCATGGTCGATGCGGTCCGCACAGAGGCGTTCCACGGCCTGGATCTCCTTCTCGGCGTCCTGCGGGTAGAGGAGGGGCCGCCGGTCCCGGGCGTCATCGCCGAAGTGGCGGGCCAGGTCCCGGAGAATGTGCGAGGAGTGCGTGGTGACGATCCGTCCCGTCCAGGTGTCGCTCAGCACCGGTGCCACAGCCGGTCCGGGGTGTCGATGCGAGCTGGCCTCGTACAGGGAGTGCAGCGCGGAGTGTCCACCGTCGGGCCGGTCGGGGACCGCCGGCAACGGGACGACCGGGAGGGTGTCCTCCAGTCCGAGCAGGCTGTGGGTGATGGCGATCTGCAGGCAGTTCGGGCAGGGCAGCGAAAGGTGCAGGCGGTAGCGGCGCGGCACAGCGTGATAGCCACTGTTCGCGTCGCGGCCGATCCTGCTCGGGAACGACCGCGAGGAGGGGAGGGACGGCAGGGTGGTCGGGGGCGTGGACGGCATGTGTCTCCCTGGGTCCGGAGTCCGGCTGCTGGCTCTGGGAGGTGCGTCGGGCGGCGCACGGATGGGCACGCGGGGGCGTGGGCTCACATCCGCACGCGGCGGAGTGCGGTGCCGCTGGACACCCCGGTTTCAGCGCGGAAGGCTCGCGGCGCTGCAGACACGCAGGAGATCGATGTGCCGACGGGAGGTGAGGAGCAGGGAGGACCGGCCGACGCGCAGGGCGCGGTCGGCGGTCGGCTCCAGACGCTCCATCATTTCCTACCCATGCACTAGGGAACTCTCCTTCGGAGTGTCAGGGGCCGCTCCCGCCACGTCAAGAGGGCCGCCCATTGTTCCGTCCGGATGCGGGGCGCAGGGCTCTCCCCCGATCCCGCCGTCGCTCAGGATGCTCAGTCGAGGCAGAACTCGTTGCCCTCGATGTCCTGCATCAGAATGCATGATTCGTTTTCCTCGTCGGCGACCATCGTCCGTACGTGCGCCGCGCCGAGCGCGACCAGTCGTGCGCACTCGGCCTCCAGCGCGGCGAGGCGCTCGTCACCCACGAGTCCCGTGCCGGCTCGCACGTCGAGGTGGACGCGGTTCTTGACGACCTTTCCTTCCGGAACGCGCTGGAAGAGCAGGCGCGGGCCCACACCTGAGGGGTCGCTGCACGCGAAGTACACGACCTGTTCCGTGGGCGGCAGCGAGCGGTGGTACTCCTCCCACGTGGCGAACCCCTGCGGGACCGGCGGAACGACGTACCCCAGCACCTCGCACCAGAAGGCGGCGAGGCGGGCGGGCTCTGCGCAGTCGAAGGTGACCTGGAACTGCTTGATCGATGACATCGGCGCACCATAGCAAGGAACTCGGTTGCCCATCTCCCGGCGTGGGCAGGAAGGTTGAGGAGGGCGCTGCCCTCCGCGTTCCGCAGGACGGACGGGGCCCCGTTCCTGCCGAGCGTGATGCGTGGCCGGCGCCTCAGAGAAGTCCGTGCCGGGGCGGCCGGGTGCCGTTCAGCACGTAACGGCCGATGTGCTGGATCTTCCAGCGGGCCGGATCGTGCAGGGTGTGGGTGCGGGCGTCGCGCCAGTGGCGGTGCAGGCCCAGGGAGTCGAGCGCCGAGCGGGTCCCGGCGACTTCGAAGAGGGCGCTGCCGATCTCCACCGCGGCCTCGGCCGCCGTCACCTTGGCGGTGGCGACCGCGATGGATGCGGCGGCGGCCGAGTCGTCGGTCAGGTCGGCGCGGGCCGCGTCGACCTGACGGGCGGCCTCGCGCAGCAAGGCTTCGGCTGCCCGCTCCCGGACGGCCAGTGCACCGAACCGCTGGATCAGCAGCGGATCCTCCGCCGCGGTGGCGTGCCCTTCGTCGACGCTCTCGAACCAGGGGCGGCTCTTGGTGCGGACGAACTCCACGGCCTCCGCCAGCGCACCGTAGGCGATCCCGACGTCGATGGCAGCGTGCAGCAACTGGGCGACGGCGCCGTGGAGCTGCGGACCGTTGAAGGTGAGGTGATGCGGTACGACACGGTCCGCCGGGACGGGCACCGACTCCAGTCGGACGGTCCCGCTGGCGGTGGTGCGCTGGCCCATGCCGTTCCAGTCGTCGAGGACGGTGAGCCCCGGGGCGTCCCGCGGTACGTACGCAACGTGCAGGGTGTCGTCCTCGGCGCGGGCCAGAACCGGGATCCAGTGGGCGTACAGGGCGCCGGTGGAGTAGTGCTTGACGCCGTCGAGGACGTAGGAACCGTCGGAGCCGGGCGCCAGCCGGGTGCGGATGTCCTGCACGTGCGCCGTCCCGGCCTCGGACTGGGCGTTGCCGAACCGCTTGCCTGCCAGTACCTCACCGAAGAGGAATTCACGTTGCTCGTACGTCCCTTGCCGACGCAGCACGTTGACGTACACGAAGTGGCTCTGCGGGATCTGGGCGAGGCTGGCGTCGGCGCCGGCCAGCACACGGAAGATCTCGGCCAGCGTGCCCGCGCCGACGTCGGCGCCGCCGAACTCGGCCGGGACCGAGACCGCGAGCAGCCCCGAGGCCGAGAGCCGCTCGATCTCGGCGTGCGGAAGACGGCGATGGGCGTCCCGTCCGGCGGCGTCCTTGCGGAACTCGTCGGCGAGTGCGGAGGCGACGGCGAGGGCCTCGGCGTCGTCGGCGATCACATGTGCGGCACTCATCCGGTGGCCGCCAGCAGGGCCGTGCGGCCGCCCAGGGCGGCGGAGAAGTGGTCCGTGACCTGGGTCAGGGCCTCCGACGAGCCGGGGTCGACGGTCAGGGTGCCGTCGTCGCCCACCGTGATGTCCTTGTCGAGAGTGAACCAGCCCGGGACGATGTGCTTCGCACCCATGGAGCTGAGCACGGGGCGCAGCGCGTAGTCGATGGCCAGGACGTGGGCGGTGGAGCCTCCGGTGGCCAGGGGCAGGACCGTCTTGCCGGTCAGTGCGTACTGCGGGAGCAGGTCGAGCAGCGACTTCAGCAGCCCGGAGTAGGCGGCTTTGTAGATGGGGGTGCCGACCACGACCCCGTCCGCCTGTTCGACCAGCGCCGTGGCCCGGACGATCGCCGGGTGCCGGAAGTCGGCGCCGAGCAGGGCCTCGGCGGGCAGGTCGCGGACATCGAGGGGGATCACCTCGTGCCCTTGCGCGAGGAGCCGCTGGTCCAGATGGCGCAGGAGGCGCGCGGTGCGGGAGGTGGCGGAGGGGCTGCCGGAGACGGACAGGATCGTGGCCATGGCAGGACCTTTCAGGAGTACCAGGTGGGCTGCGGCAGGTCGCCGGTGAGGACGTGGCGGCCGACCTCGCGGCGCTTGTAGGCGACGGGGTCGTGCAGGGTGTGCGTGCGGACGTTGCGCCAGAAGCGGTCGAGGCCTTCGCCGGCGGCGGTGGCGCGGGCCCCGGTCACCTCGAAGATGCGGTTCGTGATCTCCAGGGCGACATCGGTGGCCCGGGCCTTGACCGCCGCCACCCGCACCTCGAACTCGCCGCGGGCCTGCTCGGTGACCGCGTCCGGGTCGTCGTGCAGTTTCTGTCCCTCGGCGGCCACGGCGTCGGCCAGGGCCTCGGCGGCCCACAGTTTGGCGGTGAGGTCACCGTAGGTGTCGATGACGTACGGCTCGTCGACGGCTCGTTCGTGGCCGCCGTGCAGCCAGGGGCGGGACTTGGCGCGGGTGTAGGTGGCGGAGGTCTCCAGGGCACCGGCGGCGATGCCCAGGTAGAAGCTGACGAAGACGAGCTGGATCGTGGGCACGTTGAGCGTGTTGTACACCCGGGGCCGGAACCGCTTGCCGACGTATCCGGCGGCGGCCGACCAGGGGACGCGTACGGCGTCGAGGGTGACGCCGCCGCTCTCGGTGAGACGCTGGCCGATGTTGTCCCAGTCGTCGTGGAAGGTCAGGCCCTCGCTGTCGGACGGGACGATGGCGAAGACGTGGTCGTCGGTGCCCTCGAGGACGCCTTCGAGCACGGTGACGTCGGAGACCTTGCTGCCGGTGGAGAAGGACTTGCGTCCGGTGAAGGTGAGCGTGTCCCCCTCGTCGCGCACGACCACGTCGGCGTCGCGCGGGTTGACGGCGCCGCCGAAGAACCAGCGGTTGCGGGCGGCGTCGGCCTCCACCTGCTCCCACTGTTCCCGGGTGCCGACCAGGCGGGCGGCCCAGTTCCACAGGTAGTGGTAGCCGAGCAGCTGGCCGATGGAGCCGTCCGCCTTGGCGACCTCGCGGACGACGCGGTAGGCGGTGGGCCAGTCCTGGCCTCCGCCACCGTGCTCGACGGGGCCGAGGAGGGTGACCAGGCCGGAGTCCTTCAGCAGCCGGACCTCGGCGTGGGGAGTGGCGGCGGCCTTGTCCCGGGATGCCGCGTCGGTGGCGAGGACGGCGGCGACCTCCGTGGCCCGGGCGATCCAGTCCTCGGCGTTCTTCGGGAGGGGCGCGGTCTTCCAGTCGGTGCGTACGGCGGTGCTCATTAACTGTTTCCTTTCGTGTGGGGGCTGTTCAGACGCGGGCGGGGGCGGGCTCCGACTCGGGCTGTTCGGCTTCGAGTTCGCGCACCAGGGGCAGCACTCGCTTGCCGAAGTACTCGACCTCTTCCAGGTAGTGCAGGAAGCCGAGGAGGAACAGGTCGACGCCGAGCCGCTTGTAGGCGACGATCCGCTCGGCGATCTGCTCGGGCGTGCCGATCAGACCTGTACGGAAGCCGTCGTTGTACTGGACGAGGTCCGAGAAGCTCGAGTCCTGCCACATGCCCTTGCCGTCGGCGGTGGACTGCCCGGCCTGCCGGACGGCGTCACGGAAGCCGTGCACGGCCGGCGTGTCCGCCTTGGCGACGATCTCGCGGAGCGTCTCGCGGGCCTCGGCCTCGGTGTCGCGGGCGATGAGGAAGCCGTTGAGCCCGAACTTCGGTGGCGTGCGGCCGGCTTGCGCCGCGGAGGCACGGACGTCGGTGATCTGCTCGGTGACGCCGTCGAAGTCCTTGCCGTTGCTGAAGTACCAGTCGGAGACCCGGCCCGCCATGGCCCGGGCGGCGGTGGAGTTGCCGCCCTGGAAGATCTCCGGGTGCGGACGCTCGGGGGTGTTCAGGGGCTTGGGCTTGAGCGAGAAGTCCCGCAACCGGTAGAAGTCACCGGCGAGTTCGGCGTGGTCCTCGGTCCAGATGCTGCGCAGGGCGGTGATGAACTCCTCGGCCCGGCGATAGCGCTCGTCGTGCTCGAGCCAGGGCTCCCCGAGGGCCGTGAACTCGCCCTTGAACCAGCCGCTGACGACGTTGACGGCGAAGCGGCCGCCCGACAGGTGGTCGGCGGTGGCGCCGAGTTTGGCGAGGACGCCCGGGTGCCACAGGCCCGGGTGGACGGCGGCGATGACCTTGAGCCGCTGGGTGGCGAGGAGCAGGGCGAGGCTGAAGCTGGTCGACTCGTGCTGGTACTCGGCGCCGTAGCTGGCCATGTAGCGGACCTGGCTGAGGGCGTAGTCGAAGCCGTTGTTCTCGGCGAGCACGGCCAGTTCGCGGTTGTACTCGTAACCCCAGTCGGTGCGCTGCTCGATGGTGCTGGTGACCAGGCCGCCACTGACGTTCGGCACCCAGTAGGCGAAGCGTGCGGGGTCGGTTGCGGGGAATTCGGGCATGGGAAACTCCTGGCCTGGCGAAATTCGGTGCGAAAGCATGACGGAGGATCCGGAATTCAGGCACGCGTGAGCGGTACCCCGGGAAGAACTGTCGCCACGAAGGGAAGCGGCCGGGGCCGGAATTCACGGAGAGGAAAAAGGGCAGCGCGAGCGGGAGGGGCTTCCTCGGTGTGCTCAGGCCCGACAGCGACAGCGGGAGCTGCAGACACGCGCGAGGTCGACGTGGCGTCGCCGCGTGAGGTCGTGTCGCTTCATGCATCGATCAAAGCAGCGGAACATCCGACCGGTCAAGAATGCCGAGCCTGATTTCACATTTTGGCCTTCGATATTCACGAGGTCGTGACAGGCATTTCGTTGAACGGCTTCTCCGCGTCCTCCGTGGGGAGTACCGGGCCCCACGGGAACGGCGGGTCCGGGATGTCCTTGCGCAGTACCGGGGCCACCGCCGACTGGAACAGTTCCAGCGAGTCACGGTGCTGCGTGTCGGTGAGGCCGTTCGCATCGGCGTGGACGTGGAGCGCTGTGTGGCCGAACTGATCGTGGTAGCGGTGGACCTTGTCGATGACCTGTTGCGGACTTCCGATGAGGGCGGAGCTGCGCTCGACGAAGTCCTCCGGGGTCGCGAACACGACGGGCAGTCCGTTCTGCTCCTGGAAGGCGCGGTCGGCCTCGAAGACCGGCCGGTAGGCGGCGAGCGCCTGCTGGGAGGTGGGGGCCACATGGATGCCCGCCGTTCCGGCTCCGATGGCGATGCGGGCGGGGTCGTGGCCGTAGTGCTCCCAGCGCTCGCGGTAGTGGCGGATGAGCTCGGCGTACGGCTCGACGGGGTGGGTGACGTTCGCGGAGAACAGCGGGTCACCGTAGCGGGCGGCCAGGTCGACCGACTCCTTGCTGGTGGCGCTGCCGTGCCAGACCCTGACGGGCCGCTGGTAGGGCCGCGGCCAGACCTCGGCGTCGGTGAGCGGTGGTCGGAAGCGGGTCGCCACGCTCACCTTGTCGTGGCGCCAGATCCGCCGGAAGACCTCGTAGCTCTCGGCGTTGCGGTCCCACTGGTCCTCCGGCGTGACGTGGAACAGCTCGCGCTGCGCGCTGCCGTTTCCCTTGCCGATGATCAGGTCCAGCCGGCCCTCGGACAGGTGGTCCAGGGTGGCGTAGTCCTCGAAGGCGCGCACCGGGTCGAGCAGGCTCAGGGTCGTCACGGCGGTGAAGAGTCTGATGCGGCGGGTGAGCGCGGCGACGTGGCTGAGCACGACGGTCGGGGAGGAGGAGAGGAACGGACGCTCGTGCCGCTCCCCCACGCCGAAGCCGTCGAAGCCCAGTTCCTCGGCGAGGAGGGCGTTGTCGAGGACCTCGCGGAAGCGGTCGTGGGCCGGCTTGAGCACCTCGGTGACGGGGTCCGGGCGGTGCACGATCAGGGTGATGGCGATGAACTTCATGACGCGACCCGCTCGTCGCCGATGGCGTCCGGGTGAGCCAGTCCGAGGTGGTCGCGCAGGGTCGTGCCCTCGTAGTCCGTGCGGAAGACGCCCTGCTCCTGCAGCAGCGGGACCACCTTGTCGGCGAACTCGTCGAGGCCGGTGGGGGTGAGGTGCGGCACAAGGATGAAGCCGTCGCTCGCGTCGGCCTGCACGAGGTCGTTGATGGTGCGGGCGACGGTGGCCGGGGAGCCGATGAAGTTCTGCCGGTTGCCGGTGTGGATGACCAGCTCACGGATGGACCAGCCGTTGGCCTCGGCCAGCTCGCGCCACTCGCGCGCGGTGGCCAGCGGGTCCCGGTACATGCGGACCTGGGCACGGCCCTTGGCGATGTGGTCGTCGCCGACGTCCGGGGCGATGTCGGGAAGGGGGCCGTCCGGGTCGTACGCGGACAGGTCCCGGTTCCACACGAACTCCAGGTGCTTCAGGGCCGTGGCACCGCTGACCTGCTGCCGGCGCACCTCCCGGGCCAGTTCCCCGGCCTCCGCGTCGGTGTCGGCGAGGGCGAAGGTCGCGGCGGGCAGGATGAGGAGCTGATCGGGGGTCCGGCCGTGGGCGGCCAGGCGCGACTTGACGTCGGTGTAGAAGGCCTGCCCGGCTTCGAGGGTGCCGTGCCGGCTGAAGATGGCGTCCGCTTCCGCGGCGGCGAACTCGCGGCCCTCGTCGGAGTCGCCGGCCTGGAAGATGACGGGGCGGCCCTGTGGGGGGCGGGGGACGTTGAACTGCCCGTGGATGTCGAAGTGCGGGCCGGTGTGGGCGAAGGTGCCGGCCTTGGCGTCCGACAGGAATCTGCCGGTCTCGCGGTCGGCGAGGATCTCGTCGCCGCGCCAGGAGTCGAAGAGTTCATGTGCCGTGGCGAGGAACTCCCTGGCCCGGGAGTAGCGCTGTTCCTGCGGCAGGAATCCGCCGCGGCGGAAGTTCTCGCCGGTGAAGGCGTCCCAGGAGGTGACGACGTTCCAGGCGGAGCGGCCGCCGGAGAGATGGTCGAGGCTCGCGAACTGGCGGGCGACCTCGTAGGGCTCGTTGAAGGTGGAGTTGATGGTGCCGGCGAGGCCCAGACGCTCGGTGACGGCGGCGAGCGCGGCGAGGACGGTGAAGGTGTCGGGGCGGCCTACGACGTCCAGGTCGTATATTTCGCCGCCCTGCTCACGAAGCCGGAGTCCTTCGGCGAGGAAGAGGAAGTCGAACTTGGCGCGTTCGGCGGTCCGTGCGAAGTGCGCGAAGGAGCTGAACTCGATGTGGCTGCCGGCCCGCGGGTCGCTCCAGACGGTGGTGTTGTTGACGCCGGGGAAGTGAGCGGCCAGGTGGATCTGCTTCAGGGGCTTGGTCATCGGGGTGGCGTCCCTCCGGCTCAGACGGCGGCGTAGCGGTTGGCGGGGCGGGTCAGGCCCAACAGGCCGCGCAGGGTGTCGGCCTCGTAGGCCTTGCGGAAAGCGCCCCGGCGCTGGAGTTCGGGGACCAGGCCGCGGGTGACGGCCGCGAGGTCGTGGCCTGCGACGGCGGGCCTCAGCCGGAAGCCGGACAGCCCGGCCTCGCGCAACTCCAGCAACTTTTCGGCGAGTTGGGAGGGTGTGCCGGTGAACACCGGGGCGTCGCTGGTGTACGGCTGTCCGGCGAGCGCGTCGAGCCGTTCCCGGCGGGCCCTGGCGGCGGCCGGGTCGTCGTCGAGGAAGACGACGAGGTCACCGAAGACGTGGAGGGTTTCGGACGCCCGGCCTGCGGCGTCCTGCTCGGCGCGGATCCGGCTGACGACGGTGCGGGCCTCATCGGCGTCGTGCGGAGTGACGTAGCCGACGTCGGCGGCGCGGGCCACGAGACGGTAGGGGACGGTGTCGTGGGCGAGGGCGCTGACGATCGGCTGGCCCTGCGGCGGGCGGGGCGTGATGGAGGGGCCTCTGACGCTGAAGTGCCCGCCCTGGAAGTCGATGTAGTGCAGTTTGCCGCGGTCGATGAAACGGCCCGTGGCCACGTCCCGGATCTCGGCGTCGTCCTGCCAGCTGTCCCAGAGCCGGCGCACGGCCTCGACGTGGTCGGCGGCCTCGTCGAACAGGTCGGTCACCGTTTCCCGGGAGGCCGGGCTGTCGTAGGCGTCGATGCGCGCGATGGTGCGGCGGCCGAAGTGTGCGGCCTCGTTCGGGCGTGCGGTGATCTGGACCCTCAGGCCCGCACGGCCGGTGCTGACGTAGTCGAGGGTGGCGATCGCCTTGGAGATGTGGAAGGGCTCGGTGTGGGTGGCGACGACCGTCGGCACCAGGCCGATGTGCCGGGTCAGCGGGCCGATACGGGAGGCGACGAGGACGGCGTCGAGTCGGCCGCGCACCTGGTCGGTGCGCTCGTCCGGGTCCAGGAAATGGGAGGACTGGGGGCCGAGACCGTCTTCGATGGTGACGAAGTCGAGCAGTCCGCGTTCCGCCTCTGTGACGAGATCGGCCCAATAGGCGGCGGTGAACTGGTCTTGGGGCCGCGCCTCCGGTTCCCGCCAGGAGGCGGGGTGCCAGCCGGTGCCGTCCAGGGCGACGGCGAGGTGCAGCGTGGATGAAGCGGTCGAGGACACGAGGGGCCTTCCTGCAGGGGTTTGCCTACGTGTTTGTCCTGGGCAGCCCGGTCGGGTGGAACTCCGGCTTCAGGACCTTCGCCTGTCGGGGTCGGGTACGGCAGCACCAGCTCGCGCGCAGCCCGACTCGCCTGCGTGCAGGGAAAAGTGACCGGACGACACCGGCGGATCACGTGATGCCGACGACGTGCCGTGTCAGTCCGAGAACGCCGTGTGTCAGGAAGCGGTGAGAGTGCGGGGCGGAGAGCCGGTTCGGGAGGGACTCACCGAGCGCGGGAAAGGCCGGCCCGCTGCCGCGTCAGGCGCAACACGCCGCGGACCACACCCGACCGAAGTCGATGTGGCCACGCGAGACCAAGCGTTGCTGCGCGTTCATGGGGTTAGTTGAGCAATACATCGTGCTTCTCGTCAAGGAGCGCTCGGATGCCGGACCTCGTGGTGCGAAGGCCGTTCGACTGCCCCGCCGAACGAGACACCGGCCCCCTTTCTTGAGTGACCGATCCAGATAGGTTACGGTGAGGCCATGGCAAGGACCCGGGAGTTCGACACCGAGGCGGCGGTCAGTCGCGCCATGGACCTTTTCTGGACGCGCGGCTACGAGGCGACCTCGGTGCGCGATCTGACCCAGCACCTGGGGATCGGGCAGGGGTCCCTGTACGCCGCGTTCGGCGACAAGGACGGCCTGTACCGGGCCGCACTGGAGCACTACCGCACCACCCTCGCGGCGGCCGCCCTGCGCAGCCTGGAGGAAGGAGCGGACACCCGCGCGGCGATCCGTACGCTGCTGACGGAGCGGATCCGCATCGCCGTCAGGAGCGGCGGCCAGGGCTGCCTGGCCGTCAACGCCGTCTGCGAGCGGCTGCCTCAGGACGCGGCAACCCGGCGCACCGTGCGCGACATGCAGGACGCCAGCCGGGAAGCGCTCACCGAGATACTGCGGGCCGGGATGGAGCGGGGTGAGATCGCGGCGCGGCACGACCCGCACACGGTCGCCGCGTTCCTGGTCACCTTCCTCAACGGACTGCTGGTCTCCGCGAAGGTCACACCGGATGCGCCCGCCCTCGAACCTCTCGTCGAGGTCGCGCTGACCGCTCTCGACTGAAGCGCCCGCCGCGGCCTCGGCCGGCTGTTCCCCCTGCCCCGAATCTGTAACGAACGATAAAGAAAGGGAGCGTCCGCGCCGGCCGTGACGACGCGGCGCCCGTCGGCACCGACCGCCCGAGCCGGCCTGCCGACCTCACCGAGCCACCGCCCACCGCACCCACCGCACCCACCGCACCCACCGCACCCACCGCACCCAAGACAGGAAGCACGACGTCATGATGTACGACCACACCACAGCACCCCTGCGTACCGGCCGTGCCGCCGTCAACGGAACGAGCCTGCACTACCGGACGGCCGGGTCCGGCCCCGCCGTGGTGCTGCTGCACGGCGTGCCCAAGACCGGTTACCACTGGCGCCACCTCGTCCCCAAGCTGACGCCCCACCACACCGTCGTCGTGCCGGACCTGCGTGGTCTCGGTGACTCCGCCCGCCCCGCGGACGGCTACGACTCCGCGACGATGAGCGACGACATCGCCGCGCTGATGGCCCGCCTCGGACATGAGACCTACGCCGTGATCGGCGAGGACTGGGGAGCGGTGATCGGCTACCAGCTCGCCGCCCGCCACCGTGACCACGCCACCGCCCTGGTCTTCGCCGAGGCACTGTTCCCCGGCTTCGGCTTCGAGGACCACACGGCCCTCACCCCCGAGAACGTCTCGGGCGGCATGCATCTGTGGCACCTGGGCTTCTACTTCCAGCCCGACGTCCCGGAGATGCTGATCTCCGGGCACGAACGCGAACTGATCACCTACATGATCAAGAACGAGCGCAGCCACCCCGACACCGCCACCCCCGACGCCATCGAGGAGTACGTGCGCTGCTACTCCATGCCCGGCGGCATCCGCGCGATGCTGGCCGTCTACCGGGCGATGCTCACCGACGCCGAACAGAACCGGCGGGCCGCACGGCAGAAGCTGTGCATCCCCGTCCTCGCGCTCGGCGGCTCCGCCTTCATCGGCGAACGCAACGAGTCCCAGGCGCGACTCGTGGCCGATGACGTCACGGGACACGTCTTCGACGCGGGCCACGACCTCGCGGAGGAAGTACCCCACGAGATGGCCGAAGTCGTCCTGCCGTTCCTGGCCGCGCACCGGTAGCAGGCACCCGGCCGCCGGGCCCGCAAGCCCCCGGCGGCCGGAGCCGGGCACACCGCACGTGGCTTCGCCCTGACCGGTCAGGCGCCCGTCTCGGCGTCTGCGCACAGACAACCCACGGACGTCACTTCCCGTCCTAGGTGACGCGAGAGGCGCCCGGGACCGACGGGACGTCTGCGCACGGGGTGTTGAGGAGAGAATCATTGATCCGTGCCCGGCGAATATGTGTGACCGCCCTGGCGGTGCTGGCGGCCCTGGCGGGCTCACCCGGGTCGGCACAGGCTGAACAGCGCCCCGCGTCACGGCTGTCAGACGCGACCGATGACAACAACCCACTTCCGCAAGGATGGCGGATCGACGGGAAGGCCGGGACACGTGAGCTGGTGTGGCGTGCGCCGAAGACCGTGCCCACGGGGGATGCGCGGGTCGAGTTCCGTGCCGACGACCGGCTGCTGGGGGTGCCGAAGCCGGCGAGGGACGGGCGGACCTTCCGGCTCGCCCTCGGCGAGACGCGGCCCGGGCAGCTGACGGACCTGCAAGTGACAGCCGCGGGGCGCCGGCTGGACACGACGGCCGGCGACCCGCCCAGGACCGGCTCGCGCGTAGGACGGATGCCCGCACAGGCACCGGCCAACGGCGTCGATCCGGGCAAACCCGGCCCGTACCGCACGGTCACCGGGGCGTACGACCTCGACCCGGTGCGCCTGCCCGGGTACGCCGCCCCGGTGGAGATGACCGCCCAGGTGGTGGCGCCGAAGAATGCCACCGGCAGTCGGCCGCTGGCGCTGTTCCTGCACGGCCGCCACGACACCTGCTACAGGCCGGGCACCGAGGCCGACGTGACCCGCGACTGGCCCTGTGCGAACGGTTACCGGCCGATTCCGAGCTACCTCGGCTATCTGCGCGACCAGCGCCTGCTGGCCTCCCAGGGCTATGTGACGGTGTCGATCTCGGCGAACGGCATCAACGCCCAGGACCTGGAGACCGAGGACGCCGGCGCGCAGGCGCGTTCCTCGCTGGTACGGCAGCACCTCGCCCGCTGGGCCGACTGGGCCGCCCGTCGCTCCTCCGCCCCGGCCGTCGTCCGCAAGGCGCCGAAGGCAGACCTGTCCCGGGTCCTGCTCGTCGGCCACTCGCGCGGCGGCGAGGGCGTCAACCGGGCTGCCCTGGACAGCCTGTACCCGCCGCCGGCCGCCGAGGACGGCTACCGGGGCCCGGTGCGCTGGAAGGTGCGCGGGGCCGTGCTGATCGCACCGACGATCTTCGGCCAGAACCCGGTCGCCGACGTACCGTCCGTGACGCTGCTGCCGGGCTGCGACGGAGACGTGTCGGACCTGCAGGGCGAGGTCTTCGTCGACGGGACGCGCGGGATCAGCCGGGGCACGGCACTGCACAGCGCCGTTTACATGAACGGCGCCAACCACAACTACTTCAACAGCGAGTGGACCCCGGGCGTGGCCGTCGCTCCGGCCGGTGACGACTTCAGGGCCGACCCGGATCAGCCGGACCCGGTGTGCACACCGGGTGCCGCGACCCGGCTGACCGCGACCCAGCAGCACAAGGCGGGCGCCACATACATCGCCGCCGCGGCCCGGCTCTTCCTCGCCGGGGACGATCGAGTGCGTCCGCTGCTCGACGGTTCCGGCAAGCGGGCCCCGTCCGCGGACCCGGCCCGGGTGCTGACCCACGCGGTCGGCGGCCGCCGCAGCGGCGGTTTCCTGCCGGACGGCGGGGCGAAGGTGAGCGGCGCCCGGCTGTGTTCCGCGATCGACCCCGACCCGGCCGTGGCCTGTCTGGACCCGAAGACCCCCGGATCGTCGCCGCACTTCGCGTCCTGGGAGACGGAACAGGAGACCGGCCGAAGCGCCGTGGACCTGAAGTGGTCCGCGCCGGGCAGAGCCGCGCACATCACTCCGGCCAAGCCGATCTCCCTGCACGGGTCGCAGAAGCTGGCGCTCCGGGTCTTCGTACCGCCGAACACGACCGGCACGAAGTTCGACGTGTCCGTCACCGACTCCCGCAACCGCACGGCCACGCTCGGCCGGGTCGCGGTGGCGGGACTGCCGGGCTCCGCCGCCACCGCGTCCTACTGGGCTCAGGAGCTGCGCGTCCCGCTGTCGGCGGCGACCCGGACCGGACTCGATCTCACGCACGTCAAGTCCCTGACGCTGACCCCTCGGTCACGGTCCGGTAGGGCCTGGCTGATGGACGCCTGGGGCTGGGCCCCCGGCACTCCGGTGGTGAAGTCGGCCGCTCTGCCGCGTGTCGACGTGGGCCGCACGATCGTCAAGGAGGGCGACTCGGGCACCCGCACCTACCGGGTCCCGGTCGAGGTCTCCGGGCACGGCAGCGGGCAGGTCCGCGTGTACGTCCTCGACCCGGACCGCGACCGGGTCGAGAACCGCCTCGTGACGGTACGGCCCGGCAGCGGCGCGGTCGACATCCCGGTCGAGGTCAAGGGCGACACCGCCTACGGCGACGACGTGGAACACGACATCGCCGTCAAGGCCGTCCGGGGCGCCGTCGTCGGCAAGTACCGGGGCGGGCTCACCGTGGCGAACGACGACCCCGAGCCGGTGACCACCCTGTCGCCGGTCACGGACCGGGTGACCGAGGGAGGGACGCTGACCTGGCGGCTGTCCCTGAACGAGCCCGCGGCGGTGGACCTCTACGAGCCGGTGCGGGTGCTTCCGGTGACCGAGGGCGCTGAGCTGTCCACCAACGACGTGGACCCCAAGTGGCTCGAGGAATCGTCCGGTGACGTGCCCGACCCCGAGCGGCCGCTGTCCGAGGCGCACCTGTGGGTGTGGGTGACCGTTCCGGCGGGGAGCACCGGCGTGGACTTCGTCGTGCCGACCGTCCGGGACCGGGTGGCGGAGCCGGCCGAGACGACGCGCCTGGCGCTGACCGACCGCCGCGGCAAGCCGCTTCCCGACAGCCCGGTGCTGACGGGGACGGTGCTCGACCAGCCATAAGCACGACGTACGAAGGATCAGGAACACTCTGTCGCGCGGGGTCCGCTGTGTCGGGCCCCGCGCTTCACCCTTGAGCGCGGGTTGGCCTGTCGGGCCCCGCGCTTCACGAGGACATCTTGAGGTCAGTCGGTCGGCTGCGTACCACGCGCCGCCGCGCGGAACTCCTGCGGCGCCCGGCCGTCGCGCTTGCGGAAGAACTTGGCGAAGTCGCCGGGGTCCCGGAAGCCCAGCCGGCCGGCGATGTCCGCCGACGTGGCCTCGGTGTGCACGAGGAGGCGTTTGGCTTCGAGCAGGATGCGCGCGTCCAGGTACTGCTTGGCCGTGGAGCCGGTGGCCGCGAGGGTGGCGCGGGTGAGGGTGCGGACGCTGTAGCCGAGTGCCGAAGCGTAGTCGGCGACCCGGTGCGTATGGCCGAAGTCCCGCTCGACGGCGGTGTGGTAGCGGCCGAACGCCCCCTCGGCAGCGGCATTTTCCAGCGGCCTGCCGATACGGGCGTGGGTGAGGCGGAGCAGCAGGACGCCCAGCAGCTGACGGAGGGCCTCGATGTGCGCGTCGAGCGGGATGGCACCCAAGTCGGCGTACTCGTGGGTGAGATGACGCAGCGCTAGCGCCAGCGCGCCGTCGTGCGCGAGGCCGGGCAGCAGGGGTGACGGGTCGGCGGGGGCCGCGGCGCCGGACTCCGGGTCGCTGGCGGTGAAGCCGGGCTGCCAGATGACGATCGTGCCGCGGGCGGGGGCGAGTTCGTCGGGTGAGTACTGGTGGACCTGGCCCGGGCGGATCCGCAACCAGCTGCCGGGGTGGAGAGTGTGGTCCGAAAAGTCCACGGTGTGCCGGAGCGGCCCGCTGTCGCCGTGGACGTGGATCAGATGGTGGAAGGCAGGTCGTTGCGGCGCCGTCAGGTCGATTCCCCGCCGTCGCCCCCGGTCGCGGAGTTCGGCGAAGTCCAGGACGTCCATACCGAGAGGAGCACTGAGCAACGGGCGGTACGCGACGTCCGTGATCTCCGCCCGGTCAGCCTGTCCGTTTTTTCCCATGAGAAGTCCTCAGCGTACCGGAAGGTCCGGTGGGGCCGCTCCTACGGTCGAGGACATGCGACTGATTGTGGGGATGACCGGGGCCACCGGGGCACCGTTCGGGGTCCGGCTGCTGGAGCGGCTGGCCGCACTGCCGGAGGTCGAGACGCACCTCGTCCTCAGCCGCTGGGCGCGGACGACGATCGAGATGGAGACCGGACGCACCGCCCGTGAGGTCGGCGCCCTGGCCGACGTCGTCCACAAACCGGACGACCAAGGCGCCTCCATCGCCTCCGGGTCGTTCAGGACCGACGGCATGGTGATCGTGCCCTGTTCGATGAAGACGCTGGCCGGGATCCGCGCCGGGTACGCGGACGGGCTGGTCGGCCGGGCGGCGGACGTGGTGCTGAAGGAGCGGCGTCCGCTGGTGCTGGTACCGCGGGAGACACCGCTGGGCGAGATCCACCTGGAGAACATGCTCGACCTCGCGCGCAAGGGCGCCCGGATCGTGCCGCCGATGCCCGCCTTCTACAACCATCCCGTCTCGGTCGACGACATCGTCGATCACATCACCGCCCGTGCGGCGGTGTAGGGCCGTCCCGGAACAGACACGACGAAGGACACACACATGGCCTACGACGACCTCCGCGGCTTCCTCTCCGCCCTCGACGACGAGGGCCAGTTGCTGCGTATCACCGACGAGGTCCGGCCCGAGCCCGACCTGGCCGCCGCGGCCAACGCGGCCTGCCGGATCGGCGACGGCGCCCCGGCGCTGTGGTTCGACAACGTGGCGGGCTTCACCGACGCCCGCATCGCCATGAACGTCCATGGTTCGTGGCGCAACCACGCCCTGGCGCTCGGGCTGCCGGCCGGGACGTCGGTCAAGGACCAGGTCGAGGAGTTCGCCCGCCGCTGGGACATGTTCCCCGTGCCGCCGGAGCGTCGCGAGGACGCGCCGTGGCGGGAGAACACCGTCGAGGGCGTGGATGTCGATCTCTTCCGGATCCTGCCGCTGTTCCGGCTGAACGACGGTGACGGCGGCTTCTACCTGGACAAGGCCGCGGTGGTCTCCCGGGACCCGAGGGACCCGCGGCACTTCGGGAAGCAGAACGTCGGCACGTACCGGCTCCAGGTCACCGGACGCGACCGGCTCGCCGTCCAGCCGGTCCCCATGCACGACATCGCCCTGCACCTGCGTGCCGCCGAGGAGCGCGGCGAGGACCTGCCGGTGGCGATCACACTGGGCAACGACCCGGTGATGACCATCGTGGCCGGCATGCCCATGGGCTACGACCAGTCGGAGTACGAGATGGCAGGTGCTCTGCGCGGTGCGCCGGCGCCCCTCGCCACCGCACCGCTGACCGGCTTCGACGTGCCCTGGGGCAGCGAGGTCGTGATCGAGGGGGTCATCGAGGGCCGCAAGCGCGAGATCGAGGGCCCGTTCGGCGAGTTCACCGGACATTACTCGGGCGGGCGGCGCATGCCGGTGATCCGGGTCGACCGGGTCTCGTACCGTACGGACCCGGTGTTCGAGTCGCTGTATCTGGGCATGCCGTGGACCGAGGTGGACTACCTGGTCGGGCCGAACACCTGCGTGCCGCTGCTGAAGCAGCTGCGCGCGGAGTTCCCCGAGGTGCAGGCGGTCAACGCGATGTACACGCACGGGCTCGCGGTCGTCATCTCCACGAAGAAGCGGTACGGCGGCTTCGCGAAGGCCGTGGGGATGCGGGCGATGACGACGCCGCACGGCCTCGGCTACGTCGCACAGGTGATCGTCGTCGACGAGGACATCGACCCGTTCGACCTGCCGCAGGTGATGTGGGCGATGTCGGCGAAGGTCGATCCGCAGGAGGACGTCGTCATCATCCCGAAGCTCTCCGTCGTCGAACTCGCGCCTGCGGCCTCACCGGCCGGCATCACCAGCAAGATGATCATCGACGCGACGACGCCGGTGTCCCCCGACGTCCGGGGCAACTTCAGCACACCGGCGCGCGATCTGCCCGAGACCAAGGAGTGGATCGGCCGTCTGCAGTCCCTGCTGGGCGCCCGCTGACCCGCCGACCGTAAGGAGTGGGCCGGCTGCCTGCACTCCCTGCCGGGCACCCGCCGACCCGCCGACCGTGAGGAACGGAGCCTCGACCATGACCTGTATCTGCCCCCGCTGCGCGCACGGCACCGTCGCGACCGTCGCCACCTCCCCCGTGCCCGGGGTGTGGGACGTTCTGCAGTGCGACCGTTGCCGCTACATGTGGCGCACGACGGAGCCGGACCGCCGCACCCGGCGCGAGCTGTACCCGGCCGAGTTCCGGCTGACGCAGGCGGACCTCGACGATGCCCCCGAGGTCCCGTCGGTACCGCCCGCTCCCTCCACCCCGGCGACCGCCCGAGCCACGGGCGCGATCCGCAAGGCCGCGTCCTGACACCTGTCCGAGGCCGGCCGGCGCCGACGGCGTCAGTGTCGAGGCCCGAGCCCGCCGTGCCCTGCTGGGCGGCGTACCAGCGGTGGTTGTTCCATACGCGGCTCGGCGGCGTGGTGATCCGTGCCACTCCCCGGGCCCATCGGCTGCGGCCGCCGTTAACCGGCCCGGCGACCCACCCGACACTTGAACGCGTTCAAATTTGGTGAGAGCATCGCGCTCAACCGCTCAGGGGGTGGGTGAGGATGCCGGACGAGGCAGCGCGGCAGGGGGCGACGACCGTGGAGAGGTCCGGTGGGCTCACCGCCTCGTCCATGGCGTGGGCGACACTGATCACCGTGAGCCCCTGGCTGCCGGGCGTCGTGGGCATCCTGGACCTGACAGGCGTGGCCGTCGCCTTGAGCATGCTGCTCTGCGGCCCTGTTCCGTCCTTCCTGCTGGGAACGCTGCTGGGGCGCGCTCGTGCCACCTGGCTGGTGGCGACGTGTGCCGCCGCCGGGCCGCTTCTGTGGATTCTCGACTTCACGGTCTTCAGCGATCCCCATGTCCGTTCCTCGACGGCGGTGGCAGTCGCTTTCGGGGGCGCTTCGGCCCTGGGGCTCGTCAGTGTCCCCCTCCTGGGGGGAGCGGCGGCAGGCCGATGCTGCCGTCGCTCCGGCACAGCCGGCCGCGTCCGGGCTTGATCCGGAGCCGAGCCACCCACTTACCTGCTCACGACCCCCGATGCGCCGCAGCCCTTCCCTTGTCATGCCCTCATCTGAAATCTTGCGTCGACCCATTCGGCCCACGGCCCGGCCGGCGCCACCCATTGCCCCGGGCTCTCGGAGGATGCTGTGACAACCCCCCGCATATCCCGGCACCGTCTCAGACGGTCGCTGTTGTCCGTAGCCGCTGCCGGAGCGGCTCTCGCGCTCGCCACCCCCGCCGGGGCAGCCGACCTGGACACCGGCCTTCCGCCGGGTCCGGCCGCGGCCCGCGCCGCCACGCCGCCCGTCCCATCCGCTGCCGGATGGGCCGCCGGCACTCGCTCCTACCTCGTCATCACCGCTGCCGGCGACACCTCGGCGGCACGCAACGCGGTGACGGCGAACGGCGGTTCCGTCTTCGCGTACTACGACGCGATCGGCGTGGTGGTCGCACACTCCACCTCGACAAGCTTCGCCACCGCGATGCGCTCCGTCACCGGCGTGCAGAAGGTGGGGGCGACCCGCACCTCGGACGTCCCCGCGGACGCCTACTCCCCCACCCTGCCGGGCGCTCCCGCGCAGTCGCCCACCACCCTCACCGAGACCACGCGGTGGGACATGACCAGGATCAACGCCGACAAGGCCTGGGCCGTCAGCACCGGGTCCCCGTCCGTCACGGTGGGCGTCCTCGACACCGGGGTGGACGACCGGCACCAGGACATCGCACCCAACTTCGACGCGGCGGACTCCGCCTCCTGCGCCTACGGCAAGGCCGACACCAGGACCGGTGCCTGGCGTGACGTCGACACCCACGGCACCCACGTGGCGGGCACCATCGCCGCCGCGAAGAACGGCAAGGGCGTGGTCGGCGTCGCGCCGGGCGTCAAGATCGCCTCCGTGCGCATCGCCGAGCCGAACACGAGCATGTTCTTCGCCGAGAACACGATCTGCGGCTTCATGTGGGCCGGTGACCACGGCTTCGACGTCACCAACAACAGCTATTACACGGACCCGTGGATGTTCAACTGCCCCGACGACCCGGACCAGGCAGCCATCATCGAGGGTGTGCGCCGGGCACAGGAGTACGCGGAGAGCAAGGGCTCGCTCCAGGTCGCGGCGGCCGGCAACTCCGACTACGACCTGGCCGACAAGCGTTCGGACAGCTCCAGCCCGAACGACTCGACGCCCGTCAACCGCACGATCACCAACGCCTGCGTCGACATCCCGACGGAGCTGCCCGGCGTCGTGACCGTCGCGGCGATGGGCAACGGCAGCATCAAGGCGTCCTACTCCAACTTCGGCCGGGACGTCATCGACGTCGCGGCCCCCGGCGGCGACGGAGCCTACGGTGTCTACTCGACGCTCCCCGGCGGCAAGTACGGGAACAAGAACGGTACGTCGATGGCCGCGCCGCACGTGGCGGGCGTCGCCGCGCTGCTGAAGAGCGCCGACCCGGCCGCCACCCCCGCCGACCTCCGCGCGCGGCTGGGAAGCCAGGCCACGGACACCGCGTGCCCGTCCGACAGCCGCTGCACCGGCACCACTGCGAAGAACGCCTTCTTCGGGGAGGGCCAGGTCGACGCGCTGAAGGCCGTCGGTGGCGGCACGCCGCCGCCCGGCCGCCACTTCGAGAACGCCACCGACGTCACCGTCGCCGACAACGCCACGGTGGAGTCCCCGATCACCGTGACCGGCGTGCCGGGCAACGCCCCGGCCGCGCTGAAGGTCGGCGTGGACGTCAAGCACACGTACCGCGGCGACCTGGTGCTGTCGCTCGTCGCCCCCGACGGATCGGTCTATCCGCTGGAGGACTTCGCCGACGGCGACAGCGCGGACGACGTGGTGAAGACGTACACCGTCGACGCCTCGTCCGAAACCGCGTCCGGTACGTGGAAGCTGCGAGTCCGCGACATCGCGACACAGGACACCGGCCGGATCGACACCTGGACTCTGACCTTCTAGAGGGAGAATTCCCGGCGCGCACACGCCTTCCCCTTCCGCCCGCCCCCGCCCCTGGCCACCCCTCCTTCTCACCTCTTGCCTGGCCTATCGAAATTCGATAGGTTCCCATCGTAAGTCGATTGAGGGATGGGTCATGGGGAAGCTGGCAGTGTGCGCGCTGCGCGCCGTGCTCGTGGTGTTGCTCGTCGGCACCGTGTTGGTCCAGGCATCGATGGTGTGGGCGTTGGTCAGCGGGAACGACCCGGAGGACGGGTCACTCCCGCTGACCCCACTGCGCGTGATCACGATCCTGGGCCTGGCGGCGGCCCAGGCGGCCCTGGTCTGCGTATGGCGGCTGGTGACGATGGTGCGCCGCAGGACCGTGTTCTCGCCCGCCGCCTTCCGGTACGTGGACGTCGTGATCGGCTCGATCGTGGCCGCCGCCCTCGTGTGGTTCGCGGTCACGATCCTCAACGCGCCGGGGCAGCGGGACGATCCGGGCGTCACCGTCATCATGGGCGGCATCGGTCTGGGCATCCTGGGGGTCGCGCTCATCGTGCTCGTACTGCGGATGCTGCTCGCGCAGGCCGTCGCTCGCGATGTCGAGGCGTCACAGATGCAGGCCGAACTGGACGAGGTCATCTGAGACCGGTCGCCGCCTCGAACTTCGTGGGCGGGCCGGTGGCATTGCCCGGCGTTTTGTGGGTAAGCGCGGCTCGTGTTGGACGAATACTCGAAGGACGCGACGGCCCCCATGGATCACGAAGTGGGAGGAAACGGCCCGGACACACTGTCCGCCGGCGCCATTTCCGTGTCGGCGGCGTTCGACGGCGACACCGGGATCGCCGAAGCCCGCGACCTGGCCCGGACGTTCCTGACCCGGGTGCAGGCGGTGCACGGCCTGCCGGTCTCCGGCCGGGCCATCGGGACGGTCCAGCTCGTGGTCAGCGAGCTGGTCACCAATGCCCGCAAGTACGCCCCCGGCCCCTGCCTGCTGACCCTGGACATCGTGGACGGGGCCGTACGGACCAGCGTGTGGGACAGCAGCACCACGCTGCCGGCGATCCTGGCACCCGACCCGAGCCGGATCGGACAACACGGCCTCGAGATCGTGGCCGCCGTCTGCGTCGGCTTCTCCATCCACCGCGAGCCGGTCGGAAAGCGCATCACCGCCGACGTCGTACTCGCCGACGACCCCGGCGGGTCCCCGGCCGGCCACCAGGTGCTGTAGTACCGGCGCAGAAGCCGGCGGGGCCGGGCATCGCACGCGCCGACGCCGGTCTGGTCCGCTGCGGCCGTGCGACTGACATCGCTACGCGGCCGCCACGATGCGCTCCACGGCGGCCGTCACCAGCTGTTCACGCTCCGCCTCCGTGAAGACGTCCGGCAGGGTGAGCTGCTCGACGATCAGCCAGTTCAGCGTCAGCATGAGCAGCTTGACGGCCGTGGCGTCGCCGGGGAGGCCGGAGGCCTCGTGGTAGGCGACGTTGGCGTCGACGTCGGCACGGACCCGCTCGGTGAGGACCTTGCGCAGTTCGGGGCGGCGGGTGGCCTCGAGGCGAAGTTCCAGCAGGGCGAGGTAGCCGGTGCGGAAGGAGGCGATGCGGCCCACCAGGTCGCGCATCAGGCCGGTATAGGCCTCCCGGTCGCGCCCTGCCGCCCGCTGTCGCGCGATCATCTCCTCGTCCGGCTGAAGCCGCTCGTACACCCGGGCGCCGGCCTGCGTGAACAGGTCGTCGCGA
This sequence comes from Streptomyces sp. NPDC056373, assembly GCF_042262425.1. Lineage (NCBI taxonomy): Bacteria > Bacillati > Actinomycetota > Actinomycetes > Kitasatosporales > Streptomycetaceae > Streptomyces > Streptomyces sp. NPDC056373. The sequence continues at coordinate 60,575 of NZ_JBHJPX010000020.1, forward strand.
CTGGCGAAGTAGTTGGAAGCCGTACCGGCGGGAACGGACGCCTCCGCATCCACGGCCCGAAACGTCAGGCCCCGTGCACCCTCCCGGGCCAGCACCTCGATCGCCGCGTCGACGAGAGCCGCGCGCCGCTGGTCGTTCCGCCTCACCATTGACACCACTCCAGACGTAGTACTACGTTCAAACCACTTCAGCCAGAGTACTACGTATGGGGGACCACTGTGCGCAAGCTCGTGTACTACATCGGCGTCTCGCTCGACGGCCGCATCGCCGGCCCGGGCGGGGAGTTCGGCTTCTTTCCGCAGGGCGACGAACAGCAGGCCGCTGCCTATGCGCAGTGGATGAACGGGCTGTACCCGGAAACCGTCCCGACGGCCTACCGCGCGGCCGCGGGCGTGGCCGACGCACCCAACCGGCGTTTCGACACCGTCCTCATGGGCCTCGGCACCTACCGCCTCTCCCACGACAACGGGATCACCAGCCCGTACGCGCACCTGCGCCAGTACGTCGTGTCCAGCACCCTGGAGCCCGACGTCGACCCGGCGGTCACCGTCGTGGCGAGCGACCCGCTCGGACTCGTCCGCGAACTCAAGGGCGAGGCCGACGCCGGCCAGGACATCTGGCTCTGCGGAGGCGGCCGGCTCGCAGGCACCTTGTTGCCCGAGATCGACGAACTGCTGATCAAGACCTACCCGGTCATTGCGGGGAGCGGAATCCCGGCGGTCGACGGGGCCTTCGACCCCACCGCCTTCGACGTCGCCGAGCGCACCACGTTCCCCGGCGGAGCCACCCTCACCCGCCTCACCCGCCGCCGGCCCGGGGGCACCGGCCGGTCTCAGTAGTCGAGGTCGATGTAGTCGATGTCGTTGAGGGCGACGTCCGAGAGTCCCGGTGCCCGGGCTCCGCCGTCCTGGAAGTAGGTTTCCTTGAAGCCGTCAGCGATGATCTGCCGCAGTCGCTGGTCGCCCGCGCCTGCTTCGCGGGCGTCGAACAGCTGCTGCGCGTACGCCGGGGGGAGGTGCACCGTGAGTCGGCGGAAACGGCCGTCGTCGGTCGTGCCGACCGGTGCCGTGCAGCCGAAGCGGGCTCTGGTCTCCACCGTGATCCCGCCGGTGGAGGCGGCCTCCTCGCGCCGGCGCCGGCGGACCTGCGGCTGCCACCGGGTCCGGACGGCGGCATCGATCCTCTGCCGGATCTCCTCAGGCGGTTTCTTGCGTTCACCCGTGCGGTAGCGCTCCACCGACCGTCGGCTCACCCCCAGCTCCGCCGCCACGGCCCGGGTCGTCTTCAGCTGCCTCAGCAGGAAGTTGATCCGGCCCTTGAGCGTCTTCGGCGGAGTACGGGTGGAGGCCTCCTGGCCGGCGCGCTCGATGGCGTCGTCGATTTCTCCCACGGCGTCCGTTCCTCTCGCAGGCCGGTCCTACTCGCCGTCGTCGAGGACGGCGTCGCCGCCCTTGACGTGGCGGGCCGGGTTCAGGCCCTTCTCCATCAGGTCGACCGCCCAGAGCATCTCCTGGACGCCCTCCGGTTTCGCCAGGCCCGGCGTGGGGCCGAGGCGGAAGCCACCGGGCTGGGACTTGCCGGAGGCCGCGTAAGGGAGGAAGTCCAGCGGCGAGGGACCGGGGCTGGGGTAGACGACGCAGTCCGAGAGCACCGCGAGCGGGTACCGTCCCGTCAGCCTGGCCATGTTCAGCAGCTTGCGGTGCATGTTGACCCGGGCTTTGGAGATGACGGCGGCGCGGATGTCGGGTCGCCAGGTGGGCCGTTCCAGAGCCGGCCACCGCTCCCCCTGCTTGTAGTGGCGTCCCTGGGGGCGTTCACTGAGCTTGCCGATGCCGCCCTTGACGGTGGCCTTGATCGCGGCGAGGACGGCGGCCAGGGCCGGGTCGGTGTCCTTGTGTCGCTCCATCGCCGCGATGAACTGCCGGTCGTCCAGGTCACGGGTGACCCCGAGGTCGGCCAGGGTGTCGACGTAGGCGCTCTTGAGCCGGTCGTGCCACGGGTCCAGATACGCACCCGTCGCACGGCGCAGGTAGGCCTCCAGCGGCCGCACGTTGTAGCCCAGCTCCTGGGCGTAGGCGACCGTGTGGGTCTGGTACCAGGCGGGGCCGGACGGCCGTTCACCGCTCGGTGTGAAGGGGCTGGGCAGGCGGGGGGCGAGCTCCACATGACTCAGGTCGACCAGCCAGGAGCCGGGGATCTTCGGATTGAACTGCGGGCCGACGAAGTGCTCCGGTCCCGACAGTCCGACCGTGAGCCGGGCCGCGGCGGCGAGGAACGCGGTGTTGAGGTCCAGGCCGACGGCGTAGGGCAGATGGCACTCCTCGTCGCTCAGCAGGTCCGCCTCGCGCACCCACTGGTAGGCCTCCTCGTCCAGGAACCCCCCGCTCCAGCCGGATTCGACGACCACGGGGTGCTCCGGGGTGGCCTCGGGCGGCGCCGGGTCCACCGGCGGGGTGCCGAGCGAACCGGGGTTGTGGCCGGGCACCCAGTTGCCGGTGGCCTCGTCGCGGACCGCGCGGGTGGGCGGCCGCAGCGCCGTCATCAACTCCAGGCCCGTGACGGCGGTACTGCCGCGCGGGGTGAGGACGCGCCGCGCGTAGACGCCGAGGACCCGGGCGACGTCGGCGGGTTCCATCTCCGTCACTCCCGGCCAGGACCGCTCGTCCAGGGCGTCCCACGACAGAACCGCCAACTGCACGCACTGCCGCCGGCCTTCCTGGGCCTTGCGGTAGATCCGGGCCCATGGGCCGAACCCAGGCTGCGTCAACTGCCACCCCGCCTTCGTCACCTGCACGACGACCGGATGGTCATGGGGCAGACGCAGCGAACGGCGCTGCTCGGGACCCTCCAGACGCTCGGGCAGTCCGATCCGCACAGCCGCCGCCGGCGTGGCACGACCAATGGGTCGGAATCCTTGCCGTTGCGGTGCAGGCGTGGCGCGCCGAGACCGGACTCGCGCAGCGTCCACTCCACCAGCTGCGGCACGGAGGTGGCGGGGCAGTCGAGGACGATGCCGTCGACGCCGTATGCCGAGCCGTCACCGCCGAGCACGACCAGCGGCCCGTGCGGGTACCTGGGGTCGGTGGCGGGCGTCGCCACCCTCTTCGCTGCCGGTCGCCGCGAGGACGCCGTCGGTTGACGGTGAGGACGCTCGGGTGCGGTCGGCGTCCGCGTCGGCGCGGGTGCCGTTCGGGGCGGTGAGGGCTCGGCCGAGGGCGCCTGAGTCTGCGCAAGGAGTTCCGGCCGGGGCGCGTCGGAGGGAGCCGGAGTCGCTGACGCGGGGACCGACGAGGCTGGTGCGGTGGCCGACGGAGCTGGTGCGGTGGCCGGAGGCGCTGACGCGGGGGCGGGGATGTGGGCGCGTGTCGGTGCCGGGCCGGTGCGTGGGATCACCGCACGGCCTGGTTGCGTCGTGCCTCCGCAGCCTTGAAGTAGTCCCCGCCTTTGCGCTTGGCGTCGTCCGTGCCCCAGGCCTGCTCCCCGCCGGCGGTGGCGGTGCCGTCCTGCGCGGCATGCGGCCGCAGCGGCGCTCTGACCAGCCTGGGTATGTGCTTCGAGCAGTGGATGTAGGCCTCTTCGACCTCGACCTCGACCCACATCTGGGGGCGGCGGCCGGGCAGTGGGTCGACGGGCAGGTGGGGGTGGCTGCGGCGCATCGCCTCGTCGGGGACCAGGCGGGCCCGGCCGTTGACGTGCAGGCCGATGCGGTCCTCGGAGAAGTCGATCATCAGGAGGCCGACGTGCGGGTTCTCCCGGATGTTGCCGAGTGAGGCCATGACGCCGTTACCCCGGTACTCCGGGTAGGCGAGGGTCGCGTCGTCGAGAACGCGGAGAAAGCCGGGCGGCCCGGCGCGGAACGTACTGTCGCACTCGCCCCGGCCGTCCGAAGTGGCGAGGAAGAACATCTCCTGGCGGGCGACGAACTCCCTCATCCTGGTGTTGAGCCGGTCCAGTACCTGCTCGTCGTAGAAGCGGTCGGCGCGACTGGTGGTACCCAACTCGCCCTGGATCTGGTGCTCTCCGTGGCTTCCGGGCCGGTCCGCCCGTGGATCCTGGTGCAACGGTCCTCCTGACAGGCGAACCAACGCCTGTGTCCGAGCCCTGCACCGGTGGTCCCTCGGCGCAGGTGACTCTGCCGATCCCCTCGGAGGCCGAACAACGCTCACCGGCCACGCACACGAGGGTAGAGCAGGCGCTTGCACGGTCCGCCGTGCACCCGGCGTTCGCACGCTCAGGCGCCCGGCGTTCCACGCTCCGGTCGGCGGCCACCGGATCCGGGCCGCCTTCGCCGTCGCCTCACGTGCGCGGGTGCTCGTGTGCTCCGGCGAGACTCGCCACCGTGGCCCGGACGGTGGGATGCCGGTACAGCTCCCGCAGGCGCAGGGACGGCAGGCCGCGGGCGCGCAGGGCGGCACCGATACGGACGGCGGACAGGGAATTGCCGCCGAGTTCGAAGAAGTCGTCGTCCGGGTCGACGGGCACGCCCAGGACGTCGCTCCAGATCTCCGTCAGGCTCGCGGTGAGGTCGCCGGCGGCGTCGGTGCGGGCAGCCTCGGCGCGTCCCGGCGGGCGCGGGGCGGCAGGCGCGGGGAGCTTCGCCGTGTCGAGTTTGCCGTTGGCCGTCAGCGGGAGTGCGTCCAGCGCGGTGACGGTGGCGGGGAGCATGTAGTCGGGCAGGATGCCGGCAGCCCGCTCACGCACCCGGGCGGGGTCGCCACTCCCGGACGAAAGAGTCACATAGGCGTCGATCCGGGCAGTGGCGGCGTCCGCCGGGTCGTCGCGGCGTACCAGGACGGCCGCGGAGCGCACGGCGGGATCCTCCAGCAGGACGGAGCGGATCTCGTCGAGCTCGATCCGGAAGCCGCGGATCTTCACCTGGCTGTCGATCCGGCCCAGGTGTTCGAGCCGCCCGTCGGGGCGCAGGCGCCCGAGGTCGCCGCTGCGGTACATCGGGCCGTCGGAGAACGGGTCCGGTACGAACCGGCGGCCGGTCAGCTCGTCCCGGCCCAGGTAGCCGAGTGCCACGCCCGCGCCGCCGACGCATATCTCACCCGCCGCTCCTGGCGGCAGCAGCCGTCCGGCCGGGTCGGCCACGTAGAGGTGCCAGCCGGGCAGGGCCCGCCCTACGGAGCGGGTGCCGGCGAGCGCGAGTCTGCGGGTGAGCGTCTGCTCGGTGACATGGACGGTGGTCTCCGTGATGCCGAACATGTTCACCACCCGGCAGGACCGTTCGGGATGCCGGTCGAACCAGGGCAGCAGCATCCGCGCGTCCAGCGGCTCACCTCCGAACACGACCAGACGGACGGACACGTCGGCGTGGTCGACGTCGAGCAGCTGGGCGAAGGCCGACGGTGTCTGGCTGAGCACGGTGACCTTCTCGGCGACGAGCAGGTCACGGAAGTGGTCCGGTTCCCGGGAGACGAAGTACGGCACCACGACCAGCCGGCCGCCGGTGAGCAGACAGCCCCAGATCTCCCATACCGAGAAGTCGAAGGCGCTGGAGTGGAACCAGGTCCACACGTCCGCCGCTTCGAGGCCGTACTCCTCGCGGGTCGCGTCGATCAGGGCGATCACGTTGCGGTGGGGCACCACGACGCCCTTGGGCCGGCCTGTGGAGCCGGAGGTGTAGATGACGTAGGCGGGGTCGTCGGGCGAGGGAGGCGTCGGGCTCGCGTTCCCGCGGTGCGGCTGCCGTCCGCCTCGCGGCTCGGCCACGAGTTCGTCCGGCGTCACCCGTGCGCAGCCCGCCACGGCCGGGAACTCCGGGAGCCGGGTGACCACGACGCCCAGCCCCGCGTCCCGCGCCGTGTGGGCGAGCCGGTCCACCGGGTAGGCCGGGTCGACGGGAACGTAGGTCGCACCGGCCCTCAGCACGGCGAGCAGGGTCACCACCAGCTCGGCGGAGCGCTCCAGGCACACGCCCACCCGATCGCCCGCGCCGACACCACGTGCGCGCAGGCCGTGAGCCGACCGGGCGGCCCGCTCGTCGAGTTCGCGATAGGTCAGAGCCGTACCGCCGTCGGTGACGGCGATCCGGTCCGGCGTCGCCGCCACGACCCGGGCGAACGCGCCGGGCACGCTCACCGGCACGGTGGCCAGGGGACGCGGCGGCCGGCCGAGCGCCGCCACGCGGGCACGCTCGGCATCGTCGAGGAGCTCGACGTCGTCCGGCGAAGTCTGCGGGCGATGCCGGACCTGCCGGTGCACGTGCGCCAGGTGCCGTACGAACCGGGCGGCGATCTCCGCGGAGAAGTGGCTGCCCAGGTGGTCGCAGCGCAGCCGCAGACCGTCCGAGTCCCGCAGGAGGGAGACGGTGAGCGGGAACGGGGGCGCCAGACAAGGCACATACTCGGTCTCGGTCCCGGTCCCGGTCTGCGTCCGGGTTACGGCCTCGCCGGACAGGGCGGTGCCGTCCGCGTGGCCGCAGCCGTGGTCGGCGTCGTCGCAGAAGAGCAGACCCGTGAGCGCGGGGCCGGTCGCGGAGGTGGGTGTCGACTCGCCCAGGGTGGCTGCCGGTTCGACGGTGAAGGTGCCGTGATCGGTGCCGATGACCGGCCGGGTGCCGGGGTCGTAGCGGCGCAGGGTGACGGCGAGTGCCGTGAGCCAGCTCGCCTCGTCACCTGCGTCGTCCAGGGCGACGACATGGGCGGTGCCGGTGCCTTCGCCGCCCAGTCCCCAGGCGGGCGGGGCAGCGGATGCCGAAGCGGGGGCGCGAGGGGCGTCGCTCGGTGCCACGGGCTGCCCGGCTGCCAGCCGGGTGAGGGCCGTACGGTCCCAGCGCCCGCGCGGGGCGACGACGATCAGGTCCGTCAGGCCGTCGGCATAGCGCAGGAGGACGCTGCGCGGATCGCGGCTCGGGCGGGCGAGTTCGGCGGCGCGCCGGCGCTCGGCGAGCGGGTCCGTCGCCGGCACGGCGATGTCTTCGATCCACAGCCCCGGCCATGGGGCGGGGTCCGGGGAGGGGCCCGACCGGACGCGCAGCGCGTGGCAGTGGGCCGCGTGGAGGAGGGGTTCGGGCAGCGACGCGGACACGGGCCGTACTCCTTGTGACTTGTGTCGTTCTTGCTTTGTTCTGCTTGCCGATGCGGCTTCAGCGGGCGCTGAACCCGCCGTCAACGGTCAGGACCGATCCGGTGATGTGCCGGGACTCGTCCGAGGCGAGGAAGACGACCGCGGCGGCGACGTCCTCGGGTTCGATCAGCGCGTTCATGGGCTGCGCCTCCACGAAGGTCTTCTCGTGCTCGTGGACGGGCACGTCCAGGGCCCGGGCGATCTCGGTGAGCATCCTGCCCTCGGCCTGTGCGTCGTCGCGCACGGAGCCCGGGCAGACGGCGTTCACCCGCACCTTCATCGGCGCGAAGTCGAGCGCGGCAGCCTTGGTGAGACCGACGACGGCATGCTTGGCGGCGACATATCCGGCGAAGTGCCGGTAGCCGACGAGTCCGGCGGTGGAGGCCACGTTGACGATGCTGCCCGACCGCCGGGAGCTCATCGCTCCTCCCACCTCACGGATCACCCGCCAGGCCCCGGAGAGGTCCACGTCGATCATCAAGGACCATTCGTCCTCCTCGATCTCGTGCACCGGTCTGCCCGAGGGCGCTGCGATGCCAGCGTTGTTGACGGCGACGTCGACCCGGCCGAAACGGTCCTCGGCACGGACCACCGCCTCCCGGATGCCGAGGGTGTCGCGGATGTCGGCCTGCGCGGTGAGTACGGACGCACCGGCGTCCCGGCACAGTGCGGCGGTGTGTTCCAACTGCCCCACGGTGCCCAGCGGGTAGGGCACTCCCGGCAGGTCGGCGCAGATGTCCAGCAGGGTGAGGTCCGCGCCCTCGGCCGCGCAGGCGAGCGCGGTCGCTCTGCCGAGTCCGCGGGCGGCGCCGGTGATGAGGACCGACTTGCCGTGCAGACGCATCGGGTACTCCCTGAAAGTGGTGAAGGGGCAGGTGGGCGAGGGGCGACGGCTAGCGGGCCTTCGCGACGATCATCGAAAGCAGGGCGGGCGCCGACTCGGTCAGGTACATGTGGCCGCCGGGGATCTCGATGTGCTCGAAGTCGCGGCCGGTCGCCTTGTTCCAGGACGCGGCGTCGTCACGGCCGACCAGGGTGTCGTCCTCGCCCCGGACGACGGTCAGGGGCGCGTCCAGCGGCAGGGAGGTGCTGGGGACGTAGGTCTCGTGCATCTCGACGTCCGCGCGCAGGGTGGGCAGGAGCATCTCGCGCATCTCCGGGTCGTCGAGCGCGGGGTGGCTGTAGCCCGCGAACTCTCCGACCCGGGCGAGGAAGTCGTCGTCGGAGAGGCCGGTGGCCCGCCGTTCACGGCCCTGGCCCGGGTGCGGCGAACCGCTGACGAACAGGTGGGCGAGCTCGACGCCGGGTTCGGCCACGAGCCGGTGTGCCAGTTCGTAGGCGAGCACGGCACCGAGGCTGTGCCCGAAGAGGGCCACCCTGTGCCGTCCGGCGCCGAGCCGCTCCCGCAGCTGGGGCAGGAGTCCGTCGACGGCCGTGTGCACGTCCCGGTGGGGCTCCTCGTCGATCAGCCTCTCCCGGCCGGGCAGTTGGAGCGGCACGATCTCCAGCGCCTCCCCGGCCAGGGCGGCCCAGGGGCGGTAGAACGAGGCACCGGCTCCGGCGTACGGAAGGCACACCAGCTTGGTCGTGACGGTCGGGTGGGTCGGGTGGGTCGGGTGGGTCAGGACAGTGGGGCCGGTCGGGTCATCCAGGGGCATGGCTTCTGTGGGTCTCTCTTGTTGGGCCTGCGAGGTCGCTGTCTACTCACCCATCGCGGTGATCAGGCTCTTGGGCCGCATGTCGGTCCAGTGCTCGCCGACGTAGTCGAGGCAGGACTGCCGGCTCGCCCGTCCGTGGACGACCGTCCAGCCGGCCGGGACCTCGGCGAAGGCGGGCCACAGGGAGTGCTGGCCCTCCTCGTTCACGACAACCAGGTGCTCGATGCTGTCGTCGTCGAAGGGGTTCGTGGTCATGGGTGGTTCCTTCTGTGGTGGGCGGTCGGCTGCGTCCGGTGTTTTCGGGTCAGGCGCGGAGCCGGTTGTCCAGCACCGGGCCGATGAGCTCCAGTGACGTGGGCCGGGTCATCTCTCCGTGCGTGCAGGGCAGGTCGTGGTTGTCGATGTGGCCCGCGACGTACGGCTGCCAGGAGCGGTACCGGCCGGGGACCGCGTCGGGGTCCCGTGCGGCGGTGAAGAACAGCAGGTCTCCTCGGTACGGCGTGGGGACGAACTCGCCCAGCAGGCGGCGGTTGTTCGCCGTCACCTCGACCAGGGCCGCCAGTTCGGCGTCGTCGAGGCTGCCGGGCATGTCGGGTACGCGGCGCACCAGCTCGGCGAACCGGGTCTCGGTCAGCGGTTGCGTCTCGTCGACGGGCATCTGCCGGCCGAGGATGGTCAGGAGGTTGCGCAGCAGGGCCGGCCGGTCGGACCGGGCGGGGGCCTGTCGAATCCAGGTCCCGGGGAAGGAGTCGAGCAGGGCGAGGAGTGCGACCTGTTCTCCCGCCGCCTGGAGGCCTACGGCGACGTCGTAGGCCACGAGGCCGCCCATGGAGTAGCCGAGCAGGTGGTAGGGGCCGTGCGGCTGTGTCTCACGGATGAGTGCGGTGTGCTCGGCGACCACCTCGGCCAGGCTGCCGGCCGGGTCCTGTCCGGGTGTCAGGCCCCGGGACTGCAGGCCGTAGAGCGGACGGCCGGTGTCGATGTGACGGGCCAGCCCGGCGAAGCCCCAGGACAGGCCGGAGGCCGGGGGAAGACAGAAGAGGGGTTCGCGATCGCCCCGGGTACGCAGCGGGAGCAGGGGTCCCACGGGGGCCGCGCTCGACCCGCCGGCCAGGCTCCGGGCCAGCGCCGACACGGTCGGTGTGTCGAAGATGGCCCGCAGGGGCAGTTCGACGCCGAGCTCGGCGCGGACGCGCGCGGTCAGACGGGGGGCCAGCAGGGAGTGGCCGCCGAGATCGAGGAAGCCGTCATGGACGCCGACCTGGGCCGGGGCGAGGCCGAGGACCTCGGCGAAGATGCCGCGCAGGGTCTCCTCCCGCTCGGTGCGCGGAGCGGTCTTCGCGGCGAGCGGCGCGTCGGGTGCGGGCAGCGCCGTGCGGTCCAGCTTGCCGCTGGCCGTGTACGGGAGGGCCTCGAGCGTGACGAACACCGAGGGGACCATGTGGGCGGGGAGTACGCGGGTGAGGTGGCCGCGCAGGTCGTCGGCGGTCGGGGCGGCGGCTTGCGCGGGTACGACGTAGGCGGTCAGTTGCTTCTCGCCGCGCTGGTCCTCCCCGACGGCGGCCGCCGCCCTGCCGACCGCCGGATGCGCGGCGAGGACGGCTTCGATCTCGCCGAGTTCGATCCGGAAGCCGCGGAGCTTCACCTGGTGGTCGGCCCGCCCCAGGAAGCGCAGCTGCCCGTCGGATCCGCGCACCGCCAGATCGCCCGTGCGGTACATCCGGTCCCCCGGGCCACCGAAGGGGTCGGCGACGAAACGTTCGGCCGTCATGGCCGGCTTGCCCAGGTAGCCGCGGGCGGGGCCGCCGCCCGCCACGTACACCTCGCCGACGGCCCCGTCGGGCACAGGGTGCAGCGCATGGTCGAGGAGGTGGACGAGGTTGCGGGCGAGGGGGCGGCCGATGGGTGGGCCGGCCCGGTCGTCCGGGTCGGTGCCGGACTGCCAGGCCGTGGCGTAGACGGTCGCCTCGGTGGGTCCGTAGAAGTTGACGAGCCGTGCCCCGGGGAAGGCGGCCTCGATTCCGGCGCGGAGCTGTGCGGGGACGGGTTCGCCGCCGAGGGCGACCGTGTGCGGTGAGAGCGCCGGGCGCTCGGCGAGCACGGAGGCCATGACCGTCGGCACGCCGCTGATCAGGCCGGCCTCCCGGGGCGGGCCCTCGGTGAGTGCGAGCAGGTTCTCGACGATCTCGATACGGCCGCCGCACAGCAGCGGGGAGAAGATCTCGAACACCGACACGTCGAAGTTGAGCGAGGTCGAGAAGAGCACACGGGCCAGCCGCTGCGGACCGAACGCCGCGTGCGTCCACTCGACGAACTCGACCGCGTTGCGATGCGTGGCCAGAACGCCCTTGGGGCGGCCGGTGGAGCCGGAGGTGTAGGTGATGTAGGCGAGGTTGTCCGCTGTCGGCGCGGTCGCGGGGGGATCGGTCCGGTTGCTCGACCCGCTGTCCTGGGGGTCGAGGAGCGGGGTGCCGTGCGGCAGCGCCCTCGCCGTCTCCGCGGTGGCGAGGACGACGACGGGGCCGGCGTCGTCGACGATGTACGCCAGACGGCCGGCCGGGTAGGCGGGGTCGAGCGGCAGGTACGCGGCACCGGACTTCAGTACGGCGAGCACGGCGACGAGGAGTTCCGCCGTACGGGGCAGAGCGATGCCCACGACGTGCTCCGGGCCTGCTCCGAGGGCGGTGAGACGGCCGGTCAGCTGCTCGGCTCGTGCGTCCAGTTCGCGGTAGGTGAGTGATGTCCCGCGGTCCAGTACGGCGTCGGCGTCCGGGGTGGCCGCGACCTGGGCGGACCAGAGGTCGGTGAGGGTCCTGGCCGCGGGCGGTGTGGGCCGGGGTATGTCCGGGAGTTCGTGGGGTGTCAGGAGCCCGATGCGGCCCTGCGGGAGTTCCGGGTCCGCCGCGATGGCCTCGAGGATGTGCACCAGTCGGGCGAGGGTGGCGTCGGCCCAGTCGGCGTCGAACAGTCCCGGGTGATAGGCCAGCCGGAAGCGGGGGCGGGGGCCCGGGAACGCCACGAGGGTCACGGGGTAGTGGGTGGCGTCACGGCCGCTCGAACCGACGACGCGAAGCCGGCCGCCGTAGCCGCCACGCCCCTCACCGGTGGGCCCTGCCCCACGCTCACCGCCGTCGGCGCCGTCACGCCCGTCGCCGGCAGGCGCCTCGCCCATGGCCTCCGGGTCCACCGGATAGTTCTCGAAGATGACGAGGGTGTCGAAGAGTTCCGGCACGCCCACGGCCCGCTGGATGTCCGCCAGGCCGAGATGGTGGTGGTCGAGGAGACGGACGTAGCCGTCCTGAACCTCGCGGAGCAGGGCACTGAAACTCTGCTCCGGCCTCAGCCGCACCCGCGTGGGGACGGTGTTGAGGAACAGGCCGACCATCGACTCCACACCGGGGAGCTCCGGCGGGCGGCCGGAGACGGTGGCTCCGAAGACGACGTCGTCACGGCCGGTCAGGCGGCCGAGCAGAATCGCCCAGGCGCTCTGGACGAGCGTGTTCGCGGTAACGCCGAGGCTCCGTGCGCGTGCCGTGAGGGCGGCTCCGGTCTCCGCCGACAGCTCGGTCCGGGCCTGTTCCGGGTTCGTGGAGCCCGGCGTGGTGGCCGGGGCCAGTCGGGTCGGTTCGGTCACGCCGGCCAGCGCGTCCCGCCAGGCCTCCTCGGCGACCCTGCGGTCCCTGCGGTCCAGCCATTCGAGGAAGGAGCGGTACGGCGGGGCAGGTGCCAGTGCGGCCCGGTCGCCGTCGGCGGTGCAGAGGGCGAGCAGTTCCCGCAGGAGCACGGAGACCGACCAGCCGTCGAGCAGGAGGTGGTGGTGGGTGACGAGCAGCCGGTGGCGGTGCTCGCCGGTGCGGACCAGGGTGCAGCGCAGGAGCGGCGGGGTGGCGGGGTCGAAACCCAGGGCCCTGTCCTCGTCGAGCAGCGCGGTCCACGCCTTCTCGGCGTCGGTGGCGGTGACCGGCTCGGTGAGATCGGCTTCCGCCCACGGCAGGTTCGCCCTGCGCGGGACGACCTGTACCGGCTGGCCGCCGCGACGCCGCCGGAAGGCCGCCCGCAGGTTCGGGTGGCGGTCCAGCAGTGCCTGAGCGGCGGATTGCAGCCGGCCGGCATTCACCGGGCCTTCGAGTTCGAAGACCAGCTGCACGACGTACACGTCGGAGGCGCCCCGTTCGTGCTCGTACAGGGCGTGGTAGAGCAGGCCCTCCTGGAGCGGGGTCACGGGGAGTACGTCGGGCGGCCCGGGCTGCGTCATGTCGTCTCGTCTCGCTGTGTTCCGGATCTGCTGCGTGTGCACGTGGGGTCGGCTAGTCGAGGCCTGCGGTCAGCTCGTCGAGCTCGTCCCCGGACAGGCCCCGGACCGACGCACCGGCGCTCTCGGCGGCCCGGGACGCGAGTGCGGTGAGTGCCGTGAACCAGGCCTCGGCCAGCTCGCGGACCTCCTGCTCGGTCAGCACCCCCTCGGGCCAGGCCCAGTCGGCCACCAGTCGGGGTCCGCTCGCCGTGTCGTGGACGACCGCGTTGATGTCGAGGGCGTGGGCGGCGCCGAGGCCGGGGTCGCTGCCGGAGCCGAGTGCCGACGACTCGGGGGCGAAGGTCCACAGCTCGCCGGCGGTGGCGTCCGGAGTGCTGAACCGGCCGAGGTAGTTGAAGCCGATCGCCGGTGCGGGCGCCTTGGCCAGCTCGGCTGCCGTGTCCGGGTTGAGGTGGCGCAGGAGGCCGTGTCCGGCGCCGTGGTCGGGCAGTTCCCGCAGGCGCTCCGCGACCCGGGTGAGGGCTCGGTCGGCGGCGGGTCCGCCGGTCAGCGCGTCGGCCACGTCCACGCCCCGCACGTCCAGGTGGACCGGGTAGAGCGAGGTGAACCAGCCGACCGTGCCCGACGGTTGGAGCCCGGGTGACAGTTCCTCGCGGCCGTGCCCCTCGATGTCCAGCACCACGTGCGGGGAGCCCTGCCGGTCGGCGACGGCCAGGGCGAGGCCGGTGAGCAGGACGTCCTGGACACCGAGGTGGAAGGTGGCGGGGACGTCGGTGAGCAGCGGTCCCGTGGTCTCGGGCGGCAGGGTGAGCCGCAGCGAGCGCGTGCCGGCGGCGGTGTCCCGGTCGGGGTCGAGCGGACGCCTGCCCAGCGGGGCACGCGGGGCGTCGGCGATACGGCGCCACAGTTCGGCCTCGGCAACCCTCTCCGGTGTACGCGCCTGTCGGCCCAGCTCCACGGACCAGCGGCGGAACGACACCCCGACGGGTGGCAGTTCGGGGCTCCGACCGGTGGTCACTGCCTCCCAGGCGGCCCTCAGGTCGGGTACGAGGATGCGCCAGGACACGCCGTCCACCGCCAGGTGGTGGACGACGAGCAGCAGCCGTCCGGGCAGGTGCGCTCCCGCGTCGAACCAGACGGCCCGGACCATGGCCCCGGCCGACGGGTCGAGCAGTCCCACGGCCCGGTCGAACTCCTCGGCGACGGCTTCGTGGAGGCCGTCGCCGCCGGACGTGCCGCGGACCTCCCGGCGGTCGAGCAGATCGGCGGCGCGGACGTGGCCGACCGGACCGACGGCGAGTTCGGGGGAACCGGTGCCGACGTCGACGGTGTCGCCGTCGAGTTCGGCGGTGCCGGTATCGAGCTCGGCAGTCGTGGTGAGCCTGGTGCGCAGCATGTCGTGGTGGTCGAGCACCGCCTGCAGCGCGCCGGTCAGCTGCGGCAGACCCGCGCCGGCCGGGACCGTCAGCAGCACGGACTGGCTGAACCGGTCGATGGGGCCGCCGCGTTCGAGCAGCCACCGCATGATGGGGGTGAGCGGCACCCGGCCCACACCGTCGCTCGCGTGGACACCCGCGGTGCTGCCGCCCGCCGGGCCGCGAGCCACGGCCGCCAGTTCCTTCACCGTCTGGTGCTTGAAGACGTCCCGCGCGCTGATGACGACCCCGGCCTCGGCCGCCCGGCTCACGAGCCGGATCGAGGTGATGCTGTCGCCGCCGAGGGCGAAGAAGTCCTCGTCGAGCGGGACTTCGGGCAGCCTCAGCAGCTCGCGGAACAGCCCGGCGAGGATGCGCTCGGCCGGGGTCGACGGTTCTTGTGCCTCGCCGGTCCCAGGTGCCGGTGCGGGCGTGGGCAGCGCGGCACAGGCCTGCTCACCGTCGGGCGTCAGGGCCGGCACGTCGCGTGCGACCTCGTCCTCCCCCAGGAGGTCCACGTCCTCGACGCGCAGGTCGGGCTCCGCGGAGACGGTGCTCAGGAAGCGGAGGAGCAGCCGCGTGAGCAGCTGCGCGGTGGCCGGGTCGAACAGGTCGGTGCTGTACTCGGCGATGCCGTCGATGCCCGCCGGTGTGCCGTCGCCGTGCCGCCGCTCGTTCAGGTAGAGGCACAGGTCGAAGCGGGCCGCGCCGGTCTCGACGGGCTCGCGTGCCACGCCCAGGCCCGGCAGGGACAGGTCGGCGTCCGAGGCGTGAGCGGTGAAGGCCAGCATCACCTGGAACAGCGGGTGGCGGGCGAGGGTGCGCTGCGGGCTGAGGGCGTCCACGAGGAGGTCGAACGGCACGTCCTGGTGGGCGTAGGCCGCCAGGTCGAAGTCCCTGACGCGGTCCAGGAGTTCGCGGAACGTGGGGTTGCCGGAGGTGTCGGTGCGCAGCGTGAGGCTGTTGACGAAGAAGCCGACCAGGTCGTCGAGCCTGCCGTCGGGGCGCCCTGCGACGGGTGTGCCCATGGTGATGTCGGTGCCCGAGCCGAGCCTGGTGAGGGTCGCCGCGAGGCCGGCCTGGAGCACCATGAACAGGGTGACGCGGGAGGCGGACGCGAGGTCGGCGAGAGCGGTGTGCAACTGCGCGTCGATGGTGAGTCCGGCCCGGTCTCCGCGTCCGCTCGGTTCGGCGGGCCGGGGACGGTCGGCGGGGAGCGGCAGCTCCTCCGGGGCGCCGGCCAGCGCCTCTCGCCAGAAGGCCGTCTGCCGTTCCAGCGGACTCACCGCCTCGCCCGCCGCCGTGCCGAGCAGCTCGCGTTGCCAGTGCGCGAAGTCGGCGTACCGGACGGGAAGAGGCCGCCATTGCGGCGCGCATCCGGTGAGCCGGGCCGCGTATGCCGTCTTCAGGTCGCGCATCAGCGGTGCCATGGACCAGCCGTCGACGGCGATGTGGTGGGCGAGCAGCAGCAGGACGTGCGTGTCGCCGTCGAGGTGGAACAGGGTGGCGCGAAGCGGCGTTTCGGTGGACAGGTCGAAGCGGTGCCCTGCGGCGGTGGTGAGCAGCGCGGGGAGTTCCGCCTCGGTGGCCTCCACCACGGCAAGGTGCGGGCGTCCCGCCTCGGGGTCCAGGATCCGCTGGTACGGGGTGCCCTGGAAGTCGGGGTGGAGGGTGCGCAGCGGTTCGTGGCGGGTCACGACGTCGGCCAGCGCGGATGCCAGCGCCGTACGGTCCAGGGGGCCGGTGAGGCGCAGGGCCCAGGGCACGGTGTAGGGATTGCTGCCGTCGAGGCGGCTCATGAACCACAGCCGCTGCTGGGCGTACGACAGCGGAATCGGGGTGTCCGGGCGTGCGCGTGCCGTGAGCTCGGGGCGGCCGGCGCCGCCCTCGCCTTCGCCGAGCCGCAGGGCCAGTCCGGCGGGGGTCGCCGCCTCGAACACGGCCCGTACGGGCAGCGCGGTGCCCAGCGCGCTTCTGATGCGGTCGCTGAGGCGCATGGCGAGCAGGGAGTCGCCGCCGAGGTCGAAGAAGCCGTCGTCCGCGCCGATCCGGTGCGGCTCCTGGCCGAGGACGTCGGCGAAGAGACCGCACAGGATCTCCTCCTGCGGGGTGCGCGGGGGGCGGCCCGCGCCGTCCGCGGAGGGCGCGGGCAGGGCGGCGCGGTCCAGCTTGCCGTTGGAGGTCAGGGGGAAGCGTTCGAGGACGACCACCGCGGAGGGGACCATGTGGTCCGGCAGGGTCCGCGCGGCGTGGCGGCGCAGAGTGCCGGCGTCGAGGGATCGTCCGGCGGTGTAGCCGACCAGCCGCCCGTCCCGTTCGAGGACGACGGCCTGTGCCACGTCGGGGTGGCTCGCGAGCGCCGCCTCCACCTCGCCGAGTTCGATGCGGAAGCCGCGGATCTTGACCTGGTCGTCCGCCCGGCCCAGGTACTCCAGCTCTCCTTCGGCCGACTGCCGCACCAGGTCGCCCGTCCGGTACATCCGTTCACCCGCGTCGGCGGCGAACGGGTCGGCGACGAAGCGCCCTGCCGTCAGCCCCGGCCGCCCCAGGTACCCGCGCGCCAGGCCCGCTCCCGCCACGTACAGCTCGCCGGTGACGCCGGGCGGCACCAGCCGCAGACCCGCGTCCAGGACGTAGGTCCGCAGGTCGGCAATGGCCTGTCCGATGCCGCCGGACCGGTCGCGCGCCGCGGGCTCGGTCAGCGGCAGGCCCGTGACATGCACGGTCGTCTCGGTGATGCCGTACATGTTGACCAGCACCGGTGCGTCCTGCGGGTGCCGGGTGTACCACTCGGCGACCCGTGTGAAGTCGAGTGCCTCACCGCCGAAGACCACGTAGCGCAGGGCCAGTGCACGTCCGACGTCGGGGAGGGCGGCGTCGGCGCGGAGCAGCTCACCGAAGGCCGAGGGCGTCTGGTTCAACACGGTGACGCGTTCACGCGCCAGCAGCCTCAGGAACTCCTCCGGTTCCCGGCTCACGGCGTGAGGGACGACCACGAGCGTGCCGCCGTGCAGCAGCGCGCCCCACAGCTCCCACACCGAGAAGTCGAAGGCGTAGGAGTGGAACAGGGTCCACACGTCGTCCGGGCCGAAGTCGAACCAGTGCCGGGTGTGCTCGAAGAGCCGCTCGACATTGCGGTGCGTGACCGCCACGCCCTTCGGGCGGCCCGTGGAGCCCGAGGTGTAGATGACGTAAGCGAGGTGATCGCTCGTCAGTTCGGTGGTGGGGACAGGGCTTCCACCGGAGGGCTGCGGGTCGTCGAGCAGGAGGACGGGGACGGGCGAGGCGGGGAGGCCGGGGGCGACGTCGCCGGTGGTCACCAGCAGCACGGGCGTGGCGTCGGCCAGCGTGAACGCCAGGCGTTCCGCGGGGTACTCCGGGTCGAGCGGCACATAGGCGGCGCCTGTTCTCAGGACCGCGAGGATCGCCACCACGAGTTCCGGCGAGCGGGGCAGCGCGAGCGCCACCAGCCGCTCGGGCCCCGCGCCCCGGGCGGCGAGCAGCCGGGCCAGCCGTTCGGCTCGGGCGTCGAGTTCCGCGTAGGTGAGCCGGGTGTCCCCGTGCACGACGGCGGTGGCGTCGGGGCTGTGGCCGGCCTGGCGGGCGAAGAGCGCGGGCAGGGTCTGGGCCGGTGTGCCGGCCGGGACCACGCCCTGCCGCGTCGCCGGCATTCGCCGCCGCTCCCCCGGCAGCAGGATCTCCACCTCCCGTACGCGGCGCGCGGGATCGGCCACGAGGGCCTCCAGGACGGCGGCGAACCGGTCCAGGACGTGCCGGGCACCCGCCTCGTCGTACAGGTCGGGCCGGTAGGACAGGCGCAGGGCGAGGCGGCGGCCGGGCAGGACGGCGAGGGTGAGGGGGTAGTGGGTGGCGTCGCGGCCGGTGAGCAGGCTGACCGGGGACGGTCCGTGGCCGCTCGTGGCCGGGTGGTTCTCGAAGGCGAGGAGCGTGTCGAAGAGTTCACCGCCGCCTCCCGCGGCGCGCCGGATGTCGGCGAGGCCCAGGTGCTGGTGCGGCAGCAGGGTGGCCTGCCGCCGGTGCAGCGCGGTGAGCAGGTCGGCGACGGTGCCGTCCTCGTCCCAACGGACGCGGGTGGGGACGGTGTTGATGCAGAAGCCGACCATGGACGCGATGTTCGGCAGTTCGGGCGGGCGGACGGTCACCGTCTGGCCGAAGACGATGTCGGTGCGGCCGGTCAGCCTGCCCATCAGCACGCCCCAGGCGCCCTGGACGAGTGTGTTGAGGGTGATGCCGAGGGACCGGGCCGTGGCCTCTCCCGCGCCGGTCAGCCGCTCGGGCAGCTCGACGATCAGTTCGCCGGGCAGTGCGGCGGCGCCGGTGGCCCCGGGTGAGAGCAGCGTGGGCTCGCCCGCCCCCTCCAAGGCGCGACGCCAGGCGGTCTCGGCGGCGGTACGGTCCTGCCGCCCCAGCCAGGCGAGGTAGTCGCGGTAGGCGGGCGCCGGCGGCAGAGCCGCCGGGTGCTCGCCCGAGTGCAGCGCCGTGAACTCGCGCACCAGCAGCTGCTTCGACCAGCCGTCCAGCAGGATGTGGTGGTTCGTGACGAGCAGGCGGTGGCTGTCCGCGGACCACTTGACCAGCAGGTGGCGCAGCAGCGGGGGCTTGGCGAGATCGAAGCGGCGGGCACGCTCCTCGTCCAGCAGCCGTTCCCACTCCTTGTCCCGCTCCGCCTCGCCGAGGGTCGACAGGTCGTCCTCGGCCCAGGGGAGTTCGACGTCCGTGGGCACGATCTGCAGGGCCCGGCCGGTGTCCCGGCGACGGAAGCAGGCGCGCAGGTTGGGGTGCCGGTCGAGCAGGGCCTGCCCGGCGGCGCGCACGGCGGCGGGGTCGACCGGGCCCGTCAGCTCCAGGACCTGCTGGGTCGCGTAGAGATCGGGGGCCTTCTCGTCGTCGTACAGGGCGTGGAAGAGCAGGCCTTCCTGCAGCGGCGACAGGGGCAGGATGTCGGCGATTGCGGAACCGGACCGAGTCACCGTGGGTTACCTCCACTCATTGCCGAACTCGGCTTCGAGTTCGTCGATCTCTGCTTGGGTCAGCGACACGAGGGGCAGGTCGGACGGGGTGTGCCCGCCTCTCGCACCGGTGCCGCCCTCGGCCTGCGCGGTCAGCTCCGCCGTCCAACGGTCCGCGAGGGTGCGTACGTCGTCCTCGTTCCAGATGCCGGGGGCCCAGGACCAGGTGGTGTCGAGCCGCCCGTCCTCGGTGGTGACGGCGGTGATCTCCAGGCCGTGGGTCACGGGCATCGCCGGATCGTGCACGGCGCCCAGGTCGCGCGGCGCCTCCGGCGCGATGGACCAGTCGCCTTCGGCGGATCCGGTTCCGGTCACCCGGCCCAGGTAGTTGAAGCCGATCTCCGGAGCGGGGAGCGACGCGAGGAGCGGCCCGTGACCGGGGTCGAGGTGGCGGAGCAGGCCGTATCCGATGCCGTGGTCCGGGGCGGACCGCAGCTGTTCCTTGACGGTCTTGAGGACCTGGGCCGGGTCCGCGGCGTCGACTCCCTCGAGGTCGAGACGTGCTGGTACGACGCTGGTGAACCAGCCGACCGTGCGCGACAGGTCGACGCCGTCGGCGATGTCCTCCCGGCCGTGCCGTTCGATGTCCAGCAGCAAGGCCGGGTGCCGCCGCCATCCGGCGAAGGCGGCGGCGAGCGCGGCGATCAGGACGTCCTCGGGACCGGCGTGGAACGCCGCGGGCACCTTGGTGAGCAGGTCGGAGGTGACGTCGGCAGGGAGGTCCCTGGTGAGGTGCCGCATCGTGCCGACGACGTCCCGGCCGGGGTCGGGCCGGCGCGAGCCGAGCCGCGGGCCGGGCCTGCCCAGCGTCTCCCGCCACAGGCCCGCTTCGGCCTGCCGCTGCGGCGTGGCCGTCTCCCGCTCCAGAAGGCGGGCCCAGTGCCGGAAGGAGGTGCCCCGTTCGGGCAGCTCCTTCTCGGCCCAGGCCGCGGCCAGGTCGGAGCACAGGATGCGCCAGGAGACGCCGTCCACGGCCAGGTGGTGGAGGGTGAGCAACAGCCGTCCTGGGCGGTCGGGACCGGCGTCGCACCACACCGCGCGCACCAGCTCGCCCTGTTCCGGGCGCAGTCGCGAGGCGGACCGCTGCGACAGGCCGGCGAAGTCCGCCGGCCCGGTGGTGCGGTCCAGCACCGTGGCGGCATCGACGGCACCCGGAGGCGGAACCTCGGCCGACCGCCCGTCGGATGCCAGGCACAGCCGTAGCACGTCGTGATGGTCGAGCACGGCCTGCAGGGCGGCCGTCAGCCGCTTCTCGTCGGCGTCGGCGGGGGTGACGAGCAGGACGGACTGGCTGAACATCGCGAACGGGCCGCCGCGTTCGAGAAGCCGGCGCATGGCCGGCGTCAGGGGCATCGTGCCGGTCGGCTCGTCCTGGTTCCGTGCGTGGCCGGGAGCCGGGCGAGCCTGTGCCGTGGCGGCCAGGCCGGCGATCGTGCGCTGCTCGAACACGTCCCGCGGGGTCAGCCGCAGTCCCGCCGCGAGCGCGCGGCTCACCAGGTGGATGGAGGTGATGCTGTCGCCGCCCAGGTCGAAGAAGCCGTCGTCGGCACCGATGCCGTCGGCGGGGATTTCGAGGACCTCGGCGAACAGTGCCCTGACCGCCGCCTCCTGAGGGGTGCGCGGAGCCCGGCCCGCCGTCTGACCCGGCGTGAGCGGTGCGGGCAGGGCGGCGCGGTCCAGCTTGCCGTTGGGGGTCATCGGCAGCGCGTGGAGCGCGACGAGCGCCTCGGGAACCATGTGGGCGGGCAGGTGCCGGGCGGTGTGGGCGAGGAGGGCGGGGCAGTCCTCCTCGGCGGCTCCGACGACGTATCCGACCAGGCGCCGCACGCCCGCCCGGTCCTCACGTACCACCACCGCGGCCTGGGTGACGGCCGGATGGGAGGTGAGCACGCCCTCGATCTCGCCGGGTTCGATCCGCAGGCCGCGGATCTTGAGCTGGCCGTCGACCCGCCCACGCAGCTCCAGTACGCCGTCGGCCCGCCAGACCGCCAGGTCACCGGTACGGTACATGCGGCCGCCGGTCGTTCCGAAGGGGTCGGCGACGAACCGCTCGGCGGTCAGGCCCGGCCGCCTCCGGTAACCACGGGCCACCTGGTCACCCGCGACGTACAACTCGCCCTCGACACCGACCGGTACGGGGTTCAGCCGGGCGTCGAGGACATACGTGCGGGTGTTCCACATGGGGCGGCCGATCGGCACCGGGCCCGTCGGCAGCTCTTCGCCGGGCTCGATGCGGTGGTCGGTGCAGCCGACGGTGAGCTCGGTGGGACCGTAGTGGTTGATCAGACGTACGTCGGGGTGGTCCCGGCGCCATGCGCGCAGGGCCTCTCCCACCAGCGCCTCGCCGCCGAGCATGAACTCCTCGGCCGGCGACAGGTCGTGCGGCAGGGCGGGCAGCAACGGCAGGTGACTGGGCGTCGCCTTGAGGAAGGTGTAGCCGCCCTTCGCCGGTGCCACGCCCGCGTCGTGGAAGCCGGCGACGTGCACCCGGCCGCCCGCGGCGAGCGCTCCGTGCAGGGTGGTCACGGTGGCGTCGAAGGACATCGTGGCGTGCAGCAGCGACGTGCCGCGCAGGCTCGGGTACGCCTCCGCGCAGCGGGCGACGTAGGTGGTGAGGTTGCGGTGCTCGACGACGACGCCTTTGGGGCGGCCGGTGGTGCCGGAGGTGTAGATCAGGTAGGCGGGGTCGGCCGGCCGGACCTCGGGCAGGGGCGCGCCCGGATCGTCGGGGGCCGCGTCGGGAAGGACCGGGCGGCAGCCCGTCGGGAGGTCGGCGGGGTGCGGGTCCCGGGTGATCAGGCACACGGGCTCGGCGTCGGCGAGCAGGAAGGCGGTGCGCTCGGAGGGATGTTCCGGATCCAGCGGGAGGTACGCGGCGCCCGCCTGAAGGACGGCGAGCACGGCGACGGCGAGGTCGGCCGAGCGGGGCAGCGAGAACGCGACGATCCTGCCGGGCCCGGCGCCCTGCGAGACGAGTACACGGGCCAGCCGCTGGGCCCGCGTGTCGAGTTGCTCGTACGTGAGTGAGGTCGTGGTGTCCTCGACCGCCACCGCGTCCGGGTGCGCGGCGACGCGTGCCGCAAAGAGCCGGGGGAAGACGGTGTCCGGCAGGTTGCGTGCCGTGTCGTTGAACCCCTCGAGCAGTCGGCGGCGTTCGCCGTCCATGAGGATGTCGAGAGCGTCGATCGCCAGGTCGGGTTCGCGCACCGCGGCCCGCAGCACCCGCACCAGACGGTCGGCCAGGTCTTCGGCGGTGTGCCGGTCGAAGAGGTCGGCGCTGTACTGGAGGATGCCCTCGATCCCGTCCGGGGAGCCGTCCGGGGCACGGTGTTCCGCGAGGTTGAAGGTCAGGTCGATCTTCGTGGCCCCGCTCTCCACGGCCAGCGTGCGGGCGTGCAGTCCGGGCAGGTCGAGGTGGGGCCCGGCGTCGGGGCGGAAGGCGAGCATCACCTGGAACAGCGGGTGCCGGGCCGGCGTACGGGGCGGGTTGAGGGCTTCCACCAGGTACTCGAAGGGCAGCTCCTGGTGGGCGTAGGCCGCCAGGTCGGTCTCGCGTACCCGGCCGAGGAGTTCCCGGAAGCCGGGGCGGCCCGAGGTGTCGGTGCGCAGGACGAGTGTGTTGACGAAGCAGCCGACCAGGTCGTCGAGCGCCTCGTCGGCGCGACCGGCGACCGGCGTGCCGATCGGGATGTCGGTGCCCGCGCCCAGCCGTGTGAGGAGCGTGGCGAGTGCCGCCTGCACGGCCATGAACACCGTGGTGCCGGTCTCCTCGGCGAGCGCACGCAGCCCCTGGTGCAGGTCCGCGTCCAGCCGGACGGGTATGTCACCGCCCCGGTGGGTGGCGCGGGCGGGGCGCGGACGGTCGGCGGGGAGCGGGAGTTCGTCGGGGAGCCCGGCGAGTGCCTCGCGCCAGTGGTGGAGCTGGCGGTCCTGTTCGCCGCCGAGCACCTCGTGGTGCCAGACGCAGTAGTCGGCGTACTGCACGGGCAGCGGCGCCCAGCCCGGCTCCCGCCTCTCCAGACGGGCGCGGTAGGCGTCCGCCAGGTCGCGCAGGAGGGGATTCAGGGACCAGCCGTCCCCGGCGATGTGGTGCAGGGCGAGGAGGAGCACATGGTCCTCGGGGCCGAGGACCAGAAGATGCGCCCGGAAGGGGGCGTCCTCGTCGATCCGGAGCCCGGTGCCTGCCAAGTGCCGGAGCTGCCGCTGCAGGTCTTCCTCGGCGACGGGGCCGATGACGTCGAGGGCCGGCGAGGCCTGCTCCAGAACCCGCTGGCACGGACGGCCGTCGGCGTCCGGGTAGACGGTGCGCAGGATCTCGTGCCGGGTGACGAGATCGGCGAGGGCCGCGCGCAGGGCGTCCTCGTCGAGGCCGGTGCCGGTCAGACGCAGGGCGAGGGGAATGGTGTAGGCCGCGCTCGGCCCTTCCAGACGGTGCAGGAACCACAGCCGCCGCTGGGCGGACGACAGCGGTGTCTCCCCAGGGGGAGCCGCACGCGGCGTCGGGCGCAGGGCCGGGCGTACGTCCTTCCCGGCATGCTCCAGGAGCCGGGCCAGCCCGGCCGGAGTGGGCGCCTGGAAGACATCACGCAGGGTCAGGTCGGCTCCGAGGACGGTGCGGATGCGCCCCAGCAGACGCAGGGCGAGCAGCGAGTGGCCGCCGAGCGCGAAAAAGCCGTCCCGGGGGCCCACGTCCGGCAGCCCTAGGACGTCGGCGAAGAGGGCGCACAGGACCTGCTCGTGCGGAGTGCGCGGGGCGGCGGGCGGTGTCCGTGGTGCGGCAGCGGCGGGCGGCGCGGGCAGGGCGGCGCGGTCGAGCTTGCCGTTGGGGGTCAGCGGCAGCCGGTCGAGGGTCACGACGGCCACGGGGACCATGTAGTCGGGAAGGCGGCCGGCGAGGTGGCCGCGCAGGGCTTCCGGGGTCGAGGCGCCCCCTTCCGCACGGACCGCGTAGGCGACCAGTTGCCGGTCGCCGCCGCGTCGCCGGTCCTCGCGGACGACGGCGACGGCCTGAGTGATGTCGGGGTGCGTGGTGAGGGCCGCTTCGATCTCACCGGGTTCGATGCGGAATCCGCGGAGTTTGATCTGGCCGTCCGCGCGGCCGTGGTACTCCAGCTCACCCCGGTCCGTCACACGCGCCTGGTCGCCGGTGCGGTACATGCGGGCGCCGGGCGGGCCGTAGGGGTCGGCGACGAAGCGTTCGGAGGTCGCGCCCGGGCGGCCCAGGTAGCAGCGGGCAACGCCCGGCCCGGCGACGTACAACTCCCCCACCGTGCCCGGCGGGAGCGGCTGAAGGGACGTGTCGAGGACGTATGCGCGCATGCCGTCGAGGGGGCGGCCGATCGGCAGCGGATCGGGGACGGGCAGGGCTGCCGTGCAGGGCCGGGAGGTGGCGAAGGTGGTGGTCTCCGTCGGGCCGTAGCCGTCGGTGACCGTCAGCTCCGGGCACGCTGCCAGCACGCGGCGCACCGCGCCGGCGGGGACGGCCTCGCCACCGGTCCACACCTGGCGCAGCCCTTCGAAACAGTGCGGGTTCTCCTCGGCGGCCAGGCGGAACAGGCCGGCGGTCAGCCACAGCGCCGTCAGCTCGTGACGTGCGGTCAGGCGGGCTACGGCAGCCGCGTCCACGTCCTCGTCCGGCCCGGCGACCACGGCGGTGCCGCCGTTCAGCAGCGGCACCCACATCTCGTACGTCGAGGCGTCGAACGCGGTCGGCGAGTGCACCAGGACACGCGTGTGCGCATCGCCGCCGAACGCCGAGTCGGCGGCCAGGGCGACCACGTCGCGGTGAGTGACGGCGACGCCCTTCGGCAGGCCGGTGGAGCCGGAGGTGTAACTGACGTAGGCGAGTTGTTGCGGGTGCGGGAGCACGCCCGGGTTCGTGTCCGGTTCGGCCGCGAGGTCCGGGGCGTCCGCGCGCACAACGGTCATGTGCTCGTGCGGCTCCGCCGGAGCGGTGTCGGTCAGCAGGACGGTCGCAGCCGTCTCGGTCAGGATGTGCCGGGTGCGGGCGGCCGGGGCGCGCGGGTCGAGGCCGACGTACGCGCCGCCGGCCTTGAGTACGCCGAGCAGCGCGGTGAGAAGCCCGTCGGAGCGGTTCATGAGGACGGCGACGCGGTCCTCCGGCCGGACGCCGAGGGCGATGAGCCGGTGCGCGAGCCTGTTGGCACGGGAGTTCAGCTGCCGGTAGCTGGTCGCGCGTTCGCCCTGGACGGTGGCGATCGTGTCCGGCGCGGCCGCGGCGCGGGCCGCGAACACCTCGGGCACGGTCGCCCCTCCCCCGCGTGCGGCGGGGCCGGCGAGCTGCGCCTCGGTCCGTTCCCCGGGCAAGGTCACCTCGACGCGGCCGACCGGTGTGCCCGCGACGACGGCTGCCGCGAAGTGCTCCACGAAGCGTGCGAGCCGCCGGTGGTGGCCGTCGAGTTCGGCATCCGTGTAGTGGCCGGGCCCGGCGTCGAGGTCGATACGGATGCCGTGACCGTCGGCCCGGTCGTAGACGTTGACGGCCAGGTCCTCGACGGGCCCGGTGGAGAGGTTGTGGCGGGTGGTGGCGTGCCCGGCGAAGCGCAGCTCGGGCCCGAACGCCATGATGTTGACGACGGGTCCGAAGAAGCGGCGCCCTCCTTGCGGCCAGTCCAGCTCACGGCGCAGGTCCTCGCCGCGGTAGCGCTGGTGCGCCAGGAGGTCGCGGGTGGCGGACGCCGTCCGACGTACGAGGTCGTGCGCGGGTGTACCGGGCTCTACGGTCAGTCGCAGGGGGAGCACGTTGGACGCCATGCCCGGCGTGCCGAGTTCGGTGCGGCTGTCGCGGGCGGTGACGGCGAGGCCGAGGACGATGTCGCGGGCTCCGCTGAGCCGGTGGAGGTAGGCGGCGGTCGCCGCGAGCACGACGCGCGACCAGCGTGTGCCGGCCCGTTCGGCGGCCGCGTACACCATGTCCCCGGCGGTGGCGGGGAGATGGCCGGTTCGGCGGAGGAAGCCCCCGGTGACGTGCGGCGCCCGGGCGGACAGGCTCACCGGCTCGGGCCGGTCGGCGAGTGCGGCCGTCCAGAACTCCCGGTCGGTGGCGTGGCGTTCCCCCGCACGGTAGGCCTCGTCCGCCTCGACCAGCGGGGCGAGCGGCGCGGGGGGCGGGGTGTGCGGTGTGCCCGCGACGAGGGCGCTGTAGGCGGCGGCGACCCGGCTCGCGACGAGCGAGCAGCTGTAGCCGTCGACGGCGATGTGGTGGTAGGGCTGGTACCAGATCCAGTGCGCGTCCGCGAGTTTCAGCAGGGCGTATCGGAAGAGCGGGGACCGTTCGAGGTCGAAGGCTGTGGCGAAGTCGGCGGTCATCCAGGCTTCGGCGGCCGACCGGGGGTCGGGGTCGCCCGTGAGGTCGACCACGGGCGGTTCCGGGGCGGGGCCGGTGTCCACGAACTGGCGCACGGAGTCGTCGGCGGCGGCGAAACGGACCCGCAGCGTCTCGGTGGCGGCCACGACCTGCTGGACGGCCGCACGGAAGCGGACCGGGTCGACGGGGCCGTGGATCTCGGTGTACTCGCCCACGTTGTAGGCGGGCCCGGCGGGATCGAGCCGCTGCCCGAACCACATGGAGCGCTGGGCGGCGGAGACGTCCAGGGCACGCGGGACGCTCATCGGGCGCCCTCCGTGACGGTCGCGAGGCCGGCCGACCGCTCGGCCACGAGCTCGGCGACGGCTCGCGGACCCTCCTCGCGACCGGGCCAGGGGACGCGCAGCCAGGGCTCGGCGGGCACGAGCGCCAGGTCGCGGGCCTGGCGGGCGCGGCCTCCCCCCGTGACGTTGAGCAGGACGAGTTCGTCGCGGCGGACCCGGCCGGACCGTGCCGCCTCGGCCAGGGCGGCCAGGGCCACACCGGCGCCCGGTTCGATGTCGATGCCCTCGACCTCCTCGAAGAGGGCCATGGCGGCGAGGGCCGCGAGGTTGTCGGTGCGCAGGACGTCACCGCCGCTCTCGGTGAGCACGTCGCGCACTCCGCCGCGGACGGCGAACGGTGGCCGCCGGTTGGTGAGTTCACGGGCCAGCGGCTCGTGCTCCCGGTCGGCGGGAGCCGTGCCGGTACATCGCCACGCTTCGTACAGCGGCGCGAAGGGCGCGTTCTGGCACATCAGCAGGCGTGGCAGCCGCTCGCCGTCGGCACGCAACCGGTGTGCTGCCTCGTGGGCGCCGATGGCGCCGGTGCCACTGCCGACGGCCTGCACATACGTCTCGGGCAGCCGCCCGACGGCCTCGGCTGCGGTGAGCATGACGGTGCCCAGGCCGTCCCGGCGGCCGATGTTGCGCGAGCCCCCCTCGGCATGGTGACCGGGCAGGGCGGCGAGCAGGTCGGCGCAGGCGATGGCGTCGCTGTAGGTGGCGGTGCCGTCGAGGACGACGATCCGGACGCCGGGGTCCAGCGGGCCGGGGAAACGCATCCGTTCCAGGGCCGGGGCGGGCACCACCAGCAGACAGGGCACCTGGTGGCGGGTGGCAGCCCAGGCGAACGCGGCGGCGGTGTTGCCCGCCGACGGGATGACGAGCACGGGTGGCGCGGCGGGCAGCCGGCCGAGCACCGTGTAGGCCTCCAGGTCCTTGAAGGTGCAGGTCGGCAGGTGCGCCTCGCGTTCCGGCCAGTACCCGTTGAAGGCCACCCAGAGCCGGTCCAGGCCGAGGCGGCGGCCGAGCCGTTCGGCGGGCCGGACGACCGGGCCGGGAACATCGGGGAAGGTGCGCACCACCGGCAGCAGCGGGGCGTGCCGAAACATGCCGGTCTTTTCACCGACGGGTATTCCGCTTCTTTCGTACTCGGTGCGCAGGAATGCCGGTTCGTGTCGACGGGAGCAGTCGAGGAGGAGGCCGTCGTCCTCGTAGCGGGTCCCGCATGAGGAACAGACGACTCGGTAGTGACGTGTTCCCGGGCGTACTCCGGACATCTTCGCTTGCCTTCCGCAGTGCCAGGTTTCGCTGATCCATTGGAACCGGGCCTTCGAGACGGGCGGGCAACGCCCGGATGACGCCTTTTCGACGTGCAGTTGACACATGGGAAGCGCTTGCCACGGTGCTGCGCGGGCAGCGCCCCCACCCCTCGGACTGTTCAGTTCTGCTTCACCCTCTCTTTCCCGACCGGCAGTTGGGAAAGCGCTCACTGCAGAGAGCATCCGAGGCGCGCACGACTGACGATGAAAAGGCGGCGGAAACATGGGCGATACGCCGACACATACGACCGTGGGAAACCATGCGGACCCTTCTCTCTGGCTTCCTTCCCAGGTTCCGGTTTCTTTTCGGTCAACGAATGGCAATGCGGAGACATTCGACGCGACTCAGGAGTCGCGGAGGCGCCCGTATCCCGAGCCGCCGGCCGAGTCACTGCTGACGGCGTACCGGAAGATGGTCCTCGGGCGCCGTTTCGACGAGCAGGCGACGTCACTCGCCCGGCAGGGCCGGCTCGCGGTCCATCCCGCGAGCCTCGGCCAGGAGGCGTGCCAGGTGGGCGCGGCGCTGGCCCTGCGCGCCACGGACTGGCTGTTCCCCACCTACCGTGACGCTGTCGCGCTGGTCAGCCGCGGGATCGACCCCGTCGAGGTGCTGACACTGCTGCGCGGCGACGCACACTGCGGCTACGACCCGGTACGGCACCGCACGGCACCTCAGTGCACCCCGCTGGCCACCCACGCCGCCCACGCCGCCGGACTGGCCCACGGCGAGCGGCTCAAGGGCGCGGACACGGTCGCCCTCGCGCTGGTGGGCGACGGTGCCACCAGCGAGGGCGACTTCCACGAGGCGCTCAACCTGGCGGGCGTCCTGAAGGCTCCGGTGGTCTTCCTGGTGCAGAACAACGGGTACGCCATCTCCGTACCGCGGTCCGAGCAGTGCGCGGCATTGAGCCTGGCGTACAAGGGAGTCGGCTACGGCGTCCGCGCGGAGCAGGTGGACGGCAACGACGCCGCGGCCGTACTCGCCGTGCTGACCACGGCCGTCGAGGACGCCCGGGCGGGCGGAGGGCCGTGGCTCGTCGAGGCGCACACCTACCGGATGGGCCCGCACACCAGCGCCGACGATCCCTCCCGGTACCGCACGGCGGCGGAGGCCGGCCGCTGGCGGGAACGCGACCCCATCGCCTTGCTCGAATCCGGGCTGCGCGAACGGGGTCTGCTCAGCGACGCCGACGCGAAGGCGGCGGCCGCCGAGGCCGAGGCGTACGCCGCGGATGTGCGCGCGCGGCTGGCCGAGGAGCCTGAGCTGGCCCCGCACGCCCTCTTCGACCACGTCTTCGCCGCACCACTTCCTCACCTTGCCGGTCAAAGGGCTTCGCTGCGAGCCCGGTTGGAGGACTGCTGACATGACCACGGCCGACATGGGGATGGCCAGGGCGCTCAACGCCGCCCTGCGGGACGCCCTGGGCACGGACGAACGCGTCGTCGTCTTCGGTGAGGACGTGGGGCGGCTCGGCGGCGTGTTCCGGGTCACCGACGGGCTGCGCGACGCCTTCGGCGACCGGCGCTGCTTCGACACGCCGGTCAGCGAGGCGGGCATCGCGGGCCTCGCCGTCGGTATGGCGATGGCCGGCTGGCGGCCGGTGGTGGAGATGCAGTTCGACGCGTTCGCCTACCCGGCGTTCGAGCAGATCGCCTCCCACATGGCCAAGATGCGCAACCGCACGCGGGGCGCCCTGCCACTCCCCCTTGTCGTCCGGATTCCTTATGGCGGGGGCATCGGCGGTGTGGAGCACCACAGCGATTCCAGCGAGGCGTACTACGCGCACACGCCGGGCCTGAAGGTCGTGACTCCGGCGACGGCGGCGGACGCGTACTCCCTGCTGCGCGAGGCCATCGACGACCCGGACCCGGTGATCTTCCTGGAGCCCAAGCGCCGCTACTGGACCAAGGAACCACTCGAACTCCCCGTTCGCACGGGGCGGTTCGGCACGGCGGCCGTGCGCCGGGAAGGCAGCGACGCCACGCTCGTCGCCTACGGACCGTCGGTCGACGTGGCCCTGGAGGCGGCTCAGCTGGCCGCCGCGGAGGGCTGGGACGTGGAGGTGCTGGATCTGCGCACGCTCGTCCCTCTCGACGACGACGCGCTGGCCGCCTCGGTGCGGCGGACCGGTCGGTGTCTGGTCGTGCACGAGGCCCAGGGCTATGCCGGAGTGGGCGCCGAGATCGCGGCGCGGGTGCAGGAGCGGTGCTTCGACGCCCTGCGGGCGCCGGTGCTGCGCGTCACGGGGTACGACATCCCGTATCCGCCGCCCCTGCTGGAGGACGCCCATCTGCCGGACGTGCGCCGGGTGCTGGAGGGTCTGCACCGCTTGCTGCCGGCCACCGCACCTGCCCCCGCCGCGGCGCGCCGGACCGGTGGCGCCGTGGCCGCCACGGGTGAAGCCGGCAGCCGGACGTTGCTGCTGCCCGACCTGGGTGAGGGGCTGGCCGAGGCGGAGGTGCTGGAGTGGAAGGTCGCCGTGGGCGACCCCGTCGAACACGATCAGGTCGTCGCGGAGGTGGAGACGGCCAAGTCCGTGGTGACACTGCCGAGTCCGTACACCGGCACGGTGACCGCTCTGCACTGCCGGGCCGGCGCGGTCGTCGAGGTGGGGGCACCGCTGCTCACCGTGGGAGAGGAGACAGCGGCCTCCGGTGCCGTCCTGACCGGCTACGGCACGTCGGGCCGGGCCGGACTGCGGCTCTCGCCCCGCCCCTCCGGTGCGGCCACGTGCGCGATGACCGATGCCGCCCACGACCGGGACGCGGCCCGGGCCGTCCCCTCCCCCTCTCGTACTCCGCTGGGCCCCGCGGCGCAGAAGTTCGAGCGCGGGCAGCGTGACACGCCTGCGGTGACCATCTGGGCGGACACCGAGGCCGACCTGCTCGCCGCCCGCGCCACCCTCGGAACCGGCTTGATGCCGCTGCTCGCCCGGGCGTGCCTGGACGCGCTCGCCGCGTTCCCTTCGCTCAACTCCCGTGTGGACAGCGACCGTGGGGAGCTGGTCCGGCTGCCGCAGGTGCATCTCGGCTTCGCCGCGCAGACCGACCACGGCCTGGTCGTCCCGGTCGTCCGGAACGCCGGCGGTCTCGGCCTCGACGACCTCGCCGCCGAACTGCGGCGGCTGACAGGCCTCGCCCGCCGCGGAACGCTCCCCTCCGAGCATCTCACCGGCGGCACCTTCACCCTGAACAACTACGGCGGCTTCGCGGTCGACGGCGCCACGCCGATCCTGAACCACCCCCAGGCCGCCATGATCGGGGTGGGCCGCATCACCGACCGCCCCTGGGTGCGGGACGGCCGTGTCGAGGTACGCAAGGTCGTCAACGTCTCCCTGACCTTCGACCACCGCGTGTGCGACGGCGGCACGGCGGCCGGTTTCCTGCGGCGTGTGATCGACGGCCTCACCTCCGCCGATCTGCCGGGAAACCAACCGGAGTGAGTGCTCACTCATTGACGGAGTGAGCACTCACTCCGTAGCCTTGTGGTCATGACAGCAGCCAAGGAGAACCAGACCACCCGCCGCCGCGCCCCCAGCATGTCCCCGGAGCGGCGCCGCGAAATGATCATCCAGACCGCCATTCCGCTGATCGCCGAGTACGGCGCCGCGGTGACGACCGCGAAGATCGCCCGAGCCGCGGGCATCGGCGAGGGAACGATCTTCCGCGTGTTCGCCGACAAGGACGAGTTGCTGCAGGCCTGCATCGCCGAGGCACTCTCCCCCGAGCACGCGGTCCGCGAACTCGACGCGATCGACGTGTCCCAGCCGCTGGCCGAGCGGCTCGCGGAGGCGGCCGACGCGCTGCAGGCGCACACGGCGAGGATGGGTGCGGTCATGGGTTCACTCGGGCACGGCGGCGGCAAGCACCCCGGTGCGGTGCGCGGCGCGGGCCGCACCGAGTCGACGACCCGCATCCGCGCGGCCCTCGTGGACCTCCTGGAGCCCGACAGGGCCGCCCTGCGCCGCCCACCGGAGCAGATCGCCGCTCTCTTCTTCGGTCTGCTCTTCACCCAGCCGCGTACCGAGGACGAGCCGGACCTGACCCCGCAGGAGCTGGTGGAGGTGTTCCTGCACGGGGCGGTCTCGGGCGGCGCCGAGTGAGAACACGCCTGGGTGCGACCCTGGCGGTCCTGGCCGCCGGGTTCGGCGCGACCGGCCGCGGACCCGCTGCCGGGGGACTGCGAGCACCGAGCAGCCCGCCCCCGCACGCGTCAGCGAACCGTGAGCCGACGGCACGGACCGTGTCCGATGATGACGTGGATCACACTTGCTGGACCTCAACTGCACTTGAGGAAGCAGGCTGTCTGCATCCCACCGGGCGTGCCGCGCAAGGGCAGCCCGAAAGTCCGCAGGAGACACTGATGGCCACGTTGCTTCACATCGACACCTCCCTCAACGGCGACAACTCCCACTCCCGCGCGGTGACCGCCGCCTTCCGGCGCGTGTGGGAGGACGAGAACCCGCAGGGCTCGGTGATCTACCGCGATCTCGACGCCGAACCGGTCCCCCATCTGCGGGCCGACGCCTACTACGCCGGCTACACCGCCCCCGGCGACCGGTCGCCGGAAGAACGGGCCGCGTTCGCGCTGCGCGCGGAACTGATCGAGGAAGCCGAGGCGGCGGACGCGCTCCTGCTGAGCGCACCGATGTACAACTACTCGATCCCTTCCACGCTCAAGGCCTGGATCGACCACGTGTTCGCCGTGGGCCGCACCTCGATGACCGAACGGCCCTCACTCGCGGGCAAGCCGGCGGTCGTCGTGACCAGTCGCGGTGGCTCCTACCAGGAGGGAACCCCGCAGCACGGCAATGACTACGTGCAGAGCTATCTGCAGCAGGCCCTCGGCACCGGCCTCGGTCTGAACGTCACCTTCATCGTCCCCGAGCTGACCCTGGCCCCGACGGTCCCGGCCATGGCCGATCTCGTCCCCCTCTTCGAGACGTCCCGCAGCGCTTCCCTCGCGGCAGCCGAATCCCGCGCCCGGGAACTGGCCGTGGGTCCGGCCGCATAGCAGGGGGAGCACTCGCTGTCGTCGTCACAGCCGCGTGGCCGTGGCGGCGTATGCCCTGTGGCCGGCGTCGGCACAGGTCGTGGGGTGGTGACGGATGACCAGGGGAAGCAGGGCCGCGGCCGCGCAGGCCGCGCCCAGGGCCAGCCAGACGGGGTCGTAACTGCCGAACGTGTCGCGGGCGGCGCCCCCGAGGAGGGACGCCGACGCGGCGCCGACCTGGTGTGCCGCGCCGGCCCAGCCGAAGACGATGGCGCTGTCCCTTCCGTAGAAGGTCCGGCACAGGGCGATGACCGGTGGCACGGTCGCCAGGTCGAGCAGGCCGAAGGCCACCACGAAGACCAGCATGGGCGCGCTGACCGTGGCCGTCATCGTCAGCGGAAGGCTGACCATGAGCAGACCCCGCAGGAGGAAGTAGACGGCGAGGAGCCGACGGGGGTCCGCCCGGTCGGTGAGCCATCCGGAGGCGATCGTGCCGACCACGTTGAAGACGCCGATGAATGCCAGCAGGGTCGAGGCTGTGGTGGCAGGCATGCCGTGGTCGTGTGCGGCAGGGGTGAAGTGGGTCCACATGATGCCGTTGGTGGATGCGCCGCAGACGGCGAACGCGCCCGCGAGCAGCCAGAAAGGGGCGGTCCGGGCGGCGCGGCTCAGGACCGTCAGGGTGCGGCGGGCGGCGCCCGGGACAGGCTCGGGCCGCGGGACGAAGGTGTCACTGCCGTAGGGATGCCGCCCCAGGTCGGCGGGATGGTCGCGCAGGACGAGGTGGACCAGCGGGCCGATCGCCACGGCCGCGAGGGCGAGGGTGACGAGGGCCGGTCGCCAGTCGTAGCGGTCGACGGTCCATGACAGGGCAGGCAGGAAGACCATCTGGCCGAGGACGCTGCCGGACGAGAGGATGCCGGTCACCAGGCCGCGGCGGGCGGTGAACCAGCGATGGGTGACGGTGGTGCCGAGGGTCATCGACAGCGACCCGGTGCCCAGGCCGACGAGAAGGCCCCAGAAGAGGGTGAACTGCCAGGCGGCGTTCATGGCGGTGGTGAACATTGCTCCCGCGGCCGCCGTCCCGAGCGCGGCGACGACGACGCGGCGGACGCCGAACCGGTCCATCAGGGCGGCGGCGTAGGGAGCCGTGAGTCCGTACAGAACCATGTTGACCGAGGCGGCCAGGCCGATGGACCCACGGGACCAGTGGAACTCCTGCCGCAGGGGGCCCTGCAGAAGGCCCGGCATGGTGGAGAAGGCGCCGGCGACGATGATGGCCGTCCCGG
The DNA here is from genome assembly GCF_042262425.1 of Streptomyces sp. NPDC056373. Lineage (NCBI taxonomy): Bacteria > Bacillati > Actinomycetota > Actinomycetes > Kitasatosporales > Streptomycetaceae > Streptomyces > Streptomyces sp. NPDC056373. The sequence goes on from NZ_JBHJPX010000020.1 coordinate 95,255, forward strand.
CGACGGCGGCTACCCACCAGGCACGGCGCCCGGAATCCTTGGTCTGATGGCCGGTTGTCTCATGCATGTCTTCATCGTCAAAGGCGAGGGACGACCGAAACCACTGGCCGTTTGGACACGTAGTGAAAGAATCTGGTCATGAAGGTCAGTGATGAAGGGGTACACACGGTCGCCGTCCTGGTTCGTGCCGGGTTGCTGCCCATGGAACTCGGGATCGTTCACCGGCTGTTCGGCACCGCGGTGGATGCCACCGGCCGGCCGCTCTATTCGGTGGTGACCTGCGCGGCGGAGCCGGGTGAGATATCGACGGAGGCCGACTTCACCGTCAACGTGCCGCTGGGGCCGCAGGCACTGCGCCGGGCGGACACCGTCATCGTGCCCGCCGCCGTCGAGGACTACCGTCCCCAGCGCAGGGGCCGACTGAGTCCGCCGGTACGGGCCGCCCTTGAGGAAGTGCCGGGAACAGCGCGTCTGGCTTCCATCTGCACCGGGTCGTTCGTGCTGGCGGCGGCCGGCCGTCTCGCGGGCCGCCGGGCGACGACGCACTGGAAGTCCTGCCCGGAACTCGCCGCGCTGTACCCGGAGATCGAGGTGGACCCCGATGTGCTGTACACCGACGACCGCGGAGTCCTGACCTCCGCGGGGGTCGCCGCGGGAATCGATCTCTGCCTGCACATGATCCGCAGCGACCACGGCGCCGACATCGCCAACACCGTCGCCCGCGGCACCGTGGTCCCTCCCCACCGCGAGGGCGGCCAGGCCCAGTACATCGACCGTCCCGTACCGGAACCCGACGACAGCTCCATCGCCGCGGTCCGCGCCTGGGCCCTGGAGCACCTCGGTGAGCCCCTCGCCCTGGAGGATCTGGCGGGACGGGCGGCGACGAGCGTACGCACGCTGTCGCGCAGGTTCCGTCAGGAGACCGGGGTCCCTCCCATGCAGTGGCTCGGCCAGCAGCGTCTGCAGTACGCCCGGAGGCTGCTGGAGCGTACGGACGAGCCGGTGGACCGCATCGCGGCCGAGGCCGGCTTCGGCACGGGCACCGCGATGCGCCAGCACTTCCGCGAGACTCTGGGCGTGTCACCGCGCGCGTACCGCAACACCTTCCGTGGAGGGAGGTGAGGGCGCGTCACGCCTGTTCGGGCGAAGGGAATCCGTCCGGGACCGCGGCTGCACCAGGACATCGCCGACCTTAATCGGGGGCTGCGGCTCGTCAGGACAGGACCTCGACGTATCCGTCGCTTCCGTGTACCCGGATCCGCTGCCCGTCACGGATCAGCCTGGTGGCCTGGTCCACGCCCACGACAGCCGGCAAACCGTACTCGCGGGCGATCACCGCGCCATGGGTCATCAGGCCACCCACCTCCGTCACCAGGCCCGCGATCCCGACGAACAGGGGCGACCAGCTGGGGTCCGTGAAGGCCGTGACCAGGATGTCGCCCGCCTCGAGATCGGCTTGCGCCATGTCGAGGACGACACGTGCCCGCCCCTCGATGGTCCCTCCGGAGACCGGCAGGCCGATCAGAGCACCGGGCGGCACGTCGTCGCGCCGGTACGCCCCGTTGACGGTCTCGCCCTCGGAGGTGAGGACCCGGGGCGGTGTCAGAGCGTGGTACGTCCGGAACTCCTCCTTGCGCTGCTGGATGAGCTGGTCGTCGACCTGCTTCGAGCGGACGACGTCGTGGAGTTCCTGGAACGTGAGGTAGAAGATGTCCTCCCTGTCGGCGAGGACCTCGGCCTGCACGAGACGGTCGGCTTCTCCCAGCAGGGCTTGCTTGTAGACGAAGTAGCGGCTGACGATGCCGTACTTGGGGTATTCGCGGTACCCGATGAAGGTGCGGACCCGGTCGATCATCCGCTTGGTCTCGTCGGCTTTGCTCTCCCCGTCGGGCAGGGCCCGCAGGCGTGACAGTACGTCCTGTTCCTTCTTCCACGCCTCCTGCCGGCCCTGCTCGAAGCGCCGTCGGGCGGCGCCCGGCCGGAAGTTCCTGACGTTGTCGAGGATCGCCGGCACGAGCGTGCTGGGGCGCTCTCGCCAACGGGGCCTCGTGATGTCGATCTCTCCGGCACAGCGCATGCCGTACCGGTCGAGGTAGTCCTCGATGGCGTCGCGCGCCTCGGTGCCGCCCGCGAGCTTCGGCAGCTCGTCCAGGAAGCCGTCGTCGCCGGCGTTCCGCAGGAACCGAACCACCTGCGGGTGGGGGCGGATCGCGTCCGCGACGTCGAGCAGCGCGAGTCCCATCTCGGACGTGATGTTGTCGGGGGCGGACAGCGTCAGGGTGTCAGCCGCGTTCTTCTCTCCCAGCCATTCCTGCAGCTTGTCGTTGAGCCACCAGGTGGCCTCCATGCCCGCCATGATCGCCTGCATGCTCAGCGGATCGGTGAGCACTCGCTTGTGCTCCTCGAAGGCCTCCAGGAGGTGGTCGAACAGAGCGGGCCCGGTCTTCGCGCCGATGTCGCGCCGCAGGGCGGCGACCGACTCCCGGTTGCGCTCGATCAGCCCGGTGACGACGGCCGGGTCGGTCTCGAGCGGGGTGGGTGCGCCGCCACCTGCCCGCGGGCCGTGGGGAGCCGCTTTCGGGTCCGGGTCCGGGAGCGAGGGGACGAAGTCGTCGCGCTCCAGGACGGTTTCCAGCGCGTCCCTGGTCAGGGGATCGCCCCTCCCTATGAGGTCCAGGAGGCCGGCGCGGCTCGCGGGCGAGGACAGGGCCCGGGTGGCGTCGACGAACAGCCTGCCGCCGGCGTCGGAGAACGAGGCCATGGCCGTCAGCTTCCACAGGGAGAGCCCCAGGGGCTTCATGGGGTCGGTCATCATCTGCTGATGGCCGACGGAGACGTAGACGTGGTTGTCCTGATCGTCGGTCTCGGGGACGGGGAAGAGCGTGGTGATCGGCCGGCTCTGAACCATCTGGAAGCCGTCGTCGACGAGGCACCATTCGACGTCCTGGGGGCGGCCGAAATGCTCCTCGATCCGCCGCCCGAGCTGAACGAGCCGCACGACCTGCGCATCCGTGAGCGCCGGCTCCTGCTGCCGCTGCGGGTCGACCGCCACCTGCTGCGTGCCGCCGTCCGGCAGGGCGTGCACGGCACGCTGTTTGGCGGCGACCGCCCTCTCGACGACCTCGCCCTGGCGCACCTTGTAGACGTCCGGGTTCACCAGGCCGGAGACCAGGGCTTCACCGAGGCCGAAGCCCGCGTCGACGGTGGCGACCTTACGGTTGCCCGTGACGGGGTCGGCCGTGAACAGGATGCCGGACGCATGCGGGAAGACCATCCGCTGCACGACCACGGCCATGTCGACCGAGCGGTGGTCGATGTCGTTGTGCTGACGGTAGGTCACGGCACGCTCGGTGAAGAGCGAGGCCCAGCACCGGCTGACATGCCGGAGGACCTCCGCCGGCCCCACGACGTTGAGGTACGTGTCCTGCTGGCCGGCGAAGGAGGCCGTCGGCAGGTCCTCCGCCGTCGCGCTGGATCTGACGGCGCAGGCGACCTGCCCGCCCAGCCGGGCGACGGCCCGCGTGATCTCCGCCGCTAGGTCGTCCGGGACGGTGGTCTCTTCGACGGTCCGGCGGATCTGCTCGCTGAGCGCGCGGATCGCCTCCCGGTCTTCCGGTGCCGAGCGTGACAGCCGATCCAGCAGATCCTCGATCGACGGCGCCTGCGCCAGGATTCGCCGGAAAGCGTCCGTCGTCACGCAGAAGCCGCCCGGCACACTGATGCCCTCGATCCGCGCGAGCGCGCCCAGGTGGGCACCCTTGCCGCCGACGACCGCGAGGTGCGTCTCGTCGACGTCACCGAGATCCAGCACGTACCGCTCGGTCATCGCGATACCTCCCGCTCCGCCGCATCCATGGTCGAGCCCGTCCCGATCTCCGACACACGCACCTCGTGTCCCCGTTTCCGCAGGTAGTGACTTCGGTCGACGATTCTGCGACAGCACCGGGGCCTTGCCGCAAGCCCCCCGGTGCGCTATAACTTAGGAGAGGCAAGGAGAGATCTCCTTGCCTTCGTGCTTTTCGGGCCCTGCTGGAACCGTGTCCGTTTCCGGCGTTGCCGCTGACGGCCACCGGACGCGCCGAGGAACGGCCGTCGACCTGGCCCGTTCATCGCACCCCCGGATCACGGGTGAGGCGCGGACGTCGGGGCCGAACCGGGGGCGATCGCACTCTGCCCGGGGGCACCCCCTCAAGCGGTGACGCTTCCTGCCGTGCAGAGGTGTCACGTCCGGGAGGCGACCGCAGTGCTCAGGTGACGCACCGGCCCGCCACGGCACCGGCTGACCGGGCGGGAGGCACTGAGCCGCCCGGGCGACGGTCCGTGCGCCGGGCCCTGAGGAACGGCGCCTCCCCCGACAACCGCAGGCAGCGCGCGTCGGAGTCGGCCCGGACCTACAGGCCCAGGTCGAGCGCGAGGCACGAGTAGTACTTCCACGAGCCCTCGAGGCCGAGGGCGTTCACCCCAGTGCGCGGAGTGGCCTGCACCTCTTCGGCCATGTCGGCGAAGCGGATGCGCTCGGGAAGCTTGCCGTACCGGGCCTGGCGTGTCGCTGCGGCTCTGTCCTTCGCCGGTTCCCTGTCCATGACGGTCCCCCCTCGGAATCACACTGTTGCCTTGGGCGAACAACAGCATGCCCGCCCGGGCGTCACTGGTCAAGGCGGTGACGCACGCTGCCCGCCACCGTCACCTGTCACATCAACGCGCGATTCCGATGACGTGCCGCCCCACAGGTGCGCCATGAACGACGCGTGGCCGGGAAGGGCGCCCCCTTCCCGGCCACGCCGACATGCAGGATCAACCGCGCCTGGGCAGCCGCCAGTTCGGGCGCGGGAAGTGGCAGGTGTAGCCCTCCGGGTAGCGCTGGAGGTAGTCCTGGTGCTCCGGCTCGGCCTCCCAGAACGCACCGGCCGGCACGACCTCGGTCACCACGGGTCCCGGCCACAGGCCGGACGCCTCGACGTCGGCGATGGTGTCCAGCGCGACGCGCTGCTGCTCGTCGTCGAGGTAGAAGATGGCGGACCGGTAGCTCTCACCGATGTCGTTGCCCTGCCGGTTCCGGGTGGTCGGGTCGTGAATCTGAAAGAAGAACTCCAGGATCGCCCGGTAGCCGGTAGCGGTCGGGTCGAACACGATCTCGATCGACTCCGCGTGCCTGCCGTGGTCACGGTAGGTGGCGTGAGGCTTGTCGTTGTCGCCGCTGTAGCCGACCCGGGTGCGGATCACACCGGGGAGTGACCGGATCAGCTCCTGCATACCCCAGAAGCAGCCACCCGCCAGCAGTGCCCTCTCCTCGACATCACTCATGGCGCATCACCTTTCTTGCCCGTATTCGTCCACACTCACATACAGTCACCATCTTGACAGGTGACGAGCCGCACTGTCACGGCCGGCCCGTCCCGCACCCCACAGGCATGAGTTGCCTCACCTGTATGACAGTACGAGTATCAAGTGACACATGAGCGAGGCTCGCCTCCGACCAGGGACTTCTCCATCCCGGCCTCCCCCGAGGGTGGGCCAGCGCACTGCTGCCCCAGCTCATGCACCTCACGTCCGGGCAGATGCCGGATCCGGGCCCGCACAGGCCGCGGACGTCATGCTCGGCACGTTGCCGCGCGGCCTCGGAGCGCCCTGACGGGATCCACCTGACGCAGGCCGGAAACCGGCGGGTGGCCGAGAATCTCGGGGCGATCCCGGGAGGCAGAGCGGTCCGGTGGATCCAATATGCGCCAATGTCATCTTCTCTCGCCGGGGAAGCGCCCCACCCCCTCCGCCCCGCTCAGCCGCCCCGGCAGGCACCGACTGCCTGGGGCGACGCAAGACCCCTCACGCCTTCATGCTTTCCACACGGCTTGCTCACACCATGAACACTTCCGGCCGCATGGCCGACCGCGCCTCCCCGAGGGGGCAGACGGTGCGCCCGGCCCCTGCCTAGCCTCCCAGGCCATGCGATCACCCCTGATGAGACGTTTCGGCCTCGGCGCCGTCCTCGCCCTCGCCCTCGCCGTGTTCGGCCTGGCCCCCAGCGCGAGTGCGGCACCAGCTCCAGCGGAGCTGACCTTCACCACCGACAGCGCCACCACCACGCCCGGCGGCTCGGTCAAGCTGTCGATGACCCTCACCAACAACAACACCTACGACGTCTGGTTCGTGTACCAGACGATCGAGCCGACGTGGCTGACCACGCAGCGCCCCGACCTCAAGTACAGCTTCTCCGGGTGCAGCCTGACCACCACGAGCGGCGCAGCCCCGTGCTCCGGCACCGGCCCGGCCAACCTCGGCGGCAACTACGGCGCCACCATCCCGCCCGGTCAGAGCCGCACGGTCACGCTGACCCTGGACGTCGCCCCCGACTCGGGCTGCAACGGCAACATCGGCTTCTACTCGTACTTCTACGCCGAGTTCAGCGACTCCACGAACGTCAGCGGCGGGCCGGCCTACACGCCCGTGACCCGAGTGCTCTGCTCCTGACGGCTCCGTCCGGGGGCCGGCGGCCGTGACCTGAACGTTTCGCTGCCCGGGTACCGGCGCCGGTCTGTACCACTGGCACTCCGACCGGCGGGTCCCACTGGCCCGCCGGTGCGCCGCACAGGGCCCGGACCAGCGCGCCGGGCCCTCGCGCCCACCGGCCCCGGCCCCACCCGACAGCACGGAACGGCTCGTTTCGCTTTCGGAACCACCCCGTTCGGCACCTGCGCTTTTCCGTCATGTTCCGCAACATGACCGCGAAATCTCCACACAGACATCACTATGTGACGCGAACGGATGCGTGACGAACTGGCTTCTGAGGGGGACGCCGGCGGCACGCAAGGGGGTGTCCGCTCCGCAGGAGCCGTGCTCACCCCTGCCCGGGGAGGGGACCTCACCGCATGAAGCGGACCTTTCGCACCACCGTGCTCACGGTGAGTGCGCTCATCGCCGCACTGGGCCTGCCGGCCGGCGCGGCGCACGCCGACACCACGCCCCGCATCGACCTGCGGGTGCTGGTGGTGAGCGACGGCGGCCCGTCGACCGACGCGATAGCCGCCGAACTGGCCGCTGCCGGAACGCCGTACACCCACATCGACCTCACGCAGGCCGGACGGGCCGTGATAGACGCCGCCTTCCTCGCGGACACCGTCGACGGCAGGCCGCGCGCCAAGTTCCAGGCCGTGGTGCTGCCCAACGACAACCCGTTCCCGGCCGGATCCGCCGAGATGGCGGCCCTCGCGGCGTACGAGCAGAAGTACGACGTTCCCCAGGTCGACGCCTACACCTACGCGCGCCCCGAAGCCGGTCTGCAGTACCCGGTCCACGGGGGCTACTCCGGCAGTATGGACGGCAAGCGGGCGGAGGTGACCGCCGCCGGGCAGTCCGGCCCCTTCGGCTACCTCGACGGGGCGGTGCCCTTCGAGGACAACGACCCGGCCATCGGCGAGAGTTACGCCTACCTGTCCAAGCCCGTGGCGGGGGCCGACTTCACCCCGTACGTCCAGGCGACGATCCCCGGACAGCCGGCCAAGGGCACGCTGGTGGGCGAGTACCGGCACGACGGGCGACGCGAGCTGGTCGTCACCTTCGTCTACAACCAGTACCAGCAGCAGTTCCGGCTGCTGGCCCGCGGCATCGTGGAGTGGATGACCGGCGGGGTGCACCTGGGCGCCTCACGGAACTACTTCTCCGTCCACGTGGACGACGTGTTCGCCGCCGACGACCGCTGGAACAGCCAGCTCAACTGCACCCCCGGCGACGTCGACTGTGAGGACCCCGGCGCGACACCCGACCCGATCCGGATGACGCCCGCCGACGTCGACCACGCCATCGGCTGGCAGAACGACAAGAAGTTCACCCTGGACTTCGCCTACAACGGCGCCGGCAGCGCCGACCAGCGCGAGGACAACAACGGTGCCGACCCGCTCGCCGACCGGCTGATCGCGCGGCGGGGCGAGTTCCGCTGGATCAACCACACCTACTCGCACCCCTTCCTCGGCTGTGTGCAGGACACCAGCGTCGTGCCGTGGAAGTGCGCGACCAACGCCGACGGCAGCACCCGCTGGATGAGCCGCAACGACATCTCCGACGAGATCGCCACCAACCGTGTCTGGGGCGAAAGAGCCGGACTGCCCCTGGTGAACGACGAGTTGGTCACCGGTGAGCACTCGGGCATGAAGGTGCTGCCGCAGCAGCCCCAGGACAATCCCAACCTGGCGCTCGCCCTCGACGACAACCACATCGCCTGGCTCGGCTCCGACAACTCCCGTGAGCCCGCCCAGCGCCGGGTCGGCCCGGCCACGACCGTGCCCCGCTACCCCATGAACGTCTTCTACAACGCCGGCCGGGCGGCCGAGCAGGTCGACGAGTACAACTGGATCTACACCAGCCGCGCGCAGGGCGGCAGCGGCATCTGCGAGGACAACCCCGCCACCACCACCTGCCTGCCGGCGCCGCTCGACCCCGCCACCGGCTACGCCGGCCACATCGTCCCGCTGGAGACCCGGATCGCCCTCGGACACGTCCTGGCCAACGACCCCAAGCCGCACTTCATCCACCAGTCGAACCTGGCCGAGGACCGCATCGCCTACCCCGTGCTCAACGGCGTCCTGGACGGCTACCAGGCACTGTTCGCCGAGAACACGCCCGTGGTGAACCCGCGGATGAAGGACATCGGCGTCGAACTCCGGCGCCGGGCCGACTGGCAGGCCGCACTCCGGGCCGAAGAGATCACCGCCTACCGGATCGGCAGCACAGTGACCGTCGACGCGCCGAGCGGGCTGGCGGTCGCCGCGACCCTGCCCACCGGCAGCACGCTCGCCGGGGCCCCGTTCGGCGAGGCGTACGCCGGGGCCGTGTCCGGATGGACACCCGCCCCGGGCACGCCGCTGGCCCTCACCCTGCCGGCCTCCGCGACGGCTTCGGCCACCGGCGGCGCGGCCGAGCCCGCCCCGGCCACCGGCACCGCACCACGAACCCGTGTCCCCGCGGGCGTCACCGACCCCGTGGGACACACCGCAGACGGCTGAACGGCGCATCCACCCCAGTCCGACCGACGGTCCCGGCCGCTCCGCACGCGGCCAGGACCGGCCCGAACCACCCCACTCCTCGGCCGTGGAGCACATCGATGCCCGTTCCCCAGGGCGCGCGACCTGCCGGAGCAACGCGCGTCACCCTGCTCACCGAAGGCACCTACCCGCACAGTCACGGAGGCGTCAGCGTCTGGTGCGACCAGCTCGTCCAGGGCATGCCCGACCTCGCCTTCGACGTCATCGCCGTCACCGGGACCGGACATGAGCCGGTCGTATGGGACCTGCCCGCGCACGTCACAGGCGTGCTGTCCGTCCCCATGTGGGGCGCCCCTCCCGAGGGACGCCCGCCGCGGGGCAGGTCCCGCAACCGACTCACCGCCGCCTACGAGCGGTTCCTGACCGCGCTGCTCGATCCGCGCGCCGAGGACGGGTTCGCACCCGCCCTCCACTCGCTGGCACGGGCCGCGTCGGACGGGACGCTGAGCCCCTTCCTGCGCGGAGACCGCGCGATCGCGATCCTCACCGCGCTGTGGACCCGTCCCGGTCTCGCCGTGCGCGAGGCGCAGCCGACCCTGCACGACGCGCTCACCGCGACCGCCCTGCTGGAGCACGCCCTGCGCCCACTGGCCGCCCCGGTCCCCGAGACCGGGGTCGCGCACGCGGTCAGCGGCGGGGTCGCCGTCCTGCCCGGCCTCGCCGCACTCGAACGCCACGGTGTGCCACTGCTGTTGACCGAGCACGGGGTCTACCTGCGGGAGCGCTACCTCGGCTACCGCACCGCGCCCTACCGCTGGCCGGTGAAGGCCGTGATTCTCGGGTTCTTCCGGCTGCTCGCCCGGGAGAGCTACCGCCGGGCCGCCCTGATCACGCCCGGCAACCGCTACAACCGGCTGTGGGAGGAGGAGGGGGGCGCCGACCCGGAGTCGATCCGCACCGTCTACAACGGCGTCGACCCCGCCGCGTTCCCGGCCGCAGGGCCCGAACCGGACACCCCCACCCTCAGCTGGGCGGGCCGCGTCGACCCCATCAAGGACCTGGAGACCCTCATCCGGGCCTTCGCCCTGGTCCGGGCCCAGCTCCCGCACGCACGGCTGCGGTTGTTCGGTGGGACGCCCCGGGGCGGAGAGGCCTACCGGGAACGGTGCGAAGCCCTGGCCGCCGAACTCGGACACGCCGACGCCGTCACCTTCGAAGGCCGCGTCGACGACATCAAGGACGCCTACGCCGCCGGGAACGTCGTGATGCTCTCCAGCATCAGCGAAGGCTTCCCCTTCACCCTGATCGAGGCCATGTCCTGCGGCCGGGCGACCGTCTCCACCGACGTCGGCGGGGTACGCGAAGCCGTCGGGGACACCGGGCTCGTGGTGCCTCCGCGCGATCCGCGGGCGATGGCGGACGCGGCACTCCAGCTGCTGGGCGACGCCGCGCGGCGCAGCGCCATGGGCGAGGCGGCCCGGCTAAGGGTCATCGAGCAGTTCACCCTCCGGCAGACCATTGACACGTTTCGGTCCGTCTATCTGGAACTGGCCCACCCCGAAAAGGAGTCGCCGGCCATGACCACCACGGTCCAGATCTCCGCCCCGGCCGTCCACGGCACGGGAAGCCTCGCCCTGTGAGCGGGCCGATATCCCTGGAACCCGGGGGCTCCGAACAGGACACGCTGGCCATCCGGCTGGCCGGCACCCGCCCGCCGCGCCGCCGGCCGCGGTGGGCCCTGGACGACGCCACGCTCGCCATCCGGCTCCCCCGCAGCGGGCCCGACGTGCAGGCGGTCAGTGAGCTCGCCGCGGAGCTCGCCGACCGCGTGGGGCCCGCCGTTCACCCCTACGAGGTGGCCGCGCTGCTGGAGGCGGAGGGACTGTCCGCCTCCGTGATCAACGAGCGCTACGGTCACCCGAACCTGTTCTCGCTCGCATCGGCCCTGTACGAGCAGGTGCCGCGCACCTTCCCCGAACCCGCCGCGGCGGCCGACCCCTGGCGCCCCGACACGGTGCGCTGCCTGCTGCGGGGCGTGCTGTTCGCCCTGCCCGGGCTCGCCTACCTGCTGACCGCACCCTTGTGGGACGCCGGCGGGTACGCCCCCGCCCTGATCGTGGCCGGACTCCTCTCGTGGGCGTGGGGACAGGCGCTCGGGCACCGCGCGCACCTGCGGTTGGCGGCCGGGCGCCGGGAGGCGGGGCGTACCCTCCTGGCCGGCGCACCCGTGGGAGCGGCGGTGGCCACGGCGGCCGCCGCGCTGCCCGCGGGCGGCGGAGCGGTGACCCTGGTGGCGGCCGCGCAGTCCGCGTATCTGGCGGCCGCCGGTGTCCTGCTGGTGCTGGGCCGGGAACGGCTGCTGCTGGCGGCGCTCAGCCCGCTGCTCGCGGGTGCGGCCGTCCTGCCGTGGTGGGAGCCCGGCCCCGTGGTGCGGGCCGGGCTGCCCCTGCTGGCGCTCGTCGCCACCCTCGCCGTCACCGGCCGGGTCCTGCGGGGCGCCCTCGCCGTCCCGGCGAGCGCCGGCTCGACCCGGCCGCGTCTGCTGTGGTCACTGCCGTACGGGCTGTTCGGACTGGCCTCCGGGGTGCTCGTGCTGCTGGAAGGCCGTGAGGAGCCGTACGCGGTGATCGTGCTGACGCTGAGCATGGGTCCGGCGGAGTGGCTGCTGTACCGCTACCGCGGTCTTTCGGTCGCCGCGCTGCGCGCCACCGCCACACCCGCCGGGTTCCTGCTGCGTTCGGCCGGCATCCTCGGCCTCTGCCTGCTCGGCTATGTCGCGCCGCTGCTGCCGGCGGCCCTGCTCACCGGCGCCGACCCGGTCGCCCTGCTGCTGCTCGCCGCCGTCCTGTGGACCGCGCTGCTGCTCCAGGCGTTCGGGGCGGCCTGGTCGTCGGCCGGGATCTGCCTGACGGCAGCCGGCGGAGCGGGTGCGGTCGTCCTGTTCCATCTGCCACCGGGCGCCGCCCTGGCCCTGCCGCTCGGCTGCGGCGCCGCCGCCCTGTGTCTGGCGGTGTGCGCGCTGTGGCTGCTCGGCCGGCCCGCACCGCACGCCTGAACCCCGCTCCTCCCCCGCTCCGTTCATCTCATCGAAGGGACAACCCAGTTGACCTCCGCACCGCTCGCCGCCGTCACCGGAGCCGAGGGCTTCATCGGCTCGCACCTCACCGAGGCGCTGGTCGCCTCCGGCCACCGGGTCAGGGCCATGGCCCAGTACAACTCCTTCTCCTCCTACGGCTGGCTGGAGACCCTGCACCCGGACGTCCTGGACCAGGTGGAGATCGTCCTCGGCGACGTCCGGGACCCCGGTTCCGTCCGGGGTCTCATCGAGGGCGTCGACACCGCCTACCACCTGGCCGCCCTGATCGCGATCCCGTACTCGTACCAGGCCCCGCACAGCTACGTGGACACCAACGTCACCGGCACCCTCAACGTGCTGGAAGCCGTGCGCGCCCTCGGCACGCCCCGGCTGGTGCACACCTCCACCAGCGAGACGTACGGCACCGCGCAGACGGTGCCCATCACCGAGGACCACCCCATCAACACCCAGTCCCCGTACGCCGCTTCGAAGGCGGGCGGAGACCGGCTGGCCGACAGCTACCACGCCAGTTTCGACACCCCGGTCGTCACTCTGCGGCCCTTCAACACCTTCGGGCCGCGCCAGTCGATGCGGGCGGTCATCCCCACCGTCATCGGGCAGGTCGCGGCGGGGGAACGCACGATCACCCTCGGCGACCTGCGCCCCACCCGTGACTTCACCTTCGTCAAGGACACCGCGCAGGCCTTCCTCGCCGTCGGTACCGCCCCCGCCGAGCGGGTCGTGGGCCGTACCTTCAACGCCGGGACCGGCGGGGAGATCTCGGTGGGCGACCTGGTCGCGCTGATCGGCAAGGTGATGAACACCGCCCTCGACGTCCGCGAGGACACCGCCCGCATCCGCCCCGCCAACTCCGAGGTGATGCGGCTGGTCGCGGACGCCGGCCGGCTCGCCGCGGCAACCGGCTGGCAGCCCGCGCACACCCTGGAGGAGGGCCTGGCGGCCACGGTGGAGTTCTTCCGCGACCCGGCCAACCTCGCCCGGTACAAGACCGGCATCTACAACATCTGACACCGCACAGCGCATCTCGTCCGTCACGTCCGCGCACGTCCGCGCACGTCCACGTAGCGTTCACGAAGGAGGAGCCCCATGCACGCAGTGATCCTGGCGGGAGGCAAGGGCGTCCGGCTGCGGCCGTACACCACCGCGCTGCCCAAGCCGCTCGTGCCCATCGGCGACCAGCACGCCATCCTGGAGATCGTGCTGCGCCAGCTGTCCACGGCCGGCTTCACCAGCTGCACCATCGCCATCGGCCATCTGGGTGAGATCATCCGCGCCTACGTCGGCGACGGCTCCCAGTGGGGCCTGACCGTCGACTACGCCACCGAGGACAGCCCTCTGGGCACCATGGGTCCGCTGCTCAACCTGCGCCACCGGTTGCCCGAGACCTTCCTGGTGATGAACGGCGACGTCCTCACCGACCTCGACTACGCCGACGTCCTGCGCCGGCACCGCACCTCCGGGGCCCCGCTGACCATCGCCACGTACGCCCGCAAGGTGCACATCGACTTCGGGGTGCTGACCACCGACTCCAGCAAGGTCGTCGCGTTCACGGAGAAGCCGAGCATGGACTACCGCGTCTCCATGGGCGTCTACGGTCTGTCCCGCAGCACCCTGGACGGCTACACGGCCGGACTCCCCCTCGGTTTCGACGAGCTGGTGCTCGACCTGCTGAAGACCGACAACCAGCCGCACGCCTACGAGTTCGACGGATACTGGCTGGACATCGGACGCCCGGACGACTACGACCGGGCCAACGCCGAGTTCACCACCCGCAAGTCGCTTCTGCTCAAGGGAGCCTGAGCACGTCATGCGCATTCTCGTCCTGGGCTTCACCGGCTATCTCGGCTCTCATGTCGTCGAGCGGCTGCGCGCCCTGCCGGGCGCGCTGGTCGTCGGCGCCGGCCGGTCGCCTGCCGCCGACCTCGACGTCGATCTGGCCCGTGTCCGTCCGGAGCGGCTGGCGAAGACCCTCGCGTCGGCCGCGCCCGACACCGTCGTCAACTGCGCGGGCGCGACCGGGGGTGACGCCGTCACCCTCGCCGAGGTCAACACCCGCGGTCCCGCGGTGCTGTGCGCCGCTCTGCACGAGGCGGCTCCCGCGGCGCGCCTGGTGCACCTGGGCTCGGCCGCCGAGTACGGCCCGGGCACGCCCGGCGTCCCGGTGACGGAGTCGGCGCCGAGCCGCCCGGTCGGTCCCTACGGTGCGACGAAGCTCGCGGGCACGGTCGCGGTGACCTCCTCGGGCCTGGACTCGGTGGTGCTGCGGGTGGGCAATCCGGTGGGCCCGGGGGCCCCGCCCACGGGGCTGCCCGGCCGGATCGCCGCGCTGCTGCGGGAGGCCGGTGCGGGTCCGGAGGCGGTGCTGCGGCTCGGCGACCTGTCCGCCCATCGGGACTTCGTCGACGTACGCGATGTGGCGCGGGCGGCGGTCCTCGCGGCCACGGCGCCGGGCCCGTTGCCGCCCGTCCTCAACATCGGCGGCGGCGGGGCCGTCCCGGTGCGCGACCTGGTACGCCGTCTGGCCGCGCTCGCCGGTTTCCGGGGCCGTATCGAGGAGGGCACGGCGAGTGGGGCGGGCTCGGCCCGTTCCGCGCAGGTGTCGTGGCAGTGTTCCGACATCACCGCCGCGGAGCAGGCCCTCGGCTGGCGTCCGGCGCACTCCCTGGACGACGCGCTGACCGCCCTGTGGGAAGGCGGCCGCACACCGTGAGCCTGCTGATCCCGCTGTACGTCCATCCGGCCGAGGACCCCGGTGCCTGGCACCGGCTGATCACCGCGGCGACCCACACCTACGGTGTCGTTCTCAACCCGGCGAGCGGGCCGGGCGAGGTGCCCGACCCGGCGTTCACCGCGGCGGCCGGTGCGCTGCGGGCCGCGGGGGCTCGGCTGCTCGGCTATGTCGACACCGACTACGGGGTGCGCGATCCCTCGGCCGTCGCCGAGGACGTGCGCCGGCACCGGGAGTGGTACGGGGCGGACGGCTGTTTCCTGGACCGGGTGACGGCGACCGCGGACGGACTGCCGGCCTGCCGCAGGCTGGTGCGGAGGGTGCGCAGACTGGGTGCGGGGACGGTCGTCCTCAACCCCGGGGTCCATCCGGAGCCGGGTTACGCCCGCCTCGCCGACCTGACCGTCACCTTCGAGGGCCACTGGTCGACGTACGTCTCGGCCTTCAGCCGGCCGGCCTGGGCCGCACGGCACTCGCCGGAGCGGCTGTGCCACCTCGTCTACGGTGTGCCCGAGGCCCTCGTGCCTCTCGCCGTACGCACCGCGCACGAGCGCGGAGCGGCGGTCTGCGGGCCGGTGACGGGAGAACCACCCAACCCCTGGGGCCGGTTGACGCCCGCGCTCACCGGGGCGGGGCGATGAGCAGGCCGGCGGTGTGGTGCGCGGCTGCGCTGACCGCTGTGACGGCCGCGGCGCTGACGGGTTGTTCCGGCAGCTCCGAGCGGCCCGCCGACGGGCACGGAACGGCGTCACCCGCTCGGGCCGTGTGGAAGCCCCGTCCGGGTCTCGCCTGGCAGTGGCAGCTCGACGGCAAGGTCGACGCTTCGGCCGACGTGCCCGTCTACGACATCGACGGCTTCGAGAACTCCGCGGCGGACGTGGCACGGCTGCACCGCGCGGGAAGGAAGGTCATCTGTTACGTCAACGTCGGCGCGTGGGAGGACTTCCGGCCGGACCGGGACGCTTTCCCTCGCTCGGTGCTCGGCGAGCCCAACGGGTGGTCGGGTGAGCGGTGGCTGGACATCCGGAAGCTGACCGTTCTGCGGCCGATCATGGAACGCCGCTTCGACATGTGCCGCGACAAGGGCTTCGACGCGGTGGAACCCGATCTGGTGGAGGGTTACGGAAACGACACCGGTTTTCCGCTGACCGCACGCGACCAGCTCAGGTACAACAGGATGGTCGCGTCCCTCGCGCATGAGCGCGGGCTGTCGGTGGGACTGAAGAACGATCTCCCCCAAATTCCCCAGCTCGTGGGCGATTTCGACTTCGCGGTCAACGAGGAGTGCGCCCAGTACGACGAGTGCGGCGAACTCACCCCGTTCATCGCGGCGGGCAAGGCGGTGTTCCATGTGGAGTACGCGGAGCCACGGAGCGCTTTCTGTGCCGAGTCGCGCCGACTAGGGTTGTCGTCGATGCGGAAGAAACCGGAACTCGGCGTGTGGCGGAGCTCCTGCTGACCGTGGTGCATGATCAGAGCATGTCCAATCCTGCTGCATTCCGTGACCGGTCGAACTGGTCCGGCGGGTACTACGAACTGGCCATCGAGGTCGGGTCGACCGCCGACGCCGACATGCAGGCGCTCTTGAGCGCTGTGCGGTCGGAAGCGGATGTGCGGGGCTCGTTCGCGTTCACCGACCGTGAGCCGGAGGAACAGGAGCCGGTGCCGTGCACGGTCGCCTCCCTCACGGAGTACGGCCACCTTCACGGTCAGGTGCGCCTGCCCACCGGCCAACTGGCCGTGTGCGGTTGCGTGGCGATCCGCGGAGGTGACGACAGCGGCGACTGGCTGGACTTCTACATCCCTGACGGCGCACTGGACAACGCAGGGATCGCCCACTGGGACGGCCGGCCGTTCTTCAGGTCTGCCGTCATGGACGACTGGCTCGCGGCCATCGGGACGGCGGTCTTCGACCGGGTGCCCTTCAGTCTCGGCGTGATCGGCTGGGAGGTCTCCGGATGCACCGATGCGGCAACGCTGGCGGGCGCACTGCCGAAGGAGCGCTCGATCGGATACCTGCTTCCTCGGGAGGAAGGCCTGCATTACGGGGCGGCCAACGACTGAGCAAAGCCTGACGGCTCCTCCCGGCGAAAGGGAGGAGCCGTCGGAATGTGTTCAGAGGCGTTCGCCTTCTACGGGGTCAGGCGTGCCGATGCGAGTGCCGGTTGCCGGTGACGACGCGGTAAAGGGCGAGCAGGATGAGGGAGCCGACGATCGCGGCGATCCACGTGGAGAGTTCGAAGAACCCGTCGATCGAGTCCACTCCGAAGATGACCTTGCCGAGCCAGCCGCCGAGCAGACCGCCGACGATACCGATGAGCATCGTGACGATGATGCCACCGGGGTCCTTGCCCGGCATCAGGGCCTTGGCGATGGCGCCGGCGAGGAGCCCGATGATGATCCAAGCAATGATGCCCATGGTGCGTCTCCGCTTCCTCGTATAAGGATTCTGTTAAGTCATCGGGTACGCCGATTCCGCCCGGCCAAACGTCTCCTTCTGATATCGGCTCTACGGGCCTTGATTCGAACGGGGTTGACGGGGCGCCTCAGCGAGAGCGGGTACGGTCCAGGGCCGTCACCGGTTGCTGTCCGCCTGCTGATCGGGAGTCATACGCGGGGCGAGACCCGCGGGCACGGCAGGGCATGAACCATCCCGTCCGCCGTGACAGCTTCCGGATCCGCTGTTCCATGGCCGCGGCGGGGTTCATGCGACCCGTGTTTCCAATATCGGAAACGCTACGTTGCATTCACTATTCCAGCAACGCTCTTTTTGCGACCACTCTTCGATGCTCACAGTTCAAAGCCAGCAACCATTGCAACAGCCTTGACGCTCAAACAACGGATCCATCCAACACGTTGCAATGGGATGAGAGTGCAGGGTGCGGGAGGCCGCTGTTCCGTACCCTGACGGCATGCGCATGCGTCCCACCTTGAGCTGGACCCCTGCCGAGGACCTGCCGCCGGGCACCACTGATCCCGAGCCGGTCGTCGAGGCGCTGCGCAGCGGCGGGGTACTGGTGCTCAGCGGCGCGGGCATCTCCACCGAATCAGGCATCCCCGACTACCGGGGCGAGGGAGGCAGCCTGAGCCGGCACACTCCGATGACCTACCAGGACTTCACCGCCACCCCCCAGGCCCGGCGCCGGTACTGGGCACGCAGCCACCTCGGCCGGCGCACCTTCGGCCGAGCCCGCCCCAACGCCGGGCACCGGGCCGTGGCTTCCTTCGGACGCCAGGGTCTTCTCTCGGGTGTCGTCACCCAGAACGTGGACGGCCTGCACCAGGCCGCCGGCAGCGAGGACGTCGTGGAACTGCACGGCACCCTGGACCGGGTCGTCTGCCTCTCCTGCGGCGCCTGCAGCCCGCGCCGCGAACTCGCCGTGCGGCTCGAGGAGGCCAACCCCGGGTTCGAGCCCGTGGCCGCGGGCATCAACCCCGACGGGGACGCCGATCTCACGGACGACCAGGTCGCGGGTTTCCGCGTGGTTCCCTGCACGGCGTGCGGCGGCATCCTCAAACCGGACGTCGTCTTCTTCGGCGAATCCGTACCGCCCCAGCGAGTGGAACAATGCCGCGAGTTGGTCCGTGCGGCGACCTCGCTGCTGGTCCTGGGTTCCTCCCTGACCGTGATGTCCGGCCTCAGATTCGTCCGCCAGGCGGCACAGGCCGGGAAACCGGTGCTGATCGTCAACCGGGATCAGACCCGCGGCGACCACCTCGCCCGTGTCAGGGTCTCTCTCCCGCTGGGCTCGACCTTGAGCGCCGTATCTCTGCGCCTGGGCATTCCCGTCGACTGAGCGGAGCGTGAAGGGCCGCGCCGCGGCGGGCCCGGTCATGCGTGCCCCGCGGCGTACGGCCCGACGGAGCCGGTGTGTGCTGGACAACCCCTCATGAGTCGACGGCGTGGGGCGTGTCACACCGCCCAAATCTCGCCTTAGTTGTCTGCATCACAGCGGAAATGTCCCTTTAGCATCCATGCTCGAACCGGATGACTGCCCCTGAAGTGGCGCTCATCCGCATTCCCTTGGGCGCGAACTTACAAAGTGACCCATGACACAGCACTCTCGGCATTCTCCCCGCCTCCCCTCGAAAGGTGCATCATCATGGCCGCATACCTCTGCCCGCCAGCCGTGATACACGGCGAGCACGCCGTGGTGACCAGCGAGATCGTGGCGGAGGTGAGCGACCGGCACCGGGGTGCGGCGTGGGCGCCGCGAATCGACGGCATCGCCGCGAGCACGGGCATCGAGACCCGCGGCTGGATGCTGCCTCTGGAGACCGCCGTCGCTCCCGGCAAGGGCAGCGGTCTGCACGCTGTCGGTATCGAGCCGGCCCAAGAGGCGCTCGCGCGTGAGGGGTTCGCCCAGCAGGACGTGGACCGAGCGATCGCCGCCCTGGAGTCCATACCCGCCCCGCAGACGGTCCAGGAGCGCACCGCGCCCGCCTGGGAGGCCGTGCAGTCCTACGGGGAGCGCGCGGCGCGCGGGGCCCTGCAGACAGCCGGGCTGGACGCAGCGGACGTCGACTGCCTGATCACCAGCCACTCCACCACCCCGGCGCTGCCGGGCCTGGACGTCGCCCTGGCCAACAGGCTGTCGCTGCGCAGCGACGCGATGCTGCTGCCGGCCACGCAGTGGGCGTGCATCGCGGGGACGCGTTCCCTGGCGCTGGCGGCGGAGCTGGTCGCCGCCGACCCCGACCGGGTGGTCCTGGTCGTCATCTCGGAGGCGCTGAGCACGACCTACCAGCCGGCGGACGACACGCTCGAGTCCCTGATCGTCCGGCTGCTGTTCGCGGACACCGCGGTCGCCGCGGTGGTCACGGGCCGCCCGAGGCCCGAGTCGGTGCTGCGGCTGGACGCGTCCTGGCACCACACCCTGCCCGGCACCCAGGACCTGCACCGTCTGGAGACCCGCGCGGACGGCACCCACTTCGTGATGGACCGGCGTGGACCGCGCGCCGTACAGGAGACGGTCACCGCGATGTGGGAGTGGCTGCGCACCCGGTACCAGGACGACCCTGACTCCTGGCACCCCGACGTACTGCTGGCGCACCCCGGGGGGACCCGCGTGCTGGAGTACATGGAGCAGACGATGCCCGAGGGATGGCCGTCGGGACTGCTGGACTACAGCCGGGACAGCTACACCACCGGCAACCGCGGAGGCGCGGCGGTGTTCGACATCCTGCGCCGGGCACACGACGCGGGCCGGCTGAAGGCGGGGCATCGCGCAGTTCTGTACGCGGCGGCACCCGGACTCAGCGCGACCGCGCTGGAGGGGCAGTGGCTGTAGTGCGATCGAGGGCGTCGTCCGCTCGGTCGGCAGGGGCGAGGCCGCCCGCCTGACGTGCCTTCGCCGCACTCACCGGGTCCGGCGGCCTCACCTCGCGACTTCCGCCCAGACGACCTTCCCGTTGTCCGTCCACCGCACTCCCCACCGGCTGGTGAGCCGGTGCACGATGCTCAGCCCACGGCCGCCGTTGTCGAGCAGGTCGCCACGCCTCAGGCGCGGCCTGCCGTTGCCGGTGTCGCCCACCTCGCACAGCAGGACGTGACCGGACCTGATCAGCCGTACCGTCACGGGACCGGTGGCGAAGCGCACCGCGTTCGTGACCAGCTCGCTGACCAGCAGCAGCGTCTTGTCCCGGGTGTCGTCCCTGGTGCCCCACTGCTTCAGCAGCTCGGCGACCCGCTCGCGGGCGTGGGCGGGGGCATCACTGCGCGCGGGCAGCCGCCAGGTCGCCGTGTCCCCCTTGCGGTAGCCGATCATCCGCGCGAGCAGCAGGGTCACGTCGTCGCGCTGGGGCGCCGGCGCGAGAGCGGAGACGACGTCGCGTGCCGTCTGCTGCAGGACGTCCCAGGGATGGATTGTGGAGACGACGTCCGCGAGCCGGTCGATGCCCTCGTCGATCGAGAGGGCGGGATCCTCCACCAGCCCGTCGGTGTACAGGGCGAGCACGGAGCCCGGTGGAACGCCGATCGTGTACACGTCGAACGGCTCGCGCAGCGCGAACTCGGCGCCCAGTCCCGGGTGAGGGCGGATCGAGGGCGCCCCGGCGTGTCCGTCCGGGGTGACCAGGATCGGGGGGAGATGGCCGGCGCTGGACAGGGTCACATGGTGGCCCACCGGGTCGTACAGGGCGATGCAGCAGGTCGACCCCAGGGCGCTGTAGCCGGCCGCCAGCCCGGACTCCGCGTCGTCCAGCAGCGTCACGGTCTCGTCCAGGTGTTCCAGTACCTGGTCGGGCGCGAGCCCCGCGGACAGCAGCGCCCGGGCCTCCATGCTCAGCTGGCCCATGGTCGCGGCGGCTCCCAGGCCGTGTCCGACGACGTCTCCGACCACGAGCGCGGTACGGCCGTCGGGCAGCGGGAAACTGTTCACCCAGTCGCCCCCGACACCGGCGCTGTCCGGGGTGGCGGGCTGGTAGACGCTGGCGATCTCGATCGTGTCGCCGCCGGACCGGGGCAGGAGCCGGCGCTGCAGGGCCAGCACCTGTGTGTGCTCACGCTGGTGCTGACGAGCCAGATCAACGTGGTGGGCGGTTCTGGCCACCAGTTCCTGCAGGTCGAACAGCTCGCTGTCGTGGAAGGGGCAGTCCGACCGCCGCCACACCTCCGCCACGCCCAGTACGACGGGCGGGGCGCCGTCCAGGACCAGGGGGATGCACGCCACGGCCGCCGACCGGCCACCGGGTACCAGGGCGCGTACCACTCGGGGACTGCCGAAGACGCGTTCGACCGCCTGGCGGTCGGGTATGACGATGGTCTGCGGGGCATCGTCCCGCAGGACCGCCTGGGCCAGCAGACGGCTGGCGTCGCCGGGAAGATCGTCGCCGGGGGTCATGTAGCCCTCGGGCCACACCCGGTCCGGGACCAGGGCCGCCCGCCGGAGGTGGATACGCCCCTGGGCCTTTCCGGTGACCCCCTCGCCCGTCCACACGGCGAAGTCGAGGTCTACGGCGGCGACGTCTCCCCAGGCCAGCAGGGACTCCGCCAGTGACTGTGCGGTCTCCCCGATGTCCAGCGAGGTGCCGATCGCGGTCTCGGCGGCGTAGAGGTGCAGCCTCCTGGCCATCGCGATCACGGAGACCGTCAGGCCCTCCTCCGGCGACGCGGCGGGCAGGATGCTCATCGACACGACCAGCTCGGATCCGTCGCACCGCCGCAGCCGCTGGATGCGGGCGACGTGCGCCTCACCGCTCTCCGCGACCTGCCGCAGCCTGCGGGTGACCGTCGGTACGTCGCCCGGGGGCAGGAGATCCACGAACGGTTTCCCGGCGTCGGCCTCCAGACCTGCGAACACGGGGGCGTCGAGGTTGCAGCGGGTGATGAGCAGATCAGAGTCCAGGTTGACCGCGCCGAGGATCTGCTCCTGCTGTCCGGCGGCCGGAGGGTCGGGAACACGCTGACGGGTGGCACGGTCGCCCCGCGGGTCGACCGCTGACGCTCCACCTTGCGGGATGTAGCGGCCAAGCGCGCGGCTGACCAGCTCGAACGCCGAGGAGGACGAGGGCGAGGGTGTGGAGTCCATGCGGCTCTCTCAGCATTCCCCGGCGTGGGTGCCAGGGCTTTGTTCGGACCCGTGCGGTGGGGCCCCGAGTCCCTGACCGCACACCTCATTGAATAACACCGGGGGCCGCTTCGCACACATCAGCGATCGCTCGAGCACCCGGGCACGGGGCGTCGGGCCTCCGTCCCGTGCTCAGAGCGAGGTCAGTGGCCGTGCATGAGCGATGAGCAGCGCGACATCGTCGTGGTCGGCGGGATGACGCAGTTCCCGGAGCAGCCGGTCGCAGGTTTCCTCCGCGGAGCGGCACGGCGGGGACAGCAGGCGCAGGAGCTCGGCCAGGCGCTTGTCGATGGGGTCGTCGCGGGTCTCGACCAGTCCGTCGGTGTACAGGACGAGCTGATCACCGGGGTTCATGTCGACGACGGAGGTCTCGAACGGACCGCTGCCGACTCCCAGCGGGGTGCCGGTGGGCAGGTCGAGCAGTTCGGGCGGTCGGCCGGCCCGCACCAGGACCGGGGGCAGATGGCCCGCGCAGGCCACCTGCAGGCGGCCGGCGTGCGGATCGTGGACGGCGTACACGCACGTGGCGATGTACGGGTCCAGCCCCTGTGTGATCTTGTCGAGGTGGGTGAGGATGCGGCTAGGCGCGAGGTCGAGGTCGGCGAGGGTGGAGGTCGCGGTACGCAAGCGGCCCATGGCGGTGGCCGCCGGGATCCCGCTGCCCATGACGTCGCCCACGGCCAGGGCGGTCCGGTCGCCGCTGAGCGGGATGATGTCGTACCAGTCGCCGCCGACCTCGCTGAAGGCCTGCGCGGGCCGGTACCGGGCGGCGATCTCCAGGCCGGGACGGCGCGGCGAGGGGCGGGGCAGCAGACTGCGCTGCAGGGTCTCGGCGGCGCTGCGGATGTGCTGGTGCAGGATGGCGTTGTCGATGCTCAGCGCCGCGGAGGAGGCCAGCTCGCAGGCGAGGGTGAGATCGTCCTCGTCGAAGGGCTGCGGGTTGCGGGCGCGGGCCAGGCCCATCACGCCGATGATCTGTCCGCGGGCGATGAGGGGGACGGCCATGTCGGTGTGGACACCGGCCTCGGCGAGCAGTCCGGCCGCGGCGTCGTCGGCCGCGATACGGCTGAGCTCACCGCTGTCGAGGTGGGTGATCAGCAGCGGTTTGCGGGTGCGCAGGCAGTGGGCTGCCGGATGGTCGGCGTGGTAGGCGGTGAGGTGGCCGGGCTGGATGATCGCCTCGGAGGCCCCGGTGGGGTAGGCGGTCTTCACCGCCAGCGCCCGGAACAGCGCCGGGCCGTCTCCGCGGTCCGGGCGACCCTTCCGCAGGACGGAGTCCAGGATGTCCACCGCGATCATGTCGGCGAGGTCGGGCACCAGGACGTCGGCGAGTTCCTGGGCGGTCCGCTCCACCTCCAGGGTGGTCCCGATGCGCGCCGATCCGTCGGCCATCAGGCGCAGGCGCTGCTGGGCCCGGTCGGCTTGCCTGGCCGCCTCGTACCGGTCGGTGACGTCCACCACCACGTTGGCGATCCCCAGCACGTGCCCGCTCTGGTCCTCCAGCCGGTAGAGCGACACGGCCCAGGCGTGGTCGTGGTCCGGGTCGGCCCGGGTCCGGCCCACCACCTGTTCGTCCACCATGGGCAGTCCGGTCGCCAGGACCTCCCGCATCTGGTTCTCCGCGGTCATGAAGGGCGCGCCGGGCAGGATCTCCCGGAAGTGGCGGCCCACGTGGTCCGCCTCGGGGACGCCGTGCATCGAGGCCAGGGCACCGTTGACCGCCACGTAGCGCAACTCGGTGTCCAGGACGGACAGTCCGATCGGCGCCTGGGTGACCAGTTGGCTGGAGAGGGCCACGTTGCGCTCCACGTGCCGGACCGTGGCCCGGTCGGTGGCGAGCCCGAGCGCGTAGTGATCGCCGAGGTTGTCCGTGAGCCGCATGTTGCGGAACTCGACCGTCCGGGTGCTGCCGTCCTTGAGCCGGACGGGGAACGGCCCGGCCCAGCCCCGGCCGGTCGCCATCACCTCGGCGAACAGCCCCCTGCCCGCTTTCCGGTGTTCGGGGTGGAGCAGGAGAGCGGCCGCGTACTGCCCGACCGCTTCGTCACCGGTGTAGCCGAACAGCTCCTCGGCCTGCGGACTCCACATGTCGATCCGGCCGTCGGCCTCCACCAGCACCGCGGCGACACCCAGCAGGTCCATCAGCCCGCTCGGGTCGGATGCCGGATCCTGCCAATCACCCGCCCGCTCCGGAGGCTGGCTCGCTCGGCTCATCACATCGCCCCTCAGGCCTTCGACCCCACGGCGCACCCGTCTGCCCGAGCAGATGCGCACGGCGGCCGGTGACAGGCCGGCAGCCGTTCACGATCCGGGTCCGGCTCGCAGGTCGGTCCTTACCCGTACAGCCTTCCACAGGTCTCGGTTCCGCCCGAGGAGATCATGGTCCGCCGGGGTCGGTCTCTTCGGATCGGTCCGGCGCGTGAGGTCCGGCTCCTGGGTGCCGCACAGCAGCCGTGGTGGCCCCTCGGGCGTCGGGGTGGGTGGCCGTCGGCAGCCCACCCTGCGGGGCGGGGAGCCGGCGTCCGAGGCGTGCGAGCGGGGACAGGGCCATGACGACGGGCGACAGCATCATGCCTGCGGCGGTCACCAGCAGGCCGGTACGCAGCCCCCACTCCCCCGCGAGGAATCCGCCGGCCATGGACCCGACCGGGGTCAGCCCCATGCCCGCCCACGTGATCGTCGCCGCCGCCCGGCCCTGCATCCCGTCCGGGGTGACGGCCTGCCGGACGGCCATGAGCGTGACATTCACCAGCTGGCCGCCCAAGCCGAACACGAAGCCCACCGCGAGGAGCACGGGGACCGTGACGGCCGAGGAGCCGTCCAGCGCGGGCACGCACAGGAACACGCCGTCTCCGAGGACCGCCGCACACATGACCACCGGGCCGTGACCGAACCGGCCGGGCAGGCGGGCTGCCAGCAGCGAGCCCAGGAGCGCACCCGGGCCCGCCGCCGCGCGAGCCAGTCCCACGACGGTGCCCGACAGGTGCAGTTCGCGGGGCAGGAACAGGAGGTAGACGGTCATCATGGCCGCGAAGGAGAACTGGAACGCTGCCGAGGCCAGGCATACGGATCTGAGGAAGGTGTCGCCGGCGACGAAGCGCAGGCCCTCATGGACCTGCCGCCGGACCCGCGGGGGCTTGTCCTGACGGGGCGGCATCGATTCGGCTCGGCGGATGCGCCGGATCGACAGGAACGACAACGCGAAGAACAGCGCGCCGCAGGCGGCGGCGAGGGGTGCCGACAGCAGGGAGACCAGCGCACCGCCGAGAGCGGGACCGCCGGTCTGCGCCGCGGACCTGCTGCCCTCGAGGGCGCTGTTGCCCCGCACCAGTCGGTCGCGTTCCACCAGTCGCACGAGGGACGCCTGGTACGCCACGTCGAAGAACACGGACAGGGCCCCGACGGTGAAGGTGAGCGCGAGCAGGCTCGGCATGCCCAGGTGGCCGACGAGGGCGGCCAGGGCGACAGCGCCCAGGGCCAGGGCCCGGCCGGTGTCGGAGAGCACCATCGTCGTGCGGGTACGCCATCTGTCGACCCACGCGCCGACGAACAGCGAGAGCAGCAGGATCGGCGCCTGCCCGACCGCTCGGAGGACGCCCAGCAGGCCGGCACCGGCGTCCAGCGTCAGGACGGCAAGGAGCGGCAGAATCACCAGAGTTGCGTGTTCGCCGACTTGGGATGCCGTCTGACCCCACCAGAGTCTGCGGAAGTCGGCGTCCCGCCACAGACCGGACGGAGCGGGTCGGCCGGAACCGGACGCGTCGGAAGCATCTGAAGAAGAGGAGGCGGAGGAAGCGGACGGCACGGTTTCCCTCGTGTTGCCGGCAACGAGGCCCGCCACCGAGCACGGCGAAGGTGCTTCGGCGGTTTCGGGCAGGAGAAGGCTCGCTGTGCCGCAACATCAGAGGCAGCACGCGATGACAGGCCGTCACACGGCCTACGACGTCAACGCGCGCTCGGGAAACCGGGCATGTCTCATCTCCTCGTGGTGACCAGGGGCCAAACCCTAACCGGACGGGGGCCGGTACGGAAGGCGGCGGCCTTGGAGGCGGTTGCGGGGTCGAGCGGCGTCAGAACGTAGTAGTCCGCCCGCAGCCATCGGGCGCGTGTCCCGGCCGTGGTCCAGTATCCGGCCATCGGGGCTGATCACACTGGGCGCATGTCCGATGCGTCCCCGGTCCTCACGGCCGATGCCCGGCGGGTGGCCGTCATGACCGTGCTCACCGTGCCGGCGGGTGCCGTCGACGCCGTGAGCTTTCTGACCATGGGAAAGGTGTTCTGCGCGCTGGAGACCGGCAACGTGCTCTTCCTGTCCTTCGCGCTCGCCGGGGAGGGTGACGTTCCCGTGGCGCGGCCCGCCACGGCGATCGGCGCGTTCATGGTCGGGGCGGCCGTCGCGGATGTCGTGCTGAAACGCCTCGCGCGACGCAGGGGCCGTGGTTCGCGGCCGGACTCGTCTGCGAGGGCGCCCTGCTGGTGTGCGCCGGTGCGCTGGCCCTCGCGGAACACGGCACCGGATCCGTTCCCGCCGATGAAGACCGTGGGGTCGTCGCACTCGTCGCGCCGGCCATGGGAGTACGCGCCTCCACCATCCTGCGTGTCCACGTGCCGGGCATGCCGACGTTGCTGAGTCAGACGGCCATCGCCGAGCTCATCAACGACGTGCTGAGACGCCCCCGGGCAGCGCTGCGCGGGATGACGGCGAAGCAGCGGCTGGCCAGGACACGCTGGACGGCCACCGTGGGCGGACTCTTCACCGGCGGTGTGCTCGGCACGCTGTTGCTGGTGCCGCTGGGCACGGGGCGAGCGCTGCTCGTCATCGCGGCGGTGGTGCTGCTCCTCGCGGTGGCGGGCACGGTCGCACCACCCGGTGGGACGGAACCGGCCAAGGCCGGTTGAGGGGGGCGGGCGAAGCCGTCGGCTTGGCAAGAGTCGAGGTCGGCCCCGGATTCGCGCTCCCACTGCCGCGTCGGCAGGATGTGGGCCATGACCGAGATCCGCACACCCCGTCTCCTGCTGCGCCGATGGCTCGACGACGACCTCGTCCCGCTGTCCGAGATCCACGCCGATCCGGTGGTGATGCGACGCGTCGGCGACGGCTCGCCGCGCTCCCTGGAGCAGACCGCCGAGGACATCGAGGCCTGGGAGGAGGAGTGGGACGAGGAAGGCTTCGGGGTGTTCGCCGTCGAGCTCCTGGGATCCGGTGAGCTGGCGGGCGCCGTCGGTCTCTCCGTGGCTGACGCGCCGGCCGGGATCTCCGGCCAGGTCGCGATCGGCTGGCGGCTCGGGCGGGTGTTCTGGGGGCAGGGATACGCCTCGGAAGCGGCGCACGCCACCCTGGAGTTCGCCGTGCAGGACCGCGGCCTCGACCGGGTGGTGGCCGTCTGCCGGACGAGCGACAGGGCTTCCGCGAACGTACTCGACAAGCTGGGCATGCAGACGGAGGGAGCAGCCCGGCATCCGGACCACGACCACGACCTCGCGATCTACGGCATCGACCTGACGCAGTACCAGGGATAGAGCCCGGCTGGTGCGGACGGCCGGGCGGCGTGTGCTTGGGCGAGCACGGCACCGGCTGCGGGGACCTCAGGGCCGTCGGCCGTTGCGCCCGGCCGCGTCGAGCAGAGGGCCCAGCTCCTGGGCCACGGTCGTCAGGGCCCGCACGTCCTGCTCGGCGCGAGCCAGGAGGATCGCGCCCTCAAGGCTGCTGATCATGAGCGTGGACAGCGCGCCGGCCCGTTTCTCGGGCACGCCCATCCCGGCGAGGGCCGCGGCGACGGCACCCGTCCACGTCGCGAAGGCCGCGGATGCGGCCGTCCGCGTGGAGGGGACCGACTCCGCGCAGTCCACCGTGGCGGCCGCCACCGGGCATCCGCCCGCGAAGCCGGCCGTCTCGTACTCGTCGGTCCATTGACGGACCATCTCGGCGAAGAGTCCGCTCGGCGTCGGCTCGGGCAGCGCGGCCAGGAACCGGGCGACACGGCCTGCCGCGTATCCGCCTGCCCATCCCACCGCCTCGTCGACCAGCTGCGTCTTGCCACCGGGGAAGTAGTGCTGGAGGGATCCGCGTGGTGCTGCGGCGTCGACGGCCACCTCGCGCATTCCGGTGGAGTGGACTCCGTCACGGCGAATGAGCTGGGCCGCGCTGAAGACCATCCGCTCGCGCGGCCCCCGTTCCGCCTTCGCCATCGCCGGTCTCCGTCCGCTCGCTCACGCCTCGTTCCCGGGTCGTCAGTCTATGACCGCGGTCATAAACACAGCTACTATGACCGCGGTCATAGTCGAGGGTGAAGGCGGCGGCTCGACCCCGGGCCGGGGAAGGCGGTACCTCATGTACGTCGGTTTCATCGGTCTGGGGGTCATGGGGCAGCCCATGGCACTGAACCTCGCCCGGGCCGGAACACGTCTGGTGGTCTGGAACCGCACTCCCGAGCGAGGTGAGGTGCTGCGCGCCGCCGGTGCCGAGGTGGCGGCGGACACCGCAGAGGTCTTCCGGCGGGCGGCGACCGTGTTCCTCATGCTGGCCGACGAGGAGGCCGTGGACGCGGTGCTGGGGCGTGGCACACCGGACTTCGCCCGGCGCGTGGCCGGGCACGCCGTCGTCCACATGGGCACGACCTCGGCCGCGTACTCCCACGGCCTCCAGGAGGATGTCCGGGCCGCGGGCGGGCGTTACGTCGAGGCCCCGGTCTCCGGCAGCCGAGTCCCGGCCGAGCGCGGCGAACTGGTGGGGATGCTGGCGGGCGAAGACGAGGCCTTGGCGGCCGTACGGCCCCTGCTCACTCCGATGTGCCGTGAGACGTTCGCGTGCGGAGCCGTCCCGGGCGCGCTGCTGCTGAAATTCTCGGTGAACCTGTTTCTCATCACCCTGGTCACTGGTCTGGCCGAGGCATTCCATTTCGCCGAGCGGCACGGGCTCGACCAGCATCTCCTCCGGGACGTCCTGGACGCAGGCCCCATGGCCAGTGCCGTCTCCCGGGGCAAGGGGCCCAAGCTGCTGCAGCGTGACTTCTCCGTCCAGGCGGCCGCCGCGGACGTCCTGAAGAACAACCGCCTGATCGCCGAGGCAGCCCGCGCGGCAGAACTGACGTCGCCTCTCCTCGACGTGTGTCACGCCCTGTACGACGAGACCGTCCGGCAGGGCCACGGTGACGAGGACATGGTGGCCGTCCTGCGCGCCTTGGAGGCCCGGACCGCGGAGGGGCGACGCTGCTGAACGACGTCGATTCAGGTCCGCATCCCGAACAGGAGACGTGTCACACGCGTTCTGCGCACCAGCAGTTCGCAGGCGGCCAGGGTCAGGGCGAGGGACATCTCCACTGATGTCTCCGGCCCCTGCGCGGTGACTGCGTGGGCGTCGCCATGCCGCGTCCTCCCCCGACTCGCATGCGTGGCACCCGTGGTGGCGGGGAGGATCGTCGAGGACCATACCCGCGCACGCGAGGCGGTCGAGGGTGTGAGGTCAGGCGTGGGACAGCGCGAAGGAGACCAGGAAGCCGCTTACCGTGACCAGGCCGATCGCCAGCTGGGCCTCCTGGAACGCCTCGGGGATCATCGTGTCGGCGATCATGGCCAGGATCGCACCGGCGGCCACGGCCGTCACCCCCGCGATCACCGTGGACGAGAAGCCGCCCAGGACGGCGTACCCGAGGACGGCGGACACGGTGCTCGCGGCCGCGATGGCTCCCCACACGGCGAAGACGTAGCCCTTGCCGCGTCCGGCCTTCTTCATTCCGGCCGAGCTGGACAGACCTTCCGGGATGTTGCTGATGAACACGGCCGCGACGGTCACGAGGCTGACCGCCCCACCGTTGAGCAGGCTGACGCCGATCACCGCCGACTCGGGCACTCCGTCCAGCAACGCGCCCAGCGCCAGCGCCAGGCCCGAGCCGCTCTGCTGCTCCTCGGACGGCTGCGTCTGGTCCGTGTGATGGCCCGACCGCTTGCGATGGCGGGCGCCTCGGCCGGCCAGCCGGAGATTGCCTCCCGTGTAGGCCGCCGCTCCGGCCAGTGTCCCCACGGCCGCCGGGCCCAGCCCGCCCTGTTCATAGGCCTCGCCGACCAGTTCGAAGGAGACGGCCGAGAGAAGCACGCCGGCACCGAAGGCCATCACCAGCGCGATGACCTTCTGCGACACGCGCACCCCGTAGCCGATCACCGCTCCCAGCAGGAGAGCACTTCCTGCCAGCAACCCCCAACCACCTGCTTGGATCACCTCGGACATGCCGCGCGTGTACCCACGAGAGCGTGATGGGCACCTCGCGGCCGGACGGGCCCCTGGACGAGCAGGAACACACCCCTGCTACGCGTCAGCGGGAAGGTCGAGCAGCCGGCACGTCAGCACCCGCTCACCGGCCCCGTGACCTCCGTCTCCGCCTGCCTCCACCCTGTACAGGCGAGCCTGCGGTGTCGTGGTGACCGCGTCTTCAAGACGTCCGTCCACGAACAGGGCCCCCACGCCGTCCTCGAGCGCCCACCCAGGGGGAAGCATCCCGGCAGCCACGGCCTCCCGGTAGGACGTGCGGCGTCCCGGTTCGCTGTCGTAGTGCGGGCATACCGACCCCGGCAGGAGGCCCAGTCCGTCCCGCAGGAAGGTCAGAGGGCCGAAGGAATCGGTGTGCGAGCCCTCGGCCCAGCAGTTGGCGCCTGCACTGATTCCGCACAGCAGCGTCCCGCGGTCGTAGGCGTCGCGCAGTATCCGGTCGACTCCGTGCGTGCGCCACACCGCCAGCAGGTTCGCGGTGTTGCCACCGCCCACGTAGATGACGTCCTGGCCGAGCAGAAACACCCGCAGAGCCTCGTCGTCCAGTTCTCGACGGAACAGCGGCAGGACGGATGGCTCGCAGTCGCGTGACGCGAACGCCCGCAAGAACTGATCGATGTACGCCGGCGCGTCGCCGCTGGCCGTGGGGACGAAGCACACCTTGGGGCGCTCACTCCTCGCGTGGTCGAGCAGCCAGTCGTCCAGTAGGCCGTCCTCGTCCGTCGAAAAGCCTCCCCCCAGGAGGGCCACCCGACGAACGGCCGCAACCACCACCAGTGCCTCCCGAAACGTGGGGACGGTGAAACGAGTTGTGAGCACAGTGCCGTGGGGCGCGGCCCGTCGGCAACCGGATTGCGGCCTGCCCGCCCTGTCCCTGCCGCGGCAGTCATTACTGGTGCGGGATCGAGGCCCCGCACGCTCACCCCGGCACCGTCCGGCTTGCCCCGGGCGACTTCCGCCGTTCGGGGGATTCGAGATCACGTGTGGTGGTCACAGCGATGAGTTCTGCGAGCGCGCCGGGTCCATGAGTGCAACGGTCGCGCAGAACGCCCGGCGAAATCAGATCACCGCTTCCCCCACACACCGGTCAACCGCCCGCAAGGAGATCGACATGGCCGCCACCTACACCTTCGACGTCTTCTCCAGCCTCGACGGCTACGGCGCCGCTCGCGCGGACTGGACCGGCTACTGGGGCAAGCAGGGACCCGAGCTGCTCGACCACCGCTTCGCCCAGTACGGCGAGGAGCAGCGGATGGTCTACGGGGCCAACACCTTTCGGACCTTCATGCAGATGCTGGCCACGAGCACCGAGGGGTCCGACGTGCGGGACCCGTGGGTGACGCGGATGAGGAACCTTCCGGCGACCGTGGTGTCGAGGACACTCGAAGGCCCTCTCGACTGGCCGGACGCGACCGTCGTGCACGGTGACGCCGTCGAGGTCGTCGCCCGGCTGAAGGAGGAGTCCGATGTGCCGCTGCGTTCGCACGGCAGCCTGTCGTTGAACCGGGCGCTGATGGCCGCCGGGCTGGTCGACCGCTTGCAGGTGACGCTCTTTCCCGTCATCACCGGCCGGACCGGGCTGGACCCGGTCTTCCGGGATGCGGCGGACTTCGACCTGGAGCTGGTCGAGCACCGGACGCTCGACGGACACATCCAGGAGCTCGTCTACCGCCCCACGCTGCATTGACCCCGCCTGCGCCGGCGGCTCCGGCGGCCTGTCTCAGGCGTTGGCGTGGCGACGCCACGCCGTCCTGCGCGGTGCCGCGTGGTGCACGGGCTCGTCCGGCTGGTCGGCCTGCCGGCGCCTCAGCCACAGAGACGTCATGGCCAGCAGCGAGGCGAACACCACCAGGAGCGCCACCGACACCCACATCTGCCTGCTCCCCGGGTCGGTCCATCCCACCGACGCGGTGGCAGCGGCCCACATGACGGCTCCTCCGGTGTAGAAGGCGCGCATCCGGCGCAGTTGCCGCAGGGCTCGTACGGACTCAGCGTGATCAGTTTCCGAAGCCATGCCGACGCAGGTACCCCGATCCGCGCCGCCTATCAGCCTTCCGACGAACGATGGCGTGCCGCATCGCGTCCCGTTCGGAGATCGCGGCACGGGCAGGGTTGACGGCTGGTCGGGTTCCTCCGCGTTCTACAGTCCAGCCGCCTGGATCAGCAACGCCCGCTCGTCCTCCCCCAGGTCAAGGCCGGCCAGCAGTTCGCCGTCGGCCAGGAGACGCCGCACCCATGCCGCGTCGGCGACGAACGCCGCGCGGCACAGGGCCCGTTCAGGGTGGTCCTCCTCGGGGCCGCTGACCGCCGTGTCCCACGGGCTGTCCGGATTCGTCGGTGCGGACAGGGCCGCGGCCACGAGCACGAGCCCGAACAGCTCGTCGCGGCGCGGAGTCGACGGGTCGGCGGCCAGTCGCAGCAGGTACGGGACGACCGCCGGCATCGTGGCGCTGATGGACATCGGTCCCGACATCACGAGCCAGTCCAGCGCTCGTTCGGCCATCTCGGCCGCAGCCGGATCGAGCAGCCCGCGCAGGACGACCGGGACGTGGACCGGACAGCCGGGGATGGACGACCACGCCACGTCCTCGCACCCTTCGAGTGCCGGGTGCGGAGCAGCCCCTTGCGTCAGATGTGGGTGGGCCGCCGTCAGAGCCGCTGTCGTGGCCACCGCCGCGGCCTCGTGATCCACTCTGCACACCGGCGTGCCTCCAAGCCGATCGATGTTCACAGTGAAAGTGCTGACATCATCCTGCCCGGTCGGGATGGGTGCCGGCCCAATGGTGTTCGCTGGTGTGCAGGGTGGCTCGCCACCAGGCGGCCAGACCTCGTGGAGTGCCTGCGCAAGGGCGCGTCCATGCCTGGCCGTGCCCACGACCTGACGGCGGCGCGTGACCACGGGATCATGCGGATCTGCGAGCGCCAAGGCGTCCCAGTCCTCGCCGATCGGGCTTACATGGGAGCCGGCTCGTGGGTGACGACACCCCTCAGACGCCCACCAGGCCGCGAGCTCACACCGACCCAGCAAACCGTCAACCGTGCACTGTCCGCGGCACGGGCACCGGTCGAGCGTGGTGTCGCACGACTGAAGTCCTGGCGCATCTTCCGCAGATCCCGGTGCAGCCCGAATCGCATGACGTCAATCGCCGCAGCCGTCCTCTACGGAGGCTCGACGGTTGACGGCTCGTAGCTCTGCCTCGTCGGGCGACGGGATCAGCTTCCGGGGCGGCGCGTGTCATGCCGCCCCGGGGCCGGGTATGTGTGTCGGCGCAAGGTCACTTATCGAGCGGTCGGAGGGGTCAGGGCCGGTAGAACGTCTCGCAATCGAGTGGGGACGCGGTGGCGTCGTCAAGGCAGACGACGACGTACGCGGCCCCGCCGGGCACGTCTGCGGGGACTGCCGGGAAGTCGTCGAGCGAATACGTCACGTCGCACTTGGTACTGGTGCTCTTGGCGCCGAGGCGGATACCCGAGGCGTCGTACGCGCCGACCCACGCCCTGCGGCAGCCGACGGCCCGGAGTGCTCCGTCGACCCCTACCGAACGGTTGTACCAGGTCAGAGTGCCGCTGATGTAGCTGGCGCCATACGAGACGCCTGTGATGGGCGTGGTCGGGTACGCAGCAGTCTGCGCGCCCGCGGCCGGCGCTCCCAGTACGGTGGCCGCGGTCAGAACGGCGGAGCCGACAGCGGCGGCGAGTTGGGGCTTCAAGTGGTCCTCCAAACGGGACGAGTCGGTTGTCGCCTCACATCCTGGGCAGGTCGACCATCCGTTGCCCATCCTTTAAGCCACCGCTTAAAGGGGCTGCCAGGGCGGTGGGTGCGGCAGTGCCTCACACACCTCGGT
This sequence comes from Streptomyces sp. NPDC056373, assembly GCF_042262425.1. NCBI lineage: Bacteria > Bacillati > Actinomycetota > Actinomycetes > Kitasatosporales > Streptomycetaceae > Streptomyces > Streptomyces sp. NPDC056373. The sequence continues at coordinate 129,731 of NZ_JBHJPX010000020.1, forward strand.
GCCCTTGTTCGGTGGTGTGTGACAGGGAGGCGACGTTCGTTCGCGGCGTCCTCGCGCCGTCACGGTTGCGTCAGGGCTCCCGTCCACAGCAGGGCCAGCCCGAGCGGGGTGATGAGGTGGAGTACGGAGCTGCCGCGGCGGCTGGTGGTGATCAGGCCCGTGTCGCGCAGCACGGTCGCGTGCCGGCTGGCCGCGGCGGCCGTGACATTGAGGCGGCGGGCCAGTTCGCTCGTCGTGCAGCCTTCCGCCGTCACTCGCAGGGCGGCGGCTCGGGTGCGGCCGAGCAGGGACTCCAGGTTCCGGACGGTCGCGCCGTCCGACTCCGCCGCTCCGGTGCCGGTGAGTGGCCGGCGGAGGGCCGGTACGGTCAGGCGGGGTGGCTGAGCGGTGTCGAGCGGGTCCCACAGGAAACTCACCGGGTGCTTCGAGAAGACCGTGGGCGTGATGAGGAGTCCCCGCCCCTGGAGGTGCACATCGACTCGGCGCGGGTAGGGGGCTTCGAGCACCGGCGGACGCCAGTGGACCAGTGGTGCACAGATCGAGCGCAGCAGGAGATCGACGCCTCCCTCCAGCATCAGGTTCGCGCTACGGGTGGACAGCGCGACCAGTTCGGACCGTCCTCTGTCCCAGTAGGGTTCGACGGTCAGTCGGTGGCAGGCGCGCAGGGCCTTCGCCAGCTCCCGCAGCGCGTCACGGTCGCCCTCCGCCACCCGTCTGGCCCACGGCAGTTGTCCGGGACGGAAGTCGAGACACTCGATCTCGCGGCGCAGCCGGGACACCGGGGCGTGCAGCAGATTGTCCACGGCGTGGTCCAGAGAGGGCACATCGCCCGTCAGGGCCAGCAGATCAAGCCCGGGACCGCGCGTCGGGACCAGGGATGTCAAGGGGAGTGTGTCGGCCCCCGTCCTGCCCGCGACCGCCGAGCGCCAGGTGTGGAGGTGCGTGGGCACCCGGTTGTCTCTCAGTAGCTCCAGGCTGTAGTAGACCTCGGCCGCTACGCCGATGGTCGCGGCCACCCGGGTCCTGGCGAGGTCTTCCGCCGTGAAGTGAACGCGTAACACCTGCCGGTCTCCTGCCGCCGAAGGGGAGGCGTGAACGCCCCTCAGCCTGCCCCACCCAGTACCGCCCAATCGGGCGTCGAGGCGCAGGACCCGTTCGTCGGCCACGCGTTCGAGCCGGTGAACGCCAGCGGCCGTACCGGCTGAGGGGAGCGCCGCATCACCCGATCAGGGGCCATGCTGAAAAGGCTCAGTGGCTGGGTGCCTCTGCCGCGACGGCGGACACCAGGTCGCCGGATTGCGGTCGTGATCAGTCCTCGTGGCGCCGACGCGCGAGATGGACGGTGATGTCGGCGGTCATCTCGACCCGGTCCGGAAGCACCCGCATGATGCGGCTGAACAACTGCTCCCGCTCCGACGCCGGCAGGACGAGGTAGGCCGAGATGGTGGAGAGGTGCCCGATGTAGTCGCGCGCGCTCGTCGTGAGGCGCCGTTCGATCGTGGACTGCCGAGTGCCGGTGAACCACCGGGACCGCTGCAGCTCGGTCCCCGGCCACTGCATCTCCTGCTCCGGAGGCGTCCCGTCGGGCGACGGTATCTCGTCACTCTCCAGGAACGGTGCCCGCGCCGCGCGCACGGCTTCCTCCACGGCCGGGTCGGCGAGCCGGAACGGGCCGCCGAACGAGGCGAACACCCCACCCGGCTCCAGCAGCGCGGCGATGCGTGGCCAGCGGCCCTCGGGGTTCGTCCAGTGCAGCGCGGCGGCCGCGTAGACCAGCCCGTACCGCTCGCCCGGTCGCAGGTCCTCGAACGCGGCTTGCTCCGTCGCGACGGTGGCCGGTACGTGCTTGCGCAGCTCGGCGAGCATGGACCCGTCGGGCTCCGTCGCGGTGACCACGACCCCCCGCCCGGCGAAGAGCCGGGTCGCCTTGCCGGTCCCGGCGCCGATCTCGAGGGCGGTCCGGACCGGATGGCCCGCGTACCCGATCACCATGTCGAACAGCTCCGCCGGATACCCCGGCCTGAACCGTTCGTATGCTTCCGCCACCACTCCGAAGCTCAACGCGCGATCGGGCATGCCGAGCATCCTGGCACGCGCCGCGCCGTCGGTGGTGATGATTTTGCACAGCCTGCACCAAAGACGATCGCCGGGCTTCAGGTGGATCGGGTGTGGTGGTCCAGCAGACGGGTGAGCAGCTGCACGAAGTGGTCGCGTTCGGCCGGGCTCAGCGGTGCGAGGAGTTCGTCGTGGAGGTCGTCCAGGACCTCGTCGAGCCGTCGTAGCCGGCGGCGGCCCTCCGCGGAGATCGTGATGACGTTGCGGCGCCGGTCGCCGGGGTCCGGCGAGCGTTCGACGAGGTCCCGCTCGGCCAGTTCGTTCAGCACTCCCACCATGTCGCTGCGGTAGATGCCGGAGCGCCTGCTCAGCTCCGCCTGGCTGGCCGGCCCGTACTCCTGCAGTGAGGCGAGCACGGCGTAGTGCCACTTACGGGCGTCGTCCCGGGCCAGGCCCTCGGTGATCAGCCGGTCCGACCGTACGGCCAGTTGTGACAGCAGTCGGCTCGCCCGCCGTCGCAGCCTGTCGGGCGTCTTCTGCGCGCCGTCGCCGCGGACGTCCGCGGCATCGCCTCTGATCACGGGACCGATCCTACCGTTGCGTTAGTACGACTAACGATATAGGTTCACTCGAACTTGGACCGTTAGAGCGACTAACGCTGACTGTGAGACGACGAAGAAGGGCAGACCTTGCCCCTCAAGGCACTTCAGATCCCCACCGCGGACGGCCCCGCCGACGCCTTCGCCGCCTTTCCCGACCAGGGCGGGCGGCACCCGGGGGTGCTGATGTACATGGACGGCTTCGGTATCCGGCCGGTGCTGCGGGAGATGGCCCGCGAACTCGCCGGGCACGGGTACTACGTCCTGGTCCCGCACGTCTTCCACCGTCACGGCCCGGCACCGGTGATCGAGCTGCCCGAACACATCGGAGAAGCGGACCGGATCGCTCTCGTCGCCCGGCTGATGCCGCTGATCGGGGCCCACACCGACGAACGTGTGCTGAGCGATGCCGACGCCTACCTCGGGTTTCTCTCCGGTCGGCCCGAGGTGGCGCCGGGGCCCGTCGCGGTGACCGGGTACTGCTTCGGCGGCCTCCTGGCGATGCGCACCGCCTCGGCGCACCCCGGCCAGGTGGCCGCCGTCGCCGGTTTTCACGGCCCCGTGGGGGGTGCGGGACCTGAAGGCCTTCATGGCCTCCTGGCCGGCATCACCGCAGAGGTGCACCTCGGCCACGCCGAGTCCGACCTGACGCCCGAGGCGCTGGGCGAGCTCAACCAGGCGCTGCGGGCAGCGGGGGTCGACCACACCTCCGAGATCTACCCCGGCACTGTCCACGGCTTCACCATGTCGGACACGGACGCCTTCGATCCTGCCGCGCTGCAACGCCACTGGGACCGTCTGCTCCCTCTCCTCGGCCGTACCCTGGCCAGGAGCTGACGCCTCACGGTGCGTCGCCGCGGTGGTGGAAGCGGTACGTCACTCCCGGGCCCGCTGCGCGCGGCGCGCCGGGGCCCGGGTCGTACAGGGTGCGGCCGCCGGGGAACTGCCCGAGCTCGGTGGGCAGGGCGGCGCCGGTGCCGATCTCGTCCGGCGTCCACCCCGTGACGTCCAGCAGCAGCCCGTCCAGCGGCCCTCCGATGAGCTGGGCATAGGTCCGCCCGGAGCGCGGGCCCGGATCGGGGTCGTCGTGGTCGTGGCCGTAGACCCGGCCGCGCAGCAGTTGCTCGTCGCCGTTCATCCGATCAGCGTCTCAGCCCCCACTGACAATGCGGGTCGTGGAGCCACAACGTGCCCCGGCCGGATGCGCGGGCATCCCGCACGCCGGGGCCATGATGGGCGTATGACCGATCGTGACGAGTTCCTGGAGTGGGTCAGGACCGCCCTGTACGAGGCCGAGCTTGCACTGCACAACGGGGATCCGGCTCCTCGCCGCGCACTTTGGTCACGCCACGAGCCTGTGAGTGTTCTGGGAGCGTGGCGCAACGCCCATGGGCAAGAGGAGCTGGACAGCCTCTTCACGACCCTCGGGAGCGGTTTTTCCCACTGCACGTCGTACGTGTTCGAGTTGCAGGCGTACGACGTCTCAGGAGACATGGCCTACACGGCAGGCCTGGAGCACACCTCCGCCTCTGTCGACGGATTGCCACGCACCTACACGTTGCGGGCCACCCAGGTGTACCGCCGTGAAGACGGCGAGTGGAGGGTGGCCCACCGTCATGGTGACACCGTGAGCGAGTGAGCATGCCCGCGGAGCTTTTGGACGCCGCACGCGCGGGCGAACCGGGCGGCGCGGCGCCCCGCATGCATCCGCAGGCGGCCCGACCTGAACGGACAGGCCTGCTTCACGGGCGAAGGTGCTCGATGGTGACGCCGTGCCGCTCGGCCAGCCGCTGGGCGATCAGCGAGCGGTGACACGCCTCAGGGTCGCGCTCGACACAGAACAGCGCTGCTGTTCCGCTGCCCGGCAGCGCCGACACGATCGGCGTGAGGTCGGCGCGGTCGAGGATCTCCGCGGTGTAGCGGCGGCTGTACTCGGCGGCAAGCTCGTGGCGCGAGCGCTTGCCGACGCCGCGGCGGTCGTCCTCGGCGTACTGGAGCCTGCGGAGTTCGGTGGTCGGGGCGAGCTCGGGGTGGTGCTCGTACGCGATCCGGGCGTGGGCGAGAGCCGCCTGGAGCCGGAGTGAGTTCGCCCAGGCGTACTCGGGTCCGCGCACACCGCGGCGTTGACGGACGTCGAGCAGAAGACGGACGTCGGCGTGCCGCAGCCGTCGCAGGAAGGACTCGCCGTCGAAGCCGTAGACGCCGATCGTCACCATTCTGAGCATCGGGGCATCACCCATCTGCCTGCCGCTCGTGCCGGCCGCCGAGACGCTGGCCCGCGAGTTGGAGGTGTCCACTCGTACCGTGCTGCGCGACATCGAGGCGCTGTCCGCGGCCGGCGTCCCGGTCTACGCCGAACGCGGGCGGCGGGGCGGGTTCGCGCTGTTGCCCGGTTTCCGCACCGAGCTCACCGGACTGAACCACGACGAGGCCCTCGCTCTGCTGACCGCCGGATCAGGGCGCGGCGAGAAGGCGTTCGGCCTCGGTCCGGCCCTCGCTTCGGCGCTGCGCAAAGTGGCCGACGCGCTGCCCGAGAGCCATCGGACCACCGCGAACGACGCCGCCCGGCGCCTTCTCGTCGAGCCGGAGACCGACCTGCTCTCACGTCGGCCGGTCACGGAGGACGTGCCCGGCGCGACGATGACAGAGATCCGGCGCGCGGTGCTCGCCGGGCACAGACTGCGCATCCATTACGCCGCCACGGACCGGACGCCGCAGTGGCGCACGGTGGATCCGATCGGCCTGGTCACCGTACGCGACCGGGGCTATCTGCTGGCCACGAGATCCGGCGCGGACCGCACCTACCGGCTGTCGCGGGTGCTGGCCGCCGAAGAGCTGCCCGAACCCGCACAGCGCACGAGTCAGGTCGATCTGGACCGGGTCTGGCGGGAACGCTGCGCGCGGTTCCTGTCCACCGATCACATCGCCGTGCGGGTGCGGGTGCTCCCGGAGCGGCAGGAGGAACTGATGAGCAGTGCGGTGGCCGTGCGCGCCGCAGAACGTGAGGTGGACGGGTGGTTGCGGCTGGAGGTGACGTTCGAGGACCTACGGCACGCCGAGTGGGCGCTGTGGCAGCTCGGCACGGACGCGGAAGCCCTGGCCCCGGTGGCGTTGCGCACCTCCCTGCGCGATCGGGCCGCCGCGATGTCGACCCACTACACGGATCCCTTCTGACAGTTGCGGGGGGGGCTGCCAGGTGTAGACGGCTGCCGGCCTTCGGCCTGCTCGTGATCGACTGCGGTGGCTTCCCGCTCTGGGCCTGCGCGGTGATCGACGGCGGTGGCCGCCCGCTTTTGGCCTGCGCGGTCGTCGAATGTTGCTTCCGGCCGCTCTCCGCGTCCCGGTACAGCGTTCCAGACTGTCGGCGTCTGTGCTGGTCAGCATGTGTTCCAGCGTTCCAGCGTCCCGAACCGGCCGCGGGTTGTGGCGGGCGGGACGAAACACAGAACAGGCTGAGGCCGTCCGAGCAGACCGCTGGACGACCCGATTCGCACCATGGAGATCTCGATGCGTTCGTGCTTTGCCGCCCCGTCAGCCCGCCTCGCCCTGGCCGCGGTCGCCGCAGTGGCCGTCACCGCCACCGCGACCACGACGGCCACGGCCACGACCGACAACCGGAGCAATGCCGTCCGGGCCTGCGCGACCAAGGACCTGAGCTTCAAGGTCAGCCTGAGGACACAGGCGGGCGGCTACTTCCTCGTCACCGCCAAGGCCAAGTCCGGCATCACCTGTCACCTGGACGGCGTCTTCCCCTCCGCGTCCTTCGGCTCCTCCGCCGACACCGAGGTGGCGCCGTCCGAGCACAGCGTCAGCGAACGGGTCACGCTGTCCGGCTCCACCGCCGCGTACGCCGGCATCAACCCCAAGACCACGAACGGCGATCACGGCAAGCAGTTCGGCTTCCTGCACCTGTCCGTCGCCGGCGACGAGACCAACGCCGTCACCCTCACCCTTCCGGAGACCGCCACGGTCGACCGGCCCGTCGCCACCAACTGGCACGCCGATCCCGCCGACGCCGTTCCCTTCTCGAACTGACGCCGCACCGCACTCCCCCGGCCGACGGACACCGCCGTCGGCCGGGGGTTCGCCGCGTCTCGACCGCACGGGGTGGGCCGTCGGGCGGTCCCACGAGCTCCGCCCTATCGCGGCCGGGCGCACCGCCCAAGTCACCGACCTCGTAATCCCGATCCGCCGCACCGACTGACGATGCACCACTGGAGACTGGACACAGGCAGTCGGGTCGCGGTGCACCACTACCCGCCCTCGAACGCCGCTTCCTCGCACCCCATCCCCTTGGTGTACGTCAACGGCGGGCCGGTCCGCGGCATCTCGGTGCTCGACCACCGATTCCCGCAACTCCTGGCACGCCGCGGCCACGACGTCTACGCCTACGACAGGCAGGCGGTGGACGAAGCGACCTCCTCCCCATGGGCCAGTACTCGATCGAACGGTCGGTCCGCGATCTCGCCGCCTTCGTCGACCCTCTGGGCAAGGGCGAGGCCGACGTCCTCGGATTCTCCTCAGGCGGGGTCGTGCTCACCCGGGCCCTGGCCGACCTTAGCGTCGCCACCCGCCTGCACCGGGCGATCATCGCCGATCCCGGCCTCATGGACGGCCCGACAGCCCAGCTGACCCTGGTTCCCTTCCTCCCGCCGCGGCTGCGGCTAGGCGTGCCAGAGCGAGCTGCGCCGATGACGTGCCGGCGGCACGTCCACCGAGTCCGCCGCCTCGAGGGCGAGTTCGTCGACACCGGCACGCACCAGCCGCATCAGAGTCCCTACCTGGGTTCGCAGCCGCTGCCGCGCCCGGCGTTCCTCGAGTGCGGACCACTCGGCGAGGGAACGGTCCGTCCGGCGCCGAGCGAACGAGTAGACCTCCACCGTGCGACGGACCAGGTGAGGTTGCGGCCTTCGGGACTCTCGCGCCGCATCGGTGAGGGTGCGCGCGCTGTACCGAAGGCCGTGGAGAACCACCGAACGCCAGGGGGTTCCTGACGGGCGGTCGAACGCACTCCGGCCGAGTGAAGGGGGCAGATGATGGGCGGTGCGTGACACGGGGGCTCCTGTCGCGGCAACCGCCAGGCGTCTCCTGGCGGGCTACCTGAAGCCCGTCGGGCCGGTCGAACGCGCGTTTCCCATACGGCCAACCCTATCTCGCAGCTTGCGCGGGCGCGCGCCTGCTCAATTCCTCGCGTGCTGGGACCGGTTCGTGCGCTGTCCCCGTTCCCTTGCTGCGGCGGCGACGCCCTCATGAAGGGGGTGATCTTGGGAAGACGGTGAGGGTGATCTTGCTGTCGGCCCCATGAGGGGGTTCCGAGGAGGGGGGATGTCGTGACAACGCCTGTGCGTCGTAAGCCGTTTGTGAAGCGGCGTCGTTATGGGTTCGATCTTCGGTCGACGGCCCTGTTCTTCGTTTTTCTCGCCGTGCTCGTGAGTGTCCTGGGACTCGCCGCTCGCGTGGCGGCGGGCGCCCTCGATCGGCGTCCCGCCTGGGTGTTCGTGCTGGTCGCGGTGGCTGTCGCCGGCTGCCTGGGCCTGCGGCGCCGCTGGCGCCTGTCAGGAGTGGCACGCCGGGCCGCGGCAGCGCTCGACGAGGCGGCCAGGGAAGCGGCCGAGGCGCTGGAGGCTTCGGCGGTCCCCGCTCAGCTGACGTCCGCTCCCGTCCCAATCAACGTCCCTGCCCCTGCCCCTGCAACCGCCGACACTGTCGCCTTGGCCGTGGCGGTCGACTACGACGCTCTGACGCCCGAGGAGTTCGAAGAGGCGATCGCGGGACTCTGCGAACGCGACGGCTGCACCGACGTCGAAGTGGTGGGAGGCGCCGGGGACTTGGGCGCCGACGTCCTGGCCGTGACGCCCGACGGGCGCCGGGTCGTCATCCAGTGCAAGCACTACGGCGAGTCGCATCGCGTCGGATCCCAGGACCTGCAGCGCTTCGGCGGCACGTGCTTCACGGTGCACGAGGCCGATGTCGCCGTGCTGGTCTGCACGAGCGACTTCACGGCGCCGGCGGTGGAGTACGCCGAGCAGTGCGGGATCGTGTGCCTGGACCGGGAGGCCCTGGAAGCCTGGACCGACGGCACCGGCCCGCACCCCTGGCAGGCCGCTCTGGAGGACGGGGAGGCAGGGTGGGAGACGGCCGGAGCCGGGGTCTGAGCGTTGCGGACCGGCGGGCGCGGGCTGGACGCGCCACGTGTCCGCACGCACGGTGAGGGGTGCGGGTCCCGCTTATTCGCTTGATCGGGCCCGGGACGGGTGTGGCAGGCTGGCGCGGTGATCCGCACGCTGAGCCCCGGCTGTCTGAACTGGGACGAGGTGGGCCCAGCCCGCCACCCCTTCGACGCCGCGTCGGCGGCCCAGGTCGTCCACTCGCTCGGTCCGGCCCGGTGTGTGCCACGTCGGCCGGATGTCCCCTTTGCCGACTCGGTGATGAGCGACTGGGACCGGGAGGAGGCCACGCCGTGGGCCGATGCCATGTCGCATGCCTTGGCGGAGCACTACGGCCGCTGGGCGACGGGCTGGCGCTGGTCGCACGACGAAGGGGACTTCGACGGCGGACCGGTCGGGCACTGGTGCTGCCCGCGCGACTCGATCACCACCCCCGAGGAGACGCTCCCCCGCGTTGTCGCGGCGCTCTGTGAATGGCGTGCGTGGCTCGAAAGTCTCGCCGGCTGGATCGATGCGTACCCACTGGACCTGCGGACCGTCGAGGACGACCGGATCCTGTGGGACCGGGCGGCCCGCAACCTGATCCTCCAGGTGACCGACCGCACCGGGTGCGGCAGCGGCTGGCACGGACACTGCCGTCAGGTACTCACCTGGTTCCTCGACCGCTGGGACGTCGCACCCGACGTCGCGGAGGAATTGGTGGACCGCGCGATCGGTGGCCGCTTCAAGAGCTGGACCGGCCCTGACCACTCGCTGGTCGACGAAGTCGCGGAGCGCCTCGCGCGTTCGGTACGGCCGGCCGACCTCGCACCGTCCCCCGAGCCGCTGCCGGACCACCTCGAGCGCTGGCTCACCGTGCGTGAGGGCGTGGCGTGGCAGCGGGCCCCAGACAGTGACGTGAACGGACCGGTGACCCCGTACCGCGACGGCGCGGCAGAGGACATCCGCAGCTTCGACGGCGCCCTGGACCCGGCCCGGGCCCATGGCCTGCTCACCGCCCTGGAACTGATGCGGGCCGACGCCGCGCGAGGCGCCCGCCTCGACTTCGCGCTGCTGCAGAGCTGGCAGCAACACGTCCTGGACACTCCGCAACCCCCGCCGTTGCGCAGCCTGCCCGCCTTCGCGAAGAGCGGCCGGGAGCGCTACGGCATCGCCCCCGGCCTCCGGAGCCGACTGGATCTCTGTCTGTCCGAGAGCGCACAGGACGCCGACCGGCCTCTCCCCCTGACCGCTCGCGCCGCACGCGCCTACCTCGACGTCTGCTTCTTCCACCCTTTCGACGACGGCAACGCCCGCTGCGCCTTCCTCACCCTGCTCTTCGTCCTCGCCCGTCAAGGCATCGCGCTCGACGGTGTCCTCCTGTTGCGCCGGGTCGCCTTCCAGGCCGACGACCCCCGGGACGCGCTGACTCTCGCCTCGTACATAGACCTTCACATCACCGGGACCCGGAGCAGTGCCGTCCCACTCGATCAGTAGGTCGCGCGGACAGGCGGCTCGGCCCGGGCAGGAGGTGGCGCGGGCAGGCTCCTCCAGGCCATCGAGTGGTTCACACTCTGCCCCTGCCAGGATTGCTCGGGTTCGGGTCAGTCCTCACACCGGCCCTTGGCAGACGGGTTGACCTTCACGCTTGGGCCGATCCCTGGCGTCGTCGGCATGCGCGGGCCGTCCGATCCGGGCGAGCTGCGCAGCCCTTGTGCCGGGGCGACCGCCCTGTCTGCCCCGCAGCAGATCCACGTTGTGCCCGTTCTGTTTCCGGGTCGCCCCGTAGCGTGCGTCCGCGCGGCTTCCAAGCGCCTGGCGATCCGGCGGTAATCCGGGCTCGGCGGGGTAATGGGATGTCGTTCAACACACTGTGGAGAAGGAGCCGAGGATGACCGACGACGCCTACCTGTTCCTGCTTGACGACGCGTCCGCGCAGCTCGGTGTGTCGCCGGCCGCCGTCGGTGAACTCGCGTGCATGGAAACTCCCGCAGTCCGCGCCTGGCTCGATGCCCAGGGAAGTACGCCGACCTCGCCCCACCTGCGCCTACTGCCGCCGGAGGAGACGGCGGCCGTGCCCGAGGGAGCGGAACGGCTGCCCGTCCCGTTGAGTGAGGAGGAGCTGAGCCGGCTGCGCCACCAGTTGGTCCCGGAGCCGCTGGCCCGGGTCGAGCAGGAACTGCTCGCCTACCGTGACTGCGCCGACGGGCGGGACGGCCTGATCGGTAAGGCGCTCGCTGCCGGTGTGGCACCGCACCGCATCGTCGAGTTGACCGGTGTGGACCCCGCGACCGTGACCGCCGCCGCGAGCAGGTGACGAGACCGCGGGTCATCTTCCGCCCTGCCCGCTCCCGAGATCGGCCCCGCCGGGCGAGAAGCATCCGGCGGGGCCGACGCACGTGGCCCCGAGCGGCATCACGCGCCTCGAGAAGTGGCGCCACGCGACACCACATGGCACCACCTGGCAACACCAGGCGCCTCCGGGGTTGAGATCGAGAGGATGGCACCACATGGGCCTTGCACATGGCGCCAACGTGATGCCATCATGGCGCCATGGACCTCACTCCGTACGTCGAGAACCTTCGCCGGGAACTCGCGGTGGCCGCCGAAGCGGGTGGCGATGAAGCCCGAGAGCTGGCCGAGAGACTCACCGCCCCTCTGGAGTCGGCCACCCGGCTGACCCTGCTCAACGTGCTCTCCGCCGCGACGGACGAGATCACTCGTGAACTCGCCCCCGGCTCGGTGGACGTACGGCTGCGCGGGCTCGACCCCGACTTCGTGGTGGCCCTGCCGCCCACCCACGGCAGTGCGCCCGAGGAGCCGGTCACACCCGAACCGCTCACCATGAGCCCGGCCCCGGCGCCGGCAGACGGCGACGAGGGCGGCACCGCCCGCGTGAACCTGCGCCTGCCGGCCCACCTCAAGGCCCGCGCCGAGGAGGCCGCGAGCCGCGAGGGCCTGTCGGTCAACGCATGGCTGGTTCGAGCCGTGGCCGCCGCGGTCGACGGCGGAACCCGGCCGCGTACGGCAGAGAAGACCAAGACCCTGGGACAGAGCTTCACCGGCTGGGTGCGCTAGCCGCGCCCAGCCCCGCACCACGTCACCCACATCACGTCCCACCAGCGGGGACGCTCTGAGGACCCAAGCAGACGGGACAGCCATGCCTTCTTTCGACACTCCTGAAGCGGTCTCGGTCACGGCACGCGTGGAGGCCGGTTCCATCCGATTCATCGCGGGCGACCGCCTCGACACCGTGGTGGAGGTGCACCCCCGGAACCCCGAACGCGAGCCGGACGCGCGGACCGCCGACCAGACCGAAGTCACGTACGTGGGCGGCGTCCTGACCGTCTGGACACCCAAGGCCAACCTGTTCGGCCTCGGCCGCACCGGCGTCGTCGACGTGACCGTCGAACTCCCCACGGGCTCGCACGTCGACATGACCGGCGCCTGGGTCCAGGTGCTCGGCGAGGGCCGGCTCGGCGAGGTCGGTGTGAAGACTTCGGTCGGCGACATCCGCCTCGACGCCACCGGCCCGGTGAAGCTGACCGCTTCGCACGGCTCGATCACCGTGGACCGGGTGGAGGGCATGGCCGAGATAACGAGCAGCACCGGCGATGTGCGCGTCGGAACCATCGAGGGTCCCGCCGTCCTGAAGAACTCGAACGGCACCACGACCGTCGGAACCGTGACCGGCGAGCTGCGGCTGAGCGGCACCAACGGGGGCAGCGACATAGCGCGCGCCGAGGGGCCGGTCACGGGCACCGCGACCAACGGCTACCTGCGCTTCGGTGAAGTCAGCGGCGGTGAAGTGCAGTTGGAGACCTCGAACGGCGTCATCGAGGTGGGAATCCGCGAGGGCACCGCCGCCTGGCTCGACGTCAGCTCCCAGCGCGGACAGGTGCGCAACGCGCTCGCCACGTCCGGAGCCCCGGAGCACACCGAGAACACCGTCAAGGTCCGCGCCCGGACCAACTGGGGCACCATCGACATCCGCCGCGCCAAGGCCTGAGCACCACATCATCGACCGGCGCGCCCCTCCTCTTCCCCTTCAGCCTTCTCGCAAAGGGCTCCCTTCTCAAGGAGGGCACCATGCCTTCATCTGTCATGTCCACATCCGGAAACGGTCACCCGTCACCCGCCGCCGTCTCCGCCGTCGGTCTGCGCAAGTCCTACGGCGACAAGACCGTCCTGGACGGCGTCGACCTGGCCGTCCCGAAAGGCACGATCTTCTCCCTGCTCGGGCCGAACGGTGCCGGTAAGACCACCGCCGTCAAGATCCTCTCCACCCTCGTCACCGCCGACGGCGGTCAGGCCCGGGTGGCCGGCCACGACCTCACCACCGACCCGCAGGCCGTACGCGCCGCGATCGGGGTCACCGGCCAGTTCTCCGCGGTCGACGGGCTGATCACCGGCATGGAGAACATGCTCCTCATGGCCGACCTGCACCACCTTCCCCGCCGTGAGGGGCGCCGCGTCGCCGCCGGACTGCTGGAACGCTTCGACCTCACCGACGCCGCCGGCAGGCCCGCCTCCACCTACTCCGGCGGCATGAAACGCCGCCTCGACATCGCCATGACCCTGGTCGGCGACCCCGGCATCATCTTCCTCGACGAACCCACCACCGGCCTCGACCCCCGCGCCCGCCACAACCTGTGGCAGATCATCCGCGAGCTCGTCTCCGGCGGCGTCACCGTCTTCCTCACCACCCAGTACCTGGAGGAAGCCGACCAGCTCGCCGACCGCATAGCCGTCCTCAACGACGGCCGGATCGCCGCAGAGGGCACCGCCGAAGAGCTCAAGCGCCTCATCCCCGGCGGACACGTCCGGCTCCGCTTCACCGACCCCGCCGCCTACCGCGACGCCGCCACCGCCCTCGGCGACGTCACCCGCGACGACGAAGCCCTCGCCCTCCAGCTTCCCAGCGACGGCAGCCAGCGCGCACTGCACGCCCTCCTCGACCGGCTGGACTCGGCCGGCGTCGAGGCCGACGAACTGACCGTGCACACCCCCGACCTCGACGACGTCTTCTTCGCACTGACCGGCCCGGCCGACGTCACCGACCAGCCCAAGGAGAACACCCGATGAGTTCCCTCGGCCTCGCCCTGCGCGACTCCTCCACCATGCTGCGCCGCAACCTCCTCCACATCCGGGGCTACCCCTCCCTCACCCTCAACCTCCTGCTCACCCCGATCATGCTGCTCCTGCTCTTCGCCTACATCTTCGGCGACACCATGAGCGCAGGCATCGGAGGCGGTGACGCCGACCGGTCCGAGTACCTCGCGTACCTCGTCCCGGGCATCCTGATGCTGACCATCGGCGGCACCACGATCGGCAGCGCGGTGTCCGTCTCTATGGACATGAACGAGGGCGTCGTCGCCCGCTTCCGCACCATGGCGATCCACCGCGGTTCGGTGCTCATCGGGCACGTCCTCGGCAGCGTGCTGCAGTGCGTGGCGAGTGCGGTGCTCGTCGGGGCCGTGGCCATGGCGATCGGGTTCCGGACCACGGACGCCACCGTCCAGGAGCTGATCCTGGCGGTCGGGCTGCTGACGCTGGTCTCCCTGGCGCTCACCTGGATCGCCGTCGGCATGGGCCTGGTCAGCCCGAACGCCGAGGCGGCCGGCAACAACGCGATGCCGCTGATGATTCTGCCGCTGCTGTCCAGCGCCTTCGTACCGGTCGACGCCATGCCGGGCTGGTTCCAGCCGATCGCCCGGTACCAGCCGTTCACCCCGGCCATCGAGACCCTGCGCGGCCTGCTCCTCGGCACCGGGATCGGCCACAACGGATGGCTCGCGGCGGTCTGGTGCGTGGGGCTGGCGTTGCTCGGCTACCTCTGGTCCACGTCTCTCTTTCATCGCGACCCCAAGTAGAGACGGCGAGCCCCACCACCGGGCCGACCGGATCAGCCGCTGCGGGAGAAGACCTTGTTCCGGGTGGAGCCGCCGGCGCACAGCTTCTTCTCGTCGGCTGTCATCTTGCGCGACTTGACCACGACCGCGCTGTGCTTGCCGTCCGTGCCGTTCGGAGCCGGGCCGGTGACGCTGTCGGGCACGAACCAGAAGTAGTGGCCCCACTTGGGGTCGTCGTAATGGGTCTGCCACGTGCCGGATATCCGCTGCATCACCTGGGCACGGGAGATCCAGCCGACTTCTCCCGGCTTCACGGTCACGGTGAAGGAGCTCGTCTCCGTGTGGGAGCTCTGCCAGGTGTAGTTGTAGGTCGCGGTCACACTCGCCGTGATGATGCCTTCGATGCCGCCGCCCACGGTGACCGATCCTCCCACCGAATGGGAGGAGCCGACGGTGTCGGCCCATGACATCGACTGGGATGCAGGCGACTCGGTGCAGTTGAAGAGCAGTTCGGAGACCTGGCGCGGTTCACCGAGATAGGCCTTGCCGAGTCGGGGGGAATTGAAACTGCACTTGCCTTCTCCGGAAGCGCAGTCGGCCATGATCTGCTCCGCGGTGGGCTGTTCCCCGGCCGTGGCCGGCACGGCCGTCGTGATCACCCCGAGCGCGATCGCCGCCAACGCGAGCGTGCGGCTGCCGTACCGCAGGGTGTGCTTCATCGTCATCCTTGTTGCCTCTCGATGGTGCGTGGGGGGAAAGTGGCCACAATCGCCCTTGTTCCGGCAGGGCTTGCAGGCACACGCGATGCCCATGAGGCTCACGTAATCGACGGTTCAGCTACACCAAGAGATGGCAAAGTTGTAATTGATTTCAGAACTGATGAAACGCCAACTTTGTTCGACGGATAAGATTTTGACGACGGCGTTGGGCACGCCCCTCCGAAAAGCCGCTGGTGCCACGCTCAGTTCGTGGCGTCAGCGGCTCGTCGCAACTGGCCAGTCAGTCGAGGGGTTCGAGGGTCAGGTAGGCCTGGCGGGGATTGCCGTCGTGGACGAGCGATTCATGGTGGCCGACGTCGTCGAAGGCGAAGGCGTAGGCCTTTCCGTCCGCCATCTGGGCGTGAATCTTGCGCGCGTAGTGGTTGGTGACGTTGTCCTTGTAGAAGTCGGTGGCGCCGGTATCGGGCTGGCTGGGGTTGACCAGCAGGGTGGAGCGGTTGAACCCGGCACACAGCGTGCGTGAGATCGGGCCGCGCACCTGGTCGTTCGGGGCGTCGAGGCGACCGTGGCAACCGAAGACGGAGGAGGCGTCCGGCTTCTGGAAACCGGTGACAACCGCTCCGGCGGCGTCGGTGAAGTTCATGACGCCACCGGAGACCCGGCCGTAGTACTTGGTGCCGGGCCGGTCCGCGAACGGGGTGACCGTCAGGGTCGAGGTGGCGTACTTCTGCCAGACGCGGTTGATGTAGTCGTCCATCACGGTGGCCGGCAGAGCGCCGGTCTCCAGACCGTACAGCGGCGACAGGGCACGCAGCACGGTGCCGTCCGGGCGGGTCTGGATCAGGTTGGCCCAGCCTCCGGGCTGTCCCCTGAGGGCGTTGAAAAAGCCTTTGTAGCCGCCGGCCTTGAGCCGTCCGCTGCTCGCGGTGCTGCCGTCGGCCCGCTGCACTCCCACCGCGTAGGGAGCCGAGAACATGTCGACCTGCGTGCTGTTGATCCACAGACCCGAGTCGTTGAACGTGTACTCCGACCAGTTGAACAGGATGTTCCGGTTGGGGTCGGCCGGGTTCTGCACGGCAGGCTGGACCAGGCCTCCGATGGTGAGCTTGAAGACCAGTTTCTGGCCGTAGGAGAAATACACACGTCCGGAGAACCTGGGCATGCGGATCGTGGCCGACCGCCCTGCCGCCGGGCCGGGGATCGAGGCGTCGGGGGCGGGAGTCGGCGGGTTGCCGCCGGCCGGCCAGGGGTGGAAGGTGCCGCCCGCGTCGGCCCAGCCCTGCCGACCGGTCGAGAGGTCCGTGCCGAGGTTGTAGACATAGAGCGGCTCACCGCGGGCCGAGTTGTTGGTGATCTTCAGTGGGATCGTCGCCGGTACGGCGGCATGGGCCGGCGCACCCGTTCCTGTCGCCAGCAGGGAGCCGGCAAGGACCGTGGCCAAGGACAGCACCGCGGCTGTGGCCCGGCGCCTGAGAGTTCGCAACACGCTCTGCCTCCGTTCGACATTCGGCCGAGTCTGAGAGCGCTCTCAGAGTTGCGCTTTGGTACGTACCTGTCAACACATCGGGACCGCTCACCTGTCAGCACATCGGGACCGCCCGGTCAGCCCGGGGACCCTTCACGCAAGGATTCACGCAGGCAGGAGACGACGACCACGAAGGGCCAGACCGACTGAAGGGTCGTCACGGCGCGCTCGGCGACCCCGGCCGCGCCTTGGAGGTGCAGTTCGATCAGGAACCAGGTCGCGCCGGCCGCCATGACGGCGGTCGCCCCCAGGGAGGGAAAGGGGCGCAGGGCCCACGGCACGGCGGTACCGGCCCGGGCGGCCAGCACGGGCCATGCCGCCAGGACGGCGAAGCCCACGGCGGCGACCGAACCGTGGCTCAGCGAACCACCGCTGCTCGGCGCCGGGAACACGGCCACCGTGAGCGCCGCCACACCTCCGGCCGCCAGAGCCATCCGCCCGGCCGTCGCGGCCGGGCGCAGCCCCCAGGCCGTCAGCAGGTGGCAGAACCCCAGGGCCACGAACGCCGCCGTCATCACCCAGGATCCCGAGTTTCCGGGAGCCGCCAGGACGCTGATCGTCTGGGCGGCGGGGTCGTACGGGGGGCCCTGCAACGCCGCCGCCGACAGCCAGCCCATGATCAGGAAAACCGGGGCGAATCCCGACGACGCCAGCGCCCACATAGGTACAGATCGCATCAGAACACCGTAGAGCCGGGCATTCGTGTCCCCGGGTTCCGTCCCACGGGCCGCCTCACGTGGCGTAGTCGCACAGCCCGCCCCGCCCTGGAAGCGCACGATGGAACCGTGCGGCCGGGCGTCGGAAGGTGATCGGGCATGGAGCTCACTCTCGTGGTGCTGATCATCGTCGTGGGTCTGACGTTCGACTTCACCAACGGCTTCCACGACGCGGCGAACGCGATCGCCACCTCGATCTCCACGAGGGCACTGACGCCCCGCATGGCGCTGGCGATGGCCGCGGTGATGAACTTCTGCGGGGCCTTCCTGGGAACCGGGGTCGCCCAGACCGTCGGCAGCGGCATCATCGGGGCGCCGGAGGCGACCTCCGGGCTGCTGCTCGTCCTGTGCGCGCTCCTGGGCGCCATCGGGTGGAACGTCTTCACCTGGTGGCGCGGGCTGCCCACCTCGTCCTCGCACGCCCTGATCGGCGGGCTGGTCGGTGCCGCGCTCGCCGCGTCCGCCACGGTGCACTGGTCGGGCATCCTGGACAAGGTCGTCCTGCCGATGCTGCTGTCCCCGCTGGTCGGCGTGGTGCTGGGGTACCTCTTGCACACGGTCATCCTGTGGGTGTTCCGGCGTTCGGCACCCCGGCGCACCATGCGGCGCTTCCGTGCGGCGCAGAGTGTCTCGGCCGCCGCCATGGGGCTGGGGCACGGATTGCAGGACGCGCAGAAGACCATGGGCGTCATCGTGCTGGCGCTGGTCACGGCCGGCTGGCAGGACGACTTCTCGGTGCCGGTGTGGGTCATCGGTGCCGTGGCGATCGCCATGGCGGCCGGTACGTACACCGGCGGGCGTCGCATCATCACCACTCTCGGGCGGCGCATCGTGCACCTCGATCCGCCACGCGGGTTCGCCGCCGAGACCGCTGCCGCGGCCGTCCTCTACACGACGGCGTTCCTGGTGAAGGCGCCGATCTCCACCACCCAGACGATCACCGCGGCCATTCTCGGGGCCGGTGCCACCCGGCGCTTCTCCGACGTACGCTGGCAGGTGGCCCGTTCGATCGGTACCGCCTGGATCCTCACCTTTCCCGGCGCGGGGATCCCGGCGGCGGCGCTCTATCTCCTCCTGCACGCCGTCACCGGTCTGTGATCACAACCGGAGGCCGTCCATGACCGCACTTCCCGGCCGTCAGTGGTCCGCTCAGGCACCCGCCGGGGCCCCGGACGGCCTTCCGTCACCCGGGCGCTTCGCTCACCTGCACCCGGACGACGGTGCCTGCCTGATGGAGGCCGCGGCCCTGCTGGCCTCGGGCCGGTTCACCGACAGCCCCGCGGGGACGCATCCGGCGCTCGCGGCCCTGGCCCGCGTGGTCAACGACGGTGTCGGTGACGGCGCCCGGCTCGCCTTGTGGCCGCTGGCCGCCGACCTCGCGGACGCTTACCCCTCGGGCCGTGGTTACGCACCGCTGCTGGTCGGCACGGTGGTGGACGCGGCGCGCGTGGTGCGCCCGTCGTCGCGGTCTCTGGCGCGGTACGACCGTGCCTGCCGCCGAAGGGCGGGCAGAGTCACCCACACGTCGACGGGAGGTGCGGTGGCCCGGATCTGCGATCTGCTGTGGTGGCGCGGGCCGGGGCGTCGGCACCTGGAACACGCTCTCCGGGTGCTGTGCGCCGCCCCGGACGCCGAGGAGCGGCTGTCCGGGCTGTTGCGGCGGGCCGTGGCCCAGGCACGGGAGGACCCGGACGAGCGGGCTTCGGGCAGGGAGATGTCCCGCAACCGTCAGGCATGAGGGCGACGGTGGGGCGAGAGGGTCCGACGCCTCACCGGAGGGGAACCGAGGGCTCCCGGGAGACGCGGACTCGTCGTGGTGGCGTTCGCCTGAGTATCATCCTATGGACATAAATCAGGTGATTTGCCTTCGCGGGTCGTCACCTACCGTGGCCACCCCCGCCGGAGTGAACCATGTCCCGCACCGGCACGACGGACGACGGCGACGAGCTGCTGACCAGGCTCGGGGCCCTGACGGCTCAGGCGCGTGCGCAGGCCGAGATGCAGAGGTCCCGGGTCGAGCTGGCGATCGCGCTGCAGCGCGGCATGTTGCCGCGCGACCTGCCGACGGCCCGCCGGCTGCATCTGGCCGTGCGGTACGCGCCCGCGTACCGGGGCCTCAACGTGGGCGGCGACTGGTACGACGCCTTCACCCTCGGCGACGGCCGGATCGGCCTGTCCATCGGCGACGTCCAGGGCCACAACATCGAGGCCGCGGCCTTCATGGGGCAGGTGCGGGCCGGGCTGCGGGCACTGGCGTCGGTCACCAGCGACCCCGACGAGGTGCTGGCGCGGACCAACGATCTGCTGGTGTCCCTGGGCTCCGACCTCTTCGCCACCTGCACGTTCATGCGGCTCGACCCTTGTGCCGGGGTACTGGAGAGCGCCCGGGCGGGGCACCTGCCCTGCGTCTGGGCCACAGCGGACGGGAAGTCCGGCCTCACCGAGGACGAGGGCGGGCCGCCCCTCGGGGTGCAGGCCGGGACGCGCTACCCGGTCACCCGGTACGAGCTCACCACGGGCGGCGTGTTCGTCCTGCTGACGGACGGTGTCGTGGAAGGACCGTCCATGCGGCTGGAGGAGGGCCTGGACCAGGTGACACGCCTCGCGGGCATCGCGGCCGTGGCGGGCATGGACGTGGACGCCCTCGCGGCCGCCGTGATCAAGGGCGCCGAGCGCGTGGGACATGACGACGACGCCGCCGTCCTGGTGGTCGGTCTGGACGGGCCGAACGCTCAGCCATAGGGCGGCACGAGGGCCGCTCCCGCCTCGCCGAGGTATCGGCCCCGGTGTCTCATGGCTGCTGTGGTGGGTAGCCAGGATCTGCGCACGCCGGTCGTCGTCGCTCTGCAGACGCTGGCCGTCGCCGCCTGCTACTACGTGTCCGCGCAACTGGGGCTGCTGCGGGACCTGGTCGTCGAGGGCGCGGTCGTCACGCCGATCTGGCCTCCCACCGGCGTCGCCGTGGCCTGCCTGCTGCTCCTCGGACTGCGCTGCTGGCCCGGGATCGCCCTCGGTGCCTTCTTCGTCATCCTGTCCCTGACGTCCCTGACGCCCTCGGCCCTCTGTGTACTGGCGGGCAACACGGCCGCCCCCGTGGCCGGGTACCTGCTGCTCCGGCGGGCCGGCTTCCGCACCGACCTCGCGCGGCTGCGGGACGGTCTCGCCCTGGTCTTCCTGGGCGCCTTCACCGCCATGCTGATCAGCTCGACCACGGGCGCCGGCATCCTGATCGCCACGGACCGTATCGAGTGGCCCGGCTTCTGGGCGGTGTGGCTGGCCTGGTGGGTCGGTGACGCGATGGGCGTGCTCATCGTCACGCCGGTGCTGCTCCTGCTGTCCCGCGTGCGCTTCCCGCTGCCCCTGTCCCGCTGGAAGGAGGCCGCGGGGCTGGCGGTCATCGCCTGCTGTCTCGTGCCGGTGGCCGCGCACAGCTCGATCAGTCTGCTGTTCCTCGTCTACCCCCTGCTGATCTGGGCGGCCCTGCGGTTCCAGCTGGCGGGCAGCCTGCTGTGCGCTCTGTTCGCCTCGGTCATGACCACGGTGGCGGCGACCGACCGGGTCGGACCGTTCGAGCGGCTCAGCCGGGTCGAGGTGATGATGAAGCTGCAGGCCTTCAACGGGGCGATGGCGCTCACGGCCCTGATCCTCTCGGCGGTGATCACCGAGCAGATCTACACGCGCCGCTCCGTGGAGCGCGCCTGCCAGGAGCTCGTCGAGGTACTGGAGCACCTCACAGCGGGCGAGTCGGCGGACGGCCGGGCACCCGTGGAGGACGGCGGGCCCGGGCGACGGCCGGAGGAGTGACCGCCGAGGCGCATGCCCGCCAGGCCCCGGTGTCGCGGCCCGGCGGGCAACGT